>JAWKUK010000008.1:0-317424 GCA_041398605.1 Planctomycetota bacterium
GGAGGACCCGTGCTTCCTCGCGCGCCTCCCCTCGGGCTTCGCGATCCTCGCGAAGTACCAGCCGGACGGGATCGTCGGCGGCTGCATGCTGCTGCCGGACCCGGTGGTGCCGTCCGTCAACGACCTGGCGCCGGCGGCGCGTGAGCGCTTCTTCGGCGACATGGCGCGCTTGGGCGACGCGATCCTCGCTGCGACGGGCGCGGCGCGGGTGAACTACCTGGTGCTGTGCAATTTGGTGCCGGAGCTGCACGCGCATTGTGTACCGCGCTTTGCCGGCGAGCCGCTGCCGCAGCGCCACCAGGACCCGTTCGAGGCCTACGACTTCGGGGCTGCGCGGGTCGCGGACCCCGACGGCGCTGACCGCGGCTTGCTCTTGCGGTTGCAGGGCGCCCTCGGAGAGCGCGCCTGACTTGACGACCTGAGCCAGCGACGTGCGAGGGTGAGGTGCCGCACCTCACCCTCGCAGCGCACGCGGCCCGACAGCACGCGGCCCGACAGCAATCGGCCGGCGCGGGCCCGGCGCCGCACGTCAGCGCTCGAACGTCAGCGTCGCCGTCTCGTCGCTCACGATGTTGACGGTCTGCTCGTCAAAGCCGGCTTGGTCGCCGGTCGACGTGACCGCTCGCACCTCGACGCGCCAGGGCCCAGCCGCCAGGTCCTTGAACGTGCACACGCCGTCCTTCAGGACCGCGACCTTCGGCGGGCCGGGCTTCGCGTCCTCGCCTTCGAAGTGCGCGAGCGCCATCCAGCTCCCTGGCTCGTCGCACCTCACCTCGAGCGTGCCGCCGGACTCCAGCACCAAGTCGACCTTGGACCGCACAGCGCCAGGGGCGACGTGCATGGCCTCCGACTTCGCATCGCGGTAGCCCTTCTTCTTCGCCTCGACGACGAGCTCGATGTCGGGGGTCACGCCGCGCAAGACGTAGCGCCCGTCTTCGTCCGTCAACGCTTCCACCGTCGAATCGTCGAGGCCGCTGATCGCGACACTCTCGTCACCATCGTCGTCACCTGATGAAGTGCGGAAGACCATGACCGCCATCGAACGAGGCCCGTCCGCCTCGCCCTCGGGCTTCGCCGACACGACCGCGCCCACCACGGGCGCGCCGTGCGCGTCCTCGACGCGCCCCTCGAGGATGGAGACCGGGAGCTCCAGACGCTCGACGTTGTCGCCCTCGGCGAGCTCGAGGACAAAGCGCATCGGCATGGCGCGGGTCGGATGCCTCACCTCCACGGTGACCCGACCGGGCTCGAGGTCCGCGAGGGTGAAGCGGCCCGCGCCATCGGTCGCGACGCCGCCGCCCCCGCCGCCGATGAACCCGAACCCGCCCGTGATCGCCCCGGGCATCCCGGCGTTCTCGACCTTGCGGACTTTGGCTCCACCGAGCGGCCGGCCGTCCTCGAAGACCGTCCCGACGAGCGTCGACGTCGCGGGCAATGCGAGCTCCAAGGCGTGCTCGCCGAGCTCGACGACTTGCACACTGGTCCACGAGTCCGCGTCCGAATCATCGCTGTCGCCGAACGAGAGCATGAAGCCGCCAGCGGGCGCCTTGGGCGGGATTCGGAAGGCCTGCGCGCCCACGCCGACATGGTCGAAGCGCGCCGTCCCAGCCGCGTCCGTGACCAGAGTGCGCGGCGCGTCGCCCGACTCCGGCACGTCAAAGGCGGAGACACCAGCAGGCGCCCGGCGCTCGACCTTGACCCCAGCGGCCGGCTTGCCCGCGCGATCGACGACCGTGACGACGACGACGCCGCCGACCGTGAGCGCCACGTCGTGGCGGCTCGGGCCCGTGAGCGGCAGCTGCAACGGCTCCGACGTCCATTCAGCGAAGCGCGGCGCGGTAACGACCAAGCGCGCGCGCTTCCCGGGCAGCGAGTTGAGCACGGCGAAGCCGTCGCGATCCGTGCGCCCCTCTTCGCGCCCGAGATCACCGCCGAAGCTGACCGAGTCCGAATCGGGGCCCCCATCGCTCGAGGCCTCGATACGCCGAGTGACGCTGAACGATCGCGTGCCGCCGCTGCTGGCTGCCTCCGGGCGCAGCTCGGAGAGGACCACCCGCGCGCCCTCGATCGGCGTTCCGGCGTCGTCCGTCACGCTGACCTCGATGACGGGCCGCGGGCTCAGCTCGAACACGCCGAGGTCCATCGTCGCGCCGGCGGCGAGCTCGATCCCCTTGCGCAGGAACGCGTCGTAGCCGATCGCCGAGACTTGGACCTGGAAGTTCGAGCTCTGGCCATCGGGCCAGAGGCTCTCGATGCGGGCGAGGCCGCCCGGATGGTCCTTGGTCGCCGCGCCAGCAGCCGTGTCCACGGGCATGATCCAGCCGAACCCCGAGGCGATCTCGAACCTCTCGACCGGGGCTTTGGTCACTGCGTCGCCGACGCGGAACGAGACGGATGCGCCCTCGGAATGGACCAGGCGCACGTCGCGGGCCCCCGCGGCGGCCGTCACCGCTGCGCTGCGCCGGTTGCCGCCAAAAGGCCCGCCGGCTCGCTCGTACAGCGCGACGCGATACGACTCCGCAGGCGGCAGCCCAGCCACCTCGAAGGAGCCGTCCGCCGCGAGCTTGCCGGTGCGTCCGCCGCCGCCGAAGTCGTCGAGGCCGTTGATCTGGATGGACCCAAGTCCGAGGTCACGCTGCGCGGGCCGCGCGCGCACGATGAGCCCTTTGGTGTCCGCAGGCAGTCCGGCCACGAGGCCCGCGATGTTCACGCCATCAGGGAGCTCGATCAGAATCCCGTCGCGTCGCTCACCGGCGCGGAGCGCGTCGCCTGACGCCTCACCCCGCGGGAAACGATCATGGTTCGCGCTGAGCTTCCAGGGTCCGGCGGGGTGGCGCAGGATCTCGAACGTCCCGTCCGCGCCGGTCTCGGCGAGCACGTCGCCCGGCTCCTCGAGGCCGACGATGATGAGGCTGCCATCGCTGTCGCGCGGGCGGGCGACACGAGCGCCGGCGACGGCGTTGCCTCGCGCGTCCACCACGCGACCAGAGAGGCGCACGCCGGCGGCGAGCTGGACATCGCCGAGGTCCGTCTGCGCGCCCGGGACGACCGCGACCTGGCGACTGAGCCACTCGTAGCCGTCCGCGCCGAAGCGCATGCGCCGATCGCCGGCCACGCTGAGCGTCAGCTCGAAGCGCCCCTCAGCGTCGGTCACGACGCTCGAGCGCGAGTCAGACTTGGCGCCGTCCGTGCCTGCGAGCCCGACACGGCTGAAGAGTCCGTCAGTGACGGCGAGCGACACATCGGCGCCCTCGAGCGGCCGACCGAGGTCATCGAGGACCCGCCCGGTGACCGTCGCGGGCGCCGACGCCGCTCGCGCGACGGGCGCCTCAGCGGGGCTCGCCGTGTCGGGCGCGACTTGGCGCAGCGCCGCCGCGGCCCCCGCGAGCGTGGTCGCGGGGCCATCGACGCCGTCGAGCACGGCGGAGCCCTCTGTCGGGGTGGGCGTCGCGGGCGCGGTGTCACCGGCGCGGATGGGCGCCGACCCCGCCGGGGGGGCAGACGAGGGCATGAGGAAGAAGTAGCCCGCGCCCACGAGGGCGACGGCGATGAGCATCAAGAGAGCGCGCATAATGGGTTCCTGGCGGTCGGCGCCGAGGCTCGGGAGCGGGCGCTCCGCGGGCCGGTTCGGCGGGACCCAACTCTACGCAGCGCGACTGCTCCGTTGGAGGCGAGCGCGTACGACCTCGCCAAGGAATCGGCCAGAAGGGGTCCTGAGTCCGGGAACTCGGCCGGCGGCCCCCGCCCGCGGCGGGCCCGAATGCCGACTTCGGGAAGCGGCGGTCGAGGCGCCGGTCGGTTCTGCCGATAGAACGGGTCCGTTCCCAGGGACACTCCGCTCCGATCGGGCCCCTCGCCGGGGTACCCTCTCCCCATGCGTTCGACCTTCACCCTCGCCGTGCTCGCGGCGCTCGCCGCGCTGCCGCTGGCCGGCTGCGCAGGCTCGAAGACCCTCGCCGATCCGATCGTACGGATCTCGACCGACCAGGGCGCGGAGTTGGGCGTCTCGACGAACTACGGCGTGGTCTATTTGGGCCGCAGCGGGACGCGCGGCGCCGTCGCGATCGAAGCCCTGTTCGGCGACGGGCCGAACCTCGAGCGTTCGGTCACAGAGGCTGTCGGCGGCGGCCTCTTCACGGCGCGCACCGAGATCGAGCTGCCGGAGGTCCCGCTGTCCTTCGCCGCCCCGGTCGCCGGCGAAGCGCTCGTCATCGCGGGCCGTGACGACTCGGGGAGCTGGGAGCGCAACACGCGCGTGGTCGAAGACCCGCGCGTGTTCGGCCTCTTGGTCGAGAACGTCGGCGGCGACCTGAACCACGGGGACCAAACCGGCGCGGGCGTCTTCCGCCAGATCGACAAGCACCACCGCGAGTGCGTCGGCCTCGTGAGCGGACGTGTGACGCTCGACGGCCGCACGTACCTCGCGGTCGTCGGTCCGGAGGTCACGTGGCGCTTGGTCGCCCACCGCCGCGACCTCCTCCGCCGCAAGCCTTGGGTCTACCGCAAGGACATCAACTGACGTCGCTCGTACGGGCTGCCCTCGAGTCAGCCCCTCCTGCCCGACTGGGGCCGGCGCGGCCCGACATGCGCGGTCGCCCCCCCTCAGCGAGCGGCGCCGCGATCAGTGTGCGGAGCAGCGCGCGCGCCACATCCCGACGAGCAACGCCGCGCCCATCGTGAGGCCTAGCGCCATCGTCACGACCGCCAGGGTGTGCACGCCCGCCGCAAGCGCCGTGTCGAGGTGCAGGAGGCGCGCGTGACCCAGGAGGTACTCCCAGTCGTGGCCGATGAGGCCGCGCGCTTCTTCTCCGGAGACCACGCCGACGTGTGGTGAGGCAAGCGGCAGCTCGCGCGCCCGCGCGTCGCCCATGTAAACCGCGATCCCGAACAGGTTCGTCGCGAGCCATGAGATCGCGACCGAGACGCCGAACCAATCGCCTTGGCGGCGGAACATCAGGAGGCCGATCCACGGCGCCGCGAGCTGCGTCAGCGTCCCTCCAGCGACATGCAGCCAGGGGCCGAGGGGCTGGAACAGCTCGTGGCCCAGCTCGTGCAAGCCGAAGTTCAAGCCGTCGAACACGCTGCGATAGGACTCGTCCGACTGGACGTGCCGCGCCACGGTCCACGCGATGTACGCCCACAGCGCGAGGCGCCACCAGGGCGAGTGCTCGCGGCACCACTCGCGCGCCTCGGCGAGCTCAGCGCGCAGCCAGCTCGCGGCGCGGCCCTCCGCGCTCGGCGCAGCGGAGATCCGCGCGGACGCCCGGGGGGCGGGCGACGCCGCCCCTGGCGTCAGCGTGTCCATCGCGCCGGCCGTGCGCCGCGCGTCGAGGCTGGCGCACGACGCGCACACGCTGCCACGCGCGCCTTCGAAGGAGGCGAGGCAGCGGGGGCAGAGCTGGCGGACGGCGGGCATGGGGCGAGGCTCCTGCCACGCCTTCGGCCCGATCACGCGGGAACTTGAGGCGACACGAGCGTGCGGTCAGCCGGCAGCAGGTCCCTGACTCCGGCGACGGCGCCGCAGCGCTGGCGCAGTTGCCGCGGCTGCTGGGCCCAGGTGCTCGCCCGTATGGGGCGAGCGCGCCGCGCCTCGCCGACCATGGGACGAGGCGCGCCGTCACGGACCCTCAGAGATCGAACGTGCCCAGCGAGCGGTGCGGGTCGAGCTGCGCCCGGAGCGCCGCGCACACGTCGCGCGCCGTCGCGTGCGTGAAGCGCTCGTAGGCCGCGAGGTTGTGCGGGCCGACGCCGTGCTCGGCGCTGAAGCTGCCGTCGAACTCGTCGACGCAGATCGAGTACACGAAGTCCTGCACACCGCGCTTCCACGTGGCCCCTGCGTCCGCCGCCGTCAAGGCCGGGTCGTGCACGAGGTTCAGGTGCGTCCCGCCATCGCCCCAGTGGCCGAAGTCCGCGACCCGGACGCCCGGGAAGCGCGCCGCCAGGCGCGCGCGCACGACCTCCGTGAACTCCGCCATCCGCGAGCGCGGCACAGAGAGGTCCAGGCCGATGACCGCGCCCTCTTCGCGCAGGCTCTCGCTCACCTGGTGCCGCAGGTGCCAGACGTCG
Organism: Planctomycetota bacterium; assembly: GCA_041398605.1. Taxonomy (GTDB): domain Bacteria; phylum Planctomycetota; class UBA1135; order UBA1135; genus JAWKUK01. Next base: position 6,067 of record JAWKUK010000008.1, read on the forward strand.
TCCGCGCGGCCGACGAGCACGTCCTCGATCCCGTCCGCGTGCGGGCCCTCGAGGTGCGCGCCGAGCGCCGCCTCGAGCGCCCCTTCGAGGTCCAAGACCTCCGGCGCGAGCGCGCTCGACAGCTCGATCAGGACCGCGTACGCGGGCGGCGCGCCCTGGAACGGGTTGCGCTCGTACGAGCCGTGCCGCAGCACGGCCGCGAGCGCCTCACGCGAGACCGCCTCGTACGCGGAGAGCAGCTCGCCGACCGACGCCTGCAAGGTCGCCAGGAGCTGTAGCACCGCCTCGCCGCTCGCCGCGCACGCGAGCGTCGCGACGCGCTGCCGAGGCTTCGGCACCACGCGCACCACGGCGCGCGTGACCACGCCGAAGAGCCCGCTCGTGCCGACAAAGAGCTGCTTCAGGTCGAGGCCGGTGTTGTCCTTGCGCAGCCGCGTCAACCGGGACACCACGGTGCCATCCGCGAGCACGACCTCGAGCCCGAGCAAGTTCGCGCGGACGTCGCCGTAACGCACGAGCCGCGTCCCGCCCGTGTTCGTCGCGATCATCCCGCCGAGCTGCGGGTCCGCGCCGAGGTCGATCGGGTACATCAGGCCATGGGGCGCCAACGCTTCATTCAGCGCAGAGAGCGTGACCCCGGCGTCCACGAGCGCGACGCCGTCGACGGCGTCGACCTCGATCGTGCGCGCGAGGCGCTCCAATGACAGCACGACCATCGCGCCGGTCGCGTCGGGGTTCGACGCGCCCACGAGGCCCGTGTTCGCCCCCATCGGCTGCACACGCGCCTCGACGACGTGGCACGCTGCGAGGACACGCGAGACCTCGTCGGTGGTCCGCGGCCGGACGGCTAGCCGCGCGCGCCCAGCGCCATAGCGCCAACCGCGCTCGTACGTCGCGAGGTCGTGCGGGTCGTCCAGGGCGCCGTCGTCACCGACGATCGCGCGCAGCTTGCCGAGGAGCTCGTTCACATCGACGGCTCAGGCGCCGCGGTCATGCGGAAGATCGCCTGCGCATTGCCGGAATCGAACGAGAGATCGAGGCTCCCGTCCTCCATCCGCTGGCGCGTAATGAACTCGTGGAACGAGCCGGGGACCGAGCGCGCGACGAGGTGCCCCGCGTCATCGACCATGAGCTGCTGGACCTCCGCCGCGCGGAACGCCGTCTGCATCACGCGGCCGTTGCGCGAGACCTCGACGAGCTCCTTCATCGGGCGGCCGAGGCGCTTTTGCGCGTTCGCGACCTCGAACACGTCCTCGACGCGATCGGTCGCGTGGTTGAACGCGTTGCCCTCGGTCGCGATCCATGCCATCTCGGCGCTCTCGCTGAGCAGCGCCTCGTAGTCACACACGCGCGGCGCGTCGTGCTGCCGATCGAACGCAGCGACGAGCTCCGGCAACAGCGCGATCGCGTCAGCTTGCGGCAGGTCGCCGCGCTCACGCAGGCGCACGAGCGAGGCCTTCGACGCGGCACCCAACGGGTCACGGCTGCCACCGACGACCCGCTCGACCGCGCCCTGGAACGCCATCGAGAAGCGCTCAGGGTGCAGCTCGGAGACGAAGTACTGCGGCACGTCTTCCGGGCAGTCGAGGTGCCGGTATGCGAAGCCGGTCATCTTGATGTTCGACAGGTCGTACGTCGCCGCGCGCTCGTAGCCGAGCGGCTCGAGGATGCGAATGAACGCAGCAGCGCCGCCGGGGAGGCCACCACAGTCGGTCGCGACCGTACGCAGCGCGCCGTGATCGAAGCACAGCCGACGCCCCGCGCGCACGGCGTCCTCGACATAGGCGCGCGCCATCGGCACGCGGCGCTGGACGTCCTCGAAGAGCAGCGCTGCGAGCGCGAGCGCGACCTCCGCGCGCGTCACGTGGCCCGTCGTGCCGACGGGCAGCGAACGCGGCCAGAGGAGCGAACTGACGATGCGGCTCGCGCGCGCTCCACCGACGACGGCGGAGAGGAGCGGCGTGATGTGCAGTTCCGGGACGAGATCAGGGTTCGAACGATGGGCGACGCGCATGGCGAAAGGAGCCTCCCGCGGGGTCTCAGGGCCTTTCCCTGGGTCCTCGACGCCATGAGTATCGCCCGCTCCGAGCGCGTTCGCAGCGTGAAATTTACGAGAGGCGCACATGGCCCCAGGTCGAGCCATCGCCGCGGCGCGCGGTCGCCCCCCCTCGGCCGCGCCCGGGGGGCCCCAAGCCGGCCTCGTCAGCGCTTCCAGAACCCAGGCACGACGAGCGCCACGACCGCGTAGAACTCGAGCCGCCCGAGGATCATGAAGATCGAAAGCACAAACTTCACGGGGCCCGGCAGCTCGGCGAAGTTCATCACCGGGCCGACCCCCGCGAGGCCCGGGCCGATGTTGTTGAGGGTGGCGAGGACCGCCGTCGAGCCGGTCTCGAGCTCGATGCCGAAGGCCGCCAGGAACAGCGTCCCGGCGACAAACACGAGGATCCAGAGCGCGAAGTAACCCGTCACGCTCGCGACGACGCCCTCGTCGAGGCTCTGCCCGTCCATCCGCACCTGGTGGATCGCGCGCGGGCGGATGAAGCGCTGCACGCCGGCGATCGAAGCCTTCCAGACGATCAAGAAGCGCACGACCTTCAAGCCCCCCCCCGTCGACCCGGCGCACGCGCCGACGAAGCAGAGGAACATCAAGAGCATCCGGCAGACCTGCGGCCACTCGTCGAAGTCCGCGGTCGCGAACCCGGTGCTGGTGATGAGGCAAACGACCTGGAACATGCTGTCCCGGAGGCAGCGTGTCAGGGAGCGGTAGTCCTCGAGCCCGGTGCCCTCGACGCCGTTGCTGCCGCCCCAAAACCAGAGGACGAGGCCGATCACGACCGTCGCGCCGACCGTCAGCCCGACGTAGGTCTGGGCCTCCAGCGACCCCATCACGCGTCGCCACGCGGGCCGCGGCCCGACCCGCAGCAGCGTGTCATAGATGGCGAAGTTGAAGCCGCTGAGGAACATGAAGACCGTGATCACGAGCTCGATCGGGAACGAGCCGTAATACGCGACGCTGTCGCCGCGGTTGGAGAACCCGCCGGTCGCGATGGTGCCGAACGTGTGCAGCAGCGCGTCGAAGACGCCCATCCCCGCGAGCAGCAGGAACATGAACTCGACCGCGCTGATGCCGACATAGATGCGCATCAGCGACAGGGCGGAGTCACGCACGCGCTGGTGGCCGGCCTCGCGGGCGATGCCCGGGACCTCCGAGCGGAACAGGCTGCGCCCGCCGGTCGGGAAGAGGACCACGAACACCATGACGATGCCGAAGCCGCCGAGCCAGTGCGTGAACGATCGCCAGAAGGCGATCGCCTGGGGCATGCCCTCGATGCCCTCGACCGAGAGGACGGTCGAGCCAGTCGTCGTGAAGCCGGAGACGGACTCGAAGAACGCGTCGACGAAGCCCTCGAACGTGCCGTGGAAGAGGTACGGCAGCGCGCCCGCGACGCCGACGACGAGCCAGGAGAGCCCGACGGTCGCGAGGCCCTCGCGGCGGAAGAAGTCCGCCTGGCGCGTCTCGCGATTGGCGTTGCCACGAAAGACAAACGCAGCCAAGGCGCCGAGCGTCGCCGAGACGGCGGCGGCGAGCAGACAATCGAGCGCGGCCTCCCACTCGCGGAAGTACACGCCGACCGCGGCAGGCACGAGCTCGAAGCCCGCCACGAGGACGAGCACGATCCCGAGCATTCGAGCGACGGCGCGCAGGTTCATGCGTCTGGTTCTTGGGGGTTGGTCGAGGCGGTCGCGGGCCACGCGGGGCGCGCCGCCCGCGGGTCAAGTCTGGGAGCGCAGGGCGCGCTCGACCTCCGCCTGGTTGCCGACGACGGTGAACACGATCACCTGGTCCCCCCCGCGCACGAGCGCGTCGCCCCGCGGCACGATGACCTCGTCGCCGCGCACGAGGGCGCCGATGACCGCGCCCTTCGGGAGGCCGAGCGCCTTGACCTTGGTCGGCTCGCGCAGGCCGCTCGTGAGCTCGAGCACCTCGCCCTTGCCCCCGCCGATCACGCTGATCGCCTTGGGCGAGCCCGAGCGTACGAAGCGCAGGATCATATTCGCGCAGAGCACGCGCGGCGAGATCGCTTGGTCGATGCCCTCCAGGAAGTCGTAGAGCTGGCGGTAGGACGCCTTGTTGACCATGGCGACCGTGCGTTCGACGCCGAGCGACTTCGCGAGCTGGCACGCGATCATGTTGTTCTCGTCGTCGTCCGTGGTCGCGACGAAGACGTTGGCCTCGGACACGCGCTCCTCTTGCAGGAGGTCGAGGTCCGTCGCGTCGCCGACGAGCACCATCACGTCACCCGAGCACTCAGCGTCCAGCGCGCGGGCACGCGCAGGGTCGCGCTCGAGCACGAGCACCGACACGCCCGGCATCTTGCGCAGCTTCCGCGCGATCTCGCGGCCGACGCCGCCGGCCCCCATGAGCACGACGCTGCGGCGCCAAGCGACGCGCTCGCCGGCGAGGCGCTCGAACGCGTCGAGGTCCGGCGCGCGGCCGATGATGTAGACCTGGTCGTCTGGGTGGAGCATCTCGTCCCCCGACGGGATCACGAGCTCCGCGCCCCGCGAGATCGCCGCGACGAGGACCCCGTCCGGCAGGCGCAGCTCGCCGAGCGGCGCGCTGGTCAGCTCTGACGCGTCGCGCAAGCGCAAGCGACGCAGCTGCACGCGCCCGTCCGCGAACGTCTCGACCTCCAGCGCGTGGCGCTCACGCACGAGCCCGAGGATCTCTTCCGCCGCGAGGGCCTCGGTGGATAGAACGACGTCGAAGCCGAGCGCTGACTTGTAGAAGTAGCGGTAGCCGTCGAGCACGGACGGGTCCTTCAAGCGCAGGATCACCCGCCGCGCGCCGAGGTGCTTCGCGACGACGCTCGCGAGCATGTTGACACGATCGTCGTCCGAAACGGCGACGACGAGGTCCGCCTTCGTGGCGCCCGCCTGGGTCAGGACGTCCGCGCGCGTCCCGTCGCCGACGAGCGCCTGGACGTCGAGCGACTCGGTGAGCTTGCGCGCCTTCGCGGGGTCCGGGTCGATCACGGTGACCGCGTGTTCTTCGCGGCTGAGGACCCCGGCCAGGTGCTGGCCGACCTCCCCGGCGCCCACGACGACGATGTGCATGCGCGAACGATAGGGCGTCGGACGGCGCGCGCCAAATGCGAGGCGGCGCGCGACGCCGCCGGCCGCGCCATGGCTGCGGCGCCGGCGCGCTGGCTTCGGCGCCGGCGCGCTGGGGCCTTCCCTGCTGCGCGCGGATGCCGCGCCCTGTTACCGTCCCCACCTGTGATCCTCGTGGTCGACAATCGGGACTCGTTCACGTTCAACCTCGCCGACGTCCTCGCCGCGCTCGGCGCGGAGGTCCGCGTCGTTCGCGCGGCGGACCTCGACGTCTCGAGGGTCCTCGCGCTGCGCCCGCGCGGGGTCGTGGTCGGCCCAGGGCCCGGGACGCCGGCCGAGGCGGGCCCGAGCGAGGCCCTGATCCGCGAGGTCCCGCGCCACGCCCCTGTGCTCGGGGTGTGCCTCGGGCACCAGGCGATCGCGACGGCCTTCGGCGGGGCCCTGCGCCAGGCGCGCGAGCTCGTGCACGGGGAGACGCGGCCCGTCTGGCACGACGGGCAAGGGGTGTTCCTGGGCCAACCCACGCCGTTGGCCCTCGCGCGCTACAACTCGCTGACCGTCGACGAAGCGTCGCTGGCTGTGCCGCTCAGGACCGGCCTCCTGCGCGTCAGCGCCCGAGAGCTCGACGGCAGCATCGCGGGGCTACGCCACACAACGCTGCCGCTGGAGGGCGTACAAGGCCACCCCGAGTCGATCCTGTGCGTCGACGCGGGCGGGCGCGCGCTCCTGGCGAACTTCCTCGCAGCGACCCGCGGGGGCGCTTGATCGGGCGCCGGGCCCCTCGCTGCGAGCGTCACTCGGCGCGCGGGTCGGCGTGCGCTCCGCCGCCGATGGCCGCGGTCCAGCGGGGCCAGGGGCCGGCGCTGGGGCGGCGCGCCTCGCCGTCCCGGGTCCCGAGCAGGCGGCGGGTGACGAAGTTATAGAGCGGCTTCGCCGTGCGCCGCCAAACGCGCGCCACGGGCGAGCGCGGCATCCGCTCCACGTCGCGCACCGCGAGGCGGCCGGGCCGCGGCCATCGCGGGTGTAACGGCGCCGGTGCTTCTGCACGTGGCGCAGGTCGTCATGGCAGCGCGCGGCGAAGCGGCGGCCCGGCCTGTCGTGCACGCTCGCGAGCTGGAAGTCGATCAGCGCCGGGCGGCCGTCGTCGCGCACGACGATGTTCTGCTCCTTGTGCAAGTCGTTGTGGCAGACGCCGACGGCGTGCAGCGCGCGCACGAGCGCCTCCAGGAGGTCGAAGTAGTCGTAGGGCAGCGCCTCGGCGCGGTGCAGCGGCGCGCCCGCGACGTAAGCGCGCAGCACGACCTCCGCCGCGCGCGGCACGCGCCCGCGCAGGTCAGGCAGCGACGCGAGCGCCGGGTCGTCGATGAGCCCGCCCACGCTCCCACGCAGCGCCTCGGCCGCTGCGTCCTGCCCGGGCTCCCCCGCGGGCATCGCGCGCGCGCGCGCGATGCGCGCCAGCGCCCGCCGCGCGCGCCCCGCGAGCGCCCGCGCGACCCAACGCAGCCCAAAGCGCGCGGCGGCGACCCGCCGCACGACGTACTCCCCCGCCGGCGCGCCGCGCTGCAGGTCGAGCGGGGCGAGCAGCTCCACGTGCCCGAGGGCGTCGCGCTTGAGTTCCTGGACGATGCGTGCCACGGGTCGCTAACGTAGCGCCGGGCGCCGCACCTGGGTGCCTCCGAACGCCCGCGCCCATCGAAGAGCCCCCGTGCCCCTCACCCAATCCGCAGCGGGCGGCGCCCAGGGCGCCGCTGGCTTGATCCACGCGCGCGGCGTCGCCCGGCGCTTCGGCGCCAAGGTCGCCCTCGCCGCGTTCGACCTCGACGTGCACCCGGGCGCCGTGACGGGCCTCCTCGGCCCGAACGGCAGCGGCAAGAGCACGCTCATGCGCTGCCTCGTCGGCCTCGTGCGCGCGGACGCGGGCGAGGTGACGATCGACGGGGTGCGCCTCGTCGGCGACGGGGCAGGCGTCCGCCAACAGGTCACCTATGCGCCCGGCGAGCTGCACCTCTACGGCGAGCTGAGCGGCCGCGCGACGCTGGCCTTCCTGCTGCGCGGGCGCGATCGCGCGACGCGCCGACGCGCGGAAGCGACCGCCCACGACCTCAACCTGCCGCTGGAGCGCCGCGTGCGCGGCTACAGCCATGGCATGAAGCGCCAGCTCGTCTTCGCCGCCGCGCTCGCGCCCGACGTGCGCGTGCGCATCCTGGACGAGATCAGCGAGGGCCTTGACCCCTCCAAGCGCAGCGAGATCCTCGACCGGATCCAAGCCGACGCGGCCTCGGGGCGCGCCGTCTTGCTGTCGTCGCACCACCTCGGCGAGGTCGACCGCGCGTGCGCGCGGCTGCTCTTCGTCGCCGAGGGTCGGCTCCTCGCCGACGAATCGGCCGCCGAAGTCGCGCGCCGCTCAGCGCGCCGGATGGCCATCGAATGGGCCGACGCAGCGGCCGCGCAGCGCGCGTCCGAGCGGCTGGCAGGGCCAGACGTCGACGCGGTCGCCGTCTATGGCGCACGCGTCACGTTCTCGTTGGCCCACGACGACCCGCGGCCGTTCCTCGCGCGCCTGCAAGCCGCGACAGACCTGCCCGCGCCGCGCGCGATCGAGCACGGCCGCATGTCCCTCACCGACCTCTACCGCGACCTCTACGGCGTGGAAGGCACCTGATGCTGCGCACGGTCAAGGGCTACGTCCTCTACGGCCTCGGCCTCTTCATCGTGCTGGCTTTGATGGCCGCCGGCGCGGTCTATTGGTGGCCGAGCTTCTCGGAGAACGTGACGAAGCTGAAGGTGTTCGCGTCGCCGATGCCGATGCTCGGCGACATGCTGAACCAGATCGAGAAGGGCGGCGTCGCGGCCTACCTCGTCGGGCAGCACTTCTTCAAAGCGGGCAACACGGTCGGCGTCGGCGGCGCGATCCTCTTTGCAGCCGGCGCCATCGCGGGCGAGGCGCACCGCGGCACGCTGGAGATGTGGCTCGCGCGGCCCGTTTCACGGGCGCGGCTGCTGACGGAGCGCTTCGTCGGCGGCCTGCTCGTCACGGTGCTGCCAGTGTTCATCACTAGCGCGCTCGTGCCGTGGATGCTCGGCTGGGTCGGAGAATCGATGTCCTTCGGCGACCTCATGCGCTGCAGCGCGCACTGCGCAGCGCTGCTCGGCGCGATCTTCTCGCTGACGTTCCTCTGGTCGGCCGGCTCGAGCGACCCGATGCGGATCATCTTCGTGATGCTGATGTTCTTCGTCTTCCAGTTCGCCATGTACATGGTGAAGACGGCGACGGACTACTCGCTCTTCCGCGCGGCCGACATCGAGGTCTACATGAAGGTCGTGCTCCAAGACCGCCTCGATTGGCGCTACGTCGGCCCGATGCTGGCGACGATCGTGCTGTCGTACTTGGGCGCGCTCCGCCTCTTCGCGCGGCGCGTGCCGTAGCGCAGCCGCGCGCCCTCAGCGGCCGGCGTACGCGCGCCAGGCCGCCTCGAGCGCGCCGAGCTCGACGCCCGTCAGCGCCGAAGACAGCGCGGCCTGCCGCGCCGAGGCCCGCGCCGCTTCGAGCGAGGCGCTGGTCACGCCGCGCCGACCCAGTTGGTCGACCTCACGTCGCCACTCGCGCTTCAGCGCCTCCAGGTAACGGTCGAGGAGCCGCGCGTGCTGGGGGTCGGCCTCGGTGCGCAGGTAGTGCACAAACGACCAAGCCATCGCGTAGTGCATCGCGGCGGCCGCGTAGAACGTGCGCTGGTCCATGTGCAGCAGCGCGTCCAACGTCGGGCCGGGCGTCGTCGCGAGCTGGCCCTTCAGCCACGCGGCCCGATCGGACAGGGCTTCGATGCTGACGAGGCGCCCGGCGCGGAAGCGCGCGCCCGCGAAGTGCTCCGCGGTGCCCTCGTCGAACCACGTGTGCAGCGGCAGCGCGCCCGCGGTCGCATACAAGTACTGATGGCACGCTTCGTGGTGCAGCGTGCCGAGCAGCGGGTGATTCTCGTCGAGCGGCGCGCTCGCGTCCTCGCGGGCATCGTAGAGCACGAGCTCGCCCACATTGGGGTTGAAGAACCCGGCGGTCCAGGACTCGCCGCCGTAGGTCAGGTACTCGCCGCGGTCGCGACACACGCGCACGACTGGGAGCGCGTCGACGACGCCGTCCGGCGGGAACTCGCGCAGGAAGCGCTCGCGCAGCGCCTCGAGCCGCAGCGCGACGAGCTCGAGCAGCGGCGCGTCGAGCGCGCCGTGGTAGAGCACGACGTAGTGCTCGGTGTCGCGCACCTCCCAGCCCTCGACGAGCGCGAGCCGCAGCGCCACGCGCTGCTCGGGCTGCGAGAAGCGGCGCTGTCCGTAGTAGCGCTCCCACTGCGTGCGCTTGGCGATGTCGTCGCGCGGCGCCTCGAAGCGCATGGACTCGGCGCAGCGCTCCCACGTGCGACGCTCCGTACGCGCGCGGACGACGTCGCCCTCCCCCACGACGACGACGAGGTCGCCGTCGGCGCTCCAGCCGTGCACGAAGAGCGCGCGCGCGCCGCCGTCCGCGGCGAGGAGCTCGCCGCTGAAGCGATGCGGCGTGCGGCCGTAGCGCTCGCGGACGGAGCGCTCCGGCTCGAGCTTGCGGGGGCGGAACGTGTCGAGCGTCCACCGCTCGAGCGCGAGGGCCGGGTCGCCTTGGTAGGGCACGCGATACACGCGCAACGTCGCAGCGGCGACCGCGTCGCGAGGCGCGTCGCTCGGCGCGTAGAAGAGCAGCAAGCCCGGCTGCCCCGGCGGCACGGGGCGCGCCTCGTAGCCCGTCGGGCGGGCCAAGACGAGCCCGAGGGTCGGGTGCTTCTCGGTCTCATCGCCGGGCGCAGGGGCGACGGGCGCCGCGAGCGCCGCCAGCGCGCGCTGCGCCGTTGCGACCCGCGTCATCCCTGGCGCGCACACGGCCGCTGGCGCCGCGGGCAGAAGCGCGGAGAGGGCGAACAGGGCCAGGGACACGAGCCGCATGCGGTCCCCATCGGCAACGGGGCGCTCGGCTCGGAAGCCGTTCTCAGGTCTGGGACGCGGCCTGCCCCATTGCGAGCGCGCAGCACACAGGACGAGGCCGCCCGGTGGACTCGAGGGCGAGACCGCCCGGTGGACACGAGGGCGAGACCGCCCGGCGGACACATCCGCCGCGCGGGCCCATTCCGTCAGACCCAGCGCGCGAGCCAGGCGCGCCAGACGAGCGCCCGGTGCGCGCCGCGCTTGAAGCGCGCCGCCTCGGAGGCCAGGCGCGCGACCTCTCCAAAGGCCGCGCGCGCCTCGCCGCGCCGCCCCGCCGCGCGGTGGGCGCGGCCGCGCTCGAACGCAGATTCTGGCGACGGCCCGTGGCTGCGGTCGTATCGATCGAGGCGCCCCAGCGCGTCCTCGGGCTGGCCCGCGAGGGTGGCGGCGGCGGCCGACAGGAGGAGCGCCCGGCCATAGGCGTGCTCTTCGTCACGGGCGAGCAGCGGGTCGAGCGCGGCGACCGCGCCGGCCGCGTCGCCGGACGCGAGCCGCGCCTCCCCGAGTCGATACGCCCACTCGGCGCGCGCCGGTTCGCCCGCGAGGGCGGCCTCAAGGTGCGGGATCGCGGCGCGCGAGTCCCCGCCGGTCAGGAGCAGCGCGCCGAGCTTGCCACGATTCGCGGGCGTGTCCACGCCGCCCAGGTCGCGCACCGCGCGCTGGTGCCGGCGCGCCGTCAGGACCCGCGCCATGACGACGTGGAGCCCGAGCGAGAGCAGCGCTGCGCTGAGCCAGAACCCGATCAGGGGGACCTGAAACAGCCCGCCGACCAGCGGCGCGTGGCGCAGCACCGACGTCAGGACCAGGGCCGCCAAAAAGAAGACAACGAGGCGGAGCACACCCCGATGATGCCACATGTGAGGCTCCGAGGGTCACGGGCCCTCGCCTGGCGACACCGCGCGCGGCTGCGCGTGGTCCCTGCGCGTGGGCGTCGGCGAGGTTGCAAGCGCGGGCATCGCGCGGGGGCGTCGGCGCGCTATCCTCGCGAGATGACGATCGACGGCGCACAGCGCGACGGAGCCGCGCCCACCCATGCCATGGAGCCCGAGCGGGCCGCCTTGGGCGTGGCAGGGCACGACGCACCACGGCCGCCTGCACCACGGCTGCCTGCGCCGCGCTCGTTGGCGCGGCGCGAGCTCGCGCGGGCGATCGGGGGCGCGTTCGCGGCGCCGCTGCGCATGCTCGCGTGGCTGCCGCGGCGTGGCCGCGATCGAGCGCTCGTCCGCGCGGACCTGATGGCGGAAGCGCCGCAGCTCGAGGAGCCCACCTGGACGTGCGCCGCGCCCCCGTGGCCGGCGGGGCGCGCGCTGCGCGTCTTCCTGTCCGCGGCCGAGGCGAGCGGCGAGATCCACGCCGCGACCCTGGTCCAAGCGCTGCGAGCGCGCGCCGCAGCAGACGGCGCGCCGCCGCCGGAGTTCACGGCGTTCGGCGGCGAACGCCTGCGCGCTCTCGGGGTCAAGACGCTCGGCGACCCCGTCGCACGCGCGCAATCGAACTTCGACGGCATCGTCGCCGCCCTGCCCTACTACATCGGCCTCCTCGAGGACGCGGCGCGGCACGCTCAGACCGCCCGCCCCGATGTCTTCGTGCCGGTGGACTCACCGGCGTTGCACGTGCCCATGGCGCGCTGCGTCCGCGCCGCCGGCGTGCCGGTCGTGCACCTGGTCGCCCCGCAGTATTGGGGCTGGGCGCCGTGGCGCGTGGGCGCGTATCGGCGCGCGGTTGACCGCGCCCTGACGCTGCTGCCCCACGAGCCGCGCTGGTTCGCGCGGCACGGCGTCGGAACCGCGCACATCGGACACCCGCTGCTCGACGCGCTCGCCGGGGTGCCGGTGACGGAGCCGCCGGCCGCGTCGCGCACCCTCGCGATCCTGCCAGGCAGCCGCGCCGGGGTCATCCGACGCAATTTGCCCTGGATGCTCGCGTCGCTGGGGCTCTTGCGGGCCGCGTGGCCGGACGTCGAAGTCGTCATCCTGCAAGCGACCGACGAGCACGTCCCGCTGCTGCGCGAGATCGTCGCTCGCGAGCCCGCCGCCCCTTTGGGGCAGGCGCCACGGGTCGTGATCGGAGACCTGCACGGTGAGCTCGCGCGAGCGCGCCTCGCGTTCGCGGTGTCGGGCACGATCTTGACTGACGTGCTGCACCACCGGCTGCCCGCGGTCGTCGTCTACCGGCTCACGAAGCGCTTCGAGGCCTTCGTGCAGCGCAACCTCCTCACGGTGCCTTATTTTGCGTCCACGAACCTGCTGGCCGGGCGCGAGGTGGTCCCCGAGCACGGGTTTGCGGGCGCAGGGCCGCGTGCCGCGGTCGAGCGCGACCTCGTCAGGCTCTTCGGCGACGGCCTGCAACGGGCCGAGTGCGCCGCGGGGCTCGCACGCGCCGTGGAGCGCCTCGGGCCCCCTGGGGCCATTCGTCGCGCCGCCCACCACGTCCTGGAAGTGGCCGCAACCGGGCCGCAGAGTGGCCAGTGAGCCCCGCTGCGGGTGAAATGGAGCGCGATGCCCGAGCCGGCCCCTGACGTGCGGTCCCCCGCCGAGACGATGACGGAATCGTCAACTCGGACGAATGCGGCCGACAGGGACGCGTACGCCCCCGCGGAGATGCACAGCGAGGCGACGCGACTGATGACGCAGGCCCAGGCGGGCGACGTCGCCGCGTTCGAAGAGCTCTTCCGGACGCTGCGCGGTCGGGCGTTCCAGGTCGCCAAGTCATTGGTCGGGTCGCGCGAAGACGCGCTGGATCTGACCCAGGAAGCGTTCACCAAGCTGTACAGCTCGCGCGGGACGTATGACCCGTCCCAGCCGTTCCTGCCCTGGTTCCACAGGATCCTGCGCAACGCCTGCTTCAGCTACTTGCGCAAGCGCGGCCGCGTGAGCGTCAAGTCGCTGCAAGGGCTGGACGGCGACGGGGAAGACTCGACGCTCGACCTCGTCGACGCCGGACAGGAGCCGTGGGCGGCGATCGCCAATGAAGACGAGCAAGCGCTGTTCCAGCGCGCGCTCGCGCGCCTCTCGGCGCGGGACCGAGAGATCCTGGCGCTGCGCCACTACGAGGACCTCTCCTACAGAGAGATCGCAGCGACGCTCGGCGTGCCGGAGGGCACAGTGATGTCGCGGCTCTTCCACGCGCGCAGGCGGCTGCGCGACCTGCTCGGGCCAGCGCTCGGCATGGAGCTCGAGGAGGCTACGCCATGAGCGGCCACAGGCACCTTGCGGAAGTGTCATGCGGGACCACCCGCGCGGCCGTGAATGCCCCATCGGGGTCGAAGTAGAGAGACGAATGGTTGCCCCGATTCACGGAGAGGGAGGTAGGGCCGCGGAGCCGTCGGCTGACGAGCTGCTCGCCATGGCCTATGCGGACGGCGAGCTCAGCCCGGCCGAACGTGCCGCATTCGAGGCGCGCCTCGCACATGAGCCGGGCCTCGGTCGCGAGGTCGCCCAGCACCGCGCGCTCGCGGTCCTGGCGCGCCGGCTCGCGCCGCTCGAGCCACTGGACCACGAGTGGCGCCGACTCGCGGCCGACCCCATGCAACGCGGAGCGCTCGGCTTCGGCTGGATCTCGCTCGGGATCGGCGTCCTTGGCCTCGCGGGCCTGGCGCTCTGGCGCTTCGAGACCAACGGCGAGATCAGCCTCATCGAGCGCGGCCTCGTGCTCGCCGTGGTCCTGGGCGCGGGCGCCCTGCTCGTCACCGCGGTACGTGCGCGCGTGCGGACCCTGCCCTTTGACCCCTACCGCAACGTCGAACGATGATCGTCGCCACCACTGACAACCTGCCCGGGTACGAGATCGTCGAATGCCTCGGCCTGGTGCGCGGGACAACCGTTCGCGCGCGGAACATGCTGCGCGACGTCGGGGCGATCTTCCGCACCATCGCTGGCGGCGAAGTGCCGGAGTACACGAAGCTCGTCGCGGAGGCGCGCGAGCAGGCGCTCGATCGCATGCTCGCCGAGGCCCATGAGCTCAACGCGGACGCCGTCGTCGGCTTCCGCTTCGCGACGAGCGAAGTGGCCAAAGCGGCGGCCGAGATCGTTGCCTACGGGACGGCGGTGCGCCTGCGCCGCGACCCGCTCGGGTAGTGGTCCCCAGCGGGACGATCGGCGCCGCGCGGACCTGCGCGCCTTCCCGGTCGAGGCAAAATCCCGGGTCACAGGCCACAGCGTCGGAACCTCGAAGGGCGATAGGTAACGGCAGTGATATACTGCCGGCGCGAGCCATCGGCCCATAGATCGAGGATCCGACACGATGCAGCGACCCCAAGCCGACGAGCGGCACCAGATCGATCCCCGAGGCGCCTACGTCGAGCGCCGCGCGCCCGCTGGCCAGCGGGCCCGCACCGCGGCGACTTGGCGCAGCGCACCGTGGGTCCTCGCCTGCACGCTGCTCGCGCTGACAGGCTGCACGGACCGGTCGTCCTTGCCGCCGACCGGCCCGCCGCAGATGAAATGGTTCAAGGCGGCCGTGCTCGACCGCATGACGGTCGAACGTGGCGAGACGGAAGCCATCGTCGAGAGCGTCTCGGCGACGCGGGGATCATGGATCATCAAGCGGGGCAGCGGCGGCTTCGAACGGGACCTGCCGGATGGCGGAGCCTACACCTTGACCACGCTGCTGCGGGGCAAGGGGGTGCGCAGCTTCCAGGTGCCGGTGCCGAACCACTTCGCTGCAACACAGACGCGCATCAGGGTGTACGTCGAGGGGGACGGTGACTGCTCCCTGCTCGCGACCTGGATCGGGAGCGAGACCCACACGCTGCCCGAGGTGGCGGTCACCGAGCGGGACCAGTTCGTCGATGTCCTGATCCCGCTGCCCCCCGTCCAAGCGCCGGAGATGATGGTGCTGGAGTTCCTGGGCAGCGCGCCGGTCGTCGGCTCGAACGGCATCACCTTCGAGCGCTTGCGCGGCGGCGGCACGAACCTCGCCGCGGCGCTCATCGGTCCGGACGTTGACCGGCGCCATGGCACGGAGTTGAAGCCCGGGTGCACGATCATCGACCCCGTTGGGATTCGAGGCGACGAGGGCCCAGCCGAGAGCGAGCTGCAGCTCGTGGCCTCGGGCCGGAGCGCCGCGGGCGCGGGCAAGGGCAAGCTCGAGCTCGCGCTGCGGACCAAAGACGGTGTGGAGGTCGCGTCCACGACGGTGAGCTGTGACAACGAGCGCTGGACCCAGGGCGTGCTCGCATTCCCGCGGCAGAAGGAGCCGCTGACCGTCGTGATTCGCGCGGCGGACCAAGGCCCCAACTTGCTCGTCAGCGACGTCCAGGTCGTCACGAAGTCGCGCAACCCTCCGACGATCGTGCTGATCACGTCCGACACCCATCGCGGGGACCACCTCGGGCGCTTCGGGTCGGGTGGCCTCGTGCGGACACCGATCCTCGACAAGATGGCGGACAAGGGCGTGTTCTTCACGAATTGCTTCTCCAGCACCAACGTGACGAACCCGTCCCACATCGCCCTGATGACCGGGACGCACTTGCGCGACACGCGCATCGCGAACAACGTGACAGCCGTCAGCGAGTCGGCGACGACCCTCGCCGAGATCCTTCAGGCGGCCGGCTACCGCACCTTCGCGGCTACGAGCGTGATGCACTTGACGCGCGAGCTCAGCGGCTTGGGCCAAGGCTTCGACCGCTTCGATTCGCCGCGCTTCGGCAAGCGCGATGGCAAGTATGCGATCGCTCAGCTGCTCGATTGGATGAAGGAGGCCGAGGGACAGCCCGTCTTCGCATGGCTGCACGTCTACGACGCACACGCGCCCTACGACCCGCCTGACGAGCTCATCCAAGCGCACTACCCTTCGTCCAAGGACCCTCGGGACCCGAACAAGCGCATCGACGGGCCCGAAGCAGCGATCGGCCCGTGGATCAAGGAGCGCGGTTACACCGACCCGGAGTACGTCACCGCGCGGTATCGCGCCGCGATCGACTACGTCGACGTGGGCATGAAGCGCTTCCTGTCCTTGGGTCGCATGCAGAACGCGATCTTCGCCTTCACCTCCGACCACGGTGAGTCCCTCGACGGGGTGGACAACGTCTTCTGGGAGCACGGGCGCCTGAACGTTGCGACGATGCACGTCCCGCTGATCCTCTCCTGGCCCGGCGCCACGCCGATGACCACGAGCGCGCCGGTCCAGCAGATCGACGTCGGCAAGACGCTGCTCGACCTCGCGGGGGTCGAGGCGCCTTTCCCAGGTGTGAGCCTGCGCGGGGCGCTCGGCGAATCGCCGCCGAACGAGCCGCGCTTCGGCATCGCAGGGCACGGTTGGTCGGCGGCGATCGAGCTGAACGGTTGGTTCCTGACGCTGCAGATCAAGCCGTATCCCCGCCCGGTCGCCAAGCGCGATTGGGACGCCGGCGAGGTCGAGCTCTTCAACCTGCGCGTCGACCCGGAAGGGCTGGACAACCTGGTGGACGCAGAGTTCCCGCGCGCGAAGAAGATGCGCGCGGCGCTCATCACTTGGTTGGAGCAGGCGGACCCGAAGGGCCTCGGGGTCTCGGTCGAGGTCTCGGAGGAGGCGCAGGCGAGCCTCAACGAGCTCGGCTACGGCGGGGGCACCGAGGGCGCCGCGGTTGGCACCTGGTGGACGGCGCCGGCCAACGCCCCCTGGGTCGAGCGCTTCGAGCGGCGCAACTGAGCGTCCGGCGTGACTGGCCGAGACGTGCGGACGAACACGAGAGGTCAGCTCGCGGTGTAGCGCGCGAGGATCCCCGCCAGGGGCTTGCGCGTGAGCCGCGGCACTTCGCACGCCTCGGCCGGATAGCCGACCGGGATGAGGAGGAACGCCTTCTCGTTCTTGGGGCGGCCGAGCAGCTCGGCGAGGAAGCCCATCGGGCTGGGCGTATGCGTGAGCGTGGCGAGGCCCGCGTGGTGCAGCGCGGCGAGCAGGAACCCGCTCGCGATCCCCACCGACTCTTGGGTGTAATAGTGCTGCCCGCGCGAGCCGTCGAGCTGCTCCTCCCAGGCTTGTCGGAACACGACGATCAGCGCCGGGGCGAGCTCGAGGAAGGGCTTGTCCGCGTCCGTGCCGAGCGGCGCGAGGTCACGCAGCCAGTCCGCGTTCATGCGACCCGAGTAGTTCTCGCGCTCTTCGGCTTCTGCTGCGGCCCGTATGCGCTGCTTCAACGCCGGGTCCGTGACGAGCGCAAACGTCCAAGGCTGCTTGTGGGCGCCGGATGGCGCGGTGCCAGCAGCGAGGATGCACTCCTCCACGACGTCGAGGGGCACGGGCTCCGTGGAGAAGTGCCGCACGCTCCTGCGCCGCTCGCAGTTCGCGCGGAACTCGAGCGCCCTACGGCGCATCTCGACCTCGGCCAAGCGCTGGAACGCGAGGGGCTGAAACGGGGGAGGTGCCGACGACATCCTGGGATTCTGGCTGGAGCCGGGACCCGAAGTGAACCATTCGCGGCGGGATTCGTTGAGCCCTGGGCCCAGGGGCGCCACCTTGGGAGCAGGCAGCCACGGGATGGCGCTTCCCCCGAGAGTGGACCATCCCACCGGACCGCGCCGGTCTTACGTTAACGCCCTCATGACGAGCCTCCTCTCCCGTCGCGCCGCTCGTGCGCTGACTCTCTCCCTCGCGGCCATGCTCTGCAGCGGCGCAGGTGCCGCCACGGCCGCGCCCGCCGCTGGCCCTCTTGCGCTGCGACCAGCGCCCGCCCAGGTGCCCGACCTGCCCTCCCAGGTGCCCGACCTAAAGGAGGAGATCGACTTCTCCGTCCGCTGGTTGCGAGGGACGCAGGACCTCGCGACCGGCGCGTATGGCGGCGGTGTGGACGGCACGTCGTGGGCGCTCTACGCGCTCGCCGTGTGCCCACGGAAGTACCACGCCGGGGACGGCCCCTTCGTCGCCAAGGCCCTCGACTACGTGCTCGGCCTCCAGGACGAAGCCGGCTCGATCGCAGCCCCAGGGGCGGACGCTGCGCAGCGCCTCGCCCAGACGTCGCGGGCGGCCGCCGCCCTGTCGATGCACGTCAATGAGCGCACGGGCCCAGCGCTCGGCAAGGCCGTCGCTTGGCTGACGGCGCAGGGCGTCGAGGAGCCGGACCTCGGTTTGCCGCGCGACCTCACCTCGGACCGCACCAAGGCGCTGGCCGCGACGCTCGAGCTCCTGCGCAACCGCGCCGCGGACGGGAGCTGGGACGGCGAAGACGGCAAGGTGATCTCGACGTGCCGCAACATCGCGCTGCTCTCGCGTTACAAGAAGGTCGTCGAGCCGAAGACGGCGAAGCCGACGAGCGCGCGCGCGCTGCCGAAGTTCGATGCCGCGCAGCGGGCGGAGGTCGACGCGTCGATCCTCGCCGGCGCACGCTTCCTGCTGAAGCAGTCCGTCGGCGGTGACCACGCGCGCTGGGGCGCCCCCGGGAACCCCGACGCAGGCATAACGGCGATGGTCGCAGGCGCCCTGCAAGCGGTGCCGACGCCGCGCCCCGCGGACATCCAGGGCGCAGTCGACGACGCCCTCGTTTGGCTCGCGACCTTGCAGCGCGAGGATGGGTCGATCCACCAAGGGCGCCTCGCGAACTATGTCACGAGCGCCAGCATCCTGGCGCTCGCGCGGGTCCCAGGCAATGAAGAGCGCTTGGCGCGGGCCCGCGCTTTCCTCGTGCGGCTTCAGTCCGACGAAGGCGAGGGATACTCGCCCGATCACCCCTACTACGGCGGCGTCGGCTACGGCGGTGACGAACGCCCCGACCTGTCGAACCTGCAGATGGCCCTCGAGGCCCTGCACGTCGCGGGCCTGGCCGCGGACGACCCGGCGTGGCAGCGCTCACTCGTGTTCCTGCAGCGTTGCCAGAACCGCTCCGAGTCCAATGACCTCGTGCTGCAGCGCGACGGCGTCACGATTCGTCCGGGCGATGACGGAGGTTCAGCCTACGCACCCGGCGAGTCCAAGGCCGGCGTTGTCAAGCTCGCCGATGGGACGGAGCTGCCGCGCAGCTACGGCTCGATGTCGTATGCCTTGTTGAAGGGCTACGTCTTTGCCGGCCTGAAGAAGGACGACCCGCGGGTGCAGGCGCTCTGGAAGTGGCTGCAAGAGAACTACACGCTCGACCTGAACCCCGGCTTCGTCGCGGGCGACGATCCGACGGCGCCGTACCAGGGCCTCTTCTACTACTTCCACACGATGGCGAAGGCCCTCGACCTGTTCAAGGAAGAGGTCCTCGTCGACGGCGCGGGCGCTTCGCACGCGTGGCGCGCAGAGCTCTCTGGCCGCTTGATCGCGATGCAATCGAAGGCGGACGGGTCGTGGGTCAACGAGAACGCGCCCGCCTGGTGGGAAGGGAATCCGGTCCTGGCGACCGCGTACGCGCTCCTCACGCTGGAGTCGGCGCGCCCAGGCGAGTAGACGGCTCGGGGGCGCGTGACCGGCTCGAGGCCGCGCCGCGAGTCGTGGGCGGGCGGCCCCTGCATGGGCGCAGCGCGCGGGGTCAACCGTTACACTCCCTCCCGCATGACAAGCGCACTCCCGACCGTGCGGATCTTCCGCCTGACAGGCGGACGACTCGTCCTGGAAGACTCACAGGGCCGGTGGGACCTCTCGGCGCACCTGGCGCGCCGCGGCCTGCCGACGGACTTGGTGGAGCTCTGTGAGTCGGGCTGGTTCGACGGGGGCACCCTCGGCCCCAACCTCCCCGCGGGCTCGCCCGACACTTGGGCGCCGTTTAGCGTCGAAGACGACGCGCAGGGCGACGCCAACGCGCCGCGGGACACGCTGACGCCGCTCGCGCCCCGCGAGGTCGGCAAGGTGCTGGCGCTGGGCAAGAACTTCCGCGAGCACGCCGCTGAGTTCGGTGAAGCGGTGCCCGAGGAGATGTTGTTCTTCAACAAGCTGCCCGAGACGCTGGCCCCCCATCGCGGGACGACGACGATCCCGAGCTGGTACGACCGGCGCGTGGACCACGAGGCGGAGCTCGCCGTGATCATCGGCCTCGCTGGGCGCGACATCGCCGTCGAAGACGCGCTTGAGCACGTCGCAGGCTATTCGGTCGCCAACGACCTGACCTTCCGCAGCCTCCAGGGAGACGATCGCAAGAAGGGTCACCCTTGGTTCCGCGCGAAGAACGCCGATGGCTTCCTGCCCTTCGGGCCGTGTTTCGTGCCTCGCGACTTCCTCGATCTCGCGGACCTCGAGGTGACAGCGAAGGTGAACGGCGAGCTGCGCCAGCGCGCGTCGACGCGCGACTTCGTGATCGACGTCCCCCACGCGATCGCAGCCTTGTCGCGGCACATGACGCTCCGCTCGGGCGACATCATCCTCATGGGAACCCCCGCCGGCGTCGGCCCCTTGGCGCACGGCGACGAAGTCGTGTGCGAGGTCCATGGCATCGGCGCGCTCTCCACGAGGATCGAGCGGCCGTGAGCGCGCCGTACGACCTTGCCAGCGCGCTCGAGGGGTTCCTCGTCCAAGAGGCGCACGAACAGCCAGCGCGGCTCCTGGTGGGCCCCACGGAGCTCACCGTTCGGGTCGATGCGACAGGCGCCGAGCACCACCTTCCGTGGCGTGGCGCGCGCTTGCAGCGACGCCAACTCGATGGAGCGCTGCTGGTCTCGACCAAGGCGGGCACCGCGGGCAGCCTCGCGCCCGAGTTCCTGCGAGCGATCGAGTCCGCGGTCGGCAACGACCTCGGCGCGGAGCTCGCGAAGCTCGAAGGGCCAAGCAGCAAGAGCCGCAACAGCGGCTGGTTGGGCTGTGCGGCCTTCTTTGCCATTGTGGCGCTGCTGATCTGGAGCATCCCCGGGTGCATCCGCAAAGGCGTGGATACGGCCGTTGAGGCGGCGCCTTTCTCCCTCGACGAGACGCTCGGCGAAGCCGCCGAAGGCGCGATGGAGGCGGGCCCCCTCGTCACCGACGAGCGCGTGGTCGCGCCGATCCAAGCGATGGTCCAGCGCCTCGCTCGCGGCGTCGAGCGCGTCGGAGGGAAGCCGCCCGTGGAGTGGACGGTCCGGGTCGTGCGCGACTCCACGGTCAACGCATTCGCGCTCCCGGGCGGCTACATCACCGTGTTCACTGGCCTCATCGCGGCGGCGGACACGCCGGAGATGGTGGCGGGCGTCCTTGCCCATGAGATGGCGCACGTCACCGAGCGCCACGGGCTCCGGCGGATCGGGCAGTCGTTGGGCTTCTTCGCTGCGATTCAGCTCCTCCTCGGTGACGTGAGCGGTATCGGCGGCATCGCGAAGGAGATGCTGACGATCGCCAGCGTCAACGCGTATTCGCGTGAGCAGGAGACCGAGGCCGACCTCGTCGGGGTGCGGTTCCTGCACGCGGCCGAGGTCGACCCACGCGCGCTCGGCCAGTTCTTCGAGCTGCTCCAGGCGAGCGACGAAGGCGTGCCCGAGGCCTTGAGCTGGATGTCGACGCACCCGCAGCACCGAGAGCGTATCGACGCGATCGCGAGCGAAGCAGAGCACCTCGGCCTCGTGACGTGGGTGCCGCTCGAAGTCGATTGGAAATCCGTCAAGGGAGCCCTCGGGGACTGACTCTCAGAGCGAGACGCGCGGCGTCTCGCCCTCGTCAGCGGCCCCGTGGGAGTCTGCGCCACAGAACGCGGTTCGCAGCGTGCGGGAGGCGACGCGGCCAGCGAGGGCCGCTCTACGCATGGAGTTCTCTGGCGAGAGCGACTAAGGTCAGTGCGATGGACCGACCCCAGCCCACGCGCGCGCAGGAAGAAGTGATCCTGGTGGACGCGGATGACCGCCCCGTAGGCACGTGCGAGCGCGCGCTCGCGCACGCCAAAGGCGGCCGCCGACACCGCGCGTTTTCGGTCTATCTCTTCGACTCCGCCGGCCGCCTCTTGTTGCAACAACGGGGCGCGCAAAAGCCGCTTTGGCCGGGGTTCTGGTCGAACAGCTGCTGCAGCCATCCGCGCCCTGGCGAGGACGTCGACGCCGCCGCGCACCGACGCGTGCGCGAGGAGCTCGGGCTGACGGCCACGCTGACACCGCTGTTTCGCTACGAGTACTGCTCTGACTACGCAGCGCTCGGCACGGAACACGAGGTGGTGCACGTCTACATCGGACAGGCCGACCCGGCTGCGGTCCGAGCGAACCCCGATGAGGTCGCGGCTTGGCGGATGATCGAATGCGCCGAGCTCG
This sequence comes from Planctomycetota bacterium, assembly GCA_041398605.1. Lineage (GTDB taxonomy): Bacteria > Planctomycetota > UBA1135 > UBA1135 > JAWKUK01. The sequence goes on from JAWKUK010000008.1 coordinate 28,281, forward strand.
AGCGCGAGATCACCGATGCCACGCGCTACACGCCGTGGTTCCAGCTGGCCTGGCCGCGCGCCCGCGACGGGCAACGCGCGCGCGCCGGGCGCGACGGCGCGGCGGACTGAGCGCAGCGTCCCCAATGAGCCGCGCCCCTGCCGGACACGAAGTCCAGCAGGGGCGCGGCCGCCGATCCGGCCCGGGCTCACGCCCGGGCGCAGGCTCACTGGAACGCCACCGACAGGCCGTTGGTGAAGTTCGAGGTCGCAGACCCGCCGACGGAGTCACGGTACCAGGCCTGGAAGTTCCAGGTCTGACCCGCGGTGATCGCAACGGTGCCGGAAGGCTGCGGCGTCTGGGTCAGGTTCAACGCCAGCGAGAACGAGCCGATCATGCCCGAGTTCTGGATCTGACCCGGACCGACGTAACGACCGATCGATCCACTGAGGCAAAGGTTGCCGGTGCTGCCGCCCGGGTTGGCGACGAAGCCCTGCGTCGTGCTCGTCAGGAAGAAGCCGAACGCGCCGTTCGGCAGCGCATCCGCGGTGAGCGTCAAGCTGTTGCTCGCGGCAACGTTGCTGCCCGCGGCGGAGATCGACGCAGCGGCGCCGGTCGAGTTCGCGACCGCCGTGCAGTAGTTGCTGCCCGGGCCGCCCGAGCCGATCGGGACCTGGACGGCGACTTCCATCTCCGCGTTCAGCGTTGTCGTGTCGGCGATCAGCGTGGCCATGCCCGTGGCCGTGTCGATGGAAGCGAACTGACCGACGCCACCGCCCGTGTAGATCGTCGCGTAGAGGGTGTCATCCGACCAGTCGAAGTCCATCCCCTGGGCGAAGTTCGCCGCGACCCCCGTCGCGCCGATCAGAGTCTGGATGCCCGTCGTCTTGTCGACGGAGTACAGCGAATCGGTCGTGATGCTGTGAACGAAGAGGTTGCCCTGGCTGTCCATCGCCACGTCGATGACGAGGCCGGCGGTCACGTCGCTGCCGACCATCGTGAACACACCGGTCGTGATGTCACCGCGCCACAGGATCATCCCTGCGGTCGCGTCGTTCTCCGTCAGCCACCACGTGACCCCGTCGGGGTCCGCCGTGATTCCGGACGCTGACAGCGGGCCGGTCAGGACGCCGAGGGGCGTGAAGAGCCCCGTCGTGATATCGATCGTCCCGTACGCGGGGAGCGCCGGCGCGACCGGGCCCTCGACAGCCCACATCGTCGTGGCGCTCGCGTCGAAGTCGAGCGCAAACAAGGAGAGGTTGTTGCTCCCGACCGTCGTGAAGTTGCCAACGAAGTCCTGCGTGTCGGTGGTGAAGAAGCGATCAAGGCGGAAGTCGAGCCCGAAGAGGGTCGACTGGGCGCTCGCTGCGGAGGCGGTTGCGGCCGCGGCGATGAGTGCGTGCGAAAGAAGGGTGTACTTCAAGTGCGTGGAATCGAAGGAAGAGTCAGCGGTGAAAGTCGCGACCGCCCCAGGCGCTGGATGCAACGATGCAAGACCGGGGCGACAACGGAAACCTATCCCCCTACAACGCAGCGCACGCGGCAATGGTTCCAATCTTCCACTCACAGTGCTCAAACCGAACAATCTTCCAACCGAGCTGAATCATTCGGGTACACATCGTGTCGCAGGGCCCCTGGCTCCGGTACCCCGCCCCGCACCGACCGAGCGACCGCTCAACGGGGACGGGGCGCGCGCCGCCGGGGCAACGCACGCTCGTCGAGCTCGAGCTCGAATAGCCCATCGTCCGCCGGGGCCGCAGCCAGGTCCAGCGTGACCTGCGCTCCTGTGTGTTCAAAACGTCGCAGCGACGCGGCGTCGGAGCTCACCCCTTCCCAGCGCAGGCGGCCGTCCCTCGTTTGGGGGCGAGCGAGCACCGCGCCGTAGCCGCACAGGGGCAGGGCGGCAAAGCGCACCTCGCCGCGCGCGTCCACCTGCCCGAGGGCCCGTAAGGCCCCGTGCAGCGCTGCGCCGGCGCTCAGCCCCTCGGCTGGATCGGCCGTCGACGCGACGAGCAGGACATGCGTGCCCTCGGCAGCGACCGCCCCCCCCACTCGAACGGAGACCGTGAGCGGCATGGACGCCGCAAACGGAACGTCAAGCTCCCGGACCTCGCCAGGCGCGAGCGCTACGTCGGCGGCGAGCGGCGCCTCGAGCACACGCCCCGCGTCCTCGCGCGCGTTCGCCTCGAAGGTCAAGGAGAACACCGGCGTCACGTAGTGCTCTTCGAACGTGTCCCCCACGAGCGCGGCGTCGGTCGGGACGTGCTCGATGCGCCAGGCGCCGATGGCGTCGACGACGGAGACCATGGGCAGGTCGTACTCGAGCGTGCGACGAGACCGGGCGGACCTGCGGGGAGCACGGGCCTGCTCTGCGCGCAGCCGCACCGCGCCGTCCGCCGCCCAAGTCGCGTCCAGGCGCCCGTGGAGGACCCCGCACGGAGCGAGCTCGATGAGCAGCGGCTCGCGCGCCGCAGGTGGCTGGTGCGCCGGGTGGAGCGCCGCCGCGATGCACGCCCGGACCAACACCTCCGGCTCGCGTACGGTCAGCGCCCGCGGTGTATAGCCGTCCGCTTCGATCCGGAGCTGCGCACCAGACCGATAGGTGACAGACACACGTCCGCCCTCGTCCGTGCAGGCGTCGTGCGTTTGGGCCTCGAGCGAACGCTGCTCGACCGGGGCGCCGGCTCCGTCCCTGACACGCACCACAGCGCCGAGGATGGGAGCCCCGGTCATCGAGGAGCGCACCAAGAGAGGGACGGCGGGCAGGGCCTCCGCGCCAGCGAGGTCGACGTCGACCGCGCGCGCGAAGCCCGGAACGGGCGACACCGCTCTGTACCCACCATGGAGCCCCGTCGAGCTCGGAGCGTCGACCGTGCCGCTCCACTTGCGACGCGGCAGGACACCGACGGTCACGCGCCCGAGCGCGTCCGTGACAAACGCGCCGTCGGGGTCCCGAGCGCCGTACTCGCCGAGCGTCGGCTGGAACCCAGCGCCGTCCGCGGGCCCAACGAGCCAGACGCGGGCGCCCGCGCATGGCGTCCCGGCTAGATGCACGAAGAAGTCGAGCTGGGAGAGCTCCGGCGCCATGACTTGCGCAGCGCCGCGGGGCAGCGCGCGGCGCTGGGCGGATCCGGCGTCGCCGACCGCTGGTGCAAGCTCGTGCGGCACGGGGTCGACCCTGGCGCGCTCGACCCTGACGTCGTCCGGGACACCGCCCAGCGCGCCGCCGCCCACGCGCGGGTCTCCGTGACCCGTGTCCAGGACGAGGTACGCGACCAAGGACGCCATCGCCGCAGACGCAGCGAGGACGAGGCGACGCCGTCGTCCGCGCCCCGCGCCAGCAGTGGACTCACCGCTGCCCTGGGCGCGCATCGAGCTCGGGGGGGACCGCATCCTTTGGGGCCGGCAAAGTCGTCAAGGCGAGCGTCGGCCGCGAGCCGGTGCCAGCGGCACCCCAATGCTCGATCGACCCTGACGCGGTTCGAACGGACGCCAGGCCAGACCACACGTCGCCCGCCGAGCCAGTCAGCTCGCCTCCTGATGCGGGTCGCTCGGCGCGGAGGGCCGAGTAGTGACCGACGGGGAGCCAAGGCGCGCGCACAACGGACTCACCGTCGAGCGCGAGCGTGCACGTCAAGCGCACCGGGAGCCCGATCACGGCGCCGTCCGAGGCCCGGCGTCGGACCGCACCGGACGGCCACGCGACGCTCGACACCTCGCGCTCAGGTCCCTCGCGCGCTCCGGCCTGAATGAGGCTCAACGTGAGGAGGCTCGAGTCGTCGAGCGGCGCGCCGTCGAGCGTCACGTGCGCTTCGAACGGTTGGAGCTCGGGGAACGGGTCGGCGATGACGCGCTGCTCGCCAGCGACGAGCTGGACCAACGGATCGATCTCGACGAACGAGATCGCCCCTTGGGGGCCAAAGCCCCTGCCCGAACACTCGAGCGACACGAGTGGCGTCTCCGAAGCGCGCAAGACTCGATCGGGGTCGGCCGGCAGCGCCGCCGGCAGCCCGTCGCAGCGCCAGGCACCGAGCTCATCGACGGCAGCCGACAGCGCGAAGCCCCTGGTGATGGCGCGGCTCGAGGTCTCCGCCACGGACCATGCGCTGGACCCGCGCACGACGGCGCCGCTGGCCCACCGCGGGTCGAACTGACCGTAGACGCTGGCGTGCGCCGCGACCTCCAGCGGGAGCGGGCGGGCGCGACCGGCGCTCGCGCTGTCGGGATGCACGAGCTCGGCGACCGGCCGCTGCGCGTCGCCCCAGGTGACGGCCCGCGCGGTATGGCCCGCGGCTTGCACCAGGACCGTCGTGCCTTCGGGCCAGATCAAGACCGCGCTGCCCGCCCCGTCCGTCAGCGCCTCAGTCGACCCGCTTGCATCTGTCACCATGAGGCCGGCGCCGTTGACGACCTTCAAGGACGCACCAGGCAGGGCCGCGCCGCTCGGCGACGAGACGACGCGCAAGTGCACGAAGCGCGGCCCAACGCTCGGCGCGAGCTCGATCTCGAGCCTGCGCGAGCGACCTGCTGGAGGCGAGGTTCCGACAAACTCCCCGGCGAGCGGCGATGGGCCCATGCGGCTGACTGCGATGTACCAGGTCGACATGGAGCGCACGGCCACGCGGACCATCCCATTGCTATCCGTCATGAGCTCGCCGTGCCCGCCTCGCAACGTCCCTGGCCCCGCAAAGACGTCACCAAGCCCTCTGAGCGCCACGCATGCGCCGGCGACGGGCGCCCCCGCGTGCAGCGCGATGACCTCGAGTCGCGCGAGCTCGGGGTGCAAGGCTTCGAGGTCAAGCTGCGCGACGGCGACCCGAGACTCGGGTTCGGGCGACTCCATGCCCTGCGCAGCAGGGACGGGGGTGAGCGCGGCCGAGCGCTCGAACCCACGGCCTGCGGGGCCGGAGCCAAGCGAGGCCGGTGCGAGCGCCGGCCGCTGCGCCGGCGCCTCGTTCGGCGCTAGCGCGCCGAGCACCAAAGAAACCACGATGGCAAGGAGCGCGACACCGGCCGCGGCGGCCAGCGCCGCCGCCTTGGACGTCCCTCGGCGCGGGCTTGTCTCCATAGCGGCGAGGATACGCCAGCCTGTGCCGGACGGACAGGCCGGCCGCCTCGACCGCGCCGCTGCAGGGCCGGTCACGCGCCGCGGAGCATGCGCCACATCCGCCAGCCAATCTCGACGTAGGCGTTCTGAACTGCGTCTGCACGCAGGAACGAGGTCGCCATATCCTCGCGGCCGATGAAGGGGCGCAGCAGCCAGGCGAGCTGAATGGCGATGAACGTGTAGAGCGCGGCCCACGCGGCGAGCGTCAGCCGATGGCGCCCGTCGCGCGCGATGAGGCGCTGATAGTGCCGCGCGAGGGTGACCTGGGCGGCGACGCTAGCGGCCAGGAAGACCAGGCCGTTGAACGCTTGGGCGAACGCGTAGTCCGCCGACGACAGGTACGCGAGCACCGTGATCGGCGCGAGCGCCACGAGGCTCAGCGTCAGCGTGCCCTGCGCCGCGAGGATGCCGCGCACCGCCGCGCCGAAGTCGTCGCGCAGCCCGAGCAGCGCGTGCAAGACGTACGAGCTCGGCAGCGCGAGCAGCGTCGTGAGCCCGATCAGCAGCGGCACCTTGAGCCCGGAGTACAGCGCCTGCAGCGGGCGCAGGCCCCAGAGGCCCATGACCGCGCCATAGAAGAACCCGGGGAGCGCGACGAAGGCCGCGAGCGCGCGCCACGGCACGCGCGTGACGCCGGGCGCGAACTCCCCCTCCGAGCGCAGGAGCGCGCGCGCGCCGTCGAGCGCCCGAGTGGCGAGGTCCCGCACGGGGGGTCAGTTGCCGAAGAGGCGCAGGAGCGCGGTCCACAGCGCGGACAGCACGTTGCGCTCGCGCTCGCGGAAGAGAGAGAACGGCTGGTACGGGTCCCCGATGAAGGGGCGCAAGACCCACGCCATTTGCGCGCCGACCAGGACGTAGACGAGGGTCCACAGCTCGAAGACGCGGCGCGCGTGCGGCTTCGGCGCCGGGGCGCGGTGGCGAGCTGGGGGGCCGGCGGCCGCGCGCGCCTCGAGCTCGTCGCCGGGCGCGTCAAGGGCTGCGCTGGTTGCTTCCTGCGGTCGGACCCGAACGGCGCCAGGGAACGCGGCGTCGAGCGCGCGCCGCAGGTACTTCACGCCGACGAGCGACGCCCCCGCGAAGAACGCGAAGTTCAGGAGCGCGATGAAGGCGTAGCTCTCCGTAGAGAGCGTAAAGAACGCCGTCACGGGCGCGAGGCTCGCGAGCAACGCGACGGCGATGGTGTTGGACGCCAGGAGCATCGTCGATGTCGTGCGCGCGGTCAGCTCGCTGCCCGCGAGCGCCGACACGACGTAGAGGCTCGGGAACGTGACCGCCAACGTCGCGAGGAACAACAGCGGCACCTTGACCGTCGTCGCGACGAACTGCCTCCAGCCATCGGCGTCCCCGCCGCGCCCGAGCAGCCCGAAGAGCCCCATGGCGAGGCCATAGACGGCGCCCAGGAGCATGACGCTCGACAGGAGCGCGCGCAGCTCGGAGCGCCCATCGGGCGGACCGACCGCCCCAACGGTCTCCTCCGGCCGGGCGCGCAAGAGGCGATCGACGAAGGCGATAATGCTTTGCATGGGAGAGTTTGTAGCTCTCCCCAGCAAAGTTTGTCAAGAGCTCACCGAATCAACGCAGGCTCGCGAGCTTCGCAGTGAGACCGGGATCGCCGGGAAAGCGCGCGAGCCCCTGCTCCCAGACGCGCCTCGCATCGTCGGTCCGACCTTGCTGGTCATACAGGTTTCCGAGCCACTGGTATGGCCGCGCAAACTCGGCGCGCGGCGCTTGCCCCGCTTGCTGCTGAATGAGGATCTCGAAGTGCCGCGCCGCTTCGGCTTGTCCACCGTATGCAGGCGGCCAGAACGACATGTTGCGGGCCTTTTGGTAACGCGCGTCCCAGTGCGCTGGGTCCAGCTCGAGGACTTTGGAGTAGGCCGTGTTCGAGTCGACCCACCAGTTGCCGTCAGCATTGTCTGGGACCGCGCGGGCCGCGGCGTAGTAGGCCCGAGCTCGGGCGAGGTGCTTGTCGGCCGTCTCCGGTAGCTCCTCCATGCGCGCTTCGAGCTGTTCGAGGAGCGCATGCACCTGGCCGTTCTTCGCCGCCTCCGCCCACATCTCGGCGGCCTCGTCGCTGTCGATCCCGGCGCTCAGGATCGCTTCGACCGCGGCCGCAGCGTCGCGCGCGCCCGCAGGCCAGGTCACTGGCTTGTCTTGGATCAATGCGGAGGGCTCGACGAGCGCGCGGACGAGCGCCTCCAATGCCTGCATATCAGCGTTCGTCGCACCAGGCCCCGTTTCCGACTCGAGCGGCGCGCGCTCACCGGTCCATGCGACCACGTCGCTCGCGCGGCTCTCCGCCTGGAGGGCATCGACGTCGGCGCGCAGGCGAGCGAGCTCTGAGTCATGTGAACCGGAGGGCCCGGGGAGCGCGGCGCGCGGCGGCGCCGGCGTCTGTGCGCCAGGGAGCCCGAAGTGCGCCCCGGAGAGCAAGAGGGCGGCAGCGGTGGAGAGCGCGCTCGAGAGCGCACAAGCTGAGATCAAGAGCGAAGGTCGCATGGTTCTTCGGTAGCCCAGGGAATGAAGTCGAGGAGAGCGGACGCGGCTGAAGAGCCGCCGCTGTGGACTCGTCCAGGGCGACCGAAGCGGCTCACGGATCTTGCGATTCACGCAGCGCTGCGCGGAGTCGAGCCAGGAAAGCCCCGGCCGAGGCGCTGACCTCGAAGCCCGCGCCGAGGTAGCGCTGGAGGACATCGAGCCCCTCATCGACGTACCGCGCGGGCTCGCTGGCCCGGTGGCTCGAGCAGACCGCGGTCACTCCTCGTTCGATCTGGAGACGGAGCGCTTCGTCCGAGCTGTCGTAGGCGAGGACCCCAAACGCGACCACGTCGGCGGCGAGCGCGGCCTGTGTGCTGGGCGCGGCCTGAAGGACGAGCGGGATCGAAGCGGCCATGGCACGCGCGCTTCGCTCACACGCTGCGCGATCCCCGAGGTCTCGATAGGCGCACAGCTCGTTCACAGCCAGCGCCTCCCAGGCGACCCGGAGCTGCCCATCTAGAGTCAGCGTCGTGGGCGTGCCCGGGGCCAGGCCTATGAGCGCCTCGATGAGCGCGATGCGCCGCGCTCGCGAGTCCGCATGCATGGCAGCGCCTTCGAGCGGTCGCCCGTCGCGTCGCAGCCAGTGGCCGAGCCGCAGGCTTGTCCAGCTCCGACGCTCGGCGAGCTGCAGCGCCACCGCCGGCGTCGACGGAGCGAGCGCGCCCAGGACCCGAGCCGCCTCTTCGGCATCCAACAGCCCCTGCTTCGGATGTGGATCATTGATGTAGAGATCACCGCGCGCGTCCAAGGCTTCGACCAGGTCGAACGCGGCGCGCACGCTCGGCCGGGAAGACTCGCTCACGTGCCGCGAGAGCGCGACGGCCTCGTCTGCGAAGGCCTTACCGCGCTCGACCTCTCCGAGGCCGCGGCATGAGTTGGCCAGGCGTACGAGGCTCGTGGACAGTGCTTGGCGGGCCATTGCACTCTCGGGCTCGGAAGCAAGGATCCGTCGCCAGAGCTCGGAGGCGCGCAGGTTGGCGGTGAAGCGCCCCTGCGCGTCCGCGGCGCTCGCCTGCCACGCCGTCCCGTGCAGCTCGCCGACGCGCGCATACGCGGCGGCCAGCTCGGCCCAGCTCGCAGGATCGTCAGCGAGCCTCTGCGCGAGGCGATCGAGGTCTTCGAGCGCGGACGCAACGGCCTGCCGCTTCTCCTCGGCAGAGCGCACCTCAGCGACCTCGATCGATGCGAGCTTTGAGCGCGCCTCCGCGTCGTCAACAGTGAGATGCTCGAGGGCGCCGCGCACCCGCGCGAGGTGCGCGCGTGCATCCGCCACTGCGCGCCCTTGGAGGTCGAGCGCGTCGCGCGTACGGAGGTTCTCGAGCGCCAGGGCGACGATCGCGCCGCTGCTCAAGAGGGCAAACGCAGCCACCGCGCTCACGGCGGCAAAGAGCCCAGTGCGTCGCTTGGCAAAGAGCCAGCTCCGATGCGCGAGACCCGCGCGGCGCGCCGCGACAGGGTGACCAGCGAGCCAGCGCTCGAGGTCATCTCCGAGCGCAGCCGCGGAGGAGTACCGCGCTGCCGGATCGAGCGCAGTGGCGCGCATGACGACGCTCTCGAGGTCTCGATCAACCTCGGGTTCGAACGCGCGCGGCGACGCCCTCACCGGCCCGCGGATCGCATCGATCACCTGCAGGATGGAGCGCCCTTCCACGTCGAACGGCAGCCGACCGGTCAAGAGCTCAAAGAGCACGATTCCAAGCCCGTAGACGTCTGTACGAACATCGAGGCGGCTGGGATCGCCAGCGCAGTGCTCCGGGCTCATGTAGTGCAGCGTGCCGATCAGCTCGCCATGGCGCGTGCCTGCGCGCTCGCGCTCGTCAAGCGGATCGAGGATCCGCGCGAGGCCGAAGTCGATGACTTTGACCTGGGCCTGTGCGCCGCCGGAAACGAGGACGTTGTCGGGCTTGAGGTCGCGATGCAGCACGCCCTTTCCGTGGGCGTGTGCCATCGCGCGACAGACCTCCACGACCCGCTTCACCCGGTCGGAGAGCGTGAGCGGCTGCGCGCGAGCGTAGGCGGTGATAGGCAACGCGTCGGGGACAAATTCGACCGCGAGCCAGACCACGTCGTGCCCAGCAGCGGCGTCCACGCCAGCGCCCAGGACGCGCGCAATCGAAGGATGGTCGAGGCGCGCCAAGGCCTCCGCTTCCAACATGAGCCGAGCGGCGAGCCCACCAGCAGCGTCGACCAGGAGCTTCAGCGCTACGCTGCGCTTAGGGCGTGTCTGGCGCGCTTCGAAGACCAGGCCCATGCCTCCTGCACCGATCTGGCGCGTGACGTGCATCCCACCGATCGTGCGCCCAAGAAAGGACGCTGGGTGAGCGCGCGTGGCCGCGCGCACGTCGCTCGACCAGTCCTCGGGGCAGAGCATGACCTCTAGAGGTGCATCGAGGATCGCGTGACCTTCGATGCCGTCGGCGGCGAGCAGCGCCTCGAGCTGACGGGCGACAGCGGGTGCTTCCGAGCGCACCGACCCGACGAGGGCGGCGCGCTCGTGGACCTTCAGCGCGAGCGCGCGAGCAAAGAGCTCGGGCAGCTGCAGGGACGAGCGCAAAGGGATGGCGCCGTCGGAATGACGCGGCTCAGTCATCGTGCTGAGGAGCTCCTCGAACAGCGCCGGCGCGAGGGCTCACCGATCACCTGTTTTCTTGGTCCAGCGCGTTGAGGAGCCAGGCGCGCGCGAACGCCCAATGGCGCTTGACCGTCGCGGGGGAGAGCGCGAGGGCCTCAGCGGTCTCTTCGACAGACAGCCCCGCGAAGTAGCGCTGGGCCGCGACCGCGGCCTCTCTCGGGTAGGCGGCCTGGAGCCTCTCGAAGGCCACATCGAGGGCGATCAGCTGCTCGTCCATGGCCAAATTCCTGTGATCGATCCGCTCGCTGGGCCATTCGTTGGGATCGGCGCTCAGTTGGGTGGCCAGCCGCAGCGCACGGCGGCGGCGAGCCTGGTCGACGACGATCCAGCGCATCGCCTGCGCAGCGGCGGCCAGGAAGTGCTGCGAGTCCCGCGCCGCGAAGTCCGGCGACTCCCGCAGGCGGAGCCACGCCTCATTCACGAGGACCGTCGCGTGCAGGGACCCGCTGGTCCCGGAGCCGGCGAGCTTGGCTCGGGCGATCCGCCGGAGCTCGGCGTACACGCGGTCGTCGATGCCCCCACCGCGGCTCGCTGGTCGAGGTGACGATTCAGGAGCAAATTCGGGGTCCATAGGAGGCAGCGCACGCCACGCCCCTCTGCATACGCGCGCGGGCGACCTGCGGACGCACTCGAGAGGCCCGGATTACGCTCCAATCCCAGGGGGGGACCCGAGCTCGCCCAGCGGTAGGAGCCCGGCAGAACGTCCCCCCGAGCGCCCGCCGGTGAGGGGGCGCCGCCGTGGAGCCGTGTGCCTAGCAGCCCAGGGTGACACAGCGGTACGCACCGGGCTGCTCGACGGCCTCAGCTCGAGGCGCCTAGTGCCCCGCCGCCTGACGCGGCGAGCCACCTAGGCGCAGCGCCGAAAGGCGGTCGCGGAGCGGCGCTGTGCGCAGCGCCGTTTCACCGCGGGGAGTTAGGCGAGGCCGGCGAGGTTGCGCTCGAGGAGCGCTTGCTCCAGTCGCAGCTCCGTCAGGCGCTCGCGTTCGCTCGCGACGACGTCCGGCTCGGCGCGCTCGACGAAGCTCGGGTTCGCGAGCTTGGCCTCCGCGCCGGCGACCGCCTTCTTCACTTTCTCCGCGCGGCCCGCGAGGACCTCGCGCAGCTTGCCGAGGTCGACGCCCTCGCCGAGCGGCACGAACACTTCGATGCCCCCCGCGACCGCGACGGCGCTCGCAGGCGGGCGCTCGGCCGCCGCATGGATCGCGAGCGAGGCCAAGAACCCGAGCGACGTCGCGCGCGCAGCGTGCTGCTCCAAGAGCGCGCGCTCCTCGGCGCGCGGCGCCACCGCGATCGCCTCGAGCGGCTTGCGCTCGCCGACCATCGTCAACGTGCGCACTTGGCGCACGGCGCCGACGACGCCTTGCACGAGCCCCATCTCGGACTCCGCGCCCTCATCGATCGCCAGGCCCTCGCCCGTCGGCCACGGCGCGACACAGAGCTGCGGCGCGCCGGCGATGCCGAGCGTCTCGTGCAGCGACTTCCACAGCACCTCTGTGATGTAGGGCGTGAACGGGTGCAACAGCCCCAACGTATCCGCGAGGACGCGCGCGAGCGTGCCGCGCGCGGCAGCGGCGCTGGCGCCCTCGCCCGTCATGCGGTGCTTCGCGAGCTCGACGTACCAATCGCAGAAGTCGTTCCAAACAAAGCGATAGAGCTCCGTCGCCGCGTCGTTGAAGCGGTACTCGTCGAGCGCCGCCGTGACGAGCGCGCGCGCGCGCACCAGGCGCGACAAGATCCAGCGATCCTCGAGCGCCGCGCCCGGGTCGCGCGCGACCGTCGCCGCGTCCGTGCGCTCGCCGCCGAGGTTCAGCATCACGAAGCGCGCCGCGTTCCAGACCTTGTTACAGAAGCGGCTGCCCTGCTCGAAGCGGTCCGGCGACAGCTTGACGTCTTGGCCCTCTTTGGTCAGCAGCACGAGCGAGAAGCGCACGGCGTCGGCGCCGTACTGCTTGATCATGTCGAGCGGGTCGATGCCGTTGCCCGCGGACTTGCTCATCCGCTTGCCCTTACCGTCGAGCACCGTCGCGTGGATGTAACACGTCTCGAACGGGTTGCGCCGCGCGCCGAGCTCCTTCGGCATGAACGCGTAGCCCGCCATCACCATGCGCGCGACCCAGAGATAGATGATCTCCTGGGCCGTCGACAGGAACTGTGTCGGGTAGAAGCGCGTGAGGTCCGCCGCCGCTTGGTCAGGCCAGCCGAGCGTCGCGATCGGCCACAGCCAAGAGCTCGCCCACGTGTCCAAGACGTCGGGGTCCTGGCGCACGAGCGGCTTGCCCGTCTTCGGGTGCGCGGCGCCGAGCTCCAGCCCGTCGACCGACGCGACCGGCACGTCATCCGCGTCGTACCAAACGGGGATACGGTGACCCCACCACAGCTGGCGCGAGATGCACCAATCCTGCACGTTGCGCAGCCAGTGCAGATAGACCTTGCCCCAGCGCTCGGGCCGGAACTGCAACGTGCCCTCTTCGAGCGCCTGGATCGCAGGCTCCGCGAGCGGCGCCATCTTCACGAACCACTGCTCGCTCACGAGCGGCTCGATCGGCGATTTGGAGCGGTCCGACGTCGAGACGTTGTGGACGATCTCCTCGACCTTGGCGAGGAGCCCTTGCTCCTCCAGCTCGGCGACGACGCGCTTGCGCGCCTCTTCGCGCGAGAGGCCCGCGAACGGGCCGCCGTTCGCGCTGATCTTCCCGTCCTTCTCGAGGATGTTGATGATCGGCAGGTCGTGCCGCTTGCCGCGCTCGTAGTCCGCGGGGTCGTGGCCCGGCGTGATCTTCACGGCGCCCGAGCCGTATGTCGGGTCGACGGTGTCGTCCGCGACGATCGGGATCTCGCGCCCGAGGAACGGCAGCGTACACGTCGTCCCGATGAGCGCCTTGTACCGCTCGTCCTCGGGGTGCACCGCGACGCCCGTATCACCGAGCATCGTCTCGGGCCGCGTCGTCGCGACGACGAGGTGCTCGCCCGGCCGCGCAGTGAGCGGGTACATGAGGTGCCACAGCTTGCCCTTCTGCGACACGTACTCGATCTCGTCGTCGGAGACGGCGGTCTGCAACACGCAGTCCCAGTTGACGAGGCGCGCGCCGCGGTAGATCAAGCCGCGCTCCCACAGGTCGACGAAGCTCACGCGCACCGCGCGCGAGAGGTCCTCGTCCATCGTGAACTTCGTGCGCGTCCAGTCACATGAGCACCCCAGGCGGCGGAACTGCTCGAGGATGATCGAGCCGTGCTCCTCCTTCCATTCCCAGATGCGGCGCAGGAACTCGTCCCGGCCGAGGTCGGAGCGAGTCTTCTTCTCCTCGGCGAAGATCTTCTTCTCCACGACCGCCTGGGTCGCGATCCCCGCGTGGTCCGTGCCGGGCACCCAGAGGGTGTCGAAGCCCGATTTCCGGCGGTGCCGGACCACGATGTCCTGGATCGTCCCGTTCAGGGCGTGCCCCATGTGAAGCACCCCCGTCACGTTCGGGGGCGGGATCATCACGGTGAAGGGGCGACCGCTGCCGGCCCCCGCCGGGGGCGGCTGGAAGCACCCGGAGGCCTCCCAGGCGGCGTAGGTGGCCTCTTCGAACTCGGACGGGGTGTAGCGGGTCGATAGCTCCATATGCGGGCCCCCCGGGGGGTGTCCAGGGGCGGCACATGACACCGGACCCAAGGAGGAGGGTCAACTTCCTTGGGTATTGCCGAGGAGATTCGCTAAGCTTTCCCCCCATTCTCAGCGCGGGGTGCACCCCGAACGCGGGCGTATGCCCACGGACAGGCGCCCGCGGCGATCCGCGTCACGCCCACCCCGCAAAGAACCCCCACTCACTCCGATGATCAAGACCAAGTTCCTCGCGTGCGCCGCGCTGCTGCTCGGCGCGACGAGCTGCCTCGGGCCGAACAACGCGACCAACTCGCTCCGTAACTGGAACGCGACCGTCACCGACATGGACTGGGCCGACGAGCTCCTGTTCCTCGGCATGAACATCGTGCCGGTCTACGGCATCGCAATGTTCGCCGACGTCGTCGTCCTCAACACGATCGACTACTGGACGGGTGAGAACCCCGTCTCCGAGCCGGGCGCCTTCCCGGACGCCGACTTCAGCAACAAGTGACGCGCTCGCTCGCGAAGGGCGCTCACGCGCCCCCGCGAGCGCTTCGTCCGGCGCGCGCGAGCGCGTCATGAAGTCAATCGCCCCGTAGCGGCGCGCAGGTGCGCGCCGCTACGGGGCGAAACTCTTGCGGGTGTGCTGGCGCGCGACCGCAGTCGACGCCGCCGCGCCCCCGGGGGGCGCTCATCCAGGGCCCAACGACGGCGCGAGGCCCCGTTCGAGCCCTAACACCGTAGTTTGCAGCAGCCGCGTCGCGCGACGCGCGTCGAGTGAGACATCCCGCGGGCGCGGCGCGCCGGTGTCCACGCTCGCTTGCTCGACCGGTCGCACGAGCGCCGCAGCGTCGTTGCGCGCGAGCCCCATCGCCCCCAGTACGGCGAGCCCCAATGCATGCCGGGAGACGCGCTCCGGGCCCGCGACGTGCAGGACGCCCGAGACGTTGTGGTCGAGCAGCTCCACGAGCGCCCGCGCTGCGTTCGAGACCTCGAGCGGCGTGCGGAACTCGTCCACGAAGAGCGGCGGGACCTCGTCGCGCTCGACCGCCGCGAGCAGCGCGTCGCTCGCGCCGAGCCCGCGCCCCGCAGAGTCCCCATAGAGGAGCGGCAGGCGCGCCACGAGGGCCCCAGGGCACGCCGCCAAGACGGCGCGCTCGCCAGCGAGCTTCGACGCGCCGTAGACCGAGATCGGCGCGGGCGCTGCGCCCTCAGCGAGCCCGCCGCGCGGCGCGTCCTCGGCGCCGAACACGAGGTCCGTCGAGACATGGATCAAGCGCGCGCCGTGCCCGTGGCACCAGGCTGCGACCTCGCCGGCGAGCTGCGCGTTGACGCGCTGGGCCAGCGCCGGGTCCTCCTGGCAGTCCTTCGCGCGCGACAACGCCGCGCAGTGGATCACCTCGGACGGGTTCACCCGCGCCAAGAACGCGGGGAGGTCCGCCAGGAGATCGACCGGGATCCACTGCGCCGCGTCGCGCGGCGTGGTGTAACGGGGCGCGAGCAGCACCTCGCGCCCGGCCGCGACGACGAGCCGCCCCAAGGGGTCGGCGAAGGTCGCCTCGCGCTGCGCGCGGGCCACGGCGGCGCCGACGACGTGCGCGCCGAGGAAGCCCGTCGCGCCCGTGATGAGCGTCGGGCGCTCGAGGTCGCCTTGGGGGTCACTCTGAGTAGGGTTGGCCATGCAAGCGCGAGTTCTAACACGCGCTGCGCTACGCTTCCCCCATGACCTCCGTTCGCCCAGTCGAGGTCGCCGGCACGCAGCTCGGCGACGGCCGCCTCTTCTTCATCGCGGGCCCGTGCGTGCTCGAGAACCGCGCGCTCGCGTTCGAGATCGCAGGGACCCTCAAGGACCTCTTTGCGGCCTGCGGCGCGCCGTTTGTCTTCAAGGCGAGCTACGACAAGGCCAACCGCTCGAGCCTCGGCGGCGGGCGAGGGGTCGGCGTCGAGGAGGGCCTCGGCTGGCTCGCAGAGATCCGCGCGGAGCTCGGCGTGCCGACGTTGACCGACGTGCACCAGCCCGACCAGTGCGCGCTCGCGGCGCACGCCGTAGACGTCCTGCAGATCCCGGCCTTCCTCTGTCGCCAGACGGACCTCCTGGTGGCGGCCGCCGCGACGGGCAAGGTCGTCAACGTGAAGAAGGGCCAGTTCCTCGCGCCGTGGGACATGGGCAACGTCGCGAAGAAGATCACGGACAGCGGCAACCCGAATGTCCTGCTCACCGAGCGCGGCGTGACCCACGGCTACGGGCGGCTCGTCGTCGACATGACAGGCTTCCGTGACATGCGCGCGACCGGGCACCCGGTCGTGTTCGACGCGACGCACTCGGTGCAACGCCCCGGCGCGCTCGGGACATCGACGGGCGGCGACCGCACGCTCGCGCCGACGCTCGCGCGCGCGGCGGTCGCGACCGGCGACGTGGACGGGCTCTTCTGCGAGGTCCACCCGCGACCAGACACGTCGCCGAGCGACGGCCCGAACATGCTCGAGCTCGCGACATTCGGCGAGGTCGTCGAGCGGCTCCTCGCCGTGCACGCGGCGGCGAAGCCGGCTTGATCGGCGAACCTGACCGCAGGCGTCATTCGCCCGCGAGCAGGTCGCGCCCGTCCACGGGCGCGGCGCACGGGACGCCGATCCGCGCGAGCAGCGTCGGGACGACGTCGACGGAGCCCGCGTGGTCGCTGCGCACGCCGCGGGGGATGCCCGCGCCGAGGAAGACGAGCGGCACCTCGCGGTCGTAAGGGTAACACGTCCCGTGGCTCGTCCCCGTGCCGCGGCCGAGCAGCGTCCAGGGCGCGTTGCGGAACACCACGTCGTAGGAGCGCTCCGCGTCGAATGAGTTGACGAAGAGCGCGCGCCATGGGTCGCCAGCCTCTGTCTCGGGCGCCGCGAGCTCGTCGAACGTGTACGCGGTCGCGAGCCAGCTCCCGGCGCGGATCGCCCCCACGGCTGCGTCGCGCGCGACCTTGCGGGCCTCGGCGAGGTCAATGCCCAGCTCCGCGACGCGCGCGTGATCGAGGATGAAGCCCTCGCCATCGGACTTCTTCTCGAGGCGCTCGCCGTAGCGCTCGCTGAGCGCCGCGCGGATCGCGTCACGCGTCGCGCGCAGCTCGCCGGTGTCGACGCGCCGCGCGCCGACCAGGCCCGCGACCATGTGCTCGGGCAGCGGCAGCACGCCGTGGTCCGCGGACAACGCCGCGGTCCAGCGCCCTGCGCCGACCTGCTCGTCGAGCTGCGCAAAGAGCGCGCCGAGCTCACGGTCGAGGCGCAGCACGACGTCCGTGACCTCGTGGCTGAACGGCCCGTTCGCGTGGCCGACCGTGTCCGTCGCAGAGAAGGACAGTGTCAACACGTCGGGCACGTCGTCGAGGCCGAGGCCTTCGCGAGCGATGGCCACGCGCGCGAGCCGGGCGACACACTCGTCGACCAGCGCGGAGCTGTAGACGAGCGTCGCGAGGCGCCCGAGCTCGCCGCGGTCCGCGCGGTCCTTCACCTCCAGGAGCTGGTACGGGAAGCCGCGCCCGAAGGGGCCGAAGACCGCCTCGCCGTCGCGATCGTCGCGCGCGGTGCCCAGCGCTTCGAGGCCGGTCGTGCGCAGCGGCTCCCAGCGCCAGCCAGAGCAGAGCTCGAGCCACGTCTCGTTCCAGGCCTGAGCCCAAGCGGGGAGCGCTCGGCAATACGCCGTCGTCGACTCGAAGCCGCCGTCCGCGCGGTCCCACCAGAGGACTGCGTCGCCCGCCCGCCCCGTCATCCCGATCGCGCTGCGGTCCTTGCCTGCGATCGAGACGACCTTCGCGGCGGGGTACGCCGCGCGCACGCGCTCGGCCAGCGCCGGCGCGCGCATGTGCGCCGGTCCGCGGCCGCGGTCGGGCCCGACCTCGAGCACCCCCATGGACGTGACGCGCGCTTCGCCGTCCTGGGCGAGGCAGTACGTCGTGCGCTGCTCATCCGTGAGCCACATGTCGTTCCCGACGATGCCGTGGGTCCGCGGGAGGCAGCCCGTGCCAAGGGTCGTGTGCCCCGGCCCCGTCTCGGTCGCGGCATAGTCGAGGGTCGCCGCGCGGAACTCGAGCCCCTCGCGCAGCATGCGGCCGAGGCCGCCGTCGAGCAGCGGCGCGAGGCGCGTCAGCTGGTCGGGTCGCATCTGGTCGACGGAGATCACGACCAGCAGGCGCGGCGCGTCGACGACGGGCGGAGACACGGCGAGCAGCGCCGCCACGAGGGCATCGATCAGAGGCATCACAGGCATAGTGTGCGCGAAATGCGGGCCCCGCGACAGGCCTCGCGACGCCTGCAGCCGCGCGCAAACTCCACGCGTCCAGCGACTTGTGTCGGTCCGGAAAACGTTTCCACACGGCCCGACTGGCCAAATGCAACTTCCTGGATATCCTGTGTCGCTCCGAAGGTGACGCGAGAAGGGCAAACCGGGTGCGAACCCGGGACGCAAAGCCGAGGGTCCCACGTGGACAGCCTGGCCGCCGAACGTCATCCGACCGAGGTCCTAGGACCGTCACCCGAAGAGCGCCACGGGATTTGTTCCCGCTTCGGATGTGAAGGGTCATGGGGCCAGGGTCGGCAGTACGTGTCTTTCCTTGCCCAACGCCCTCGGGGTCGGCCGCTCGGTCGGCCCCGGGGACGCCTCCTCCACCCCCGTACGCGGCGAGTCCCACACGACAGGACTCAAAGGACGTACCCCATGGAGAACAGCGGATTCAAGGCGATGACGGGCGAGCGCGAGGGCGCTCGCGACGGCCTCGGCTCCGCATGCAGCGAGCTCCCGTCCGCTTCACGGCGGCGGGGCACCGGGATTGGCGCATGTGGGGACCTGCGCCGCTCCGGTTCAGTTGGAGGGGCGTTTGCCATGCACGCAGGGGATGGTGCGTGGCGGACGACGGAAGGAAACGTGCGCGCCCCGGAGTGTGGGGACTCTCCGCGTGTGCGCGCCGCCCGGCTTGGTGACCTTCGGGGTGCCAAGATCGCAAGGGGGACGCTGTCGGCCTAGCCGAGAGCATGCGATCGCTTCGCGCGCGCTGCGCGCGTTGCCGGGATCCTGGGGACCCGGGCCTTCGGGCCCGGGTCCTCTTTTTTTGCCCGCGGCGGTTGCCCGCGAACACCGAGCGCGGGAGGGCGGGCAGGACGAGGAGAGCCGAGTGGTCGCAGAGCCGCGGTCATCCCGCGAGCTCGCTGCGCAGCCACGCGCGCGCCATCTGCCAGTCGCCTTCGACCGTGCGCAGCGACACCTCGAGCTCCTGGGCGACCTCGGGCAACGTCAGGCCGCCCAGCAGGCGCAATTCAGCCACGCGCGCGTGGCGCTCATTGAGCTGCGCGAGGCGCGTCAACACATCGTCGAGGGCCACGACATCGAACTGCTGCGGCGCCTCCGCGGACGCGCCAGCCTCGAGCTGCACGCCTGGCGCGCGCTGGCCGCGCTTCTGGGCGACGTGGGCGCGCGCGTGGTCCTGCAACACTTGCCGCATCGCGCGCGCTGCGAGCGCGAGGAAGTGCCCTCGGTCGTTCACGTCGCGCCTGCCGCGCGACAGCTTCAGCCAGACCTCGTTGACGAGCGCCGTCGGCTGCAAGGTGTGATCGACGCGCTGCTGGCGCAGCGCCGCGCGCGCGAGCGTGCGCAGCTCTTCGTACACACCTTCGAAGGTCGGGTCGGAGCCAGGTGCAGGCTCTGCGTCCGGGGGCAGCTCGTCCATCTGCCGGCCATGATAGGACCCACGGGGCGCCGCGACGGTCGGGGACCTCAGCAAGCTCCGGCGGACCCCGCGGCCCCCACCTTGTCAGCGCCCCGCGTCCCAGAGGTGGACGACCCCGTCGACATCGAGCGCCACGAGCTGCGTCCCATCGGGTGACCACCGCACCGCGCACAGGCGCGACCCGCAGTCGAAGGACGCGACGAGCGCGCGCGCCTCGGGGTCCCAGACCTTGACCGTGCGATCACGCCCGGCAGACGCGATCCGGTCGCCCGCGGGGTGCCAGCTCACCGATTCGACGCGGCTCGAGTGCCCGTCGAGCCGCGCGACCTGCGCGCCCGTCGCGCGCGCGTACATGCGCAGCGCGCCGTCAGAGCCCGCAGTGACCAGTTGGCTGCCGTCTGGGGACCACGCGACGCCGTAGGCGCCGACCCGCCCCTCGGGCTTCGTGTCGACGCGCGTCCGCCCATCGCTGGCATCGATCACGCGCAGGTCGGCCCACATCGTGACGTAAGCGAGCTCGCGCCCATCGCTGCTCCAAGCGAGCTCCTGGACCTGCCGGTCCGTGTCCGCGAGCTTCTCGAACACGAGCGGGCCAGCGGGCCCCTCGTCCGCGACCTCCGCGATGAAGACGCCGTCGCGGCTCCCGAACGCGAGCCGGCGACCGCTCGGCTCCCAGGCGCAGGTGGCCCATGGATCGTCGCCGACCGCGACCGTGGCGAGCGGCGGCGCGCCCTCTAGGCCGTAGACCGAGACCACGTGCCCCTCCGCGACGTTGGCATAGAAGCGCCCCGAGGGCGCGATCGACAGCGCGTAGCTGCCGGGGAGCTGGCGCACGACCTCACCCGTCCGCCGCATGAGCACGCCGCGTCCAGCGGTGCCGCCACAGAGCAACAGGTCGCCGTCACGCGACCAGGACAGCGCGCCGCGGAACGTGCCTCGCGCGAGCGGCGCGAGCGGGATCCGGCGCGCGACTGGGGGGACGCCGACCGGCCAAACGAGCGCTTCGCCGTGGGTCGCCACCGACGCGATCCGCGCGCCATCCGGGCTCCATGCCACCCGCCTCACCTGCGTGCGATGTGCCTGGAAGACCTCGCGCCGCGCGCCGTTCTGCGCGTCAAAGATCCGCACCGTGGAGTCTTCGACGGCGACCGCGATGCGATCGCCGGAGCGGCTCCAAGCCAGGTCGAGCAGCGGCTCTTGGCACTCGTCGACCACGAGCTCCAGCGCGAGGGCGCCGCGACTTGCGCCGAAGACCCGCAACGTGTCGTCGAAGCCACACGCCGCGATGCGCGCGCCGTCGGGGCTCCACCGGAACGCAGTCTGGGGCTCCATGTTGCCCGTCCAGGTCGACCGGACCTCGCCCGTGTCCACGTCGACGACACACAACGGCGCGAGCGCCGCGCTCAACGCGAGGCCGCTCCCGCGTGGCTCGAGCTCGACCCCTCCGACCCCCGCGACCCCTTCGAGCAAGACGCCGAGCCGCGCGCCGCTGCGCGCGTCGTACACCACGAGGTCCTCCTCGAGCGCGTAGAGCCGCAGCCCGTCCGCGCTCCAAGTGATCGCATGCACCTCGGCGCCCGAGTTCATCCAGGCCGGGGCCGCCGCCGCGACGTCCCATACGACGACCGCGCCGACCCCGGCCAGCGCGACGCATGCGCCGTCAGGGCTGAAGGCCGCGTTGGTCCACAGGATCGAGCCGGACTCGGGCGCGAGCCGGTCGCTGCCCCCGAGCCGGCGTCCCGAGTTCGCGTCGCAGAGCGCGAGCCCGAGCTCCGTCGCGACGGCGATGACGTCGCCGGCGGGGCTCCAAGCTGCGTCCATCGGGTACGCGCCGGCCGCGAGCCGCACGGCGTCGTGGCGCGCCGCGCGGTCGAGCAGCCGCCACTCCCAGCCGCGCAGGTCTGGGGCGCCCCGCGCAGGCCGCCAGTGCGCGGCGAGGGCCTCGACGCGGCGGTTCCCGTCCGGCGCGCCGAGCGCGCGCGTGCCGAGCACCATCTCCGCCGCGTAGAGCTGCGCGCGTGCGTCCTCGCGCGCGCGGCTCGCGTCCCGCGCCGCGCGCGCCGCGACCGTCAAGCCCGCGCTGAGCGCCAAGATCGTCGCGCTGGCGCCGCCGACGAGGACGCGGTGGCGCCGCGCGTACTTCAGGCAACGGTCGAGCACCGACGGGCTCCGCGCGAGGATCGGGCGGTGCTCGAGGAGCCGCCGCAGGTCCGCAGCGAACGCTGCGGCGGAGTCGTAGCGGCGCTCGGGCCGCTGCTCGAGCGCCTTCCCGATGATCGTCTCCAGGTCCCGCGGCAACGCGGGGTCGATCGCGCGCGCGCGCGGGACCTCGCCCTCCGCGACATCGCGCAGCGCCGAGGTCACCGACAGCCCGCCGAGCTCGCGCAGCCGCCGCCCGGTCACCAGCTCGAACGTCAGCGCGCCCAAGGCAAAGACATCGACGCGCGCGTCGAGGCGCGCGCGCCCGCGCTGCGCTTGCTCGGGCGCCATGTAGGCGAGCGTGCCCAGCAATTGGCTATCGAGCGTCGGAAGTGACACGACGCCGCCGCCCTCCACGAGCAGGCCCGCGATCCCGAAGTCGAGCAGCTTCGGCCGCCCAGCGCGATCGATCAGCACGTTCTCGGGCTTGAGGTCGCGGTGGACGACGCCGCGCTCGTGCGCGTGCTGGACGGCGTCCGCGATGTCGGCGACGAGGGCCACGCGCGCGCGCAGGTCGAGCCCGGCGGCGTGCGCGTGGCGCACAACGTCGATGCCATCGATCAGCTCCATGGCGATGAAGGGCTGCGGCCCGAGCCCGCCGTCGAAGGTGCCGGCCTCGTAGACCTGCGCGATCCCGGGGTGCTGCAGGCGGCCGAGCGCTTCGGCCTCCTTGGCGAGGCGCCGCGCGGTCTCGGCGCTGGCGAACGCAGGGTGCACGACCTTGATCGCGACGCGCCGCTTGGGGCGCCGCTGTTCGGCCTCCAGCACGATCCCCGCGCCGCCGCGCCCGATCCACCGCACGACGCGGTAGTCGCCGACGGCGTCGGGGATCCAGGGCGCCCCTTCCTCCAGCGCGTCGCGCTCCACGCCGGACATCAAGCGATCGAGGTGCTGCCGCCGGTCGTCGAGCGAGCGCTCGGAGAAGGCGCCCTCGTCGCCCGCGTGAGGCAGGAGCGCCTCGACGCGCGCGCGCAGCTCGGGGTCGCCGCCGCAGGCTGCCGCGAGGGTCGCCGCGCGGGCCTCGGGCGGCGCCTCCAAGACGCGAGCGAGCGCCTCCTGGGCGCGTTGGTAGGTGTCACGGTCCATCGACGGGGGAGCGGCCAGCGGCGAGGTTAACCGCGGTCGGCTCACGGCGACGCCTCACGCACCATGTCACTTGCACGCCGAAACGCGCCGCGACCCGCAACTTCGAGGCCCAATTCCGGGCTCGTGGCCCCGCTTGCAGACCCTGCGCGCGTGCGCGTCCTCCGTCCGAAGGCTCGCAGCCGCAGATCGGCGCGGCTTCCTTGCGGGATCCGCGCCCAGTTCCCGTGTACCAGTCGTCCGCCCCACGCGGCGAGTGAACGACGCGCGCTGCCCCGGGTGCTAACCCGGGCGCTGCCCCCGCCCCGCGCCCACGGATCCCCGACGACCCCCTCCGATGACACCGGCCCCCATTCATTGCGCTGCGGCGCTCCCGTGCCTCAGCCTGATCTGCGCGGCGCTCGCGACGTCGAGCGCTGCCTGGGCCGACGAGACCAACATGCTCGAGGTCCGCGCGGGCGAGGCGGTCGAGCTGCCGACCCACGGCTTCGTGGACCTCGCGCGCGAAGGCGCGATCGAGTTCTGGTACCGGCACCAATCCGACCAACAAGCGCGCAGGGCGTTCACCGAGAAGGAGTTCACCGAGGAGGCCTACTCGGTCGTGCTCGCCGTCGGAGAGGGCGAGGACCTGGCCTTCGCCGTCGTCATCGGGCCGGGCACACGCGACGACCAAGCGAGCGTCGGGGTGCTGAACGACCTCAGCGACCTCGCGGATCGGAGCAAGCTCAATGGCGCGCTCGCGCGCCTCAGCCAGAAGGACGACTTCGGGGGCCGCGCGACGATCCAGTTCGTGAAAGGCGCCACGTACCACATCCTGATCGCGAAGCAGCGCGACCGGGCAGGGCTGCGGGTCTTCGTCGACGGGCGGCTGCAGGGGACGCTGAACACGGAGTTCGGGGACACCCTTGGCCGGTCGATCCTGCTGGGGCAGGCCCCCGCTGCGTTTGGCGCGGCGCAAGCGCCGCCTCCGATCTTCCCCTTCGACGGGTCGATCGGCGGCCTGCGGATCTGGCGCACCGGCGACTTCGAAGAGTCCGGCGCCACGCGCCTCGCGAAGTTCGGGCGCCTGATCGAGGTCGCGGACTTGACGACGCTCCCCGAGTACGGCGCGCTCACCGCCTATGGGGACTTCGTCGGCGAGCGCTGGGACGCAGCGGGGCTGCAGCGCGTCCGCGGCGCGGCCCCGAGGTTGCGCCTCGCCGACCCCTTGGCAGGGACGTGGGTCCCGGAGGGCGCGAGCGTCACGCAGCGGCGCGCCGACGCGAGCGTGTTCGAGGACTACCCCGTGTACACGTTCGTGCCCGCGACCGCGACGCCGTTGCCGCTGCAGCGCGCGGACCGCGCGTACAACGTCTTCGAGGACAGCAACTACATCGGCACCCTCGCCGCTGCAGGCGGCGGCGCCCCCGAACGCTGGACGTTCCAGCACGCGGACGGCTGGTCGCAGCTCACCGTCGAGCACACCGCGCTCGGCTTGGAGCGCAAGCTGCGCTGGAGCCTCGCAGGGATGCCGCGCGACCGCGCCTTCGCCGGCGCGCGCTCAGGCACGGTCGTGCTGCAGCGGCGCACCCTCGACGAGCTCGGGATCACGAGCCCGTCGGCGCAGCGCTTGACGCCGCAAGAGGCGGCGGAGCGCAGCCGGAACGACGACATGACGATGGTGTTCCTGTACACCGCCTACCCCAAGTTCTTCGACCAGCTCTACGGCAGCTACAACATCGTCAAGATGGACCCGTGGAACCTCTTCGAGAGCGGGGTCGGGACCGATCGGAATGTGCTCCGCGCGCCGACCGCCGACCAGATGTTCCTGCTCAACAAGAGCGAACAACTGATCATGCCGTACGACCTCGAGGTCCTGCAGTCGCAGCTCTCGCTCGACAACTCGACGTCGAAGTTGGTCTCGACCGCGAGCGACTACAACTCGGCGCTCACGAGCCGCATCGGGGCCGGCGTCAGCGGCTCGGTGACGGTCGGGACAGGCGCGGCGTCGCCGGTCTCCGCGTCCGGGACCGTGAACATGAGCGTTGTCGTCCAGTCGGAGACGGTGCGCGAGCTCGCGCGCCAGGACAGCGCGAGCACCGAGAAGATCCTGCGCAGCAAGTGGGACAAGAAGTACACGCTCTTGCACCGCAAGGAGGTGACGCGGATCAGCGACGAGTACGCGGACGCGCTGCGTACGCTGCAAGCGGAGTGCTCGGGCGCGTCGCCGGACGCATGGCGCCGGCGCGCGTTCGCCTTCTTCGACACCTGGGGGACCCACTACCCGTTCGCGACGGTCTTCGGCAGCCTCGAGCTGACCGAGACGACCGTGAACGATGAGATGCGCATGGCGTCCGTGAACCAGCAGGGCTCGTTCGAGGTCACGATCAACGAAGGGAAGACGGGGGCGACTGGCGCGGAGAAGGCCGGGTCGACCTCGTCGTTGAAGACGGGCACGACGCTCGTGCGCGCGTTTGGCACCGAGCAAGCGCCGGTGCCGATCGCCGTGGACCTGCGCCCGCTGCACGACTTGCTGACGCCGCAGCAGTTCCCGCACGAGCCGCAGATCTATATCGAGCTGCGTCACTTGCTCGGGAACTTGCTGAACGAGTACCGCGCCCAACGCCTCACGGACGCGGTCGACGCGCTACCGCCCGCGCAGCGCGCGCGCGCATCGAGCGCCTTGGCTGCGCTGGGCTCGCGCGCGGAGGCGCCGCCCGAGTACAAGCTCCTAGGCGTGCGTTACACAGGCGTCAGCGCACGGGGCCCGGGCGGCCAAGGCAGCGGGCTCGAGACGATCGCGAGGTTGATGTCTGCGGACATCGACTTCGCGCTCGACGGCAGCATCGACTTCATCCCCTCGGTGACTCGCGCGGACGGCTACCATCGCAGGACAAACAGCGACCCTGCGCGTCCGGTGCGCATCGATGTCCCGCCGGCGCTGCGCGCAGAGGCCGACGCGTTCCTCGCGGCGAACCCGCGGATCCAGGTCGTCGGGCCGACGAAGCCGACAGACGAGACGCGCGTCTTGAGGATCGGCGCCGAGCGCACGAGCGTCGAGCGCTTCGGCGCGCCGCTCCGGCGTGAGCTGCTGGTCAAGGTGCCCAAGGGCGCGCTCGAGGACTTCGTGTACGTCCAGGTCCGAGCCGACTTCCAGCTCGGTGGCCCGTTGGACCCGGATATGGAGTCGATGTTCAGCTCGTTGTTCGGGGGCACGCCGCCCCAGGCGAAGTCGCTCTCGCCGTGGTATCTCCTGCGCAGCGAGCTCCACCGCCCGGCAGGCCAGAACCCGATCCTGAACCTCAAGAACAGCGCGGGACAGGTCGCCCAGGTCTACTTTGACGACCTCTACGACTCCCACAGCAACGCTGGCGGGGTCCTTTGGGCCAACGAGACGCCGGCGACCGTCACCCTCTCCGGGCCGATCAGCGCCGACGCTGGGCTACCTCCAATCACGAGCGCGACCGCGACGCTGAAGAAGGAGCTGCGCGACGCATCGAACCGAAAGTTCGCGTTCAAGTCCCCCATCGACGGCGCATGGCGCACGGGCGAGACCGTCCTCCCGCTGCATGTGAGCCCATACGGCGTCTTCGTCGAGCTCGTCGTCGGCTTCGAGTACGCCTTGTTGCCTGACTTCAAGGACGCCGTCGCGGGCCGGCCGGACCTCTTGCCGGAGAGCACTTGGGGCAGCTTCTCGCCGGGCGCGAAGGTGATGGACGTCGACCCCATGGTCGGCCGCACGACCCACACGATGCGCCCGCCGCCGTCGGCGCCGCTCGCCGATACGCTGGTGACCGGCGGGGCCCTCGTGCAGACCCACAGGCTGAAGGTCGCCGACCAGCCGCTGGAGCTGGCGACCCGCGGCTTCGGGTCCATCGAGTTCATGGGCGCCGCGCCCACGCGGAGCTGGGCCTTCGTCGAGCACGAGCCCGGTGAGTGGATGATCGTGAGCACGCTCGACGGCCGGGCGCTCTCAACGGAGCAGGGCGTCGCGTGCGCGAGCCCGCGGCGCGGCGCGCCCGAGCAGCTCTGGGTCCCCTTGCCCGTCCAAGAGCGGCCGTCGACGTACCGCTTCTTCAACAAGCGCGACCGCCGCTACCTCGCCCGGGCCGCAGAGCCGAGCGGCGAGACGCGTGTCACATTAGCCAGCGCGACCGGCAGCAGCGCATACGACACCGCGTTTGTGGTCGATCCGCCGCTCGACCTGTCTCCCAACTCGCAGCTGCAACGCACCCAATCGATCGAGAGCGCGCGCGCCACCGCCCTCGTGGACGACCTCTCACGCGCGATCAAGGACCGCTTCCAGCCGCTGCGAGCGCTCGAGGAGGAGCCCGCGCTGGCGCAGCTCTGGGAGTGCTATCGCGCCTCCTTCGACGCGAACGGGGACGGCCAGGTCGACGCCGCGGAGGGGAGCGGGCGCGGCAACAAGGGCTGGCCCTACCCGATCACAGCGAGCGCCTACCCAGCGCTGATGCGCGCCGAGCTGAAACTCTCCGAGCAGAGCGAAGCACAGCGCCGTGCGACGCTCTCGGGTAGCTGGGACGAGTGGCAGTTCGTGCGGTTTACGCTCGTGACGGAGCGCGTCGCGAAGCAGCTCGACTTGGACCTCAACCAGTCGCTCGACCGCGAGGAGTGCGCGCCGGTCCTCGCGACGGCGCTCTTCGAGGGGAAGACGTTCGATGACCTCGACCTCGATCACAACGGCGCGTGGACCATGAGCGAGCTGCGCTCGGTGTGCATGACGATCGCGCGGTCCATCCCGGTCGAGGCCGCGCCGACCGCCCCCGACGCGGAGCTGCCGGAGTCGGCGCAAGGCTACGAGGTCATCCTCGTGACCTCCGGGTCAGCGAAGGTCCCTGTCATCAAGGCCGTCCGAGCGGCGACCAACCTCGGCCTCAAGGAGGCCAAGGCCCTCGTCGACCAGGCCCCGTCCTCGCTCGGCGTCTTCGCTTCCAAGCAGGAGGCACAGGCCTTTGCCAAGCTCATCACGGACGCGGGCGGGACCATCGACGTGCGAGCCAAGTGATGGGTCGATTCGATGGGGCGCAGCCCGTCAGAGCGTGACCTCCGTGGTTTGACCGAGCACGACGTTGAGCTCGACGCTGCGCTCGGGCTCGGGCCCCGCTTCCCCGTACGGCACGATCCGGTAGTGACCTGCGGGCAAGCGCCAGTTCGCTGGGGGATCGTTGAAATAGCCATTGTCATAGTCATCGTCCGCGACGTCCCAGCGGTAGGCCTCGAGCTCTGAACCTGATTTGACGTCGAGCAATCGAAGCACCTTGGGGCGTACATGCGCGTCATCGAAGCTGACGGCGATTTGCCCCACGCGCGGCACGATGATGTCGCCGAGGTCCAAGGACTCGCCTGGCGCCGGCGCAGGGACCTCGACGGTGCTGTACGCCGCCCACTCGGCAAAGAGGATCAGCGCGAGGGTCCTGCCCGCCGGGAGACGCGGCCAACGAGCGCGACCATCACTGTCGGTCGACACGCTGGAATCGTCGCCGCAGAGCGATGCGTAGCTACATGACCCGTCAGGGCGCTCGACGACCTCGCAGGCCCCGATGTCGGCGTAAGGTGCGTTGTCGCGTGGATCGAAGATCCACGCAGGCTCATTGCGCCAGGGCTCGCCCTGTTCGTCGATGAACCGCGCGGTCACGGTGGCCGTCTCGAGCCGGATCTCGACGGTGTTCTCGCCCTCGCGCACTTCGACCGCGAGGTCCTCCGCGAGGGGCCGGTGGAAGTGCGACACGACGATCCGCCACGGACCGATGGCCACAGGGCCGAGCTCGAACGACCCATCCGCGCACGTCAGGGCACACACGGAGCGTGCGTCGAGGGCGCCCCCTTCGTACCAGTCCCCCTCGGGGTCCACGCCGTCACCCATCACGATGGGCTCGAGGTCGAGCTGCGCGCCAACCAGAGGTTGCCCGCCCTCGAACACGACACCCCGGACCGTTCCGAGGCAGTCCAGGAGGAACCGCTGCTCCGAGGCTCCGCCAGCGGTGACCTGAATCCGCCGCGCCACAACAGGCCTCCCGCCGCGCTCGTGCACCTCATCGATCAGCGCCAGGTCGTACGCCCCCACAGGCAGGTCGGTGAACGCGGCGCAGCCCCGAGCGTCTGTCGTCCGAGTCCAGTAGGGCGCCTCTTCGTCCTCGTTCTCCGGCGGCGCCAGCGCGCTGAGCCGAGCCTCCCGCCCCCGGGCGAACGTGCGGTCCGTTCGCAGCGCGACGACATCGATGCGCCCAGTCGGGACGACCTCGATCGTCAAGCCATGCGCCTGCAGCTCGTCGGTGTCGACGTACGACGCGGACCTTGATGCGAGCCCCGTCGCGCGCGCGAAGATGGAGAGTGAACGCAGCCCAGGGCGCGCAAACCGCGCCCGCCCCGTCGCGTCCGTGCGCGCGGTTTGGACTTGGTCCGCGCTTGGCCCCCGTGCGCCAGCGCGGGCGACCTCGGCCGCGTCGTACACGTCACCATCGAAGAGCAGGACCTCTGCGTCGGCGACCGGCTCCCCCGATCCCAACAGAACGACGCGCACTTGGCACTCCGGCGCTTCCTCCAGCGCGATCGTGCCGAGGGACAAGACCCCGGCTGCGTCAGGCGCCGGCAGGCCCGGGCCTTCGAACGCGCGCGCGAGCGGCAGCATCCCGCGCGCCGTGACGTCCAACGCGACGCTCTCGAGCTGAGTTGCAGGACAGATGCCTGGGACCTCGAACTCACCGGCGCCCAAGGCGAGGACCACCCTCGCTCCCGGTGGTTGTGCTCGCTCCCACGCCCCGGCGAAGATACCCCGGTGCTCTGTCAAAGCCCCCGTCCAGGCGATCGACGTGGGCTCGATCGGGGCCCCAGTGCTGCCCGCCATGAGGCGGAAGCGCACGCTGAGCCGAGGCTCCCAGCGCACCTCGACGACGGGCGTGTCCGAGCTCACCTCCATGGGCTGGACCTCCAACGCACGGCTGCGAGCTTGGTCCGCAGCGACGTGAAACGCGCGCAGGACATAGCGGGTCCGCGGCAGGAGCCCAAGGAGCTCGAACGTACCGTCGGCGGCGACCGCTGCATGACGTACGGACTGAGCCCGGCACCTGGAATCGAGCAGCTCGACGTCGTCGTCGCCGTCGGTCAGTCGCCCGAGCCTGGCCTCCATCTCGAGCGCGAGAGAGGACCCCGGCAGCCCCACGAGCCGACCACGCAGCGTGACGCCGCGCTGCAAGACGACCACACCGCGCCACGACCGGTCGCGGACGTGCTCGCGACTCGTGACGAAGCCCGGCGCGTCGACCTGGAGCGTGCAAGGGCCTGGGCACAGGCTGCCCAGCACGAACCCGCCGTCGGCGCCGGTCTGCGCGCTCTGGAGCACGAGCCCGGGGGCGCTGAAGTTCAGGCCTTGCTCACCGGCGGCGACGGCGACGCCGACGACCGCGCCTGCGATCGGCGCGCCCGATGCATCGCGGACGAGGCCGCGGAGCTCGACGGCGCGCGTCATGCGCAGCGTGCCCAAGCGCAGGGAACCATCCGGGAGCCACTCGGCTTGCAGCGGCACACGGTGGTAGCGCAGGGGCGCGTGGCCGGGCGCGATCACAGCGAGCCCGAAGCCCTCCACCAAGGGCTGCTGCAGGGGCAAGGGGTGCTGCAGGGGCAAGGGGTGCTGCAGGGGCAGCTCGAAGCTGCCGTCGGCGCGGGTCTCTAGGCGAGAGATGTCATACTCGACCCAGAGCTCGACAAGCTCGGGCACTTCGATCGGGACCCCTTCGGGGTCCCCGTGGGCGAGCACGACCAGCGCCTTGACGCCGCGCCCATCGGCGTCGACCACGCGCCCAGAGACCGTGGGATGGGACGGGCCAGCGGGTCCGCCGAGCGTGTCGCTGACCGCGGACCGCAGCGGCTCCTGCGAGCCCCGCCGGCGCGCATCGAGCGGGCCGTCTGGCGGCGCGACGAGGTCACCCTCGTGCGCTGCGGCGACCGCGGGGTGGTTCGGCCCAGACGCTGCCGCGGCGACGGGAGCGCGTCGGTTCGCGGTGAACAAGGAGAGCGCCAGGGCCAGCCCAGCGATGGCGACCCCGAGCGTCCAGGCATCCCGAATGCGCGCGCGCCCCGCGCGGGGGAGACAACGATGACCTGCGTCCATAACCTAAGCCCAGGGGTCTGTGCCACTGTATCCAGCCGCAGGGTCCTACCCATGGACGTCCGCGCAAGGCGCAGCAAGTTCCCTAGAGCTGGTCGCTCACGGGGACCTCGCTGCGACGCAGCGCGGGCGCGCTGGGGCGCTGACCTGCGAATCGGACCCTGTGGTGCAGGCTCCTAGACGGCGCGTCAGACCCGTCGTCACGCGGATCTACGCGATCGTCCTGGCGCGCCGAGCGCGCCATCACGCCCAGACGGTCACCGCCGAGGAATGGCTGCGGAGCCGCTCGGCGCGCCTTTGGCGCGGGCGACGTCCGCCGCGAGCTGCCGGCTCCGCGGGACCCGCATGAGGCCGCCGCGCGTCGGGCGCGCGGGCGACGCGTTGGCCTTCACCTCCGGCGGGACCTCCGCATAGCGCGCGCGGACGTCGGCAGGGATCGTCGTCGGCTCGACGCGCGACGAGAGGCGCTCGAGCGGCGGCGGCAGCTTCGAATAGGTGCCCATCGACGAGGACGAGGACCCCCGCGACAGCAAGGGCGGTACGGAGTCGTAGATCGGGCTCGAGGTCGAGGGCTTACGGCCCAGCTCCTTGAGGCTGGGCACGCGGTCGTACCCTCGCGCGCGCGCCTGCTCGACGCTGATCCGCTGGGTCCCGGCTGCGTTCGCGGCGCCGGGGTTCCCGTTGAGGCCCGGCAGCGTCTTGAGCGTCGCTTCGACGAAGTCCTTGACCCGCACGACGGCGGCGCCAGGGCGCGCCGCAGCGCGCCCCCTCGCCCCGCTCGATGGAGCACCGGGCGCGAGCGGTGAAGCGCCGCCAGGGCGCACACCGGCGGCCTTCAGTGGATCGGCGAGCTGTCGGACCCTCGTCGTGCGCTGCAACGGCCCTCGCCCGCGCACCACTGGCACTGCGGCCTGCGTCGTCGGCAGCACACGCCCCCATTGCGTCGCGGTCTGCGCGACGATCGTCCCGCGCCGGACGAGCACGGGCGTCACCCCCGGGGACGCCCAGCCGGCGGGTTGAGCGCACCGCGGGCGCCGCGTTCAGCCGCGGCGCGCCGCGGACCACGCCGCGGGTCACAGGCGCGGGCGCCCCTTCGACACGGACGCGGTTCGCGCTCGTGCGCAAGGGCTGGGTGCCGGCGGCCTTGGGCGCCGCGGGCGCTGGCCGCGACGGCCGCACGAGCGGCGCAGTCGGATGGCGACGGGTGCCGCCGTGCGCTTCGACGGGCGCGCTGGTCGCGATCGAGGCCGCGAAGCACAGAACGAGGAGGGTGCCCATGCGGGCTGCGATGCGAAGCGCCATGTGAAGTCCGATCTGTGAAGTCCGACCTGTCAAGTCCGATCGAGGATGAGCCGCGGCGCATAGCGAGGCCGCGGCGACGTTGGGAGCGCGGGACGGTCACGCGCCGCGCGCACGAGCGCGGCGACGCGAGGCGCGCCTACATCGGCGGGAGCAACGGGCCGATCAGGTGGAAGTCCTTCTTCAGCCGCAGCGCCGGCGCCGACGAGACGCCGACGCGCTCGGCGAGCTTGCGCAAGAGCTCCACATTGCTCGGGCCGGTGTAGCGCGGTTGGCCGCTGCGCACGATCGCCTTCGACTGTAGGAGCTCGTTGTAGGTGCGCTTCGTGAGCTCGATGCGCTGCCCGCCGACCGTGTGGATGGGCTTGATCCCTGTGACCTGACCCGCGACGGAGCCCGTGAAGTGCAGGTCCAACGGCTGCCACGTCGTGAGGGTCACCGCAGGCTGCGCGGGCCGCAGGGTCACCGCAGGCTGCGAGGGCCGGAGGGTCAGCGGCGGCGCGCTCGCCGGAGGCGCGACCCACGCGGTCCCCTGGGTGCGCGGGTCCTTCAGCGGCCGGACGAGGTCCGGCAGCTGCGCGTGCCCGCGCTTCAGCGGCCGCGGCTGCTTCTCGACCGCCGGCGTGATCGGCGCAGCCGAGGCCGCGACCGGACCGCGGCCGTTGACGAGGCCGCGGCTGAAGGACGCCGGCCGCGCCGAGGCGCGGTTGACCATCGGTCGGTCCCACTGCGTCGCGATCGGCGCGCCCGCGCCCCGCGGCGGGATGCCGGGGTTCGTCCGCACGAGCGGCGGTCGTCCGGGCGCGACCACGACGCGCCGAGTGACCCCGGCGGGCGCGCCGGCGCTCGGCGCCGAGGACACGACGCCGCGCGCGTCGTGGTGCACCGGCGTGCGCTGCACCTGGCGCTGCGGCGTGCCCATCGGCTGCGCGCCCTTGGGCTGCGGCGACCGCGGCCGGACGAGCCGGTTCCACGCCGTCCTGACGCGCTTCCCGATGCCGCGGCCATCGAGGGCCGCGGCGCTGGGCGCGCCAGCGAACGGCGCGAGGCCGCTGCTCGCGAGCGCGCTGGTGGGCGCCCCGAACGCCGACACCGACACGGACGCCGAAGCAACGCACAGCGTCAGGACGGCCGCGACCGCCGCAGCGCCGGGCCTCACTTCGCACCTCCGGCGTCGGCGACGTCCGGCTCGCCGATCTCCTGCCAGCGGTCGGGCTTGCCGTCTTCGGAGACCAGCGTCCAGGTGCGCCCCGTCAGTTGGTCGATCCGCATCGCCACCATCGACTCCGAGGTGACGTGGAACATGTCGATGTCGTACGTGCCCGGCAGCAGCGCTTCAGGCTCCTCGATGAGCTGCCACTTCGCCGTGCGCAGGTTCAAGCGCCAGGCGACGCCCGCGATCGGGCTGAAGCGGATGGTCTCGTAGAAGCGCTCGAAGGGCAGGTGGCGGAGCTCGAAGTTGGCCGGCTGCGGGATCACCGCGACCGAGCCGGTGCCGGTGACAAACGTGAGCGTGCCGAAGTCCTCGTCGCGGAAGGCCTCGAGCGCTGTCCGCTTCGTCGCCTCCGTAAAGTCGTTCTCTCCCTGGGCCCGGACAGCGACGTCGAGCCCGCGCAGCGGCGTCATCGAGCCGATTTGACCCGCGTCCGCCGCGTCCGCGGCCGGAGCGTCCTGGCTCATGGCTTGGAGGGTGAAGGCCGAAACGCCGGCGAGGAGAGTGAGGAGGACAGCGTGCTTGGACCAGTTCATGGGGTTCGCTCGAGGGAAGGGGCGGCCGCCGCAGGGATCACCATGGAGCCCGCGCGCGTTCAAGGGAGAGCACGCGAGCGCCCGCCCGAACCCGCAAGAATGCCTCGCGAATCTCCCCGCCCCCCTCCGCGAACGAGCGCTCCGGTCGCCCGCACCGGGCTCCCCGCCGCGCCGCGGCCCCGTTGCGCCGTTGCGCCGAGGCCCCGTTGCGCCGAGGCCCCTTTGCACTGAGGCCCCGCCGCGCGGTGCCCCATCTTGGGCGCGCCAAGCGCGGCCGGCGAACGCGCCGCTAGTCGCCGTCGATGTGGACGCGGAAGCGGTCCTGCAGGCGCTCGATCAAGCGCGTGTGGATCTTGCACACGCGCGACTCGCTGAGGCCCGTCAGCTCGCCGATCTCGCGCATCGGCAGCTCTTCCCAGTACTTCAGGTAGACGATGCGCGACTCTTGCTCCGACAGCTTCTGCGAAACGAGGGTCAGGAGCTCCTCACGCGAGAGGCGCTCGCCCGGCGCCTCCGTCGACGTATCGGCGACGACATCGAGGGCCGGTCCGCCGTCCTCGTCGCTCTCCTCGTTCGGCATCGACCCGAGCGGCGCGCCCGGCAGGCCGACACCAAACGTCTGCTGGTAGACGTCGATCCCGAGGCCCATCTCCGTCGCGACCTCTTCGTCCGCCGGCGGGCGACCGAGCATGGAGCGCAGCTTCTCGCTCGCGCGCTTTTGCTGCTCGACGCGCTGGCGCCAGGGGCGCGGCAGCCAGTCCTGGCTGCGCAGCTCATCGAGCAGCGCGCCCTTCACGCGCAGCTCGCAATACGACTCGAAGCGCACGCCGCGCTCGGGGTCGAAGCCCTCGACCGCTGAGATGAGGCCGACGCTCGCGGCCGTCAGCAAGTCGCCGCGGTCGACGCTGCGTGGCAAGCGCGCGCCGAAGCGCCGCGCGATGTCCTTCGCGAGGACCTGGTAGGCCTCGACCAAGCGGTTGCGCGTCTGGTCCCCCGGGGCCTCGAAGTAGGCGCCCCAGAGGCCTTCGACGAGCGCGGGCTCGACCCGCGGTCGGTACTGGCGCCGACGCTCGCCGTCCCAGTTGGGCGCGGCCTCCGCGTCGGCGAAGCCGGCGTTCGAAGTCGCGTCGGCGGGCAGCTCGCCGCTGCGCCCGTCGCGAGACACGTCGTCCGCATCCGCATCCGCATCAACCTCAACCTCAGCCTCGGCGTCGACAGCAACCGCCGCCGCCGCGTACACCCCGACGTTGACGCCATCGACATCGGTGGCCTCCGCGACGGGGCCGTCGCCCAGGTCACTGCCCTTTGGATCCCGACCGTCGGGACCGGCGTCCGAATCCAAGTGAGCCCCTCGCTCGCCTGTCCGGGCCAAGTTGTGTGCGGTGTCCAACGCTTGAGCTCGCTGCCCCATCCGTCGGTCGTGCGGCGACCGTGGGTCGGAAGGGGCGTCCTTGAGCGGTTGTGCGGTGTGGATAGCGCCCCGACGGGTACCTCTGCAACACCCCAAGCCCGTTCGAACGCCCGCTGGGCGCCCGGCACATGAGAGGCGCGCAGGCGGATTCGCGCTCCAATCCGCAATTTCCGCTGCAAAGTCGAGGGTCTCCCTCGGATCGCTCGCGCGTGGAACGCGCCGAAAAAAATTTCTGGATTCAGGGCAAGGCGCGCGCCTTCCCGTCCGCGTGTGGGCCTCGCCGCCAACGGCAGCCGCGGCCGTTCACGGCGCGTCGTGCGGCGCGGTGTCGGCCTCGTAGCCGAGCTCCGCGAGCACCGCAGCCTCGGCCGCGCGCATCGCCGCCCGCTCGTCGTCCTCATGGTCGTCGTGACCGCACAGGTGCAGCGCGCCGTGCACGAGGTACAACGCGAGCTCCCGCGCAGGGCGCACCCCGCGCGCCGTCGCGACGGCGACCGCCCGGTCGACGCTGACGTAGAGCTCGCCCGCCGGGCCCCCGCCGTCCTCGCCGAGGTCGAAGCTCATGACATCGGTGACCGACGGATCGCCGAGGAACCGCGCGTGCAAGTCCGCCAGAGTCGGGTCGTCGACGAGGATGACGTCCACGTCGATCCCCGCGCGGCCGCCGTGCGCGAGCGCCGCGGTCACCGCGCCGACGACGGCGGCCTCGTCCAGCAGCCGCTGCTCGACGCACCATGTGACCCCAACGGCCACCCTCAGCGCCCCCTGCGACGGTCGTCGGGGCGCCGCTCCGGGCGTCGCTCATCGGCGCCCCCGTCCGTGAGAGGCTCGTCCTCGGGGACCGGCGAGGGCGCGAGGTACGCCCGCACGATGCGCGCCACGAGCGGGTGACGCACGACGTCCCCGGGCTCGAACTCCGCGATCCCGATCCCGTCGAAGCCGCGCAGCCGGTGCACCGCGTCCATGAGGCCGCTGCGCACGCCGCGGGGCAGGTCGTTCTGCGACGGGTCACCGGTCACGACCATGAAGGACCCCTCGCCCATGCGGGTGAGGAACATCTTCATCTGGCCGATCGTTGTGTTCTGGGCCTCGTCGAGGATGACAAACGCGTTCGAGAGCGTGCGCCCGCGCATGTAAGCCAGCGGCGCGATCTCGATCACGCCGGCCTCCTCGAGGCGCGCGAGGTCCTCGACCTCGACCATGTCCCGCAGCGCGTCGTAGATGGGCCGCATGTACGGGTTCAGCTTCTGCTGCAAGTCACCCGGCAGGAACCCGAGGTGCTCGCCGGCTTCGACGACCGGCCGCGAGATGATGAGGCGTCGC
Organism: Planctomycetota bacterium; assembly: GCA_041398605.1. Lineage (GTDB taxonomy): Bacteria > Planctomycetota > UBA1135 > UBA1135 > JAWKUK01. The sequence continues at coordinate 64,990 of JAWKUK010000008.1, forward strand.
ACCTCACCGCGGCGCAGCGCCTGGATCGCCGCGGAGACCGCGAGGTACGTCTTTCCGGTGCCCGCGACGCCGAGGCCGAAGGTGAGCGGGCAGCGCTCGATCGTCTCGAGGTAACGGCGCTGGTTCTCGTTGCGCGGCTGGATGGGCCGCGGCCGGAAGCGCACGGGTGCGCTGCGCGCGCCGCCGCCGCCGACGACGCCAGCGCCGAAGCCCGAACCACCCTGGGCGCCGCTGCCCTGACCGCCGCTGAACGGCGTCCCGCCGGAGGCGCCCATGCCATAGGGGCCGCCCGAGCTGCTCGGCGACGTGTTCCTGCGCTCAGGCTCACCGATCGGTCGATCGAGCAGGATCGACTCGATCTCGCGCACGCCGAGCTCGCGCCCCTTGCGGACCTTCCCCAAGAGGTGCTCCACGCGGCGCACGGCCTCGGTGACGCCGTCATCGGGCCCCTTCAGCCGCAGGTTCCCTGCGCGCGCGAAGATCTCGATGTCGAGGTCCTGGCGCAGCAGCCGCGCGTAACGGTCGTAGGGACCGAGGACGAGGATCGCCTCCTCGTGGGAGCGCAGCGGGACAGTCGCTTCAGCCAACGGTGGGTCTCTCGAGAGGCTGGACCGCAGGCATCACAGCGGCCAATGGAAGAGGAGCGGCCACGTCACGAGCGCGACGGGCCCAGCGAAGAGGATGCTGTCGACGAGGTCCAGCATCCCGCCGGAGGGTCCAAACGTCGTGGCGGAGTCCTTGATCCCGACGCGGCGCTTCGCGGCGCTCTCGAAGAGGTCGCCCGCCTGCGCGGCGAGGTTCACGCCGAGGCCCGCGAGCGCGCCCGACACGAGGCCCAGCTTGCCCTCCGGCAAGAGCCCGCCGGCGTGCAGCGCGACGCCGGCAGCGACCCCGGCGACGAGCGACGCGACGCAGCCCGCCGTCGTCTTACCCGGCGAGATGCGCGGGAACGGGTGCGTCTCGCCGATGGCGTTGCCGACGTAGTAGCCGGCGACATCGCCGAACTTCGCCAACAGCAAGAAGGCGATGAGCCCCTGCACGCCGAGCACGTGGCGCAAGGGATACAGGGTCAACAGCGGCGCAGCCAGCCAGAACACGAGCAGCAAGGTCGGCCACGCGCGGCGCTGCTCGATCGGCCGCGGCCCCGCGGACACACCGGGGAGCGTGCCGACGACGCCGACGAGCGCGACCGCGCCGACGATGCCACCGAGGCCGCGCCACCACACCTGCTCGGGCGTCCAATCGAGCGGGAAGCGCCGCGGCGCGCCCGGGTCGAGCCAGACGAACGCGAGCACCGCGGCCGTGACCGTCGCGGCAGCGGCCGCGAACGCGGCGCCGCGGCCGGCGAAGAGGCCCGCGCGCTGGACCTCGACGATGGACCACAGCGACAGCACGACGCCCGCAGCGAGGACAAACCGCGCGCCCCCGGGGCCGGAGCTCAAGTACAGCAGCGCCGCCACGGCGAGCGCGAGGCCGCCCCCCACCCAAGTCCGCTTCAGGACGCGCGCGCGGCGCGTCCCCTGTGATCCAGACCCTGTCGGCTTGGGGTGCGCCCCTTGCGAGGCGCCCTTGGACGTGGTTGCGACGGCGCTCATGCGCGGTTCCTTGAGGCTGGATCCGCGGGCCCGAGCAAACCACCGAACTTCCGTCGCCGGCCCGCGTAGGCGGCGAGGGCCGCCATCATGTGCTCGCGTCGAAAATCCGGCCAGCAGACATCCGTGACGTAGAGCTCTGCATAGCTCGCTTGCCACAGTAGGAAGTTCGAGAGGCGCATCTCACCCGCCGTGCGGATGACGAGGTCCGGGTCGGGGGTCTCGGGGTCGTACAGGAAGCGCCGCAAGGTCTCCTCGTTGATCTCCTCCGGCGCCAACTCGCCGGCGCGGGCCGCGTCGAGCGCCCCCCGCAGCGCGTCGGCGATCTCGGTGCGCCCGCCGTAGGAGAGAGCGAGGCGCAGCACCATGCCGTCGCCGCCCGCGGTCAGCGCCTCGGTCTCGGCGAGCGCCTCCTGTGCGCGCCGCGGCAGGTCCTGGAGCCGCCCGATCGCCCGCAACCGAACGCCGTTGTCCAACAGGGTGCGCCGCTCGACGCGCAGGAAAACCCGCAGGAGCTGCATCAAGCTCTTCACTTCGAGCGAAGGACGCTTCCAGTTCTCCCGCGAGAACGCGTAGAGGGTGAGGCTGCCGAGCCCGAGCTCCGCGCACGTCGTCACGGTCTCGCGCACGGAGTCGACGCCGGCCTGGTGGCCGCGCATGCGGACCAGCCCACGTTGCTCCGCCCAGCGTCCGTTGCCATCCATGATGACGGCGACGTGCTCCGGGTACGGACCGCCGAGGTCGGGGCGGGGCCGCGCGGTTCGCTCGCTCGACATGATGTCCTCTATTAGAGCCCGCGGGAGAGCACCGCGTCTCGTTCGGCTCCGACCGACAGCATGACAACCGGAACACCGACGAGCTCCTCGAGGCGCGCGACGTACGTCCGGCACGCCTCAGGGAGGTCCTCCATGCGGCGGACCGCAGAGATGTCCTCCGGCCAGCCAGGGTGCTCTTCGTACTCGATCTCGAGGCCGTCGAAGCTCGAGAGGTGCGCAGGCCACTCGCTGTAGCGCTCTTCACCGCGGCGGTACGCCACGCCGATGCGCAGGGGCCCGAAGCCACCGAGGACGTCGAGCTTGGTCATGACCCAGCCTTCGGCGCCGGCGAGCGAGAGGCCGTAGCGCATCGCCACGGCGTCGAACCAGCCCGCGCGGCGCGGTCGGCCCGTCGTCGTGCCGTACTCGTTGCCCGCTGCGCGCAAGCGATCGCCTTCATCGCCGTGCAGCTCGGTCGGGAAGGGCCCTTCGCCGACGCGCGTGCAATAGGCCTTGGCGATGCCGATCGAGCGGCCGATCGCCTGCGGCGGGACCCCCGCGCCCGACGGAATGCCGCCGGGGCCGGTGCTGGACGAGGTCACGAACGGGTACGTGCCGTGGTCGAGGTCGAGCAAGATGCCCTGGGCGCCCTCGAACAGGATCTCCTTGCCCGCGCGCCACGCAGCGCGCAGCTCTGCGCCGGTGTCGGTGACGTACGGCGCGAGGCGCTTGCCGACGGCGGTGTACCGCGAGACGAGCTCCTCGACGTCCATCGGGACCTCTTCGTGCACGCGCTCGATGATCGCGTTCTTCTCTGCAAGGTTCGCGCGGAGCCGCGCCGCGCAGAGGTCGGGCTCGAGCAGGTCGCCGATGCGCAGGCCGGTGCGCGCGGCCTTGTCCGCATAACAGGGACCGATCCCGCGCCCCGTCGTGCCGATGCGGCCCTCGCCTTTCCAGCGCTCGTTGAGCGCGTCGAGCCGCTTGTGCTGGTCAAAAATGACGTGGGCCGAGGCGGACAGGCGCAGGTTCTGCGGCGAGACGGCCACGCCTCGCTTCACGAGGCCGTCGATCTCACCGAGCAGCGTGATCGGGTCCACCGCGACACCCGCCGCGATGACGTTGGTGATGCCCGGGTGCAGGATCCCCGAGGGGATCAGGTGCAGGACCCACTTTTGCCCGTCGACGACGACCGTGTGGCCAGCGTTGGCGCCGCCCTGGTAGCGCACGACGACGTGGACCCGGTCCGCCAGGAGGTCGATGACCTTGCCTTTGCCTTCGTCCCCCCACTGTGCACCAAAGACGCTGAGGGAAGACATGGTCGAGCGGAGCGTGTTGAGCGGATGGGAGCGGGAGGACGAGGGCCCGGGCCCCGACGGAGGCACGGCGCAGGGCGTGGTGTGGCACACGCCGAGGGCGAGGATTCTCGCGGCCAGGGCCGGAGGGGACAAGGAGAAACGACCGCGCGCTCCGTAACTGGCCCCGGCAGCCGTCCTCGGCGTGCGGCCTCGGCGTGCGGCCTTAGCGGGCGCGATCCGACGTGGAAGGGGGCGCGCCGTGTCCGCCGCCGCCAGGGGTCTCGAGGGTGAGCTCGCCACCGGCAGGCACGTCCAGCGCCGCCCGCGGGCCGAGCACGCGCTCATGCGCTTCACCAGGGAGCCGGAGCAGCGCGCGCCCGGGCGCGCCCGGCTGGCCACCGCCGAGGCCGTACGGGCCATGCCCTGAACGGTCGGCGATCCACCCGAGCCGGGTGTCATGCAGCAACCGCAGGCGCCGCAGCACGCCGTCCCCGCCCGCGCGCGCGCCGTCTCCGCCGCTGCCGCGCCGCACCGTCCAGGCGAGCACGCGCAGCGGGAGCTCCGTCTCGAGGGCCTCGACGGGGGTCGTGCGCGTATTGGTCATGTGCGTCTGCACGGCGTGTGCGCCGGCGCGGTGCGGCCCGGCGCCCGCCCCCCCAGCGTTCGTCTCGTAGTACGCAAACGACCCATCCGAGGCGCCGAGCGTCAGGTTGCTCATGGTGCCGGCGCTGGCGGCAGGGATGCGCCCTGGGAGCGCCTCGGCGAGCGCCCCCAAGAGCACGTCGACGAGGCGCTGGCTCGTCTCGACGTTGCCCGCGGCGACGGGCGCCGGGTAGCTCGCGTCCGCCACCGTGCCCGCGCGGGTCCGCACCTCGACGCGGCGCAGGACGCCGTCGTTGGTCGGCGTCCCCGTCGGCAGGAGCAGGCGCAGGACGTACAGGACCGCTGAGATCGAAACGGCGCGCGTCGTGTTGACGGGCGCGTGCGATTGGGGCGCGCACTCGGTCAGGTCGACGAGGAGGCGCGTCCCGTCGTTCGTGATGGCGACGCGCACTGGGATGCGCACGGGCGCACCTCCTCGGCACCTACAGCGCCAGGCAGGCCGCCCCCAAGCGACCCAGTGCCAAGCGCCCCGTTGCCGAGCGCCCCGTTCCGAGCGCCCCGTTTCCGAGCGCCTCGGGGCCGGGCGCCTCGAGCGCGTCCTCGTAGCGGAACGTCCCGCGCGGCAGGCCCGCGAGGAGCTCGCCGACCAATGCATCGGTCCACTGGCACAGCGCCGCCGCGGCGCCCTCGAGCGCAGGGACGCCTTGCTCGGCTGCGAGCGCTTCGAGGCGCCGCACCCCGACGAGGTTCGACGACCACTGGGCCAAGAGATCGGCGCGGCGTTCATGGGGCGCGCGCATGTTCGCGAGCAAGAGCGCCAGGAGCCGCTCGTCGACCACGCCGCCGCGGACGAGGTGCACGGGCGGGATCCGCACGCCCTCGCCGTGCACGTCCCGGGCCGGCGCCATCGAACCCGGGAACGCGCCGCCGACGTCGGCGTGGTGCGCGCGGTTCGCGACGAGGAACGAGGGGCGGTCGCGACCGCCGAGGAACACCGGAGTGACCGCCGTGATGTCCGGCAGGTGCGTCCCGCCCGAATAGGGGTCGTTGTGCAGCACGACGTCCCCCGGGCGCAGCTCGACCGTGCGCAGGACGGCCTCGACCGAGAGCGGCGCCGAGCCGAGGTGCACGGGCACGTGGGCAGCCTGCGCGACGAGCCGCCCCTCGCCATCGAAGAGCGCGCACGAGAAGTCGCGGCGCTCCTTGACGTTGGGCGAGAACGCGGAGCGCTGCAACGCTGCGCCCATCTCCTCGGCGACGGCCGCGAGGAGGTGGTGGAAGACCTCGAGCCGCGCGCCACCCGGAGCCGCGGCCGGTCCCGCCGCAGAGGCCGGTGACTGCATCAGAGCCGATCGTCAGGGAGGTCGAGGACCTGCAACGGGGCGCTGTCGAGCACCTCCCAGCGCACCAGCGGCACGAGCGTGACATCGTCCTCGCCGGGCGCGCGCCAGTAGACGGCGCGGACGGTGCGCTCGAGGAACGCGCCGGAGCGGTAGTACTCCTCCTGCTCGCGACGTGATTCAAACTCGAAGCGACGGTCTTCCTCGCGCTGGGTGGGGAGCCGCGCGGTGATGATGATCTCGAAGACGCTGCTCGTGACGGTGAGGCGCTTGCGCACCTCGGCCTTCTCCTCGTCCAGCAACGTCTTGAAGTCGTAGACCTCCTCGAGCTCGTCGAGCGAGTCGAAGATCTTCTTCTCGAGGATCTCGTTGCCGAACTCGTCGAGCAGCGGCTCGATGTCCTCGGTCTCCTCGTTCGGGTCCACCTCCTCGACCTCGTTGCGATAGTCGACGATCGATTCCCAGACCCGACCGGAGACGACACGGCGATCGAGGAGCGCGTCCAGGACCGCGCGTGGCGCCGTGTTGACGTTGACCGCGAAGCCCCCGGTCGCCGTCGCTGCCCCCGGGGTCTCTTCCCCCATCGCCGGCGACGTAAAGACCGTCAAGAACGCGTCGATGCCGTGCACACGGTCACCGTTCTCGTCGTAACCCTCGAAGAAGTGGTCGTCACGGAACGGCTCCAGCCCACGGAACTCACGGAAGCTCAGGGCGACCCCCTGCCCGGGCGCCTCCTCCGAATCGCTCAGCAACGGCGTCCGAGGGAGCACGGACGTGTCGCGCTCCTGCAGGTGTTGGCGCATCGCCCGCGCCATCTCCTGGGCCTCCCCTGGGCTGATGTCGTAGGTCGTTCCAGCCCGCGCGTTGTCGAGGATGCGCGTCACGATCTCGTACGCGGCTTCGGCAGCCTCTTCGTCCGGCTGCAGCATGTTCAACACGTTGAACTTGCTGTCCTCGTCGCGGATCAGGATGCGCAGCTGCAGGTCGCCGAAGTTGGTCGAAGCTGGGGTGTACCAGCCGTCCATCTGCGAATCGACCGCGTCCGCGTTGTCGGCGGGCGCCCCGGCGCCGCTCGCGGCAGGGTCACCGGCGGCTGGGTCCGAAGCGCCGCCGGCGCTCGGATCCCCCCCTGCCCCGCCAGCGTCCCCTTCTGCGGCCTGCGCCGCGCGCGCGTCCTCGGCGAGGTCCTCGAGCACTTGGAGCAGCGCCGATTCGATCGCGAGGTCCATCTGCGCTTCGGTGATCTCGTTCTGAGCCACCCGAGCGTCCGTGCGGGTCACCGTCTGGATCTGATAGGTGATCGCGATCACCACGATCATCACCAGGAACGCCAAGAGGAGCGCCGCGCCGCGCTCGTCCGAAGGACCGCGCAGACCGCGCGCCCGGGGTGTGCCTTTGAGGAGCTTCATCTGTGCAGTCTGCTGGGACGACCGTGACCCTTGGATCTTCCGCCCGAACGCCCGCCCGCGGGACCCGGCCCAGCGCGGGTCCTAGGACCAGGGGCACGAGCGCGCTCAGAAGGGCGAGTTGAGGTCGCTGCCCTCGAGGATGCGCGGCCGGATGAAGAAGAGCACATTGGTCTGCTCCTTCGTGCGGAAGCTGTTCTTGAACAGGTGCCCGAGGAGCGGGATGTCGCCGACGAAGGGCACCTTCGACTCTCGGTCGAGCGTGCGCTCCGAGATGAGGCCGCCCAAGATGACCGCCTGTCCGGGCTCGAGGCGCACGATCGTGCGCGCGTTGCGCGACGAGATCTCCGGGACGGAGATCGATTGGGCGCTGCTCCCGCTGCCCTGGGTGAAGGTGACCGCGGTGCCGGTCTGCTGCGACGCCTCGATGTCGATGTTCAGCACGACGGTGTCCGTCCCGACGACGCGCGGGATGACGTACATCTTCACGCCGACGTCCTTGAAGCGCACGTTGGTCGTGAAGTTACCCGCCGCGTTGATCGCGCTCACTTCGAAGAACGGGATCGAGGAGATGTTGACGATCTCCGCGCGCCCCCCTTCGCGCACCGCGACCTTGGGGCGCGAGATGATCGAGACATTCTCGAAGTTGGCGACCGCTTCGAGCACCGCGTTGAACGTCACGCCGTCGAACACAGCGCCGAGCGCAAAGAGCGACTCGGCTGCGTCGGCGGAGTTGCCAAACGAGAAGTCCACGCTCTGCACGAAGCCGCCCGGGTTGGGCAGGCCGAAGACGGGGGAGCCGTTGCCAGGCCCGCGCACGCCGAGGTCGAGCGAATCACGCGTCGTCACCTCGACGATCTTGGCCTCGATCTCGATCTGGCGGACCTCAGCCGCGAAGAGGTTGACGAAGTGCTCCACCTCCCGCAGCTGCTGCGCCGTCGCGGTCACGAAGAGCATGTCGCCGAGGCGCACCGGCGCCGGCGCCGCGAGGCCCGGTGTCCGCGGGTCCGAGTAGGTCTCGACGATCCAGCCTTCACGCAGATCGAGGACGACCGCGTCGAGCGGCTGGAGCGGGAGCTCCTTCGGGAAGGCGCCCTCGGTGACGGCCGCGTGGACGGCGAAGTCGCCGTACGTCTTGGCCAGCTCGAAGATCTTCGTGCCCATTCCTAGCGGGAACGGGTACGGCTTCATGATGAGCCGCTCCGTCTCCCCTTCTCGAGCGGGGTACCAAACGATCTGCGCGCCGAACTCGAGGTACGGGTTCAGCTCGAGCGTGCTCGAGGGCGTGGGCCCCATCACGGGCGCCTCCGTGCCGAGCTCAGGCTCCCCCGGGCCGAGGGTCGCGCCCTCGCCGCCGCCGGCGGGCAGCTCGCCCGCAGCGCTCGCGTCGCCCTCCGCGGTCTCGGAGCGCGGCGCCACGGGCGGCAGCACGCGGTCGGCGCGCGGGGCGTCCGCGTAAGCCTCAGCGATGCGATCGAAGTACGAGTCTTCGTCGAAGCTCTCGGCGGGCTGCATGGTCCCGCGCCCGATCAGCTCGTTGAAGAGCTCCAGGTTGCGCCGATCGGAGTCCGCGCGACGGCTCGAGCCCGGGCCCTCGCAGCCAGCGCCCAACACGACCGCCAAGCATGCGCCAGCCCACGCGGTCTGGACCCAACACCTGTGGGTCCGGATCCTTGACGTCGCGGCGGGCGAGACCGATCGACCGCCCGCTCGAGGGAGGCCATCAACCGCCGCGGGTCCTCGATCGTTGGGCACCATCGCGGCAGTCTATCAATCGAAACGTCCGGAGCCTCGGAGCACTTAGCCCACGGTCACGACGTGTGAGCGAGGACACGCGCGAACGTAGAGTGCGTCCGACGCCGCCTCTCCGCCGGCCGCCCACTTCAGTCGCCAGACGTGCTGAGCTTCGCCTTGACGGAGTCCGTGACGTCCGGGATCGCGCGGCTGTCGCGGCGGGTGATCGCTTTCCAAACGCTGTCGTAACCAGCCTCCGTGCGGACCGATTCACACGCCTTCAGCACGCGGCTGCGCGCTTTGGTCATCAGCGTGATCCCCTTCGACGAGGTCGGGTCGATCCCGTTCTTCTTCAGCTCGCGCACTTCCGCCGTCTCTTCGAGGAGCGCGTCGTAGTCGACCTTCGCTGGAGTGGTGATCTGCCGCGGCTCGTCGAGGCCGCAGATGTTGTCCGCCTTCTGGACGACAAAAGGGGTCCCCCGTCCATCATCAGGGAGCGACGCAGTCTCCGACTGCGCGCAGGCCACTTGAGCCCCCGCGACGACGGCAGGCGTCGATGCCGGGGCGTCCAGGGCGCCGAAGAACAGTAGGGAGATCCAGATCCACATAAATGCCACTCCAGAGGAGGCTTCCGAAAGCTAGGGCCGACCCTGAGTCAGCGGCGCCAGCCTCGGCACCTGCCACGCCCCCGAGGGGGCCCACCAGGTGACAACCCGTTATAACGGCGGGCGCTGTATGAACCAACGCAGCCAAGGGCCGGACCGCGACGATCCTTACACACTTCGAACGGCCCAACCGGGTGCGACCCCGTCGAGGCAAGAGCCCGCCACAGCTACTCCTCGGACAAATCGAGCCCTGGCTGCGCACAAAAGGCCACAGAAAGCGCGGGGGCCCCAATCTCTCGGGACCCCCGCGCATTTTTCATGTCCTCAGGCACGGCGCCTGGGGACGGTCCAGCGCTCAGTCGCGGCGACCACCACCGCTGCGGCGGCGGCGGCGGCGACGCGGAGCGCCGTCCCCATCTCGTTCTGAGCTGGGCTCGGCGGCCAGGTCGTCCCCTTCGGGGGCGTCGTCGTCGACGTCCTCGTCGAGGGTCACGACCGGGGTGCGGGCCTCAGACGCCCGAGCGGGTCGCTCGTCCTCGCGCCCACGTCCTGCGGGGCGCTCGTCGTCACGCCGCGGCCGGCTGGGGCGCTCCTCGTCCTCGGCAGGCGCCGCGTCGCGGCGCGGGCGCTCGTCATCACGGCCACGGCCGCGCGGACGGTCACCTTCGTCGCGCGGGCCCCGCCCACGGGGACGATCGTCGTCACGACGCGGGCGACGCCCACGGTCACCTTCCTCGGCGCCCGCGCGGGCCTCCGGGTTCAGCACCGCCTTGCGCGACACCTTGATCTTGCCGCGATCGTCGACGTTGATGATCTCGACCTCGACCTCGTCGCCGACGTTGACCACGTCTGTGACTTGCTCGATGAAGCCCTCGCCGCCGAGCTCCGAGATGTGGCACAGCGCCTCGACGCCGGGCAAGATCTCGATGAACGCGCCGAAGTCACGGACCGAGCGCACGACGCCCTTGTAACGGGTGCCGACCTCGGGGGTCTGCATCGTCGAGAGGATGGCATCACGGCACGCGAGCACTTTGATCGCGTCCGTGCCGTAGATCTGCACGGTGCCCTGCTCGTCGACGATCGAGATGCGGACGCCGTAGTCGGACTGCAGGCCGCGGATGTTCTTGCCGCCCGGGCCGATCAGGAAGCCGATGCGATCCGCGGGGATCTTGATCGTCTCCATGCGCGGCGCGAAGTCGGACACGTTGGCCGACGGCGCGGGGACCGCTTTGAGCATCTCGCGCAGGATGTGGATGCGGCCGCGCCGCGCCTGCTCGAGCGCCTTCGACAGGAGCTCACGGGTGACGCCGGTCACCTTGATGTCCATCTGCAGCGCGGTGATACCGACGCCCGAACCGGCGACCTTGAAGTCCATGTCGCCGAACGAGTCCTCGGAGCCCGTGATGTCGGAGAGGATCGCCATGCGCTTGCCCTCCTGCACGAGGCCCATCGCGATGCCCGCGACGGGCTGCGTCAGCGGCACGCCCGCGACCATCATCGAGAGGCAGCCGCCGCACACGCTCGCCATCGACGACGAGCCGTTGGACTCGGTGATGTCCGACACGATGCGGATCGTGTACGGGAAGCGGTCCTTCGGCGGAACGACGGCAGAGAGCGCGCGCTCCGCGAGCATCCCGTGGCCGATCTCGCGCCGCCCCGGCCCCATCAGGCGGCGGGTCTCGCCGACGCTGTAGGGCGGGAAGTTGTAGTGCAAGTAGAACGCCTTCTTGTACTCCGGCTCGACGGTGTCGATCACCATCTCGTCGTCGGGCGTCCCGAGCGTCACGCTGACGAGCGCCTGCGTCTCGCCGCGCGTGAACAACACGGAGCCGTGCTGGCGCGGGATGAAGCGCGGGACGATCGAGATCGGGCGGATCTCGTCCCAGGCGCGGCCGTCACCGCGCTGGCCCTCGAGCACCTGCTCGCGGCTGAGGCGGTTGCGCAGCTCCTTGAACAGGTCCTTGACGGTGCCTTGGTGGGCCTTGAGCGCCGACTCCGACACGCCGATCGAGAGCTCCTCGACGCAGCGCTTCTTGACGACGTCCATCGCGGTCGCGCGGGCCTGCTTGCCCTCGACCTCCATGGCGTCGCGTACGTCGTCCTCGTAGCGCTCGACGCGGGCCTTCAGCGCGCTGTCGACCGGCTTCGCCTCGAACTTCTGCGCGGGGCGGCCGCCTTTGGCGACCAGCTTGTCCACGAGCTCGATGACGTCCTTGATGACGCTGTGCCCGAGCTCGAGCGCGTCGATCATCTCGGCCTCGGAGAGCTCCTTGGCCTCCGACTCGACCATGCAGATGCCCTTCTTGTGGCCTGCCATGACGAGGTCGAGGCGGCTCTCCGTGCGGCGACGGTCGTCACCCGGGAACGCGACGAGCTTGCCGTCGAGGTGGCCGATGCGCACCGCGCCGAGGGTCGTCTCGAAGGGCAAGCCCGCGAGGCGTACAGCCGTGAACGCCGCGATCATCGCGACGACATCGGGGTTGTTCCGGCCGTCGTACTGCAGGGCATGGGTCATGACCTGCACTTCGGCTTTGTAGCCGTCCGGGAACATCGGACGGACGGCGCGGTCGATGAGACGCATCGTCAGCGTCTCCTTGATCGAGGGGCGCCCTTCGCGCTTGAAGAAGCCGCCGGGGATCTTGCCCGCCGATTCAGGCTTCTCGCGGTAGTCGCACACCAAGGGGAAGAAGTCGATGTCCTCCCGGCCTGCGCCCGCGGTCACTGCCGCGAAGCACATCGTGTCGCCGAAGGTGGCGATCACCGAGCCGCCGGCCTGCTTCGCGACGAGGCCGGTCTCGAGGACGAGCCGCTGGCCGGCGATCGTCGCCTCCACGCGGATGGGTCCGTTCTGCATTGTCAGTTCTCTTTTCTCTTTGCTTCTCGCTATGTGTTCTCGATGGTCCATCGAGCGATCGCGGCGATTCCTGAAGGGTCAGGCGCCGGATCCAGGCCCGAAAATGCGCGAGCCGCGCCCCCCGTGAGCGACGCGAGGCGTCGCTACGGAGTGCGCGGACCGTTCACCGGGCGCTGGAGCGACCTCGGCGCCGTGGGGTCCGACACGCTGGGTGTCGGGACGCACGACGCGCGGGGCCGCAAGGTTGTCTGTTCCGTTGAAGATCAAAGGCCTGTTCAGGCATCCCCCGCGAGGGCGTGGATCAACGGCGCAGGCCGAGCTTGGCGACGATGGCGGTGTAACGCGCCGGGTCGCGCTCGCGGAGGTACCGCAGGAGCTTCGTGCGGCGGCCGACCATTTTCAGGAGGCCACGGCGTGAGGAGTAATCCTTGCGGTGCACCTTGAGGTGCTCGGTGAGCTCCGTGATGTCCTCCGTCAGGAGGGCGATCTGGACCTCGGGAGAGCCGGTGTCGCCCGCCTTGGTGGCGAACTCCCGGACGATCTCGACCTTGCGTTCTGCTGCGATGCTCATGGATGAAGGGACCGTCGGACTTGCCCGCGCAGCAGAGCCGCCGCCCCTCGGCCACCAAACGTCGGCGCCAGCTTCAGAGGTCGGATCGGGACCACCACGGGGGTGCGCCGGGGAGCTCCCCGGCCCGAGGCACGGATCCACGTCCGGCCTCGCCCTCGCTCGGGCGAAGCGCCCGTTCGAGGCCAAGAGTCTAGGAGCCCGCGCCGCAGAAAGCAATTCCGCGCGCACCGCTCGGGTCCAGGCCCCAGGAGCGCCTGCGCGCCCGCGCCCAGGCCGCCGGCCCCCCCACGCGCCTCGTGCAGGGGGGCTCGTCCGGCTCAACGCCCCCCGCCGTCCCCACCTCGCAGCTTCGAGGCCGGCACGACCTGTGGCGCCGGCGCCGCGCGCTCGACGTCCTCCGCCAACGCCTGGACCGCAGCCGCGAGCTGAGCATCGGGGCCGATCAGCGGGTTCCAAAGCGCGATGTCGGGCATGCAGCCGTTGAGCTCCATGTCGGCCCCGTTGGTCGCGAGATACCAGCCGCGGCCGGGCATCCGCACCATGCTGCCATCGAGGAGGCCGACCGCGCCGGTGCTGATCACGCCGCCCGCGGTCCGCATGCCGACGAGCCGACCGCGCCCCGTCTGCTTGATCGCGTGACTGATGATCTCAGCGTTCGAGAACGAGTGCTCATTGCACATCATCACGATCGGCTTGGACCAGGTCGCGTACACCTTGCGGTCCTGCGGGTATCCGAGGCCGCTCCCGCGGGATTGGGTCACCGCATGGATCGGCTGGGTCAGGGCGGTGAGGACGTGGTCGGCGGTGCTGCCGCCGCCGTTGAAGCGCACGTCGATGACGAGGCCTTCCTTGCCGTACCCCGCGTGGAAGAGGTCCTCCTCGAGCTGTCGGAAGCTCGGGAAGTCCATGCCTTTGATGTGCAAGTAGCCGAGCTTTCCGCCCGAGAGGCGCTCGACCTCTTGGCGGTTGCCCTCGACCCACTCGTCGTAGAGCAAGTCCGCGACAGACCGCACCGGCCGCACGGTGACCTGCCGCGTGACGCCCTCGGCCCCCGACACCTCCAACACGACGTCGCGCTCTTCCTCGAGGGTCAAGAGCCGCTGCAGGTCGACATCGGGCCCGACGGCTGCTCCGTCGATGGAGAGCACGGTCTCCCCCGCCGTCACGAGCGAGCGCGCGCGGGACGTGGGCCCGCCCGGAATGACGCTCTCAACGACGACGCCCGGGCCGGGGGCTCCTTGCACGAAGCGCAGGCCGAGGTGGTACGTGGATGGCGTCCAGCTATCGGTCGCTTGCGGCGTCGCAAACGGCTCGCTGCCGCCGCGGTGCCCCATGTGCGACGCGTTCAGCTCGCCGAGCATCATGTTCATGAGCTGCGAGAACTCGCTCGCCCCGAGGCACTGCGCCGCGACCGGGCGGTACTTGGCGCGGATCGCGCTCCAATCGCGGTGATTCATGGCCGGGTCGTAGAACTGATCGCGCATCGCGCGCCAGCCCTGGTCGAACGAGATCTGACGCACCGCGCGCCAATCGCGGACGCGACGCACAGAGAACCCGAACGTCTCCTGCTTGCCCGCCGCGCTCAAGGCCGCGGGGGTCATCCCGCCGCCCCCGCCGCCACGTCGCAGCCCCGGCGCGGCGTCGCCGCCGCCGCGCGCGAGCCCGACGATCTCCTTCGTCTCCGCGAGCCAGCGCGCGCCCGAGAGCCCGGACGCCGCGAGCCGCGTCGGGCGCCCCACATCGGGGAACTCGACCTTGTAGAACCCGCTCTCGCCGTTGACCGTCGCGTTGAACGCGAGCGTCTTGCCGTCGGGGGACCAGAGCAGCCCCGACTCGCGCGAGTTGGGGTTCGAGATGCGGCGCACCCGGTCGAAGATCCCGTCGAAGTCCACGCGCACCTCCGGCGGGGCGGCCTTCGCGGCGTCCGGCTTCGGGGCCTCGCCCGAGGTCGCGTCCTTCTGCTGCGCGCCGGCCTTCGGCGCTGCGGCGAGGCCGGCTTGCGCCGCGTCCGTCGCGTCCGCGTCACCGCCCTCGTCAGCGCCCTCGTCAGCGCTTGAACGACGGCGAACGCGGGGCTCGTCCCCGGCGCCGCTCGGCTCCGCTGCGCCGCCGCCGCGCGGGCCTTTGCCGCCCTTCTTCATCGCCTCGAGCGCCTCCTCGAGCTTGCGATCGCGCGCGGTCTCCTCGGCGCTCTCCTTGGTCAGGTCGACCCAATAGACGTCGGACTCCTCGCCGTCGCGCATGCTCGTGAACGCGAGCCGCTTGCCGTCGCCCGACCACGCGGGCTGCCAATCGTCATCGGGGTGCCGAGAGACGTTGAACGGCTCGATCGTCCCGTCGAGGCGCGTCAAGAAGATGTCGCTGTTGTAGTCCGAGTCCTGCGTCGCGTAGGCCAGCCACTTGCCGTCCGGCGACCAGACGTAGTCCGGGCTGGACCAGGCCTCGACGACGCGCCGGTGATCGGTGCCGTCGTCGTCCATCACCCAGATGTCCGCGCTCTTCGTGTAGGCGATGTGCCCGCCCGCCGGACTGGACTTCAGGTCCCCCTCGACCTCGGCGTCGTGGGTGAGCTGCTCGACCTCGAACTCATCGGCGAGCCACCAGTTGCCGTCCTCGCGCGCGTGGGACGCGGCGTACACGTCGACCTCACCGCCCACGTCGCTCACGAAGAAGAGGCGCGCGCCGTCCGCGCTGAAGACGAGGCCGGACTCGGCGTTCGGGGTGTCTGTGACGCGCCGCGGCTCGCGCAGGATCCGGTCCATCACCCACACATCCTCGCCCGCGATGAAGGCGATCTGCTTGCCGTCGTTCGTGAAGGCGACGTCAGTCGCGCCGGTCTCGATGCGGCGCTCGAGCGCGTCGGCCACAGCGTCGCCGTTCGCGGTCAGCGCGATCGGGGTCAGCGCGCCGTTTGCCATGTCCATGCGCATGAGGTCGAAGCGCCGGCGGAACACGAGCGTGCGACCATTGCTCGCGAGCGCCGGGAACGCGACGCCATCGTCGCTGCGATCGATCGAACGACAGTTCGTGACGCGCTTGGCCTCGGAGCCGTCGAGGCGCCGGTGGTACACATCGAACGTCCCGTCGGGGTCGCTGACGTAGTAGTAGCTCTGCCCGTCCGGCGCCCAGAAGGGCTGGATGTGGTTGACGTTCTGGAACCCCTCACGGTCCTCGTCGAGCCGCGTCAGCGCGGGCGGCACCTGCGCGAGGTCAGCGACCCAGAGCTGCTCGGCCTGCGGTCCGACGTAGCCCTTGCGCTCCCACGCAGAGCGGCCGCGCGTGAAGAGCAGCTTCGTGCCATCGGGCGAGAGCGCCGCGCTGCGCGGTCCGACGTCCAGCAGCATGCGGCTGGGCTTCTCACCGGCGGCGTCGAGCACGAAGACGCGCGACGCATCCGAGTAGTGGAAGCCGCGGTCGGTCCCCATCAGGACGACAAAGCCTGCGCCGTCCGCCGTGTAGCCGATCAAGTCCTTGCGCGCTGAGTCGAACGTCACCTGGCGCGGGACGCCGCCGGTGAGCGGGACGACGTGGATCTGAGCCCCGCCGTTGCGGCTGCTGACAAACGCGACCTCTTGACCGTTCGGATGGAACACCGGCTGGCGGTCATCCGCGGCATTCACGGTGAGGCGCCGGGCCTCGCCGCCAGTGACGGACGCCAACCAGATGTCGCCCTGCCAGGCGAAGGCGAGGGTCGTGCCATCTGGGGAGACCGCTGGGTCCCGGGGCATCCGGATCGACACGGGGTCGTCGACCGCGACGGGGCTGGCCGCAGACGCGACCGAGGGCGCGCGCCGACGAGCGCGAGCAAGAGCGAGAGCTGGAGCAGGTAGGTCCGCATGGTGCCGAGCAAGTTGGAGGGCGCGCGCGGGTCCCCGCGCGCTTTGACCACCAATCTACTCGTCACATGGCGCCTGGCCCTTGAACGGAGCGCTCCACGTCAGCAACCCGAACACAGCCTGTACCAGAGCCCTGCCCGAGCCAGCTCCAGCGCTCAACTCGAGGCGCGGCCGCGGCCCCGCTGCCAGCGCTCCGCCCAGAAGAGCCAGCGCTCCGCCCAGAAGGGCCAGCGCTCCGCCCAGAAGGGCCAGCGGTTCAGTTGAGGGCGCCGCCGGGCGCCGGGTTGACGTCCCGCGCAGGGAGCCGTGACAAGAGCTCCGCGACGACCCGCTCGCACGCGGCCGCCATCCCCGCCCCCTCGGCGTCCGAGTCATTGGCCCCGGTCGAGAAGTCGAAGCGCTGGCTCAAGCGGCCCGACCACAGGGCGTCCCCGAGCGGCGCCGCCGGATCGACGAAGCGGGCCTCGAGGTCGACGTTGATCGATCGACGCGAGCTCCAGAGCGATGTGTCCCACGCGTGCACGATCAGCTCGAGGACAGCGTCCTCGCGCAGCGTGCCGGCGCGGTACGAGGCGGGCTCGACGCCGACGAGCGCCCCGTCGACGTTCTCGAGGCGCAGCGGGCTGTAGCGCTTCCGCGGGAGGAACCCCACGGCCGCGCGGCGCAGCTCGAGCTCGGTCTGGGCCGAGCCGGGCACGAGCCACTCGATCGGCGCCACTGCGATGTCCGTGGGGTTCACCGCCGCGAGCCGCCCCTCCGGTTGCACGAGGACGTTCGCGCCGACGATTCGAGGCTGGGTCTGGCACCCGACGGCCAGCGGCGCCGCCGCAGCGCAGAGGGTAAGGGCGCGCAGCAGCGCCCCACGGGCAGAACGGGACTCGTGGGCGGAGCGGATCATGGTGCGGGTCATCGGGTACGCCTCCAGGCGATAGGGCGCCTGGAGGGTCCTCCTCGCCGCGCCGAGCTGCGACCATAACGATCGCGGCCCCGCGGCTCAATCTTGGGTGAACGGCACGGCGAAGGTGTGGCCAAAGCCCTCGTTGCGGCGCTCGATATCGGACCAGAGGAACGCGCTCCGATCCAGCCCCGGCCAGGCCCACACCGAGACGCGGGCGGTCTGCCCGCCATCCGTCAACGGGGTCCCGCCGAGGGGGGTCACGGGCGGGAGGGACAGTCGGATGGTGCCGCTGCCGGGCTGATCCAAGCGCCAGAGGTGCCAGCGATGACCGGCGACGTCCGTCACGGTGACCCGATAGAGGCCGTCCTGCGCGAGGGTATCGGCGATGACATCGGCCACCTCGATGTTGTAGGCGTTGCCGCCCGTCGAGCCCGCGGGCCCGGGCACGAGGAACGACGGCACGTCGAGCGGCGCCAACATACCGCTGCTGCCCGAGAAGCGCGGCCGCGCCCCGATCCGGTTGCCGTCGATGTCGATGAGCTCGGCGCGCAGGTACGAATCAGGCTCGATCGCCCGCGCCGTGACGAGCCGCCCCGTGTCCGTCGCTGCCAAGGGGCGCGCGCCCAGCACCGCCCACTGCGTCTGGCCGCTGGCGAACGTCACCCCCATCCCGAGCGTCGGCGCGCCCTCGAGGCCATACGCAAAGCCCTCCACGGTCACGACCGGAGCGCCGGCCAGGGTGCTGAAGTGCGTCGCGCCCCCGATGTCGAGGAGGTGCGTGTCGATGCGCTCCATCGTCTCCGCGGCGTCGACGGTGAGGTTCTGATCGAGGGCGTTCTCGGCGTACCCGAGCGCCTTGGACGCAAAGCGCTCGGCGTAACCCCGCAGGAAGACCGAGGGGTTGAACTGGACAGCGGAGACGCTCGGATCGGTCGCGAAGAACGTCGTGAAGCCCAGCCGCTGCGCGCGGACACCGAGCGGACCGAACGAGCACTCGCGGTCGAGGTTGCTCGTCAAGCTGCACCCAAGGAGCGTGCCGAGCGGCGTTCCGGGCTGCGCGAACCGGTTGTCCCCGAGCCAGTTGGTCGTGTTCGAGAAGTCGGCAGTGAAGGAGCTACGGACGACCCCGGACACCGTCGCCAGCGACGTCGCGGCGCGGATCAGCGGGACATCGAGGCGCGAGGTCGGGACGCCGTGGAACGTGAACGAGTCGAACCCAGAGAGCTGGACGGTCACGACGGTCTCGCCCGCCACCGCGCCAGGCACGGTGGCCCGACCCGCTTGGGTGGAGACCCCGGAGCCGAGTGACGTCAACGCGCCTCCGACCTCTTCGTGGCTCATCACGAGCGCGCCCGAGAGGACATCGCCGGTGTCCGCATCGAACACGCGCACATCCACGCTCGAGCCCGGGAGCGCCGTCCCCGGCCCGACCGCGCCGATCTGCGAGAAGACGCCGACCGCGGCCTGCTGACCCGGGTTCAGGGCGCGGTCGAAGACCTCGACCGTGTACGTCACTGCCGCCCCTGCGGGATCGAGCACATCTGCGACGCCGTCGATCGGCGCAGCGATGAACGCGCCATCCGACGAATAGAACGCCGTCCGCGGGCGATCCGAGACGCCCGTGAAGTTGTCCCCTAGCGAAGTGCCGACCCGCGCATAGCGGATCGCCTCGTCGCCGCGCCCGACGATGACGACGCCCGCCAGCTTGCTGGTGACGTTCGCGACGCTGCTCGCTTGCACACCGAGGCCGAGGAGCCGTGGCGGCGTGAGGTCGAGCACGAGGCGTT
Source organism: Planctomycetota bacterium (assembly GCA_041398605.1). Classification (GTDB taxonomy): domain Bacteria; phylum Planctomycetota; class UBA1135; order UBA1135; genus JAWKUK01. The sequence goes on from JAWKUK010000008.1 coordinate 84,266, forward strand.
GGAAGCCAGCGGTGGACGGGTCGCCGTCGGTCCGCCGGGCGACGGTGCTCGGGCCGTTGCGACGCAAGCGCGCCATGAACTCGATGTCACCGTCGCGGAAGTTCGCGTCGCCGTTCGCCGCGCGCAGGTCGAGGTCCCCCTCGCCCAGGATCACGCTCGTCACCCCCGCAGTGAGGGTCACCGTGCGCTGCTCGGCCTTCAGCAGCGTGGCGTTGGCCGTGCTGCCGCCGATCACGAAGACATCGAGCAGGTCGCCCGCGGCCGCGGCATCGGCCAGGGTCACCTCGAGCACGACGTCCGCGTCGAGGTTCGGCACGCCGATCGCGTCCTGCGGGGGCGCGGTCGTGGCCTTCCGCACGCTCGCAGGCGCGCGCAGCGCCGACGTCACGTAGTCGATATCAGTGCTCGCGAGGGTCCCGCCCGTGCTGCCCGTCAGGACGCTCCCCGCGGGCGAGAGGCGGACGCGGACGTTCGCGCTGGCGCCCAGGCTCTGCCGGATCGAGTTGGCGTCGACGCTCGCCCAGCGCCAGACCTGCAGGATCTGGACCGGCACTTGGAGGCCTGTGAGCAGGAGCGACGAGGGCGTCGGGTTCGGGACCGGGGCCACACCGTTGACGGTGACCGCGAACGAGTTTGTCGTAAAGGACGAGGAGCTCATCCGCCGGTCGAACGCGACGACAAACTCAGAGAGGTCGCTCTGCTGGGTCGAGTTGTCCTTCGGGTAGGTGAAGATGACGCGCGGGTCCGCCGGGGGCGTCGCCGCGATGCCGTACTCGAAGATGTCCTGGTTGGCGCCGTATTCGAACGCTTGCCCGGTCACATCGGTGATCGCCTGGTCGGTCGTGAAGCGCAGCAGGTACGTGCGCCCAGGCTGCAGGAGGCTCGACTGGACCGCCGTGATCACTACGACGCGGCCGTCGCCGATGAGGGCCGGCGGGTCGACGAGCGGCACCGGGGCAGACGTCACGCTGTCGAGCAGCTCGAAGGCGCCGGCGAGGGACGCGGGGTCGAGGCTCTGGTCGAACTCGACGACCAAGGGGCTCTCCGGGTGCGCGTCGTCGATGTCCGGCGCGAACTCGACGACCACCGGGGCGGTCGGCGCGATCCAGCTGGAGTCCGAGGGGAAGACCGCGGAGAACGACCCGATCCCACCGGGCCCACCGCCGTTGTTCGTGAGGTCACGGCACCCGTTCGGCCCGAAGACGCAGGCGGGGTTGTCGCAGCCGGCGGCGCCGAACGCGGCGAGTAGGCCTCCCACGAGCGCGAGGCGCGTGACGTACGAGGCGGCGGAGCTGGGGGGGGTGTCGGACGACTGCATAGGGATGTGGCGCGGTCCCCGCCCATGCGGAGCCCGGCATGGGGCGGCGAGCGGCAGGGAACGTGGGGCCGATCGAGCGCGAGTTCGAGTGCGGAGAGCTAAAGAGCGGGGACGACACAGGCCGGCTGAACTTCCGCGGGGCCTCCCAGGACCTCCCCTTGGCCTCCCAGGGGCTCCGAGGGCCTCCTTGGGGCTCGGACGGCCCCGGCGAGGCCCCGGCCTTACCCCGGCGACGGCCCGTTCGGTCCCAGCCTGCCCCGGGGCCGGCATGGGCGCCCGCCCCTGAACACCGACGCCTTCCGGGGGTCCACGGGTGCTCCCGTGGGCCAGGTCGGCCGCCGGGGACGCGGCCACCCGGGGCGCCCGCGAGCCGCGGAGCGTGACCGTGTGACCGAGCCCTGCTACCGGCATCGTACGGATCCGAGCGCCTTGCTCGCGCCCTGTCTCTAGAATGCTCGGCCGTACCCGCCAGCACGTGTCCAGCCCATGGCCGATCTCCGACCGACCCCCTCGACCTCCCTGTTTCCTGGCCTCGCCGTCGTCGCCTTGGCCGCGCCGCTGCTCCTGACCGGCTGCGCCTCGCAGAAGACGGGGTCGACTCAGGCGGGGACGCCGCGGGCGGCAGCGCAGGTCCGCCGAGCGACGGCGCGCGCGCGATCACCGACGGGAGCGCCGCCGCCGTCGACCAGGCGGCGGCGATCGCGGCCCTCCGCGCAGGTGACTTCGCCCGCGCACGCGCGCTCGTCGACGGGCTCGCGTTCGAGGCGTCCCTCGCGCGGGGCAAGGCCGCCCTCGAGGCTGGGAGCCCGCGGGACGCGCTGCTGCCGCTCGATGAGGCCCTGGCGCTGCGGCCGGAGGACCCCCAGGTGCTGTTCCTGCGCGCGCGCGCCGCCTTTGCCACGGCGGAGGCCGGCGACCCGCAGGCTGGGTTCTTCTACGGCGACGCGGCGGCCGGCTTCCAAGAGGCCGCGCGCCAGGGCTACGGTGTCGAAGCCGCGTTTCGGGCGAGCCGCGCGGCCTACCTCGCCGGTGAGACGGCGACCGCGCTCGAGGTCGCTCGGGCCGGCATGCAGTGGCTCTCGGACGGCGCGGGGCGCAGGGCGGGCCTCGCGCTCGACTTCCCGCCCGAGCGCGCGTGGGCCGATGCGGCCTTTGCGTCCTATCGCGCGGCCCGCGGGGCCAACGACCCGAACGCGCGCGCGCTCTTCGCCGAGACGGAGGACGCGCTCGGCCAGCTCGCGGCGGCGACGCCGAGCGACGCCTACCCGCTGCAGCAGCTCGCGAACCTGTACCTCTGGGAGGGGCGCCGCGCAGACGCCCTCGCGCGCATCGAGGCGGGGCTCGTCCTCGCGCCGAATGACGAGGCGCTGCACAACACGCTCGTCAGCGAGCTCCGCGCCGACGCATACGCCCGCGCCTACACGCTCGGCATGGGCGCCGCGCCCGAGCCCGGCGAGGAGGCGACACAGGCAGAGCGCGACGCATACGCAGCCGTGGTGCGCAGCGCGGTCCGCGCGCAGCGCGACGCGGTGCTGGCGCGCTACGAGGAGTTCCAAGCGCAGAACCCGGAGAACGCGCTCGGCTACTGGTACAGCGCGGCCGAGCGCTTCCAGCGCGGGCTCGAGGCCTACGAGGCGGGCACGCTCGACGAGGCCGACTTCCACCGCGCGGAGCGCGAGTTCCGTCGCTGCCGTGAGCTCGCGCCCTCGTACACCGACACGTGCCTGGGCTGGGAGGTCATCGCGCGCGACGGCGTCGGCTGGTGCCGCTATTGGCGCGCAGACCTGCAGGGCGCGGAAGAGGCGTTCTGGTCGACCGAGGAGCTCCTGGCGGGCGGCCTCGATTGGCAGTACGAAGGCCGCCTCGCGTCGGCGCTCGTGGGCCTCGCGACGATCGCAGGGTCGTACGCGCAGCGGGCCGACGACCTCGACGCGCTGACGCGCGCCGCCGCGCTCGGTGACGCGCTCTTCGCCAAGCGCCCGGACAACGCCAACCTCGCGAACAACGCCGGGTTCCTGAACCGCGACGCCGCGGTCTTGTACGAGGCCGCCTCGCGCAAGCTGCGCGCGGAGGCGGCGCGCGAGCGCGACAACGAGGCCGCCGACGCGAAGCTCGCCGAAGCCGACCGGCTGCGCGACCGTGCGCGCGCGATCATGGAGCGCAGCTGGGCGGCGTACCAGGTCGCCGCGAGCCTCGCGCCCGAAGACGTCCGCGTCGTGAACGACACGGGCCTCGTGATGGCCTACTACCTGCGCACGGACCCGGCCGCCGCGCGGCGCTACTTCGTCACCGCGATCGAGCTAGCGAAAGAGCAGCTCGCGGGCTATGAGGCGCGCGGCGAGGAAGCGCCCGAGGACCTGCGCATCGCGTTCGGCGACGCGCACCAGAACATGGGCGTCCTCGCCTTGACCTTCGAGAAGGACCTGGCCTCGGCGCGTGAGTGGTTCGCGCTCTCGATGCAGGTCGCGCCGGACGAGCGGCCCGAGCTCGTGCAAATCATGCCTGCGCTCGACGCGTCGCTCGCGGCGGGCGCCTGGACCGACGAGCTGCGCGCGTTCGAGCGCATGCTCGTTTGGAAGGACTGAACCCGTACACACCATGACCCCCCACCAACTCACCCTCGGTCTCGGGCTCCTTGGGCTCGGCCTCGCCCCCACCGTCGCGGCGTACACGGCGCCCTTCGACGTCGTCGACGAGCTGCTCGCGAGCGGCCAGCAGAAGCTGATCGCGGGCGACGCCAAAGGCGCGCTCGAGGCATTTGAGCAAGCGAACGGCCTCAGCAGCGGCGCGCCGCGCACCGAGCTCTGGGTGCTGCGCGCGCAGATGGAGAACGGGCGCAAGAACGACGCCATGGGCCGCGTCGAAGAGCTCGAGGGCAAGGGCGCGCTCACTGAGCGTCAGGCGGACTATCTGCGCGGGACGTTCTCGTTCCTCGTGGCCGAAGAGCAGGTCGCGGGGGGCTCCCGCGGCGGCAACCCGGGCTTCCACTACAACGACGCGCAGTCGTTCCTGAAGCTGGCGCTGGCGGCGAACCCAGACGCCTACCCGGACGCGTGGCGCACGCTCGCCGACGCTTCGCGCAAGGGCGGCGACGGCGAGGGCGCCGAGGTCGCCGTGCGCGGCGCGCTGCAGCGCCTCGACGGCGACCCGCGTACGAACATGCTCGCCGCCGAGATTTTGGTGGCCAACGGCGTCGCGGACCTCGGCGCGGAAGACGAGGCGGTCAAGGCCGCCGCCCAAGCCAAGGTGCGCGAGGGGATCGCGCACGCCGAGCGCGCCGCCGCGCTGCTCGGGTCGGACAGGCGCAACGCAGCGGCGCTCGCGAGCGCGCACGCGCAGCGCGGCGTCGCGCAGCTCTGGCTCGGCGACAAGGACGCCGCGGTCAAGGCCTACGCGGACGCGATGGAGTGGGACCCGACGCAGCTCGACTTCGGCCAGCTCTGGGGCTCCTTGCAGGACGAGAACCAGCGCCCGACCGTGTTCGTCGCCGCCCTCGCGGAGGGCGCAAAGCGCTTCGAGAAGCGCTGGGGCAAGGCGACCAACGCCGACTCGACGATGCTCTGGTGGCTCGGCTTCGGCGAGCAAACGATCGCGAAGTACGAGGACGCCGAAGCGCACTTCCTGAGCGCGGTGAAGAAGTTCCCGGCGTACACGAACTCGTGGTGGTACGCGGGCATGTGCCGCTACTTCCGCCAGGACTACCCTGGCGCCGTCGCGCACTGGCGCGAGCACGCGGCGGCCTCGCGTGAGAACCTGGTCGCGAGCATCTCGGAGAACCTCGCGGGCAACGACCAGATCCTCCTCTACGTCGAAGGCAAGCGCTTCGGCAACGGTGATGACGCTGCGGGCGTCGCAGACGCGGCGTTCATCGCCGGCGTCCGGGCGGACGCGACGCCGACGAACCACCGGATCTGGAACAACCTCGGGTTGTTCTGCCGCGACGCGGGCGATCTCCTGAAGCGCGCCGGCAAGGACGGCGACGAGTATCACACGGTGTCGGAGTACTACGAGCGCGCGTACAGCGCCTACGAGCGCGCCAACGAGCTCGCGCCCGGCAAGCCGTACTACATGAACGACTGGGCGGTCATCCTGCATTACTGCTTGGACCGGGACCACCAGAAGGCCCTCGACCTCTACGCGAACGCGACCGAGATCGCGGAGCGCATGCTGAAGCAGGGCGGCCTCGACGACGAAGAGAAGGGGCTCGTCGAGATCGCGCTGCGCGACTCGAAGTCGAACCGCGCGCGGCTCGTCAAGCTCCTCGAGGAGCGCAAGAAGCGCGAGCAAGAGCGGACCGGCAGCGGCGGCGGCCAGCGCTGAGCGATTCGCAGTGAGCCTCCCCATCCGATTCCAGACCGAGGCCGGCACGGCGCCCGTCGTGTCGGTCGACGGCGCCTTCGGCGCGCCCGGGCTGCACCTCTCGCACTGGCCGGGCAACACGACGCCGCCAGGGCTCAAGCGCGACCTCTCGACGGGGATCGCGCTCGAGTACGCGCGGCTGCCGCTCGCGGAGCGCGCCGCGCTCGCCGCCGGGTGCGAGGCGATCGCCGTCAACCACTACGACACGGACGGTCTGTGCGCGTTGTTCGCGGTGCTGGAGCCCGAGCTGGCGCTCCAGCACGAGCCGCTGCTCATGGCGGCGGCGGAGTCGGGCGACCGCTTTCGGACCCCTGACCTCGCTGGGTTCCGCCTCGACGCTGTGTTCCTCGCGCTCGCGGACCCCTCGCGCTCGCCGCTCCCCGCTGACGTCTTCGCGCTGCGCGGGGCCGCGAAGCACAGCCGGCTCGTCGACGAGGGCCTGCGCGCGCTGCGGCGCGTGTTGGCCGCAGGGCTCGAGGTGTATCGGGCGCTGTGGGAGCCGGCAGAGCGCGCGCTCGAAGCGGACCGACGCGACCTCGCTGCCGCGCTGTTCGACGACCTCGTGCACCTCGACCTCGCGGTCTGGACAGCGCCCTTCGGCCGCGGCTCGACGCGCTCGAGCGCTGCGGGAGGCCCGAGCGCTGTGGGCGCGCTCAATGCTGCGGATGACGGCCCCGGGCGCGTGTTCGATCCGGGCCGCCACGCGCTGTTCGGCGCGACGCGGGCCGACCGCGTGCTCGCGCTCGGTCCGGGCCCCCTGGGCACGACCGCGCGCCTGATCATCGGCACGGGGTCCTTCTTCGACCTGGCGACGGAGGTCGGCTCGCCTCGGCCGGAGCTGGCCGAGCTCGTGACGCGCTTGCAAGCGCTCGAGGACCGCCGCGGGCCGCGCGACGCGCAGACACGTTGGCAGACGCAAGCGCAGAGCGGGGCCTCGCCGGAGCTTTGGTACGGCCGCTCGGGTCTGCCGCTGTACGGGGAGCACGCGGGCCCTTGGCTCGCGCCGAGCCAGCTCAGCGCGGAGGACATCAAAGCCACGGTCCTGGACGCCGTGCGCGCCACTTGGCCCGTGCCGGACGACGACGACGTCGCGGCGCCGGACGAGGATATCTTCGCGGTATGAGCGCGTCTTTGGGCTCAGTGTCGCGCCTTTCGAGCGCCGCCGATGCGCGCTGATCCGTGGCTGGTCGACGACGGCACGCTCGTGGCGCTGCGCTGCGGGCTGTGGCGCTACAACGCGCTCGGCCTCGTGCGCGACGGCGTCGCCTGCGCGATCGACCCCGGCATCACGCCGGCCGAGATCGCCGCCCTGCGCGCGCGCCTCGAGCGCGACGGCGCGGCGGTCACGCACGTCGTCCTCACCCACGCGCACCATGATCACTTGCGCGGCTGGGACGCGTTCCCAGGCGCGCAAGTGATCATGCCGCGCATCGGCGCGGACAAAGCGCCGGAGCGCCGCGCGCGCATCCTCGCGGGCAAGCGCCAAGTCGACCAGAAGCTCGGCATCGACGACCCAGGGTTCCGCTACCCCGAGGCCGACGTGAAGGTCGACGCGCGCTACACGTTCGCGCTCGGGGACCTCACGCTGGAGCTGCGCGCGCTGCCGGGCCACTCGGACTGCACGACCGTGCTGCTCGCCAAAGAGCTCCGCACGCTGTTCTCCGCCGACTACCTCGTGCACCCGGGGCTGCCGTACTGCCGCTTCGAGGCGGCGCCCTTCGAAGCCGCGCATCAGAGGCTGCGCGAGTGGGTGCTCGCCGGCGAAGTCGAGCGCATCGTGCCCGCCCACGAGGCCATGATCGAAGGGCGCGAGGCGCTGCTCGCCGCGCTCGACGAAGAGCTCGCGTACTTCGCGGCGCTGCGCACGGACGTGCGCGCGCGCCTCGCGGACGTCGACGGCGCCTCGCCGGGCGACTGGGCGCGCCTCGTCAAAGCTGCGGCGGCAGCGCTCGCTGCGCGGCGCCTCGAGCGGTGCGGCGAGGACCTTGGGCCGCGCGCCGTGCAAGACATCGACAACGCCAAGCGTGTCCTCGACGAGGAGCGGCAGCGAATCGCGCCGTGAGCGGGCGTCGGCGGCGCGGAACCGAAGCCGCGGCAGTAGGATCGCGGCCATGCGTCGCTCCCGTGCTCTCGATGTCCTGCGTGCCCTCGGTGTCGTCGGTGTCCTCGGTGTCTTGCGTCGCGCGAGCGGCGCCCGTCGCGGGCTCTTTCCCGTGTGGGTCGCGCTAGGCGCCCTCTCCGCCTGCTCTCTGCCGCGCACAGAAGGCCCGGCGGCCGACCTCGAGGCGCAGCACCATGCGCGGGGGGCGACGACCCGGGACTGGGCGGCGATCCTGGACGCGGGCCGCGCGCTGCCCGCGGGTGAGGACGCGCACGCGCTGCTCGTGGAGCTGACGCCGCTGCTCGGCGCCCGGGACCCGTTCTTGCGCGACGACGTCGCATACGGCCTCGCCGCGCAGTGGATCGTCCGCGATGGCCTCGTGTCCCCGGACGGCCTCCGCGACCTGGCGCGGCGCTGGACCGAGAGCTTGACGGACGGGCTGGGCGCCGCCGGCGATGACCGCGTGCTGCGGCGCTCGTTCTCGGCGCTCTGCCTCTCGCTCATCGTGGCGCACGACAACCGCACCCAGGTGCTCGACGCCGGGGACATCCACGGCGCGCTCTCGGACGCGCTGCAGTACTTCGCGGCCGAGCGCGACCTGCGCGACCGCGACCCGCAGCTCGGCTGGGTCCATGCGACGGCGCACGCTGCGGACTGGTTGAAGTTCCTTGCGCGCAACAGGTTCGTCGACCGGCCGCGCCTCGGCGAGATCCTCACCGCGCTCGCGTACAAGCTCGCGACGCCGATGCCGCGGGCGTTCGCGATGGGCGAAGACGAGCGCATGGCGCGCGCCGCGGCGGCCGTGTTGCTGCGTCCGGAGCTCCCGCTCGACGACTACGAGGCCTTCCTCGAGCGCGTGCTCGAGGCCCTCGCCTCAGCACGCGCGACGGCAGGCGCGCCGCCCGAGGCGTTGGCCATCGAGCAGAACACCCTGCACTTCCTGCGCGCGCTCGCGTGCGGCCTCGCCGCGGTCGAGGGCCTCCCTGAGCACACCTCCCGCGCGCTCGACGCGACCTGGCGCGCGCTCGCGCAGACCTGACGCGCGCGCTGCGGTGCCGCCCGCCTCAGCCGCGGCGGGTCCGGGTCGCGAAGCCGAACAGCGCGAGGCCGATGATCGCGGTCGACATGTAGAAGAGCCCGCGCACGCCGATGTACTCGTAGGCGACGCCTCCCACGATGCCGCCGACCGCGACCGCGAACGTGCGCGCCGAGAAGACCGCGCCGAACGCGCCGCCGCGCCGGTCGGCGCTCGCTTCCCCTGCGGCGAGGCCAAAGGCCAGGGGGCCGATCCCGGACATGCCGACCCCCATCGCCATGCGGCCGACGAGCAGCAGGAGAAACGCGGGCGCGAACGCTTGGAAGAGGAGCGAGCCGGCGCATACGAGCGCGCACTGCACGAGCGCCCTGCGGTGACCGATGCGGTCCCCGCGCTGCCCCCAAGGCCGCAGCGTGAGGAGGCTCGCGATCGCCATGACCCCGAACGTGAGGCTCGTCGCGAGCGTCTCGACCTTGTCATGCGCCGTGACCCCCTCGGAGCCGACGAGGTCCGTCACGTGTTGCAGCAGGGTCCCCTCGACCTGGACGCCGGCAAAGAAGTCACGCACATAGAGCTCCATCTGCGGGTTCACCGCGCCGAGCCCGAACTGCATCGCGAACACGAGGAAGGCCGTCGCGCGCAGGGTCGGGTTGGCCGCGACCTCGCGCAGGTCTCCAAACGCGGCGCGAGCGACGGCGCGCGCCCCCATCGGCTGGGCGCCGCTGCGCCAGGTCGCCGGGTCCTCGCGCGCGCCGAACGCGACGAGCGCCGTCGCGAGCGCGGCGAGGGCCGCGACCACGAAGAACACCCGCTGGTGTGAACCGAGGGCGGTCACGGCGAGCCCCCCGAGCATCGGGCCCACCAACCCGCCGATGGCGAGCGCCGTCGTCAGGTCGCCCGCGACGCGGCCTTGGCGGTCCGCCGGCGCGAGCACGCTGACGAGGGTGATGCTCGGCGGAATGAAGCCGGAGAACAGGCCCTGCGCGAAGCGCAACGCGAGCAGCTGCCAAGGCGTCGCCGCGAAGCCCATCGCGCCCACGAAGAGCGCGATCGCGACCATCGAGCGGCACACCATGAGCTTGCGCCCGAAGCGATCGCCGATCGCGCCCCACAGCGGCGCCGAGAACGTCGCGGTGAGCGGCGCCGCCGCGAAACAGAGGCCGGCCCAGCGGGCGACCTCGCCCTCGTCTTGCAGCCCCATCTCCTCGAGCAAGCTCGGGAAGAACGGCAGGAAGCTCATCATCCCGATCGAGGTGATGAGGTTCGCGGCCCAGACGACCCAGAACGTTCGCTTCCAATCCGACACGAGGCCGGGGATTCTCACTCCCAGGGCCTGCGGCGGTCCATCGTTCACTGTGATCCCTTAGACTCTCTCGCGGAGGTGTGGACCCGTCTCGAAAACCGGAGCCGCCGACCCGCACGGCGCGCGACCAGGCGCAGCGTGTTGGCGTGTGTGCTCTCGACGTTCGCCCTGGTCTGCGCCTGCGGCGAGCCGCCGCCCGCGTACGAAGCGCACGTCGACCTCACCGGGCGACTCACTTGCGCGCTACCGCCGCTCGCGCAGCCCGAGCTCCTGGCGAGCCTCGCCGCGGTCGACGGCGGGGCGACGGAGGCCAGCGCTGCGCCGTGGAGCGCGGAAGCGCCGATCCAGGTGAGACAACAAGGCGTCTACTCGTCAGAGGTGCGGAGCGCCGACGCGCCGCTCGTCCCGGCGACGCTGCTGCTGGGGCGCGGTCGCCGAACCGTGGCCGTCGCGCTCTCAGCGCTCGACCCCGACGACCGCGGCAACGCGGTCCGAGCCCTCGTCGGCGCTTACATCGGGCAGTACGCGACGCTGAAGGCCCGCTGGCTCGCGCGGGGCCAGACGGTGGCGACGAGCCGCGAGCTGCGCCTCGAGTGCCGCGGCGCGCCCCGCCAGGTCGTCCTGCGGCGACCGACGCCGGCCGCGCCGCTCGACGCAGAGCGACCGGACACGCTCCTGCTCGAGTTCGACGGTCCCTGTGACGCCGTGGCGGTCTGCCGTGTGGACTTGCTGCGCTCCAGGCCCGGGGACGACCTCCCCGAGGCGCAGTCATTGGCGCGCCCGCATGGCGCGCAGCCCCCGGGGCCAGCCCCAGGGGCGCGTCTGATCTCGCTCGGCACAGAGCAGCGACGCGGCGTCGGGCTGATCCGTGGGCGTGAACTGGAGGTCGAGGCCACGGCGGGGCCACGCGCGACGCTCGAGCTCTCCTACGGCTGGCCGCTCGGGGCAGCGACGACGGGCTCACAGCTCGTCGTCCGCTGGGGCGCACCGGACGGGCCGACGTCCACGTCCAAGATCCCCCTTGACCCCGCGTCCGCAGGGGGCTGGCGCCATGCATCGATCGAGCTCGGCCTCGACGCGCCCGGCAAGCAGCGGCTCACCTTCGCGCTCGAGAGCCCGGAGGTCGACGCGGTCATGCTGCTCGCCGATGTGCGGCTGGAGCGCGCCGAGGCCGCGCCTCGTACGGTCGTGCTCGTCACCTCGGACACCCACCGCGGTGATCACCTGGGGCTGGGCGGCGCAGCGCGGGTCGCGACTCCGCACCTCGACGCCCTAGGCCGCGGCGGCGTCGTCTTCCTCGATGCGTTCGCTTCCACCAACGTCACGAACCCATCGCACGCGGCATTGATGACGGGTTTGCACCCGCGCGACCTGAGGATCGTCGACAACAACACCGCGCTCGGGGCGCGCGCCGAGACGCTCGCGGAGCGCTTTCGAGGAGCTGGCTTCCGTACGTTCGCGGCGGTGAGCGCGCAGCACCTCGAGCCCCGCCAAAGCGGCCTCGGGCAGGGTTTCCAGCGCTTCGATGCGCCGCCGACGATCAAGCGCCCCGGCCGAGAGACGCTCGACATCGCCGAGCGGTGGCTCGATGAGGCCGAGGGCCAGCCGGTCTTTCTGTGGCTGCACCTCTTCGACCCGCACGCGCCCTACACCGCGCCGCCGCTGCGCGCCCCCGCGGGCCGTCCAGCGCCCCTGCCGGGGCTCGCGCTCGAGATCCCGGTCGCCCTGCGCGCCTCCTGGATGGACGAAGGCGCGCAGCGCGATGCGGAGGGGGTCCGCGCGCTCTACCGCGCCGAGGTCGAGACCGTCGATGAGCTCATCGGACGCTTGAGGCGGCGTGCGCGCGTCGAGGCTGGGACCTTCGTCTTCACGGCGGACCACGGCGAAGCGCTCGGCGACAACGACGTCTGGTTCACGCACGCGGGCGTGCGCCGCGCGACCCTGCACGTCCCCTTGATCATCCGGGCGCCCGGCCTCGAGGGCTGGAGCGGCACAACGCGTGCGCGGGTGCGCCAGATCGATGTCGGGCGCACGCTCCTGCGCGCCGCGGGGCTCGAGACGAGGTCCTTCCCTGGCCGCGACCTCGCGTGGGCGTTCGAGGCCCCCGAGCGGGGGAACCCGCGCTTCGCGCTCTCCGCGCACGGCGACTCGGCGGCGCTGGAGAGCCAAGGTTGGCTCGCGGTGCTGCACCTCGCGCGCAACCAACGCAGCGGCGAAGCGCGCGCACGCGAGCACGGGGAGGTCGAGCTCTACGACCTGAGCCGCGACGCGCTCGGGCTGGAGAACGTCCTCGAGCGCGAGCTGCCACGCGCGACGCTCATGCGCGCGGCCTTGATCAAGTGGCTGCAGAACGCGCCGCCGGTCGGCCTTGGTGAAGGTGTCACCCTCGACGCGTCGACCGAGGCGAACCTCGCCGCGCTCGGCTATTCCGTCGGACGGAGCAAGGGCGCGAGCTCCGGCAGCGAACCCTGGTGGCGCCCCGACGCGACCTCGCCGTGGGTCACGCGCTTCGAGCGCTGAAGGCGCCCGGACCGACCGCGCGCCGGCGCTCCTCAGGCGGCTTTCGCCGCCGCGCCGTCGATCACGCGGCGACGGGCATCGCGAGCGGCTCGCGGGCGTCTGCGAGGTCGCGGCGGATGCGATCGAAGGCGTCCACACGCGCGCGGAACGCGGCGACGATGCGCGCGTCGAAGTGCTTGCCAGCTTGAGCGCTGATCCATTCGACGGCCCGCGCGTGGCTCCAGGCCTCTTTGTATGGGCGCTCCGATGTCAGCGCGTCGTACACATCGGACAGCGCCAGGACCCTGGCCGCGAGCGGGATGTCCTCGCCCGCGAGGCCGCGCGGATAGCCGCTGCCATCCCACTTCTCGTGGTGCGCGAGCGCGATGTCTCGCCCCATCACGAGGAACCCGGGGTGCGGGGTCTGCGCCATGACCTCCTCGATCGTCGCCGCGCCGATCGTCGTGTGGGTCTTCATCAGCTCCCATTCCGCGTCCGAGAGCTTGCCAGGCTTCAACAGCACGGCGTCGGGGATCCCGACCTTGCCGACATCGTGCAGCGGCGCCGAGCGCTCGAGGTCGCTGATCCAACTGTCGGTCATCACGTCCGTGAAATGCCCGAGCGCGCGCAGCGACTCCGCCAGCGTCCGGCTGAACGCAGCGACGCGCCGCAGGTGCCGCCCCGTCTCGTTGTCCCGCTTCTCCGCCAGCGTCGCGAGCGCGAGCACGGCGGCGGTCTGGGCCGAGTCTCGCTCGCTCTGTCGCATGACCCGCGCCGCGGCGGCCGCCACGGTGATCGCGATCATCGTGATGACCCGCCGGCCATCGATGCCGAAGGGCGCTCCCTGGACCTCACCCGCGTCGACGACGAGCTCCCCCACGGGTTGCCCGCCGCTGGCCAGCGCTTGGCGGTGCATGAACTCCGACATCTCTGGCCCGGCGTTCGCGCCGACGGACCCGCCCCGCAGCGAGTCGCTCCAGAGTTGGAGCTGCACGCCCCGGCCGGGCAGCGCGCGCTCCGCCGCCTCGACGCCGAGCTGCGCCACTTCATCGAGGGCCTCGGCCGATCCGACGGCGAGGGCGAGGCGGTGCAGGAGCTCGGCTTCGAGCAACAGGGCGTGGGGAGCGCTCATGGGACGTCTCAGGGACTGGATTGGGGCCGCGACCGGGGATGACCGCGTCCGCACGCCATGGGTGTCGGCCCTGTCCTGGGTTTCCTGAGCGAGAAGCGAAACCCTTGCCGACCAAAATTGCCGGCGCGAACCCGGAAAGCGATTCCGGGTATCAGTCGATGGTCAGCCCGCTCGGCACCGAGGGCGGCATGACGCTCGAGAGGTCGCGCGCGGAGTCCGCCGTGAGGGCGCCAAGGAATGTCACGACCTTCTGCACGTTGAAGCTGCGCGGCGTCGAGACGAGCGGGCTCAGGTTCGCGAGCACGTCGACTTGGTTGCCCTCCAACGTCCCCGCGAGCCCCGGCTCGGTCACGTGGTCCATGATGTCGTACGTATTGAGGCTCGTCGCTGTGTCCCGATAATGCGCGACGATCGACGCGAGCGTGGAGAACTGACCGACGTGCCCATAGGGCGCCGTGAGCTCGACGTTGAGCAGCGTCGGAGTGCGGAAGCGGTAACGGTCGTTCGGGTCCCCCGTCACGCGCTCGCGCCCGAAGTCGTCGGTGCCGCTGAGCCCGTCCCCCTTCCCGGGGCCGAACTGCGCCATCCCTACGTTGTGGAAGAGACCGTCGCTGAAGTTCGGGCCACGGTGACATGCGGCGCACCCCGCGGGGCCAAAGTACTCGAGGCCGCCGGTCAATTGGGGCTGCGTGAGCGCGCCGTCGTCACCTTGCAGGAAGCGCGCGAGCGGGCTGTCCGCGACGCCGAACGCGCGCGCCTCGAAGGCCGCGATCGCATTGCCGAGGTGCCCCATGTGGACGTCGACGGCCTGCAGGCCGGGGTAGGCCGCTTGCAGCAAGGTCACATACGCCGGCACGGCGACGACGCGATCGACGATGCCCTGCCAGATCCCGGTGAAGTCGTTGTCGGCCAAATCGCCGAGCTCGTTCTCACCGATCGCCCCGCGCATCTCCGCGCGCGACGTGGGCGGGAACATCGCTTGCGCGGCGAGCAGCTCGAGGCCCGGCTGGAACACGGACGTCATCGTCGACGTGAGCTGCGCGCCCGCAGGCGTACGCAGCGCGCCGCCCGGTAAGAACTCGACGCGCGCGTCCCAGAACATCGAGCCCATGAGGTGCGCGTCGAGGACCTGCGGCGCGTTGCGCGGCACCATGTCGCCGTTGATGCGGGCGCTGCCGAGGCCGGTGCCGTTCACGCCGAGCGGCAGGGTCCGGCCATCGATGGAGGCCACCGTCGCGAGGTGGCACGTCGAGCACGCGATGTCCTGGTTGCCGGAGATGAGCTTGTCGAAGTAGAGCGCCTGCCCGAGGTCAAAGAGCTCGTCGCTGACCGACGGTGGCGCGTCCGGTACCGTAACGCCGGCGTTGCTCAAGGCGACGCGCAGTTGCGTCGCGAGCACGGTGAGATCGGGGCCGCTCGAGGAGTCGTTCGAGCACGACCCGAGCATGAGCGACGCGGCGACGAAGACGGAGAGGGTCGAGAGGGGTGATTGCATCACAGTGGCTACCTGAGGGGCTCCCAGCGACATCGTCCACGCGGAATCCTGATCTGGAGGCGTGTCCGCCTGCGTCGCCCGCGCCGTACCCGTTTCGGGAGCGCCACCATCGGAGCGCCACGCGCTACTCTCCACGACAGCGGCCACCGTTGGCCACGATGCACCGTCAAGGACCGCGCATGTCGCTCCAAAATGATCCACTCGGCCCGTTCCTCGCGCTGTCTCCCGCAGAGGCGCACGCTGTGATCGCGCGCCTGATCGCGGCCTCGATCCCGTTCGAAGAGGACGACGGCGCGGGCGCTGGCTGCATCGGCCCCGAGGCCGTGGTCCTGCGCTTCCCCCAGGCGGCGGGCGACGCGGAGCTGCAGGCGCGGGTCGCCGCGGCGCTCGAGCCCCGCTGTCCCCGGGGGTCCGATTGAGCCCCCGGGCCGCGCGCGCGCGGCGCGTTAGAGCTGCTCGTACGGCTTCGTGAACAGCTCGTCCCGGAGCGATACGTCCCCCGTGTCGAAGCCGAGCTTGAACCAGCGGATGCGCTGCTTGGACGTGCCGTGGGTAAAGAGGTCCGGGGCCACGCGGCCCTGGGCCTTCCTCTGCAGCGTGTCGTCGCCGATCTGCCCCGCCGCGTTCAGCGCCTCGTCGAGGTCGCCGGGCTCGAGCACGCGCTTCTGCTTCTGCGTGTGGTGCGCCCAGACACCCGCGAGGAAGTCCGCCTGCAGCTCGAGCCGCACGGAGAGGCGGTTGGCCTCGGTCTCCGATACGCGGCTGCGCTGCTGATGGACCTGGTCGGAGTACCCGAGCAGGTTCTGCACGTGGTGCCCGACCTCGTGCGCGATGACGTAGGCCTGCGCGAAGTCGCCGGCCGCGCCGTGGCGCCTGGCGAGCTCGTCGAAGAACGACAGGTCGATGTAGACGTTGGCGTCGCCGGGGCAATAGAAGGGCCCCACTGCGGCGCTCTGGAAGCCGCACGCGCTCTGCACTTGGTCCGCGAAGAGGACCAGCTTCGGCTCCTGGTATTGCTTGCCCAGCGCCTCGCGGAAGAGCTGGTTCCAGACGTCCTCGGTGTCGGCGAGCACCACCTTCGTGAAGCGCGCGAGCTCCGCTTCGGCCGCCGACTCCTGGTAGGGCGCCCCTTCCCCGGCGGCAGCCGCGCCGCCGCCTTGGGTGATCTGGCTCCCGAGCAACGCCAAGAGCTGGCTCGGGTCGCCGCCCGTCAGCAGCGCGAGCACCGCGACGATCAGGACGCCGAGGCCGCCTCCGACCGCCATCTTCTTGCCGCCCGACGCTGAGCCGCGACGGTCTTCCACGTTGTCGCTCTCGCGACGTCCTTCGGTCTGCATCAGGTCTCTCGTTCGAGGTCTTTGGGGTCGCCAGGGGACGGCGCACGGGAGAATAGCGCGAGCGCGCCCGGTCGTTCGACCGGGCGCGCTCGATGCGTCACGGAATGGGGCCCGATCCGGGCGGTCAGCGGCTTCGGAGCGCCTTCAGGCGCTCCAGCCCGGCGCGCGCGTCGCGCTCTGCGGCCGTGCCCGGCATGCCGTCGCGGATCTTCTCGAGGTCCTTCTGAACCTTGTCCATCTGGTTCTTCTTCAGGTCCCCGGCGAAGGCCTTCGCGATCTTCGCCTGGGCCTTCAGGATCGCCTGCGCGTCCTTGTCCTTGTCGAGGGCGTCCAAGATCTCTTTGACCTGAGCCGCCTCTTCGAGCTTGCCGAGGCCCTTCACGAGGTCCTCGCCGAGGGTCTCGACGCGGAGCCAATCGCCCGCAGCGCGCGCCTTCTCGACCGCTGCGACCCGCGCCTTGACCATACCGGCGACCGCCGCCGCGATGTCCGCGTGGGTCTCGCCGAACTTGGCGAGGCCTTCGACCGCGTCGCCGAACGCGCCCTTGCGGATCGACTTCGCGACGCCAGAGAGCTCCTTCGGCCACTCGTAGAGCGGCGTCGTGAGCGCCCCGTCGAGCGCGCCCTTGATGAGCTCAGCGCTGATGCTTGCGGGGTGCCCGAGATAGACAATGTTGCCGGACGGGTCAACGAGGATGGCCGACGGGTAACCCGTCGCCCCCACGCCACGGAAGAGGGCGCTCGACTTGTCGTACGCATACGCGTACTTCATCTCGTGCTTCTCGACCCAGGGTTCGGTGTTGCTCACGCTCTCGCTGGTCACGCCAACGATGCTCAGGCCCTTGTCAGCGAACTTCTCGTGAAGCTCGTTGAGGTGGGACACCTGAGACGCGCACGGGCCTCACCAGTAGGCGAAGAACTCGATCAACAGCGCGCGACCGGCGAGGTCATCGATGGACTTCGCGCCGGTCTGCGAAAAGCCCTCGAGTTCCACCTCGGGCAGCGGGTCGCCCACGCCGTTGGCCGGCATGGAGAGCGAAGCCGCCGCCGCGAGCGCGAACGCCGGGACGAGCAGAGGGAGGATATAGGTGGGTCGCATGGCGATCTCCTTGGGGACACAGCGCGCTGCGAGATCGCAGCCGTCAGTGCCTTCTCTCGACCATTCTATCGGTTCGAGCCGTCGCATGGTCTAGGCTGCTGGGTGGCAGCGGCCGGGGGCACACCGATCCCTTACGCGCGGCCCGCGCGAGCTCAAGGCGCCCCCCCCCGCTGAGGGCGACCACGTCGCGCTCGTGCGCGCCGGCCCATTGGCCCGGGCGGGCGGCCGCTCCGACATGCTGACGCCCATCGAGACCCAAAGCATGCGCCAGCGCCGGTACCGCCCCAATGGGGCTCAGTGGTCCACGATGCGGAACGTGATAGGAACGATGACTCGATCCGCGCGGGCCGCGCCCGCGGCGTCCTGGGCCGGGGTGAAGCGCCAACGCTTCACCGCCCGGAGCGCCTCGTCGTCCAAGAGGGGGTGGCCGCTCGACTTCGAGACGACGGCCTGCTCGACCTTCCCGGCGGCGCCTACGGTCACCTCCACCTCCGTGGTGCCCTCCATCCGCGCGGCGCGGGCACGGCGCGGGTAGCTCGGGGCGCGGTTCACGCTCTCGGCGGGCGCCGCCCGGATGACGACGCCGGGCTCGCCCTCCGATGCGCGCAGGCCCACGAGCTCTGGGACTCCTGTCGGCGACGCTCGCGCCGGAGCGGGGAGCTCGACGGCTTCAGGCGGTGGGTCCTCCATGGGCAACGGCAGGCCCGGCGAGCGCCCGGCGCCCGCCCTCGGTTCGGGGTCGAACCTTGGTCGAGGCGGAGCCTGTTCCGGCGTCCGCATGGCCACTTGCGCAGGCATCGGCGCAGGGAGCGGCATCGACCGTGGCAGGGGCTCGAGCCGCGGCGCGAGCTCCATGGCGAGCGATATCGCGTCCGAGGACTGGACGCTGCGCGCGCCGTGGTCGCTCGTCAGCAACGACCCCGGCGCGCGGGACTCCTGCGCGGGCGCCTCTCCAGCGGGAGGCACCACGATACGCACGGTCATCGGTTCGGTCGCGATGCGCTGCGCCACATCCAAATCGGGGCGCGCACGGAGAGCCGAGCTAAGCGCGAATGGCAACGCACCGTGGACCGCGAGTGACACCCCTAGGAACCACGGGAACCAGCGACCTTCGACGGACCTTGACATCGCAACATGCAGTCACTTGGCAGCAGCTTCAGCCGCTGAGCCACTGTGCACCAGATCGAAGTGCGCCGCGCCCGCGCTGCGCGCCGCGTCGAGCGCCTCAATGAACAGGCCGTAGCCCATGGCATGGTCGCCCGAGAGCCGCACCGCGCGCCGCCCTTCCGCGAGCGCCCGCGCCAACGCAGCGCGGAGGTTCGAGCGCTCGATGGCCTCGCCGTCCAGCGAGAGGGCTCCCTCGCGGTCGATCTCGAGGAGAATGGGTGTGGCATCCGCCTCGTCGACGTTCACGCCGCGGGGCAGCTCCAGCCTGAGGGAGGGCTGCAGGAAGCTCGACGTCAGGAGAAAGAAGACGAGGAGCTGGAAGACGACGTCGATCAACGGCGTGAGCTCCATGCGGGAGCGGCGGCGGGTGCGGCGCGGGAAGTCCATGGGTCAGTGGGCGGCGGTCGCCTGCGCACGATCGGACGGGACTGAATCAGGTTGCAGCCTCGAGCTCCCTTGGCGCGCCGCGAGCCGCCCTCGAGCAAGGCCGTCCTCGATCTCGGTTGCCGCGAAGCCCATGTGCCGAGCGAACGCATCCGCTCGATCCTGTAAGAGGTGCCATGCGGCGCTGGCGGGGATCCCGACACACAGACCGAAGACTGTGGTGAGGAGCGCGGCCCAGATGCCAGCTGCGAGATCGCTCGGCTGCACGGGGCCGCTCACCTGTTCCATGCTCCGGAAGCTGCTGACCAGCCCTGTCACCGTGCCCAGCAACCCGAGGAGCGGCGCGACCTGCGCCACGAGCAGCAACGGAGAGAGCCTGGCCTCGAGCCGCTCCAGCACCAAGCCCCCCTCGCGCTGAACGAGCGCGACCCGCTCCTCCTTGGACCGGTCCGCAAGGTCGACCTGCAGCTTGAACACCCCCGCCATCGGGTGCCCCGACCGCTCCGCGGCGGACCTCGCTTCGCCTCGCGCGCCGCGGGCCAGCGCAGCCGCGAGCGATGTTGCGAGCGCGCGCGGGACACGCCCCATGCGCGAGTAGACGAGGACCCGCTCGAGGATGATCGCCGTTGCTAGCACGGAACAGGCCAGGAGGGGCCACATCACGGGCCCGCCCTTGAGGAAGAGCTCCTTCACGTCGTACGCCCGGACGAAGTCTTGAATCGCCAGCATAGACAGCGCCTCATCCAATTCAAACAGCATCAGAATGCCACCGACACGCCGACGCGAATCGAGAGGGGCTCAGCGGGGTGAAAATGCACGTCGTTGTAGCCGCCGTCATCGGGACCTGCCGCTTCTCCGCTCAGCAGCGATGGGTAGTAGTATTCGATGTCATTGACCCGGCGATCGAACAGGTTGAAGATCGAGAGCCTGAGCATGACGTCTTCATTGATCCGGTATGCGGCATGGGCATTGACGAGCAAGGAGGTGCTGGAACGTACGGCGCCCGATTCCTCGAGATCTCGGGGCCCGAAGTAGCGCGCGCGGAGGGCCGCATAGTGCCCATTGGGCGTGGTATAGGCGAGGCCCGCTGCGACCGACGACTCGATCGCCCCGGGCACATGATCGTCGTCGCCGCCATCGGTGAAGCGCGCGCGTGACCACGTGGCGTCACAGTCGAGGCTCCAGGCCTCGGACATCTGAAAGTAATTCGTCCACTCGATGCCAAAGCGCTCGGTCGCGCCAGTGGGCTCGGTGTTGCCGCCATCACCGACGAACAGCAGCTCAGAGTCGCTGCGCAACCCCCAGAGCGCCACGGTGCTCGTGAGCCCGTTCGGATCCTCATGGCGGATCCCCAGCTCCACTCCGCGCTGGCGAACGAGGCCGGGAACGCGCTCGCCGTCCAACGCGGCAGACGTAGTGGGGTCATCACGGATCGTCACCCCGCGGGCGTCGTTGCTGTGGAAGCCGAACCCGGCGTTCAGATAGAGCTCCGTGGCGTCCGCGGCGCGATAGGCGAGCCCAAGGGACGGGCTGGCGATGAAATCGTAGCGCGTGTCGGAGTTGGTCGGATCATCGCTCGTTACGTCGAACGCATAGCCATCGCCCCGGACCCCCATCGTCGAACGGAAGCGGTCACTCCACCTCTGCGTCGTCTCGGTGAAGAGCCCGAGGCTGGTCTCCGCAATGTCGTCCCGCCGAACGGTCGAGACTCGCGAGCGACCGCTTGTGTTGAAGAGCCCATTGTCGATGAGGTCATTGCGGAACTGGAGCCCGTAGGTCCACTCCGAGTTGACCCCAAAGGCTTCCCCGTACTCGGTCTTCTGGGCGCTCAGCCCTTGGACCCAGCGCTCATCCGTCTGCCCGATCTGGTCTCCATTGACAGGATCCGACAGGAAATAGGTGAAGTTCGAATAAAGGTCGAGCTCGGAGCGGTAGGCGTAGGCCGTGACGCTCCAATCAGAGTGTTCACCCGCCCCAAACCAGCGGCCTGTCAAGCTGAAGCGGCGAGAGGAACCTCCGTCCGTGGGGTCGAGCGAACCGAAGCGATCGAGGACCCCGTCTCGAACGGCGCGTTCGGGGACCTGGTCGGTCGCGCTCCATTCGCCGTCGTAGAGCCCGAGGGTCAGGTCGAACCCGTTGTCCGCGTCACCCTCCACGTAGCGGGCAAAGCCGTTGACCTTGCGGAAGTTCTCCTCGACCTCCCAAGGGCCATCATGGTGCAACGTTTCCACGGCAGTGATGAGTCGGCCGCTACCGAGGTCAAATGCGTCGGCGAAGAGAGCGCGCTGGAACCCATACTGACCGACCTCGAGTGCAGTGACTCCATTCGGGAGGTCACGGACGTAGTCGACGGTCACGGAGCCGGCCGACGAGAAGTCGCCTGTATCCGGGAAGTATGGGCCCTTGCGATAAGCGACCGTCTCGACGAGCTCCGGAATCATGAAGTTCATGTCCACGTATCCTTGGCCGTGGCCGTGGCTCCGTAGATTGATCGGCACTCCACCGATGGTGACGAGGAAGTCGGTGCCGTGATCGAGATTGAAGCCGCGCAGGAAGAACTGGTTGCCCTTCCCGGAGCCAGAGTGTTGGGTAACGATCACGCCGGGGACCGTCTCGAGCAGTTCGCCCGGGCGCAAGAGCGGGCGCCTCTCGAGCTGCTCCGGGCCGGTGACACCGTCGCTCCCGGAGCGCGTTATGTCCATGCGGCTCGTGCTGCGGCCTTCGACGATGACGGCCTCGAGATACGCATCCTGGCCGCGTGAGTCGTCTGCGGCGTCGCGGAGCGCGACCTCTGGCTCTGGCCCCCCCGCTAGTGGGGACGGCTGAAGGGGTAAGTGGCTCGCGTCGACCGCTGGGACATCACCCGGGCGGCGTTGCAGCGGCAGCGCCTCGACAGCCTGCGCGAGCGCCGCAACGATCAATGCAGTGTGGATGGCGAGGGACACGTGACGAAGGTTCGGTAGCTTGCTCAGTGCGGCGAGGAGGACGTGCTGTGGGGCTTACGAAGCGACACCCTGAACCGGATCGCGGCATTTGGATCTCCCGCTCCGTCTCCTCGCGGCCCCTCGGCGCGTGCACTTGGGCGCGCCAGGTCCCGCTGCCCGGGCGCCGCATCCATGCGGCCTCCGCGTGGGGCGCGGCCAGCCGTGGATGGGCGTCGGCAGGTCGAGCCCAGCGCGGGGCTCGGGCGTGTCCCCTGGGCCGCGCACGGACGAACCGAGCGCCCGCCCCTTACCATGGACCTCGCGCCTGCGTCGGGCTTCGGTTTACCCTTCCCTTGGCGGTGCCTGAATCCTTCCGGCTGCCACACCGTCGCTCGGCCGCAGCGCACGCGTTCAGCGCGTGACCGCGCGCGCTGGGGCCAACCTCTCACGAACTCAACACCATGCGAACTCTCACTGCCATCGCCGCGCCGCTGCTGCTCGCGGCGACCGCCTCCGCCCAGAACCTCGACGTCGCGATCGTCGCCGCAGCGACGGCCTCCTCGACCGACTGCCGCTTCACTGACCCTCAAGCGCTGCTCATGGGCACTGGCTTGTTCAACTCGGTCTCGATCATCAACGTCACGAGCTCCGTGCCGACACTGATGGACCTCATGGCGTATGACGCCATCATCACCTGGAGCAACTCGACCTACTTCGACGCCGTCGCGCTCGGGGACGTCTTCGCGGACTATGTCGACAATGGCGGCGGCGTCGTCGTGTCCATGTTCGCGCTGGGCGCAGGGTCGACGCCGCTGTTCTTGCAAGGGCGTTGGCAGAGCGGCTACGAGCTGGTCGTCGCGCAAGTCGGACAGACGGCGGGTGCTGCGACGCTGGGGACCGTCCATGCGCCGACGCACCCGATCATGGCCGGTGTGTCGTCCTTTAGCGGCGGCACATCGTCCTACCGCCCGACGACCACGACGCTGACGCCGGGCTCGACAGCGATCGCAGAGTGGAGTGACGGGCGCGTCCTCGTCGCGACCGGCGCGATGCCCAACCGCGCCGACCTCTGCTTCTACCCGCCGTCTTCGAACTGCCGCGTCGACTTCTGGGACGCAGCGACGGACGGCGCGCTGCTCATGGCGAACGCGCTCGTCTATGTGAGCGGCGCGGGGTCGATTGGATCCAACTACTGTTCGCCCGGCACCGCCAACTCGACGGGCAACCCGGCAACGACCTCAGCGACGGGCAGCATCGCTACCGCGGACAACAACTTGTCGCTGGCCGCGACCTCGCTGCCACTGAGCGCGTTCGGGTTCTTCCTGACGAGCCGGACCCAAGGGAACGTGGCGCAACCGGGTGGTAGCCAGGGTGTCCTGTGCCTCGGCGGCTCGATCGGGCGCTACGTCGGCCCGGGCCAGATCCTCAATTCTGGCAGCACCGGAGAGATCTCACTGGCGTTGAACCTGACGCAAACGCCGACGCCAACCGGCTTCGTGTCGATCGCCGCTGGCGAGACGTGGAACTTCCAGGCGTGGTATCGCGACTCAGTGAACGGGGTCGCCACCTCGAACTTCAGCGACGGCCTGGCGATCGCGTTCCAGTGAACGCCACACCGACGAGGCGCGCCGTCCGGGGGCCTCTAGGGGCCTGCGCCACAGAACGCGGTTCGCAGCGTGGTGCTCCCGTGCGTCGGCGCCAAGCGCAGCAAGTTCCTCATAGCTCAATGCTATTTGGGACCTTGCTGCAACGCCGCTCCGGCGTGCGGGAGCGCTGCGATGCGAATCGTGTTCTGTGGCGCAGGCTCCTCGGCGTTGTGCGCGGTCGCTGACAAGGGCGCCGCCGCGGGCGCGCAGTGCTGCGGCACGGGCGCGATCGCGGCGCCCTTGACAGCGCCCCGCTCAGCGCTCGCGGGAGGTCGCGAGGTGCCACACCTCGCGCCCGGTGAAGCGCATCGTCGAGGCGTAGTCCGGGCCCTCCTGGCCCGCGTCCTTCACGGTGCTCGCGAGCCCGTCGATGTCGCTCGTGAGCTCGGCGCTGGAGAGGTGGCCGCCCGCCACGTCCCACAGGATCTGGCCCGACAGCGTGTGGTTCACCGCCCGCGTCTCGGTTGCAGTCCCGTCTGCGACCGGCACGTCGGCGAGGTCCGTCGCGCGCTTCGTCGTCAGCACGAACGTCCCCGAAACGCGCAGCTCCGCCAAGGCCCGGCCATCGACCTCCGCCAAGGCAACGAACTCGAGCGCCACATCGCCTGCGATCTCCGACGAATCGACCCGACCATCGGCGTCCGGCCGAGACCACTGCCAAGCGAGCTCGCCACAGGGATCGATCGCTTCACCCAGCGCCGCGGCAGGGGCCTCCCAGCGCGCGCCGACCGCGACCGAGTCGCTGGGTAGCCAACCGGCGAGGTCGAGGCCGGGCCGCAGCCCCGCGAGGAGCTTCGCCTCGCTAGCGCGGACACCAGCGTCCTGCGCCTCCTTCGGACGCGCCGACTCCGGCGCGTCCACGAAGCGCGCCTCGCAGGCGTCGCCCTCACCGAAGCTGAACTGCACCGCGCGCCCCTCGAGCGGGCTCGCAGCGGTCGCCTCGAACTCCTCGCCCTGCTGGCCCATGTACCCGCCGAGGTCGAGGGCGACACGCGCCTCCTGGCTCAGCGCCACAAAGGTCCGGTCCAGCGCGCGCTCGCGGCGCACGTCGAGCACCTCCAGCGCCTGCTCGCTCACGATGTCGAGCGTCAGGTCGGGCAAGTACTCCTGCGGCACCTCCTGGCCATCCATGCTCACGGTCAGGTCGCTTCCGTTCCACTCCGAGCGACGCTCGATCGTCCGCGTGAGCGTGACGGCGGGTTCGGAACGGGGGCGCAGGACGACCTCGTCGAGGCCACGCCCGGCGAGCGGGGCATGCGCAGAAGGGCCGGCGAGCGTCGCAAACAGCGTGATGTGTAGGGTGTTCATGGCTCCCCTCTTTGCACTCCAGGGGGCGATCCCTTCGCACGAAGCGACCTTTCTGCGTGCACCCCGAGCGCGGGCCCGCGAATGCCCTCACCTTGTGCCGCCGAGCGTCCGATGAGCACGCAGCCCCCACACCCATGGTCGACCCGGTCCCGAACCCCCTCGGCGCGCGACGCCGCTGGCTGCCTTGGCTGCGCGCCTGCGTCGCCGTCGCCCTGCTGGCCGCGCTCTTCACGACGGTGCCGTGGCGCGACCGGGCGGTCCTCGATGCCGACGGCGCGACGCACCTGGAGCCGGGCCTCGCGTCGAGCCTCCGGGCGCTCGAGCCGGGCGCCTTCGCCCTGGCCTGCCTCCTGGCCTTGGGCGGGACCGTGACCGCGTCGCTGCGCTGGACGATCCTCTTGCGAGCGCTCGGGCTCGCCGTTTCGCCGTGGCGGGCCCTGCGGCTCAACCTCGCTGGCCTCGCCGCGAGCCAGGTGCTGCTCGGGTCCGTCGGCGGCGACGTCGTCAAGGGCGCGCTCGTGACCCGCGACGTCGGCGTGCCGCGCGACCTCGACTCCAGGGCCGGCGCGGTGCTCGCGATCGTCGCCGACCGCGTCGTGGGGCTCGCGGCGCTCCTGACGCTGGGCACGGGCGCGATGCTGGCGGTCGGGGGCGAGCTCGGGCGCTTCGCGCGCTTCTTCGGCGCGGGCCTCGCAGCGCTCCTGGGCGCAGTCCTGATCGCGCTGGTCGTCGCCGCGCGGATGGAGCGCAGCGGCGGCGGTACGGGCGCGTTCGCGCGGCTCCTCGGCGCGCTGCACGAGACGCTGCGCGCCTACGCGGCCAAGCCCGGCGCGCTCTTCGCGGCGTCGCTGCTGTCGTTCGCGAGCCACTCGTTTCTGATCGTCGGCGTCGCCGCGCTCGGGCGCTCGCTCGGGCTCGGCGTCGACACGCTGCGCTTCTTCCTGACGATCCCCGTCGTCGAAACGGCGCAGGCAGTGCCTGTATCACCCGCGGGGTGGGGCGTCGCCGAGGGCATGTACGTCATGCTGCTCGGAGAGCAGGGCGTGACCCAAGCCATGGCGCTGTCGCTCGCCATCGCCGTCCGCGGCGTCACGCTGTCCCAGGCGTTGCTCGGCGTGCCCGGGCTCCTGGCGCTGCTGCGGCCGCGGGCGGCGTAGCCGCCCGCGCGCCCGGCGCGCTCACTTCAGGATGTCCTCGACGTAGGTGACCCAGTCCTTCTCGAAGACGTCCATGTCGATCTGCCCCCAAGACGCGGCCATCGCCTCGCGCCAGATCTGCGCTTGGCGCTCCGGACCAAAGGCCATGTACATCGCCATGCGGTTGACACGAGTGTCCACCGCGTCCGGGTCCTCGCCCTTCTCCTTGGCCTCCTTGCGGCGCTCCGCGACGATCTCGTCGAAGGCCTTCCTGTACCCCTCGGTCAACACCCGCACGTAGTTCGGGATGATGTCGGCGTACTCCTTCTTCCACACCTTGCGCGGGACCGCGCCGTCCGCGCCCTGGCGCAGGTAGTAGATGATGGACCAGGACTGGGCGTAGCAGGACACGTTGCTTGGGCCCTGGGTCTGCCAGCGCTGGTGGTCGTAATTGACGTGGTCCTGGATCGGCTTGTAGCTGCCCTCCCGCACCATCTCGCGGATCACATCGAGGCGGTTGAGGCCCGACGGCATGCGCGAGCCGATCTTCGGGCGCGAGGTCTCGAAGCTCAGGCCGCCGTAGTAGTCGCCGTGGCCCTCATCGAACCAACGGTGCGCCTCGGCCTGGCCGAACAAGAAGTGGCAATACTGGTGGAAGGACTCGTGGACGACGACCGCGTAGGTCGAGTTGCGGTCCGTGTTGACGGCGTCATAGAGCACGAGCTCGGTCGTGGTCGGGCTGAACCAACCCGCGACGCCGCCGCCGGTGCCGCCGTAGCGGTGGAACTCCTCTTCGCTGCCGCAGACCCGCACGATCGAGACCGCGTCGAAGTCCGGGGGCGGCGGGAAGTCCTTCTCGAAGACCTTGCGCGAGCCCTCGAGGCGCTTGATCACTTCAGCCAGGAACTGCGGCTTCTCGCAGTTCGTGACGATGATGAACTTCTTCGAGGGGGTCGACATCGCGTGCCAGCCCGGCGTCTTCTCCGCGTCCGCCTCTGCCTTGGCGAGCTGCTGCTCATAGGTCGCGCCCTCACCGAGCTTGACGTCCGCGGTCACCTTGCGCTCGATCAAGGTGAAGGACCTCCCGGACTTGTCGATCGTCGAGCGCCACTTCTTGTCAAAGCGCTCCTTCTCTGTGATGAAGACAATCGCGATGTCCGCGTGGCTCAGCGTGTAGGACCAAGCCTCGATGTAGAAGTCCTTGAGCTCCCAGATGCGCCGGCGCGCCTCCCCGCCGTTGGACTTGACCGTGTCGTCCGTGGTGGGCTTGGCTGAGATCGGTTCGAAGCCCTGGAGCTTCCGGGAGAGCAACGCAGCGATGTCCGTCCGGCGCTTGCCCGCCGTCGTCTTGCCGTCCTCGCCGCCCGTCGCCTTCGTGTCGTAGAGGGCGAAGATCTGGATCTCGTTCGACTCCGACGTCATCTGCGTCACGAGGCCGCTGGTGTCGCCCGGCTGCGTCGGGACCCCCACATAGCCGTCGAGGGGCTTGAACTTGTAGCCGTTGGCTTCGTCCTCGTAGTAGCCGCGTGCCAGCTTCTGGGCGAGCGCAGACGGAACCGTCAACGAGAGCAACAGCGCGACGAGCGCCAGGCGGGCAAGGCGTGCAAGTGACATCGGCAAGATCGGCGGTGCTTGGGGATCCGAGGGGCGCCCCCGGGGTCCCTCGAGAGGCGAAGGGGCCAGCATACTCCCTTAGGACGTGCGCTGGCGGGGCTCACGAGGCCTCATGCCGGACAGACAAAACTTTACAGGTCCCCCACGAGCGAGGGCCTGCGAGCGGCCGCGCCGCCCGAACGCCTGGCTTCGCGCGCCTGGCGCGCGGCTCATTCCGCCGTGAATCGGCTGGGGTCGCCCCCGAAGACGCGCCGCCAGAGGTCACTCTGCAGGAGCCCATCGGGGTCGACCTCGCGTTTGAGGGCCAGGAATCGATCGAGCGCGCCCTCGGGGTACATCGCCCGCGCCGTCGCCGGCCCGATGACCGCGTCCTTGGCGAAGTAGAAGCGGCCGCCCGCTGCGAGGACGATCTGCGTCAGCTCGTCGGTCGTCGCCCAGAGCGACGCGCGGCGCTCCGGCGTGACCTTGAAGTCCAGCGCCAGGCTCCAGCCGTCCAGCGCGTGGGTCAGGAGGAACGGGTCCGGGCGGTGCCGCTTCAACACGCCGAGGTACGAGGTGTGCCCGCGCTCACGCGACCGGCGCAGGACCTCGCTGAGCGCGGCATGGGCGCTCTCCTTGGGCACGAAGACCTGGTACTGAATCAGCCCGCGGCCGCCGCCGCGGCCGTAGGCGAACTTCCAGTTGGGCACGTAGTCGAGCAGGAAGTTGAACGCCGCGTGCGACTGACGATGGAAGCCCTTGCGCTCCTCCAGCTTGCCCATCTGGTGCTTCGTCCAGTTGACAAAGCCCATCCCGAGGTCGTGGTTGAACAGGCGCAGCATGCGCCAGACCTCGCCCTTCGGGAAGCCGAGGATGCTCAGCGGCAGCTCCTGGTAGCCGACCTGCAGCGTGCGCTCGGCGTTGAGGTCCTCGCCCTCGTCGAGGTAGCGCGCGTGGTGCACGAGCCCGCGCCCCTGCGCTGCGCCGCCGGCGAAGCAGTCGAGCCAACCGACGAGGTAGTCCGCGTCGGCCGTGTGCGCGTCCATGTAGGCCATCATCTCGGCGAGGTTCGCCGAGGAGACGCCCTTCACGTCGACCTCCCCGCTGTAGATGCGCTTCGTCTTCAGCTTCACGCGCGTGATCGCGCCGAGCATCCCGAAGCCGCCGATCACGGCGTGGAAGAGGTCCGGGCGCCGCGCGCGATCGAGCGTCACGAGCTCGCCGTTCGGCAGCACGACGTCGACCTCGAGGATCGCGTCGCCGATCGTCCCGACCTTGAAGTTGTTCTTGCCGTGGATGTTCATCCCGGCGGCCCCGGCGAGCGTCGGGAACATCGTCCCACTGACGACCATCGGCCAGTGGCCGCGGGGCAGGGTGTGGCGCCACAGCTTCGACAGCGTTACGCCGGCCTCGCAGTCCGCGACGCCGGTCGCGCGGTCGAACGAGAGGATCTGGTCCATCCCCGACACGTCGAGGACGTGCCCAGCGCGGTTCACGGACGCGTCGCCGTAGGAGCACCCGGTGCCGCGCAGCGTCAACGGCACGCCGTCGCGCCGCGCGTGCGCGAACCCGGCCGCGACCTCGTCGACGCTCCGCGGACGCAGCACGCGCGCGGGCGCGCCGACCGCCATGCCCCAGCCTTCGATGTATTCGTAGCCGGTGCGCGGGCGCGCCTCCCGCGCCGAGACCCGTCGCTCTGCGCCCCCCGGGTTCAAGCCCGCTGCCGCCATCAGATGCTCGTCCTGCGGAACAAGAACGATGGGATCGACCGAATCACGAGGCTCACTGCGAACCAGCGCAGCGGCACGTAGCGCACGTTCCAGAGCCGGCCCTGCGCGGCGCCCAGGATCTCGCGCGCGGCGCGGTCCGCCTTGATCGGCATCACGAGCTTGTCGAGGTGCGCCGTCATCGGCGTCTCGACCATCCCGGGCTTGATCGTCAGGACGCGCACGTTGCGCTCGGCCAGGCGGTTGCGCAGCGACTCGAGGTAGTGCTCCATGCCCGCCTTCGACGCGCCGTAGACGGGCGCGCCCTTGCGGCCGCGGTCCCCCGCGATCGAGCCGATGCCGACGAACGTGCCGCTGCGCTGGGAGTGGAAGTAGCGCGCCGCCGCGTTGCCCCAGGCGACGCAGCCGCCCAGGTTCACGTCCAGCATTGCGAGGTCCTTCTCGGTGTCGTACTCCTCGGGCGCGACCGCGGGCATCGCCCCGGCCGCGTAGACGAAGAGGTCGAGGCCGCCGAGGCCCCGCACGACCTCCTCGAAGGCTGCGGGCACGTCGGCGACGTCCGTGACATCGTGCGCGCGCGCGAGGACGGCGCCGGGCGCACCGGCGAGCTCGTGCGCGAGCGCGTCGAGCTCCGACTGCCGGCGCGCCACCGCAGCGACGCGCGTGCCTTCACGGGCGAGCTGGCGGACCAGCTCGGCGCCGATGCCCGAGCTCGCGCCGACGACGAGGGCACGTTGGAAGCGAGGGGAAACCATGGGCCGAAGAGGCTACGCAGGGTTTCTCGGCAGCGCGGGCGAGAATCTGGAATCCGAGGTCGCTACCCTCCGCCCCCCCGCTCGGGTGCACCCCGCTGCGATCGCCCTCGGGCTCGGCCCGCGGGGCGCCCTCCAGGGGCCCACCGGAGCGCTGCGCGACCGCGCGACAATGTGCCCAACGGCGGGGCACCTGCGACCGAGCTCCCTACAACCGGGCCCCCCACGACCTGGCACCCCACGACCGGGTGCCGCACCGCTTGCCCCGCCGCTGGCCCGCGCCCAGACCCCGACCTGGACCTCGCACCTTGACCCCCACCACGTCGAAGCTCATCCAAGGGCTGAACCCGGAGCAGGCCGACGCGGTCCGCGCCACCGAAGGCCCCGTCCTCGTCCTCGCAGGCGCGGGGACCGGCAAGACCCGGGTGATCACCTACCGCATCGCGCACCTCCTCGAGAAGCGCGTCCAAGCCGAGGCGATCCTGGCGATGACCTTCACGAACAAGGCGGC
This sequence comes from Planctomycetota bacterium, assembly GCA_041398605.1. Taxonomy (GTDB): domain Bacteria; phylum Planctomycetota; class UBA1135; order UBA1135; genus JAWKUK01. The sequence goes on from JAWKUK010000008.1 coordinate 115,093, forward strand.
CGGTGAGATGCGCGAGCGCATCGAGCACCTCGTCGGGAAGCGCGTCGCAGGCGGCCTGACCGTCGGCACGTTCCACTCATTCTGCCTGCACACGCTGCGCGAGTTCGCAGCCGAGCTGGGCTGGGCCGACGGGTTCACGATCGCGGACGCCTCCGATCAATTGGCGGTCCTGAAGGGCTGCCTGCGCGAGTTGCACATCCCCGAGGCGCGCATCAAGCCCGCGGACATCCAGTCGCGCATCTCGCTCGGCAAGAACCGGCTCGAGGACCCCGCGCGGATGCTCGAGAACGCCGTCGACGACAACGACGAGATCGTCGCGCGCACGTGGCTCAAATACAAAGAGCACTTGGCGCGCAGCCGCAGGCTGGACTTCGACGACCTGCTCGTCGAGATGCTGCGGCTCTTGATGGACAAGCAGAAGGTGCTCGACGAGATGCACCGGCGGTACCGCTACCTGCTCGTCGACGAGTACCAGGACACAAACGGCGTCCAGTACGAGATCGTGCGCCGCATCGCGGGCAAGGACAAGAACCTGTGCGTCGTCGGCGACGATGACCAGTCGATCTACGGCTGGCGCGGCGCGGACATCTCGAAGATCCTGGCGTTCGAGAAGCACTTCCCGGGCGCGAAGGTCGTGCGCCTCGAGACGAACTACCGCTCGACCAACCAGGTCCTGAACGCCGCGAACCGCCTGATCGAGCACAACCCGACGCGGCACAAGAAGACCCTGCGCTCGGCCTTTGGCGACGGCGAGCAGCTCATGGCCGTCACGATGCGCGACGAGTCCGTCGAGGCCGAGAAGATCGTCGCCGAGATCAAGCGCATCAATGAGACGGGCGTGTCGTACTCCGACTTCGCGGTGCTCTTCCGCACGGCGACGCAAGCCCGGCCGATGGAGGCGGAGCTGCGCATGAAGCAGGTCCCCTATGTGCTCGTCGGCGGGATGAGCTTCTTCGACCGCAAGGAGGTGCGCGACGTGCTCGCCTACCTGCGGCTCGCGGCGAACCCGAAGGACGAGTCGAGCCTCCTGCGGATCATCAACTCGCCGCCGCGCGGCGTCGGCAAGACGACGATCGACCGCGTGCTCGAGTTTGCGACGGAGCAGGGCATCTCCGCCGCGGACGCGTTCGAGCGCGCCGCGGAGATCGAGGGCATCAACATGAAGGCGGTGGAGGCCGTCGAGAGCCTGCGCGAGCGGCTGCGCCACGTCCGCAAGCTGTACCCGCACGGCGAGGACCTCGTCGCGTTCGCCCAGCGGGTCGTCGAAGAGGTCGCGTACAAGGACGAGGTCAAGCGCCTCTACACCGAAGAGGCCGAGTTCGAGAAGCGCTGGAACGGCGTCGAAGAGGTCTTCAACTTCGCGCAGAACTACGTGAAGAAGCGCAAGCGGCCGGGCCTCATCGGGTTCCTGAACGAGCTCAGCCTCTCTGCGACGGACACCGACTCGCCGGACGACGCGGCGCGGCGCCAAGCGGTGACTTTGATGTCGCTGCACGCGTCGAAGGGCCTCGAGTACCCGCGCGTGTTCTTGATCGGCCTCGAAGAGGGCAACCTGCCGCACCACAAGTGCTCGAGCGGCGACGGCATCGAGGAAGAGCGCCGGCTCGCGTACGTCGGCGTGACGCGCGCCCAGCGCGGGTTGACGCTCTCGTGGTGCACGGAGCGCGCGCGGGGTGGGCAGAAGGTGCAGCGGCACCCGTCGCGCTTCCTGCTCGAGATCCAGGGCAAGGAGCCGCCGGCGGATTGGATCCCGGTCGGCGACGGCGACCCGACGGGCAACAAGGGCAAGAAGAAGAAGGCCGCCCGGAAGAAGGCCGCCCGCCGCAAGGGCGTGCGCCGCAGGTGAGGCGATGGGCCCGGCGCGCTCCGGTCGGACCCGCAAGAGGTGGCCCCCAGAGCCTCTCCGGGCGAAGGTGGCCCCCTTGAGTGGTACGCGGCGGCGAAGACACCACGGGTAGGGCCGTCTCCAAACGGGACTACCCCAGGCAGTGCATCCCACACCCCGGACCACTCATGGGGTCCAGCTTCGTCTCAGGGCCTTCTTGGGGGGCCTTCTTGGGGGGCCTTCTTGGGGGGCCTTCTTGGGGGAGCCTTCTTGGGGGCCTTCTTGGGGGGCCTTCTTGGGGGGGCCTTCTGGGGGGCCTTCTGGGGGGGCCTACTGGGGGCCTTCTGGGGGCCCCTCCGCGAGGGAGCGCCACGGGGGCCTGCGGCGCCTGGGCGGAGGCCCTGCAGTGCCCCTGGGGGGCAGGGGACACCGCGCGCCGGCGGGCTGGGCAAAAGGGACGCCGGGCTCCCCAGGAGACCCGGCGTCACCCGTCGTGGGCCGCCGAAGCGGCCCGGTGGCTAGCCAACGGGGTTGTAAGCTTGACGGCGGAAAATTCCAGGGTGTTCCGTAGGTCCTTGTAGAAGGTTGTCCATTTCCTGGTCTGAGATCCCACCGCCGGGTCCTCACGGAGCTAAGAGCGCTCAGGTGACCCGTCTCGCCAGGTCAAGGAATCCTCCCGCCCGGGTCCGTCGAACACCTCCTCTGTTGGCCGCTCGCTGCGCCGCCCGGCCCTCCGAGCGGCTCCACCCGCGTCGCCGCCCCCGCCACGCTCGGGCCCTGACCGGGGTCGACGGCGCGGGTCCGGACGGCGCAGCGCCGGGCCGTCTCCCGCGTACACTACGCGCGCAACGACTTGCCGCGGACGTCCGCCTCTCACGCAGTCCCCGATCCGAACTGACCACCTGCGCCCTGTTCCGCGCAACCCAAGCGTGGTCTCGCGTACCCACGCGCCCTTCCGCATGAGCACGACACTGACCAAGCGCCGCCCCTGGTACTCCCGCGTCACGATGCCCCTTGTCCGCTGGTTCGATTCCTGGCACGGTCCGAAGGACGCGCACGTCGACGTCGCTCGGGTCGGAACTGATTGGATGCGCGTCATTCCGTTCGCAGGGATGCACGTCGCATGCGCAGCCGTGATCTGGGTGGGCGTCAGCCCCATCGCGCTCGCCGTCTGCGTCGGGCTCTACCTCCTGCGCATGTTCGCGATCACAGCGGGTTACCACCGCTACTTCTCGCACCGCACGTTCAAGACGTCCCGCGTCGGGCAGTTCCTCTTTGCGTTCATCGGCGCGAGCGCGGCCCAGCGTGGACCCCTCTGGTGGGCCGCCCACCACCGTGTCCACCACCAATATTCCGACCTCGACGGCGACGTCCACTCGCCGACGAAGAAGGGCTTCTTCTACAGCCACGTCGGTTGGGTCCTCTCGCGCGAGCACTTCGGGACGAAGATCGAGCGCGTCAAGGACCTCGCCCGCTTCCCGGAGCTGCGCTTCCTCGATCGCTTCGACATCTTCGTGCCGACCTCCCTCGGCATCGGGATGTTCTTCTTCGGCTGGATCCTCGAGGCGTATGCGCCGAGCCTCGGCACGACGAAGTGGCAGATGCTCATCTGGGGCTTCGTGATCTCGACCGTCGCGCTCTACCACGCGACGTTCACGATCAATTCGCTGTCGCACTTGTGGGGCTTCCGCCGGTTCCCGACCCGCGACACCTCACGCAACAACCCGCTCCTGGCATTGATCACCCTCGGCGAGGGTTGGCACAACAACCACCACTTCTATCCGGGCTCGGTGCGCCAGGGGTTCCGGTGGTATGAGTACGACTTGTCCTTCTACGCGCTGAAGTTCCTGTCGTTCTTCGGCCTTGTTTGGGACCTGCGCCCGGTGCCCGCGAACGTCTGGGAGCGCACGATCGAGCGCCAGCGCCAGGCGGACGACGCCAAGGCGGGATGAAGGTCGCGGTCGTCGGCACCGGGATCTCCGGGTCGCTCGTCGCCCGCCGCCTGCACGCCGCCGGCCACGACCTCGAGGTCTTCGAGGCCGGCGCGCGCATTGGGGGGCACACGGCGACCGTCGACGTCGAGGTCGGCGGGCGCCGCGTGGCCGTGGACACGGGCTTCATCGTGTTCAACGAGCGCACGTATCCGACCTTCTGCGCGCTGCTGCGCGAGCTCGGCGTCGCCGCCGCCGACAGCAACATGAGCTTCAGCGCGCGGATCGATCCGGCGGGCATCGAGTACAACGGCACGAGCATCGACGCGCTGTTCGCACAGCGCTCGAACTTGCTGCGGCCGCGCTTTTGGTCGATGGTGCGCGGCATCCTGCGCTTTTATCGCGAGGCGCCGGCGCTCATCGGCGGCGCTGGCGGGATCGATGACCCCTCGCTGACGCTCGGGGCGTATCTCACACAAGCCGGTTACTCGGATGCGTTTGCGCGGTGGCACTTGTTGCCGATGGCGGCGGCGGTGTGGTCCGGCGGAGACGAGGACGTGCGGCGCTTCCCGATGCGGACGCTCGTGCGCTTCTTCCAGAACCACGGCTTTCTGCAGGTCGAAGGGCGCCCCCAATGGCTGACGATCCCGGGCGGCAGCCGGACCTATCTCGACGCCCTCGTCGCGCCGTTCCGCGAGCGCATCCATACGGACTCTCCCGTGCTGCGCGTCGCGCGCTGTGACGCAGGGGTCGACCTCACGGCGCGCCGCGGGCCGGGCGGCGAAGCGGTGACCGAGCGCTTCGACCGCGTCGTGCTGAGCTGCCACTCCGATCAAGCGCTGGCGCTCCTCGCCGAGCCGACCCGCGCCGAACGCGACGTCCTCGGGGCGATCCGCTACCAGCCGAACGACGTCGTGCTCCACACCGATGCGCGGGTCATGCCTCAGCGCAAGCGCGCCTGGGCCGCCTGGAACGTCCGCGTCGACGAGGGTCAAGGCCAGCGGCAAGCGCCGAGCGACGCGCCCGTGCAGGTCACCTACTGGATGAACCAACTGCAGCCGCTCGGCGAGGGCGCGCCCGACCTCTTCGTCAGCCTCAACTGCACGGACCTGATCGACCCGGCCCGAACGCTCTTCCGCGCCACGTACGACCACCCGATCTTCGACCCGGCGGCCGTGATGGCCCAGCGCCGCTTCAACGAGATCGACGGCGTCGGCGGCGTGCACTACGCAGGCGCCTATTGGCGCTACGGGTTCCACGAAGACGGCGCATGGAGCGCGCACCGGGCCGTCACGCGCCTCGGGGTCGCCCTACCGAACACACCGGTAGCGACGCCGTGACCAGCTCGGCCCCCGCCCCGCCGAGCACCTCGGCGCTCTACGTCGGGCACGTCACCCATACGAGGCTCGCGCCGACCCGGCACCGGTTTCGGTATCGCATCGCGTTCCTGTACCTGGACCTCGACGAGCTCGAGCGCGCCCCCGGACCGTTCCACGGCCGCTGGCTCTGGTCTGTCGGCCGCCCCAACGTCGCGGCGTTCCGGCGCGAGGACTATCTCGGCGCGCCCGAGGTCCCGCTGTCTGCAGCGGTCCGTGCCCGGGCGCGCGAGGTCTTGGGCGCCGCCCCGGAGGGGCCGGTGCGGATCCTGACCCACCCGCGCACCTTCGGGTACTGCTTCAACCCCGTCTCGTTCTACTACCTCTTCGAGGCCGACGGGGTCACGCTCGGCGCGGTCGTGGCCGAGATCACGAACACGCCCTGGGGCGAACGACATTCGTATGTCCTTGGATCCAACGGCGCCGTCGGATCGAACGGACTCGTCGAGTGGCGGTTCGCCAAAGGCTTTCACGTGTCCCCCTTCTTCGACATGACCCAGGACTACACCTGGCGCTTCAACGTGCCCGGCGCGGACCTGCTCGTGGGGATGGAGAACGCTGAGGACCAGGGAGGGCCGGGTGGCCCCCAGAAGGTCTTCGAGGTCGGCCTCACGCTCGCCCGGCGACCGCTCAACGGCCGCTCCCTCGCGCGGTTCCTGGCGCGGCACCCCTTCACCAGCGGTGGGGTCCAGCTCGCGATCCATTGGCAGGCCTTGCGGCTCTGGCTGAAGCGCACGCCGGTCTTCACCCACCCCGCCAAGCGTGGCCACGCCGACGCGCGACTCTGACCCCATCCGAGACTCCGACCGATGTCCCAAGGCGCCCTGACCCCTTCGACCCAGTCCGACGTGCGCGCGGCGGCCGACGACGAACGTCGCAGCAATGGGGCGCGGCCTCGGCGCGGCGCCACGACGGCCGGGGACAGCTCCGCCGGCGGCGCCGCCCGCGTCGAGGGAAGCGACGCAGAGGGTGACGCAGATCGGGGCCTGGTCGCCCGCGCAACGTGGCTCGACGGCGTGGCCCGCCGGGCCGTCCTCGCGCGCCTGGCGCAGCTCGTCGACGGCGAGTTTGTCTTGCACGAGGGCGGCACCGTGCGCCGCTTCGGCGCCCCCACCGAGGACGGCTTGACGGGCCACGCGCACGTCCACCACCCGAGCTTCTGGCGCGCGATCGCGTTCCGGGGCAGCATCGGCTCCGGCGAGGCGTTCGCAGCGGGGGCCTGGAGCTCGCCCGAACCCGCCGACGTCGTGCGCCTCTTCGTACGCAACCACAGCGCGCTCTCGGGGCTCGAACGCGGGCTGGCCCTCCTGACGCGACCGGCGTTGAAGGCCTACCACGCCTTGCGCGACAACACACGCCGGGGGGCGGCCAAGAACATCTCGGCCCACTACGACCTCTCGAACGCGTTCTTCGAGCTGTTCCTCGACCCGAGCATGACCTACTCGTCCGCGTACTTCGCGCGCGAGGACACGCCGCTCGAAGAGGCGCAGTACGCCAAAATCGACCGCCTCCTGGCCCAGCTCCAGCTGAAGCGCGGTGACCACCTCCTGGAGATCGGCACGGGTTGGGGCGCGCTCGCTTGCCGCGCTGCCGCCACCCTGGGGGTCCGCGTGACGACGACGACGCTGTCGCGCGAGCAGCACGCGCTCGCGGTCAAGCGCGTCCACGCGGCGGGGCTCTCCAGCCAGGTAGAGGTCCTGCTCCAGGACTACCGGGACCTCACTCCGCCGCCGGAGGGGCGCTTTGACGCCATCGTCTCGGTCGAGATGATCGAGGCGGTCGGGGCGCGCCACTACCCGGCATACTTCGCGGCCGTCGACCGACTCCTCGCGCCTGGCGGCCGGTTTGGTATGCAGGCGATCACGATCCGCGACCAGCACTTTGAGCGCGCCCGGCGCGAGGTCGACTTCATCCAGCGGCACATCTTCCCTGGCAGCTGCATCCCGAGCATCACGGCGCTCTCGGTGGCCGCCCGCGACGCCAGCGCGCTGCGCCTGGTCGGCATGGACGACTTCGGCCAGCACTACGCTCGGACCCTGCGCCTCTGGCGCGACGCGCTGCGGCTGCGCCGGGACGACGCGCGCCAGCTCGGGTTCGATGCGGCGTTCCTGCGGCTCTGGGACTACTATTTCTCGTATTGCGAGGGCGGGTTCGCCGAAGGCCACATCTCGGTCGCGCACCTCACTTATTCACGTTGACGCACGCGCGCCGCTCCGAACGCCCCCCAACGAGATGCCGAACGCCCCCGCCTACGCCGCTGAGCTCCTGCGCGCCTCCGCACGCGCGCTCGCGGGGGTCGCGGCGGCCCAGCTCGTCGAAGACGAGCCCGACCTGAGCGCGCGCGACGACGCCTTCGAGCTCTGGCGCGGCCATGTCGCGGCGCAGATCGCGGACCTCGCCGCGGCCATTGATGCGGCCGACGACGCGCTCTTCGTGCGCCAAGTCCGCTGGTCTGCGAGCGCGGCGTTGAGCCGCCAGATGCCGTACGCGCACCTCGTCGCCGCGCTACGGGCGACGGAGCGCGCGTTGGAAGAGCGCATGCCGCAGCTCGAACCGAGCCTCTGGCGCCCCGCGCTCGAAGCCGCACAGTGCGCCCTCTCCGAGGACGCGACTGCGCACGCGGGTCCGGCGGGGTCGGCCACCGTTGCGCCCGCCCTCGAAGCGAGGCCGGCGTCGATCCTGGACGAGATCCTGCGCGGGCGTTCGCGCGCGGCGCGCGCCACCATCGCGGAGCTCGTCGACCGTGGCCTCTGCAGCGCCGAGTCGGTCGTCGAAGACCTCGTCATCCCGATCACGCGCGAGGTGGGGCGGCGCTGGCACCAAGGGCAGCTTTCGATCGCCGAAGAGCACATCGTCTCGGCGACGCTGCGCTCGACGCTGGCGGACCTCTCCGCGGCAGCGCCCGTGCCTGACCCGGGCGCCCCGGGAGTGGTCATCGCGTCGGTCGCGGGCGACACACACGACCTCGCGCTCCACGCGCTGTCGGCGCTCTTGGAGTACGACGGTTGGCGCGTCTCGGTCGCAGGGGCCGACACGCCGGCGCGCGACCTGGCGCGCGCCGCGACCACGCTGAACGCGTCCCTCGTGATCCTGTCCGCCACGCTGGTCTCACAACGCCATGAGCTGCGCGCCGCGATCGCGATGTTGCGCGCCGAACCCTCGTTCCGGGCCCCGATCCTGGTGGGCGGCGGCGCGCTCTCCGACGCGAAGTCGGCCGACGCGGTCGGCGCCGACGGCTTCGCGCCGACGCTGACGCGCGCCGTGCAGGTGGCCAACCAGCTCATCGGGCGCTGAGGCCCCGAGCTCCGCGAGGGCGACGACGCCCGCGAGCTCACGTGGCAAGGCGCGTCAGATCGCGCGCTGCGCCAACGCGACCAGCTTCGAGCGATCCGACACCACGACGCCACCAGGCGGCTCGACCGTGACCACGAAGGTCCCCGCGCGCCCGACGAGCAGCTTCGGGTCGATCGGCACGACGGCCTCGCCCGCGGACGCGACGTCGAACACTCCGCCGTCGACGGGGTACGGCTCTGCACCAAGGTCCGTCCCGCGGAAGATCCAGAGCTGGTACTGCTCGACCTTGGGGTCGTTCGCAGCGAGGCCGCGGAACGTCATGTAGCCCTCGTTGCGCGCGTCGCTCCATGTCACACGGCCCGCGAGGCCCTGCGCCGACGGATCTGTGAGCGGCGTCCAGTCGAGCGTCGCGACGTCCGGCGCCTCCGCGACGAGCCGATCCCGGCGCACGGCGGGGTCGCCGAGGTGCAAGCGCTCTTCGAGGCCAGCGAGCTGTCTCGCGAGCACGACGCACAAGACGGCGGCAGCGGCAGCCGCGACCCAACCGGCCCACACCAGCGGCCCCGCGGGGCGCCCCGCTTGCGGCACGAAAGGTGCCCCGGCCTCTGGCTCGGCCAGCGGCGCCGACCCCCGCCGAGAACCCAGCCGAGAACCCTGCCGAGGGCTCTGCCCCGGCGCGCGGGGCGGCTGGACCGCGCGCGCGAGCAGGCGCGACTCCACGCCCTCGGGCGCGCGCGCGCCATGCCCGAGGCTCGCGACGTGCAGCGCAGCGGCCGCCAAAGCCAGCTCGCGCGCGAGCCGCCGGCCGTCAGCGGAGGCGCAGAGCTCGCGCTCCTCGGCCGCGTCCAAGCCCTCGGTCGCGCCGAGCGCGGCGAGCTCGAGGAGGCGGTCGTGTTCGGAGACGGCGCTCATTGGACGCCCTCCTCGAAGTCCGCGCCGAACCTCGCGCGCCGCGCGCGGAGCCGGTCCGAGACCTCGGCGAGGCCCCGTCGGATGTGGCTCTTGACCGTTCCCAGGGGCAGGCCCGTCTCCGTCGCGATCTCACGGTGCGTCAGACCCCGCACCACGCTCATCTCGAGCACTTCGCGGCGCTCTGGCGGGAGCTCCGCCACGACCTCAGCGGCCAGCCCCGCGTCGTCCGCGACGTCGACGAGGCGCAGCGCCGGGTCGTCTGCCCCGGGGACGAACTCCTCGTCCAGCACCTCGGGCTCGATCCGGCGGCCGAGGCGACGCCGACGGTCGATCACGCGCCGCCGCGCGATCGTCGCGATGAAGGTGACCTCGGACGCGATCGTGTCGTCGTAGCGCCCGGCGCTGCGCCAGACATCGACGAAGACCTCTTGGACGAGGTCCTCGACCTCGTGCGGGTCTCGCGACGCCGTCGCGCACAGGGACCAAACGAGCGAGGTGTACCGCGCCAGGACCAGTCGCACAGCGTCCGGCTCCCCGGACGCGACGCGCGGAAGGAGGGGGGCGTGGGGTGCTGGGGTCGAGGCCATGCGGTCGACGGCGGGGGCCGCTGGAACACCCATGCTGCGAACTCGCGCGCCTGGGTGCAAGGGAAGTCTAGTCGAGCCGGATCGCCCGACGCTCGCCTCTCGGCTGCTCGATTCGGACCCGGTCGAGGGTGCCCGGCGCGGGCGCGCTGGCCGGCGTGGCGCGGGCGCCGTCAAGACCGCGAGGGCCGCCGGGGCGGGGGTGGTGCGAAACGAGGACATGGCGCCAGGGGACTGCACGCGGGTCTTCGACGCGCGCGCGGCTCGGATGCGCCCGGTCCCGGAACGGGGCCCCCCGCGCGGTCTGCAGCTTCGGCTCGCGCGGGCCAATGTCCGAGCAGAGAGGAGACGCCGCGCGCCCTCCGCGCGTGACCCGCGCGTCCGCTACCCCTCTCGCCCCTCGCCCCTCTCTCCGCCATGCCGACTGGCCTCATCGCGGTCCTCTTCTCCTTGCTCTCCGCCGCTGCCGGCGGAGTGCTCGCCCACCTCGCCGCCGAGCGTCGGAACCGCCGGGAACGCGCGGCGCTCGCGCTGGAGATGACCCGCCAGGTGCGGGCGCGTTACAACGCGTACCTGAACCTCGAGAGCCGCGTCACGCGCGTCATCGAGGAGTTCGACCGCGTCGAAGAGGCGTTCACGCGGCGCCTCGGGGAGCAATCGGCCCAGGTCGAGCGCCTGCGGCGAGCCCTCGACGCCCACGAGGGCGTCGCGAGCGCGCCGATGGAGGCGCGCGCGACGAACGACCGGGCGACGGCAGCGCCGACAGGCGCGGACCTCGCGCGCGAGCTGGCCGTTTGGCAGGAGCGCCTGGCGGAGCTCCAGGAGGAGAAGGACCAGGAGCTCGACCGCCAGACGAGCCTGATCGAAGGCCTCACCGCGCGCGTGGAAGCGTTGGCCCCGCTCGAACAGCGCCTCTCCGAGGCGAGCGACGAGGCCGAGCGAAAGCTGCGAGCGCTGACCCAGGAGCTCGATGCGAACCGCGAGCGTGCGCTGCAGGCAGAGACCGAAGCACAGGCGGCGCGCGTCGTCATGGAGTCGCTGCGCGAGGAGCGCGATAGCCTCGGCGAGCGCGCGCAACAGGCCGAGGCCGCGTTGACGGACGCGCTGGAGGCGGCGAAGGACGAGGCCGCGATCGCCCGCGACGCCGAGGCCAAGGCCCGCGCCGAAGCAGAAGAGCGCGAAGCGCAGGTCGCCGCGCTGTCGGCGGAGGTCAATGCCGCCAATGACCGCGTCGCGGCGCTGGAAGACGAGCTGGCTGACGCCGCGGGGCGCGCATCGGACCTGGACACCGAGGCCAGCGAGGCGCGAGCGCGCGCAGAGGAGCTCGCGGCCAACCTCGAAGCCGCGGCCGAAGCGCGCGCCACCCTCGTCGCGGAAGGCGAAGCTGCGCGCGCGGAGTTGGAGGAAGGGCTGGCCCGCGCCGAGGAGGCGCGCCAGCTCATCGAGCTCGACCTCGACGAGGTCCGCGCCGAGCGCGCTGCGCGCAACGACGAGCTCGTCGCGGCCAACGCCCACATTGAGGCGCTCAACACCGAGCGTGCCGCCGAGCGTGCCGACGCCGAGGCCGCGCAGGCCGCCCTCACGGAGGAGCTCGAGACGACGCGCGCGACACTGACGGAGGAGCTCGAGACGACCCGCGCGACACTGACGGAGGAGCTCGAGACAACGCGCGCGACACTGACCGAGGAGCTCGAGATGACACGCGCTTCGCTGAACGCAGAGCTCGATCAAACGCGCGCGGACCTGACCGGCCAGGTCGAGGCCGCGGTCGCCGCCTCGCGCGCGGCGGACGCAACGCGCGCCGAGCGCGAGGCCGAGCTCGCCGACGCCAACGCAGAGATCGCCGCGCTCGCCGAGCAGGTGGACCAGCTCGAAGGTGACCTGACCGCCGCCCGCGAGCGCGAGGCGCTGCTCTCGAACGACATCGCGCACGCGCAGCAGCGGGCCGACAACCTCGACGAGACCCTCGTCACCGCGAAGCAGCGCAGCGAAGAGCTCGAGGCCACCCTGGGTGAGGCCCGGACGCGGATCACGGAGCTCGTCGCCGCCCGCGACGCGGCCGCAGAGGCGCTCGCAGAGCGCGACGACGAGCTGCGCGCCGCACGCAGCAACGCCGACGCAGAGACGGTCGCGCTCGCCCAGCGCCTCGAGGCGGCGCGCGCCGAGGCGCGGAGCCTCACGCAGGCCCGGGACACAGCGCAGGCGGCCGCGGAAGCGCTCCGGGCCGACCTCGCGACGGCCGAGCGCGCCGCGCAGGACGCGCGCAGCGCGTTCGAGGCCGAGCGCGTCGCAGCGACGTCGGAGGCCCGCGCCACCGAAGCCGCGGTGCGAGCGGAGCGCGACGAAGCGCGCGCCGAGGCCCAGCGCGCCGCGCACGCGCTCGCGGCGGCCGAGGCAGCGGGCGAAGCCCGCCAGCGGGACCTCTCGGGCGCGCTGCAGGGCGCGCGCGAAGAGGTGGAGCGCCTCGAGCGCGCGCTCGGCGAAGCGCTCGACCGGATCGGCGATCTGTCCGAGGAGCTCGTCGGCGAGCGCAAGGGCGCAGGCGAGCGTGTCAAGGAGCTGCGCGCTGAGCTCGCGGCGCTGTCGACAGCGCAGGGCGCCCTCGAGTCGGAGCGTGACGCGGCCGTGCAGCGCATCGCGAGCCTGGAAGGTTCGCTCGCTGCAACCGCCGAGGAGGCGCGTCAACGCGCTGACGAGCTGCGCGCCGAAGTGGAGGCCGCGCAGCAGGATCGCGCGCGCCTTGAGGCGGAGCTCGCCGAGGCCACGCAGGCTGCGGAACAAGCGGAGCTGCGCGCCGCTGAGCTGCAGGCCACGCTCGCAGGTGACCTGGCCGAAGAGCGCGCGAAGCGCCAGGAGGCCCACGCGGCGCTGGAGGCCGAACGCGCGGCACGACGTGACCTCGCCGGGACGAGCGAGGCCCGCGAGGTCGCGCAGGCGCAGGAGATCGAGGCCCTCGAGGCGACGCTCGCCGAGGCGCACGAGCGCGCAAGCGCAGTCGCAGCGGAGCTCGGTGCCTCACGCACGGAGACGGAGCGCGTCGAGCGCGCGCTCGCCGAGGAGCGCCAACGCGTCGAAGCCTTGGCCGCGGAGCTGCAGGCGACGCAGGCCACGACGTCCGAGGAGCAGCGCGCGCTGCGGGCCGCGACCGACCAGGCCTTGGTGGAGCGCGAAGCGGCGCTCGCCGAGGCTCGTGCGCGCGCTGAGGCGCGCGAAGCGGAGCTCGTCGACGAGCTCGAGCGGGCGCGCGAGCGCATCGCTGCGCTGCTCGGCGAGGTCGCGACCGCCACGAAGGCCCGCGCCGACCAGGACGCGTCGCTGCAAGCGCAGCAGGCGGAGCTCGCAGGGACGCAGCAGCGCCTCGAAGCCGCGGAAGCCGCGGCGCGCGCCAGGAGCGCAGAGGTCGCTGCGCGTACGGACGAGTTGGCCGAGACGCGCGCGGAGCTCGAGGCGCGGGGCGCGCGGCTGCAGGCGCTCGAGCGCGACCTCGCGCTGCGCGCGGCGGACCTCGAAGAGCTCGCGCATTCCCTGGAAGCGAGCCGCGCGGACGCCGCCACGAAGACCTTGCACAGCGAGCGTTTGACGACAGAGCTGGACACGCTCGACGCGCGGCGGCGCGAGCTCGAGCGCGCGATCCAAGACGCCGAGGCGGACCTCGCCCTCCGCGAGGAGGCGCTCGCCGACGCGCGCGCCTCGCAGGCGGCCCTCGGCGCTTCCTTGCAGCGCGTGACCGAAGAGCGCGACACGACGCGCGCGGAGCTCGAGGCGCGCGAGCGTGCCCTCAGAGAGCGCGAGGCGACGATCGCCGAGCGCACAGCCCAGCTCGCGGAGCGCAACGAGCAGCTCTCGGGGCGCGAGTGGGAGCTCGCTGACACGACGTCCGCGCTGGAACGCGCGCAAGCGGACATCGCCGAGCGCGAGCGCCGGATCACCGAGGCCGAGGCGACGGTGACGGACCGTGACGCGCGCATCCATGCCATCGAAGCGGACCTCGCTGAGCGCGACCAGCGCATCACGGCCGCAGAGGCCGCGATCGCTGAGCGCAGCGCGGAGCTCGCTGCCCGCTCGAACGAGCTCGCTGCGGTGGACGCGGCGCTCCAAGACGCGCAGGGCGCGCTCTCTGGCGCCCGCAGCGAGCTCGAGCGCGAGCGCAAGTCGCTGGCGGAGTCGCAGCAGCGCGCCGAGGCCCTGGACGCCGAGGCGACGCAGAAGCTCGCGGCGCTGCGCAAGGAGCTCGAGGGCCGCGACGGGCTGCTCGCCGAGCTGCGCGACGCGTTGGGCGCCACGAAGAGCGAGCGCGACGCACAGTCCGCCGCGCTGCGCGAGCTCGAGCGGCACCTGGGCGACCGCCGCGCCGAAGTGGAGCGGCTCGAGGCGCGCGAGCGTGAGCTCATGACGCTGCTCGAGGTCACGACGAACGAGATGCGCAACCAGGAGGAGCAGGTGGCGGAGCTCAACGCGCGCTTGTCCGAGCTCACGGGCGACCTCGCCTCGACGTCAGGGATCCTGGCCCGCAAGGACATGAGCATCTCGGCCGCGGCGAACCTGTTGGCCAGCCTGAAGCCGATGCTCGACGCGCTCGAGGAGAAGCTGACGGACGAAGAGCGCGAGGCCAGGGAGAAGGCCAAGAATGGCAAGAAGTCGCGCTGAGCGCCCGGCAGGGCCACAGAGCGCCGACGGGTGAGCTCAGAGGGGCCCGCCTGGACGGCCCAAGCTCGAGGGGCGGGAGCGGCTCGTGGGAGCCGCGCCCGCCCCTCGGCCCATTCAATCCCCGCCGCCGTAGCCGAGGCCGGAGAGCGCCCGCTGCTGCGCTTCCGTCAAGGCGGCGTGGCCGCCCCGCGCGAGGGCTGACATCGCGTCCTGCGCCGCCTTCAAGCTGGCGCGGAGCGCCGCGACACGCGCGGGCTCCGCCGCCGCGAGGTCCGTCTGCTCCCGCGGGTCCGCCGCGAGGTGATAGAGGTGCGCGGCGCCGCTGGCCTCGACGATCAGCTTCCATTCGCCCGCCGTCCAGCTCGAGAGCGGGGCGCGCCAGAAGTTCCCGTGCGCGAAGACCGGCCGCGCTCCGTGCTCGGCGCCGCGCGCGAGCGGCAAGAGGCTCTCCCCGACAAAGGCATCGGGCGCAGGGAGGTCCAAGAGCTCGCAGATCGTCGGCGCGACGTCGACGAGCCGCACCCGGTCCTCGACGACCGTCGGCGCGAGCCCCGGGGCGCGGATCATCAACGGCACGTGCAGCAGCTCTTCGAAGAGTGAGTGACCGTGCTCGAAGCTGCCGTGCTCGAGGAACTCCTCACCGTGGTCCGCTGTGAACACGACGACCGTGTCGTCGTCCAAGCCGCGCGCCGTGAGGCCGGCGAGCAGTCGGCCGACCTCCGCGTCGAGGTATGCGACCTCGCCGTCGTAGAGCCGCGCCGCGCGCGCGATCGTCGCGCGGGAGAGGTCGAGCTGCCCGGCGCGCAATGCGACCATCTCTTCGCGCGTCCCGAACGTCCAAGCGCTCTTGCGGTCCTGCTCCGCCGCCCAGACCTCGCGAAAGTGCGGCGGCGGCGCGTAGACGGCGTGTGGATCAAAGTAGTGGACGAGCAGCAGGAAGGGCGCCCCAGAGCCTCCAGAGCCTCCAGTGCCGCCAGTGCCGCCAGTGCTTCCAGAGCCGCCAGTGCCGCCAGTGCCCCCGGAGCCCTTGGGCCCGTTGGACCCGTCGCGCGCGTCGAGCCAGCGCAATGCGGCATCCGTCGTCGACGTCGCCGCGCGCACCTCGACGTTGTTCTCGAACGACACTTGGTCGACGTCATCGAAGCCGCGGGTCACGCCGAACGTCTTGGGGTCGAGGAACGTGACGTTGACGATGGCGTGGCTCGCATAGCCGCGCTTCTTCAGCACGTCCGGCAGCGTCGTGACGGCCGGGTCGAGGCCCGTGAAGCGCGGCACCCGCCCGCCAGCGCCGTGCTCGAGCGGGTGCAAGGACGTCAAGAGCGACGCGATCGAGGGCAGCGTCCAGGGCGCGTGCGCGTTCGCCGCGGCGAACCGCGCGCTCTCAGCGGCAAGCGCGTCGAGGTGCGGCGTCAGGCCGGGCGGACCGCCCTGCACCGACAGCCGATCCGCGCGCAGCGTATCGGCGATGATCAGCACGACGTTGGGCGGCGCTGGCGGCGCGGGGTCGCTGCACGCGACCGCTGCGCTCAGCGCGAGCACAGAGGCGAGGCGCCCCCAGCCCGCGCGCCAAGCCCGCGCGGCGGGGCTCAATGGGCCCCTCCCGTCGGCCGCAGCGCGTCGGCCGTGAGAACGAACTCACGCGTGAGCTGTGCCCCATCGCCGTGCCTCGTGGGGACGAGCTTGGGCCCGCGCGCGTCGCTGAGGAAGCGCGCCGCCGGCAATGCGTGCAGCATCCGCTCGGTCACAGTGAGCGTCGGCGCAGCCTCTGTCCCCTCGGCGAGCACCAACTGCAGCCGCACGCCCTCAGCGCTCGGCCCCAGGACGCGCCCACGCGCGCCCTTCAGCGGGCGCCCTTCGACGAGCACCTGAGCGACCCCTGCGGTGCGCAGGTCGAACTCTTGAGCGCCCGCGCGCGATCGCAACGTCGCGCCGATGACGAGCCCGTCTGCGCTCGGGGTCAGCGTCACGTCGACGAGGTCGGGAAAGCGCAGCAGCCCGGCCGGGGCGGGCGCAGCGGCCACGTGCTTCAGCGGCCAGCTCGGCTTCACCTGGGCGACGCCGAAGGTCGCGCTCGTGAGCAACGCATCGGGCACCGGGTCACCGCTGGTCGCGATGTGCCACTCGGCGAGTCCGCGCCCGTACTCGCTCGCATAGACGACATCGAGGTGCCCGGGCGCGACGGCGCTGATCGCGGGCATGACGGTTGACATGACCGCGCCAAAGGCCACAGCGACAGCGCCGAGCGCGCCCAGCGCGAGGCGCGAGCCAGCGGTCGCGCCCGCGATCACGGGCGCCGCGAAGAGCGCCCAAAGGCCCAGCACGACGCCGAGCACGAGCCCGAGCGAGGGGCCCTTGACGCTCGGCGGCGCCAAGCCAAACGCATCGACGAGCGCGGCGCCGAGGGGCGCCAGCACGAACAGCGAGATGGGCGCAGCGACCACGGAGATGCGCCCCGCGCTGGCCGCGCCGTCGCCCCCCCAGCGCGCGAGCGCGGCGCCGAGCCCGACGACGAGCACGGGCGCCAGCAGGAGGACGCTCGCGCCTGGCGCGAACAGCGCGAGGAGCAGGGTGATGAGGCAAGCGACGATCCCGCCGCCGAGGGCGAGCCCCGCGGCGCCGATCGCGCGCGTCGTGAGCTGCACCATGAGCGCCGCTGCGGTGACCGCGGCGCCCAAGAGCCCGAGCACCGCCGGCAAGGGGTGCGCGCGCCACGGTCTCGCGACGCCCGCCACGAGCTCGTCGAGCCGCGCAGCGCCGTGGGCCAGCGCAGCGGCTGCGATGACGATGGAGAGCGCCGCGAGCGCGCCCTTGGAGACCTGCGCGATCGACGCGACCGGCCGCCCCATGGCCCCGCCCCCGCGGGTCACGCGCGCGACCCCGTACAGCACGAGGAGCAGCGCGCCGAGGGCGAGCGCGCGCGCCGTGTGCTCGCGCACGAGCCACACATCGAGGCCCAGGACGTCCGTGTAGACCGCGTCGCCGCGCCCTCGACCTGGCCCGCGCCAAGCCGCGCCGTCCAGCGCGAGCACCGCGTCATAGGCGTTCGTGGCGTGGTGCTGGAGCGAGCGCGGGTCGATATGGGCGAGGTCATCGAGCGGCGTGTGGTAGCGCGAGACTCCGCCGATCCAAGCGAAGTTCAGGCCAGGCAGGCCGCGCCGCCGGAACACGGTGTAATCCGTGTCGTTGGGCATCCGTCGGTAGAGCTCAGCCGAGAGCGACGTGGTGCTGGGCCGCGTCGCGCCGCGCGCGAACGCGGCCGCGATCCAGTCGTTGTCCGCGCCGGTCTCGAACATCCGGCTCGGGCCGCTGGTGCCGCGGCCCTCGAGGTTGATCACGGCCCCGACGTCCGCAGCCCATGGGTGCTGGGCCGCGAAGGCCTCGGCGCCCAGGAGCCCGTGCTCTTCCGCGTCGCTGAAGAGGAAGACCAGATCGCGAGCGAGCGCTCGGCCGCCGGCGCGCAGCGCGCGCGCGACCTCGAGCCACGCTGCGACGCCGGCGAGGTCGTCCGACACCCCCGGCCCAGCGCCGACCGAGTCGTAGTGCGCCATGCAGAGGAGCGCGCGCAGGGGCTCGCCTTCCTCACCAGGGAGCCCGTGCCCGCCGGCGCCACGGCGTCGCGCGACGATGTTGCGCACTGTCCCGCAGACCGTCCTGCCAGCGGCGCCGTCGCCGTCGCGCACGGCGAAGGTCTCCTGCACTTCGACCTCGAGCCCGAGCCGCTCGAGCTCCGTGACGATGCGCGCGCGCGCGGCGGCGTTCGCCTCGCTGCCGACCGGGCGCGGGCTCCCGTCGCCAACGAGCCGCGCCAGGACCTCCAACGCGCGCTCGCCCGAGACTGCGTCGGTCGCCGCCGCGTCGGCGGGAGCGACCAGCGGCGGGCCCGCGCGCAGGACCGCGACGACCGCAACGGCGAGCGATACGAGCCATGCGAGCGCAAAGCGCAGGGCGGGCGAGCCGCGGCGAGCCTCCGTCGAAACCGGCATGGGCGTATGTTGGCACAGGCGACGCCCGATGCGCACCCGTCAGCGCTGGTCTTCGGGGCTGTCCGCGCCTACGCTCCCTTCGGTGGCGCGGCCCTCGGACGGCCGCGTCGCCCCCCCGCCATGCGACAGCGTCCCCACCCCACCCGAACGCGCCTCGCGCGTTGGAACGTCCTCCCCTCGTCGGTGTCCCTGCCGCGCCGCTCCGCTGGCCACACAAGAGGTCGCTCAACGGGCTTCAACGGGGGCCTCATCGCGGGCGTCTGCGCGGGCCTGCTCTTGGGCGTCGGCGCGTCCTGCGGCCCGCGCGAGGTGCCGGCGACGCCGCCCGGACCGGGCGCGGCCAGCGGCGACGACGCAGCGCGC
This sequence comes from Planctomycetota bacterium, assembly GCA_041398605.1. GTDB lineage: Bacteria > Planctomycetota > UBA1135 > UBA1135 > JAWKUK01. Next base: position 134,008 of record JAWKUK010000008.1, read on the forward strand.
GACGCGCGCGATGTGGTCGTGCGCGAGCGGATCGCGGCGGCCTTCGCGAAGGAAGACATGAAGGCGGCGCAAGCTGCGCTGACACCGCTCGTCGAGCGCCCGACGCCCGCGGTCCGCGACCTCGTCTGGATGGCCCAGGTGAAGATGCGGATGACCGACTACGAGGCGGCAGAGGCCCTCGCGCGGAAGGCGATCGAGCTCGCGCCAAAGGACCCGGCCGCGCAGTACACGTTCGGGCGCGTGCGCTACGGACAGGGCTACCCGGAGGAGGTCTTCGAGGACGCGCGCAAGGCGTACGAAGCGACCCTCGCCGCAGCGCCCGGTGACCTCGCGGCGAAGCTCGAGCTCGGCCGCGTGATCCTCGATATCGAGGGTGAGGCCGGCGCCGAGCGCGCGCGCGCGTTGAACGACGAGGTGCTCGCGATCGGGCTCGAGAACGCGACGAACTGGTACGTGACGGCGGCCTACCGGCGCTATCGGATCGCGTTCGACTACGGCGACGAAGAGGAGGCGCGGACCTACCAGGCGCTGTGGACGTCGCTCGAGACGAGCGGCTTCGAAGCGCTGAAGGACCACGAGCTCGACCAGGGCACGGCAGCGCGCGTGACGCCGCCGCCGTCGCTCGGGACGTTCCCCGCGACGCCGCCGACGCTGCCGACCTACGGCGCGCCCGCGACGTTCCTGCCCGAGCTCGGCGCGGCGAGCGGCGCTGCGCGAGCGCTCGAGGTGCGCGACGTCAACGGCGACCGGCGGCCTGACGTCATCGGCGTCGACGCGCGCGGCGTGTTCCTGGCCTTGCAAGCAAAAGGCGCGTGGAGCCTCATGCGCGTGTATGACGGCGACGTGGCCGCAGCGCGCGCGCTGGACCTGAACCAAGAGCGCGGCGGAGACACCTTGGACCTGGCGATCCTCTTGCGCGACGGGGCGCTGGTCGTGTTGGAGCAAGGGGACGAGGTCGGGGCCGCGGTCGCGTTCACGCCGTCGCCGGTCCCTGCTCCGGCGCTCGGCTTCGCTGGCGCGGACCTCGCGGTAGCAGACTTTGACCACGACGGCGACCTCGACCTCTTTGCCGTCGGCGAGGGCGGCGCGCGGCTGTGGCGCAACGACGGCGCCGGAGTGCGCCGCGACGAGAAGACCTCGGAGGAGCTGCCGAGGGGCGTGTGGGCCGATGCGACCGAGGGCGCGGGCATGCCGACCAGCCCGCTGACCTGGTGCGCCATCGATGACTTCGACGCGGACCAGGACATCGACCTGATGTGCGGCGGACCGGATGCGACGCACATTCTGTCGAGCCTGCGCCGCGGCCGCTTCGAAGACGTGGCGCAGCGCGCGCTCGGCGGCGCCACGCTGCGCGGCGTTCCGGCCTTCGCGGACCTCGACGGCGACGGACGCATGGACATCGCCGAAGCGGGCGCGCCGGGGCGGCTCTGGCGGCAGGGGGCGGACCAGCGCTTCACAGCGTCGTCGCTCGGCGTGGACATCCCGCTAGATGCGGCGCTCTCCATCGCGGACCTCGACCTCGACGGCGCGGCGGACTTGGCGTTCGAGGTGAGCGGTCGGTTCGGGCGCGCGGTGCTCGCTGCGGGGCTCGCGGCGCGCGTGACGGTCGACCTGCCGGAGCTCAGCGGCGCGGCCGGCCCGCTGGTCGTGGCCGAGCTCGACGCGCCCGACCCCGCCGGCGTCCTTGGGCACGAGCTCCTGCGCGCGGGCGCGTCGGGCCTCGCCCGCGTGAGCCCGACGGGGAACATCGGGCACGGCGTCTACGTGAAGTTCTTCGGGCGCAAGGACAACCGCCAGGCGGTGGGCGCGGTGCTGGAGGCGCGCGCCAAGCAGCTCTATCGGCGGGTCCTGTTGACGGGTGAGCCGGAGCTCGTGGGCCTCGATGAGCTGAGCGCGCTCGACGTCATGCGCGTCACGTGGCCGAACGGAGTCGTCCAGCATCGCCTGGACGTCCAGCAAGGGGTCGACATCGCGGCGCCCGAGTCCAAGGAGTGGGTGCAAGCTGAGGGCCTCGTCGGGTCGTGCCCGTTCCTCTACACCTGGAACGGCGCGACGTTCACGTTCATCAGCGACGTGCTCGGCATCACGCCGCTCGGGCTGCCGATCGGGCCGGACATGTTGGTGCCGCCGGACCACGACGAGTACGTGCTCGTGCGCGGCGAGCAGCTCGTCCCCGACCCAAACGGCGAGTACGTGATGCAGTTCACCGAAGAGCTGCGCGAGGTCACGTACCTCGACCGCGCGCGGCTCGACGTGGTCGACCACCCTGCGAGCAGCGAGGTGTTCCCGGACGAGCGCTTCACGTTCCCGCCGTTCCCGGCGGCGCACCTGCACACGCTCGAGGGCGCGCTCGCGCCCATCACTGCGCGCGGCAGCGACGGCGTCGATTGGACCGCGGCGCTCGCGGCGGAGGACGACGTGCACGCCGTGAACTTCACGCGCCTGGGTGGCCAATTCCTGGGCCTCGCGGCGCCGCATTGGCTGGAGCTCGGCTTCGACGCGGCTGCCGTGAAGGACGCGCCGAAGCTGCGCCTCCTCTTTACGGGCTGGTTCTATTGGACGGACGCGAGCGTCAACATGGCGACGGCGCGCACGCCCGGCGTCGACTTTGTGCCGCCGATCATCGAGGTGCCGGACGGCCAAGGCGGTTGGCGCCCGATCGGGCCGCCCGTCGGGTTCCCGGCGGGGAAGACGAAGTCGATGCTCATTGACATGACGGAGCACCTCGTGCGTGAGGACCCGCGGGTGCGGGTCAGCTCGACGCTGGAGCTCTATTGGGACCGCATTGCGCTGGCAGTGTGCGGGGACGACGCGCCGCGGCGGATCACTTCGCTCGAGCCGCAGGCCGCGAAGCTCTGGTCGCGTGGCTTCTCGAAGCCGGTGCCGCCGACGCGCGCGGATTTGCCGGAGCGTTTCACGTGGGGCGAGGTCGAAGCCGAGCCGCGCTGGAACCAGCACCCGGGGATGTACACGCGCTACGGCGACGTGCTGCCGCTCGTGACGGAGGTCGAGGACCGCTTCGTGATCATGGGCTCGGGCGACTCGCTCGAGCTGCGCTTCGATGCGAAGGGCTTGCCGCCGCTGCCGGAGGGTTGGCGCAGGGACTTCCTCGTGTACCTCGACGGTTGGGCGAAGGACCGGGACCCGAACACGGTAGAGGCGCTGCATGTGGAGCCGCTGCCGTTCCACGGCATGAGCGGCTACCCGTATGGCCCGGACGAGGCGTTCCCTGACACGGAGCTGCACCGCGCGTGGCGCGCCGAATGGAACACCCGCCCGGCGTTCCAGTGGATCCCGCCGCTCGCACCGTCGCGGCTGTCGGAGTGGCGCAGCGCGCAACGCCACTGACGGGACGGCAAACCGAGCGCGTTGCGAGGGTTCAGCAGGGAAACCTCGCACAGCCCAGCGCGCTCAGCGGTTGACGACAAAGTGCGCGATGCGGCACGCGTGCCCGCGGCTGCGCTCATTCCGTGCGCGCGACACCTGGACCTCCAGCACGTGCTCGCCGCCGTCCAACTCCGCCTCCAGGACGTACACCCATGGCAAGTGCAGCCCGCCGCTCCAACGCGTGAACAGGTCCCGTGTCTGCGTCGCCCCCCCATCGATCCGGTACTCGATCGTCCCCGCGTCCGGCCCCGCTGCGACCCACAGCCCCACCGCGCGCCCTGCGAACGCCAGCGTGAACGCCGCCCCCGGCGCCGTACCGACCAACATCGGCACACCGACGAACCCGTCACGCACGCCGCCGCCGACCCCGTCCGCGCGCGGATCACACGCCTCGACCACCGAGAACCCCTCGAGCCCTCGCGCCGCCTCCAAGCCGACGAGCTCACCACGGTCGTACGAGAACGGGTCCATCGCCGCCGGCTGCGGGTGCTCGACCACCTGCGCGTCTGGCGGCAACGGCGCCGCCCACGCCCCGGACAGCAAGCGCCGGATGCTCGCCGCGTAGAGCCGCTGGCCGAACGGCGACGGGTGCAAGTCCTTGAAGTCGCCCTGCCAAGTGAACTGACCAGCGTCGATCCTTTGCGCGACCTCCCGCGCGAGCTGCGCCGACGAAGCGCCGTACCACGCAGCGACCGCGTCATGCCGCCGGACGACCTCAGGCACGGCGCCAGCGCGATATCGTGCGACCTTCTCTGGATCGGCGAAGTGGAGCTGCACGAGGTCCACCGCGGGGTTCAACGCGCGCGCGTGGCGGAGCACACCCTCGACCCCCCGGATCATCTCCAATGGCGACCGCCCGTTGGTCGGGTCATTGACCGCCGCCTCGTGGAAGAGGAGGTCCACCGGCCCTCTGCCAAACACGTCACGCGCCAAGCGAAACGCGCCCGGCGTGCTCCCCATCGAGGGGATCCCCGCTGCGACGAAGTCAAACTCGGTCGCCGGAAAGCGCGCGCGCAGGTACGCACACACCTCGTCGCGCCAGCCGCTGTTGTAGGTGATCGAGCCGCCAAGGAACGCGACCCGGCCGCGCCGCTCACGCTCGAAGCGCACGCGGCAATTTGCGAGCGTCGCGCGCTGATCGAGATAGTCATCGCCGCCCGGGAGCACGGCGGCGCTCCGCTCGATGAAGTCCGCGACTCGCAGCGGGTCCGGGTGCACGAAGTGATGCCCATTTGACTCGGCGCTCCCCTCGGGGACCTCCATCACGTCGATCTCCCCGCCCAGCGCGCGGTAGCGCGCGGCGAGGACAAAGGTGTTCTCGGCGGGCGGGACGACCTGGTCGTTCAAGCTGACGATGTGCAGCAACGGGATGCCAGCGTCCGCGAGCGGCCGCAGCAGGTCGATCGGGTTGAAGCGATAGGCGAGCGCCTCCTCGTGCGTCAGCTCGAGCTCGAGCAGGAGGTGCTGCCACGTCTCCGCGTGGCCGAGGCCCGCCCCAGCGCCGAGCGGCCAGCTCCGGATGTCGCACACCGGCGTGTCCGCGTAGATGCACGCGACCAGCTCGGGGTGCCGCGCGGCCCAGTGGTAGGCAAAGAGCCCGCCCCGGCTCACGGCCTCGAGCGCCGGCCGCTGCGCCAGCTGGTGCTCGGCCCGCAGGACCTCGTAGAACCGATCCCACAGCGCCATCGCCTTGACGCCGCCGAGCATCCCGCCCGTGTCGATGTACGCCACGTGGAACCCGCGCTGGAGCAGCAGCTCGTCGGGCTCCGTGTGGAAGTCAGGGAAGCGCGCGCGCCAGACCCACGGGCGGCCTGGCGCGATCTGCGCTGGGACCAGGAGGCGACAACCTCTCCCGTCGACGACGAAGTCGAGGCGCTCGCGACCCGGCGTGTCCTCTGATGTCTGCGCGCCAGATGTCCGCACGCTTGGGGTGTGTCCACCGATCACCTCCGCGGCGGTCCATGTCGACGCCACGGAGTGAATGGACCCGGCACAGGGGCCGACGAGCAGGAGGAGCGCGAAGGTCTCGAACATGCCGGACATTCGAGCCTGAAACCGGGACGGAGTCGAGCCTGCCCGGGACCATTCATCCTCGAGCAGCGCGCCACCTCAATCCACGTCATTCCACCTCCACGTCACTCCACCTCACTCCACCTCATCCTCAGCCGGGCGTACACGAGCTCACGGAACGAGCCTGCGCGCGAGCACGACGCGGAACCCTAACCACTCGTGCGACCGCGTGGGCGTATAGCTCGCCCGCTGCGCTGAACGGCACTCTGGCGAGGAGGTGTTCCAACTGCCCCCGCGGAAGACCTTATACGCGCCGAGCAAGGAGAACGGATCCGTGACTGGCGCGGACGTGTACTGCAGCGGGAGGTCACAGCACCACTCTCCGACGTTGCCATGCATGTCGAAGAGACCGAACGCGTTCGGCGGAAAGCTCCCAACGGGCAGCGTCCCCACCACTCCGCCTTGGTCGCAGTTCGACTGAGTGTGCGTGCTGTATGACATCCAGGCTTGCCCGCAGACAAGCTCGGCCCCGACGTTGAACTCTGTCGTCGTACCCGCGCGACACGCGTACTCCCACTCGGCCTCCGTCGGCAAGCGATACTCGAAACCGACGGGGATGCGGCCCGCCTCCCTCGCCGTCAACGCGGCGCAGTACGCGGTCGCTTCGTGCCAAGTGACGGACTCCACCGGGCGGGCGCTTCCCTGGAAGAGAGAGGGATTTGTGCCCATCATCTCCTCGTATTCCGCTTGGGTGACCTCACATTGCCCCATCCAGAACGCGGTGCTGATGGTGACCATGTGCACGGGCGATTGATACTGCGTGTTGAAGTACGGCCAGCTGCTCCCCGTGTTCGATCCCATCAAGAACGTCCCCGCGGGAATCGGCACCATCCCGGGAATAGGCTGCGTGGTGGCCCCGATCTGGACCGCGAACTCGTGCATGGACTCAGGGGAGATTCCCGTCTGCTCGTATCCGAAGGCAATTTGGATCTCATCCTGCACCTCCCCCCCTTGGAGCGTCAGCGCGAGGGTGCCACCGGCGCCCAACCCAAAGGCCAACGGCACAGGCTCGCCACCTGCGGCTTGAGCGGCCGTAACCCAACGCACGGAGCCGCCATCCATTTGCACGCGCGAAGCCGCGCCCGACGTAGGCAGCGTTGGAGCAGCAGGCACGACCGAGGCAGGGAGCGACAGGAGCTCGACGACATCGTCGACGAGGCCCGCAGTGCGGCCGAAGACGTCCTCGATGCTGGCGACGATCGAGCGCAAGAGCGACGGCGCCCCAGCCTCGAGGTCCGAGGTCTGGACCGTGCGGCAGTCACCGGCCAATCCCACCGTGAACGGCGTGTTCAGTTCGACCGTAATCGGACCGTCCGAGGCGCTGCAGACGACGATCGGGCTCCCGATGAACACCGCCGGAGCGTCTTCGACTCGGTGGACCTCCTCGAACGCCCGCGCCAAGGAGACGAAGAGCACCAGCTCGCCGAGCGCCGTACCCAACCCCGCTGCGCTGCCTGCGTCGGCGATCAACCCCTCACCCAGCAGGGTCCCGGCGAGCGCGGCAGCGACCCTCGGCGCAGCCGCGTCTAGGCTCTGGATCGCCGACACGTCGCTGCGCGCTGGACAGTCGCCAGGCAACCCTCCACCGGCGGGGTTCTGCGCCAGGCTCGCGAGGTACTCGCCGTTCGCGGCGAGCGCGGCCGCGACCAGCGAGACCACTGCCGAGCTCGCGGTGCCAAGGCTTTGTTGGCTCTCGATATTGCGCTGGCTCGCCTCATCCACGAACCCTTGCAGGTCTGCGGGGAGCGAGCCCGAGAGCACTCGTGCGCGCAGCCCGTCGATGTACGACTCCAGCTCCGTCAGCGTGCTCGAGACCAGGGCCGTCGGGTCGACGACGGCCACCACCCCCGTGTGCTCGATCTGCCCCAGAGCCACGAGCCGCGCGCCGTCGAAGACGCGGACGTCGTAGATGCCCGCCGCGAGCTCGGGGACACTGACTGCGAGGACGTCGCGTGTGAGCGCGCGAGCCGCGCTCGGCCCCAGCGCGCCAAGCGGCCCCGACCACTGCGCCGTGAGCACGTCGACCGTCGCTACACCGTGATCGGGGACCTCGAGGTCGACGACCTCATGCGAGGCACCGCTCCGCTGCAACCACGTCGGAGGGGGCGGCGCGGAGGCGCCGGTGTTGGAGGCCGAACCGCCGCCGCCGCAGGCGGAAAGGACGAGCGCTGCGAGAGCGCAGGAAGGCAGGCTGCTGAATCTCATGATCCATTGAAGATAGCCCGCCTCAATTCCACCGACAAAAAAACTTTAACCTCGGCAATACGATGCGTGCGCCGCACAGGCGCTTTGCGCGCGCAATTGCAATGGATCCCGTCCCCAGTCCGGGGTCGCCAAGCTCAGTTTCGGTAGCTCAGTTTCGGTAGCTCAGTTTCGGTAGCTCAGTTTCGGTAGCTCTGTAGCGGCGCCGGGATCCGGCCCCCGCGGCGCCACAGGATGTCGCACGAGAACGCGCCCGGGTCCTGCACGATCGCGGTGCCGAGCAGCCCGCCCCAGTCGTGCGTCTCGCCGGCCTTGCGCCCCGGCACCGGGATCACGCGCACCGCCGTCGTCTTGCCGTTGACCATCCCGATCGCCATCTCGTCGGCGATCAAGCCCGTCAGCGTCGCCGCGCTCGTGTCGCCCGGGACCGCGATCATGTCGAGGCCCACCGAGCACACCGTCGTCATCGCCTCGAGCTTCGCGAGCGACAGCGCGCCCACGCGCACCGCGTCGATCATCCCCATGTCCTCGGACACCGGTATGAACGCGCCGGAGAGGCCGCCGACCGAAGAGCTCGCCATCACGCCGCCCTTCTTCACGGCGTCCGTCAACAGAGCGAGCGCCGCCGTCGTGCCCGGCGCGCCGGTCTTGTCGACGCCGATCAGCTCCAGAATGTCCGCAACGGAGTCGCCGATCGCCGGCGTCGGCGCGAGCGACACGTCCACGATCCCGAACGCCGTCCCGAGCCGCCGCGCCGCCTCGCGCCCGACGAGCTCGCCCATGCGCGTGATCTTGAACGCGGTGCGCTTGATCGTCTCGGCGACCGCTTGGAGGCTCGCCTCCGGCCCGAGGCGCGCGAGCGCGCTGCGCACGACGCCGGGGCCTGACACGCCGACGTTCAACACCGTCTCGGGCTCGCCGATCATGTGGTGCGCGCCCGCGATGAAGGGGTTGTCCTCGACCGGGTTCGAGAAGCACACGAGCTTCGCGCAGCCGAGGCCGCCCTCCCCCGCCGTCAGCGCCGCTGTGTCGAGCACCACCTGCGCGAACTTCGCGACCGCGTCCATGTTGATGCCCGCGCGCGTCGTCGCGAGCGACACGGACGAGCACACGCGCTTCGTCTCGGTCAGCGCCCTCGGGATCGATGCAAAGAGCGCCTCATCCGAGCGCGAGAAGCCCTTATGCACGTACGCAGTGAAGCCGCCGATGTAGTCGATCCCGATCTCGGCCGCCGCGGCGTCCATCGCGCGCGCGAACGGCACGAGGTCGTCCGAGCCCGTGCTCGCCGCGATCAACGAGATGGGCGTCGTCGCGACGCGCTTGTTGATGATCGGGACGCCGTAGTCGTTCTGGATCGAGGCCGCGACCTCGACGAGCCGTCGGCCGTGGTGGACGATCTTGGTGTAGACCTTCTCGCACGCGCTCTCGAGGTCGGGGTCTGCACAGTCGAAGAGGTCGATCCCGAGCGTCGTCGTGCGAATGTCGAGCGTCTCGAGCTCGACCATGCGCACGGTCTCCAGGATCTCGCGGTCGGTGAAGGGCATGCCGCGTTTCCTCTCAGACCCTGTGCATGAAGCGGAAGACGCGCTCGTGCATCACGCGCACGACGAAGTCGTCCTCGCCGCCGAGGCACTGCAGCGCGTCCTTCATCGACTTGAAGTCGCTGCCGTCCGGCACCGCGCACGTGAGCACCATGTGGAAGTAGTCGCCGACGGTGCGCTGGCTGATGTCGCGCACGTCGCAGCCGAGGCGCGCGAGCTCGCCCGTAATCTGCGCGAGCACACCCGGCCGGTTCGCGCCGACGGCGGTGACCACCAGTCCGACCCCGTCGAGGCTCTCGGGCTCGGGCAGCTGCGGCAAGCGCTCTTGCGCGCGCGCCGCGTCCGGCCCGCGGTTCGGCTCGGGCGGCGAGTACGCGCCGCCGCCGTCCGTGCGGATCGCGATGCCGGCCGCGGCCGCGGTCTCGAGCGCCTGTGGCGTCACCACCGTGTCACGGTCGACCACGATCGTCGGGCCGCCGAGGCGCCGCACGTCGTCCGCCGTCAGGAATCGTTTCGCCATAGCTCTTCTCGCTTGCTCCTCAATCCGATCCGAACGGCTCGGGGCCGTTGGGCCCGAGCCGTGTCACGACCGCGCGACCGCCGCGCACCTCGACGATGTACGTGCCGTCTTGCTGCTTCATGCGCCCCATGAGGCCCGCGCCGCCTGCCTGGCCCTGCGGCGCTGCGCTCGCCGCGCCCGCGGCCACGTGCACGACGCGGATGCCCTGGGCGAACGCAGCGTCGAGCGCCGCCGGCGTCGCGATGCGTGACGGTCCGAGCACGAGCTCGCCCCCGGGCGCCATGCGGCGCACGTCGGCTTCGGTGACGAGCTCCTTCTTCGCCAAGTGTGTGCCCTAAGCGCGGGGTCGGCTCACAGGTGCCGGACGAGGTCCGGGTGCGGCGCGGGGATGACGACCTGGCGCTGCAAGCGCCCTTCGGCTTCGGCGCTGCTCGCGCCTGCGTGAACGGCAGAGCGCACGTCGCTGACCTCGCCGGTCAAGGACACGTAGCTCTTCCCGCCGAGGCCGTTGGCGATGCGCAGGTCCAGGAGGTCGACGGTCGCGCGCTTCAGCGCTTGGTCCGCCGCGCGGATGCACGAAGCGACCGTCGTGGTCTCGATGACACCCAGCGCATCGATCGTCCCGTTGACCTCGCCGTCGCGTCGCCGCAGCGTGATGAGCACCTGCGGGTGGACCTGCTGGATCAAGACTTGATCGACGAGGTCGCCGTGTGAGAACGCCGTCCCGCGCCGCAGCGCGCTGGACAGGTCGTCGATGCTGCCCGTGAACAGCATGACGTACTTGCCGGGCTGCACAGGGGTCGCGAAGAGCAGCTCGAGCTGCGCCTCCTTCAGGATCGCGTCGCAGATCTCGACGCCGCGCGCGATCGAAGAGAGCTCGAGGACCGCGATCGCGGGTTCCGCCGCGACATCGCGCAGCACGGGGTTGTAGTCGTTGCGGCTCATGCCTGTCTCCCAAGGACGCGCGAAGGCGCCTCAGCTCTCGTCGAACTCCACGTGTGTGCCGACCGTGCGGCCCCCAGCGAGCTCCATGCGATCGATGATGCCTGCGACGGCGCACTGGAAGCCGACGTCGTGGCCGCGGCCGATGGCGTGCCGCGCGGCGCGGCCGTAGACGACGAGCACACGCTCGCCGATGCCCGCGCCGATAGGGTCGACCGCGACGATCGCTTCGCCCGTAGGGCGCGGGCCGTCGCGGACGGTGAACGGTTCGATGACGAGGAAGCGCAGCCCCGCGAGCGAGGGGTCCTTCTGGGTGGACCACACCGTGCCGACGACGGTCCCGACGAGCATCAGCGCGCCTCCTGTTCGGGCAGACTCTTGGGCACTTCGCGCAGGGGTTCAGGCTCCTGCAGGTGCTCCGGGCGCCAGCTCTGCGGCATGCCCGGGGCGTGGACATCATCGACGATGCCAACGATCGCGGCCTCGAAGGCCAGGTCGCCGTCGCCGCCGGCCGCGACGCGCGCGGCCTTGCCAAACGCGACGAGGACGTGCTCGTCGAGCTTCGCGCCGATCGTGTCGACGACGACGACGGGCTTGACCGCGGACTCTGCCGGCGCGCGCGGGTCATCGACCGGCTCGACGATCAAGAGGCGCTTGCCGCGCAGGTCGCTGACCTCGCGCGTCGCCCACACTTGCCCGACCACCTTGCCGAGGAACATCAGCGGCCCCCCGTAGGGTCGAGCCCGATGTTCGCCAGCGCGCGCCGCACCGCGGCGACCGCGACGTCAATCTCCGCGTCGGTGCCGGCGAGGCGCAGGCGCCCGACCGCGCCCTCGGCGCCGTAGCCGACGACGCGCACGGGCGCGGCCTTCTCGGCCTCGTTCGCCGCGAGCGTCACGTGCACCGCGGGCGTCACCTCGAGGGTGTACAGCGTGTCGTCGCCGAGCACGAGCATCCCCGACCGCGTCCGGTTCACCAGCATCGCGTGGTGGTCCGTGATCTTGCGGATGACCTCGTCGGTCATGACCTCGGGCCTCTGCTGGTCAGCGAACGTGCGGCCGATCGCCTGCAGCACGGCGCGCCCCGCGGCGAGCACCTGGCCCTGGTCCGGCCCGTGCACCTCGAGCGTGCCGAAGTGGCGCTCGGTGCTCAGCACGCCGGGCTTCACGTCGCACGTCTTGAGCGCGATGTCGAGCAGGCGGTTCACGACGATGCCTGGGCGCACCTCGAGCCAGAACGAGCTCTCCCCCGCCACGGGGAAGTAGCCGTCCGAGCGATATGCGCTGATCGCGGCGAACTGCGGCTGCATCTGGTCGAGATGCACGGCGCCGCGCAGTTCCACACCTTGGAGCTTCGAGGTCATCGTCGGGTCGCGCCCGCGCGGTCACTCACCGGGGAGGTAGTCCTCGAGCGCGCCCGCGGGCCGCGGGATCACGTGCACGCTGACGAGCTCGCCGACGCGCTTCGCCGCCGCCGCGCCCGCTTCGGTCGCGGCTTTCACCGCGCCGACCTCGCCGCGCACCATGACGGTGACGAGGCCGCCGCCGGACTTCTCCTTCTTCAGGAGCGTCACCTTCGCGGCCTTGCACATCGCATCGGCCGCCTCGACGGCGCCGATGAGGCCCTTCGTCTCGATCATGCCGAGGGCGATTTCGGTCTCTTTGGCCATGGCTCTTCGTTCTTCTCTGCGCGGTCAAGGCGCGGAGCGGGGGGTTCGGTCGGTTGGTGGTCGTTCGGAGCTCACGCGCAGCACGACGAGGTCGTCGCGTCATGGTGCGCGCAGCCTTTGCAAGGTCCGAGGGGGCAGCCGGCCCCCGCGTGCTTCATCATCGAGCGGATCTCGCCCTCGGTGAGCGACATCCCGTGCTCGGGCGCGTTCTGGCGCGGGGCGCTGGCGTAGCTGCCTGCACCGCTGCTCGCCGCGGGCCGTGGATCGCTGACGCGCGGCGCGCCCAGCGCCGCCGCGGCGCCCGAGGTGAACCGCGGCGCGGCGCCGAACGCCTTCGGCGCCGGCGCGACCTTCGCGGCCATGGGCGGCGGCGGGGGGGCGCTCGGCCGCGCTTGGGCCGTCGACGGCGCGACGGGCCTGGCCTGCGCGACGGGCCTCGGGAGGTCCGGCGGCAACGCAGGCGCCGCCGGCATCGAGGCCGGGTTCCCGCCCCAGTTGGTCGAGCTCGGCGGCAGCACGGGCGCTGGCTGCGGCGCGCTGTGGGCGCCGAGCGCGAGGCCCGGGTCCCCCGGCATCCCGGAGCCACGCGGCGCGCCGTCCCGCGCGCCGAGCAGCTGCAGCGCGCGCTCGTGCGCGCGGCGCTCTTGCTCCTTCCAATCGCGCCGCGGGAACGCGACGCGCTTGATGTTCACGAGGTGCCGGGCGGTGATGTTCTCGCTCGTGATGTTGCCCGCTTGCGGCCCGCAGCCGAGCGAGAACGACGGCATCAGGTTCGTGCTGAACCCGACCGCCCCCATCGAGCTCGGCCCGTTCACGACGATGCGGCTCGCGGGCTTGTCGAGGAAGAACGCGTCGAGCACCGCGCTGTCCGTCGCGTGCACCGCGAGCGTGTGCCCGAGGCCGCCGTAGTGCAGGAGCTCCTTGGACACCGCGCAGCCTTGCTGCCAGCCGTCGACGACGTGCACGCTGAGCAGCGGGCACAGGATCTCGATCGACAGGGGGTGGTCCTTGCCGACGCCGTCCTGGAACGCGAGCAGCACCGTGGTGGCCTGCGGCACGTGGAACCCCGCGCCTTCGGCGATGCGCCATGGGTCGAGGCCCACGACGTCCGGGTTCATGTGCCCGCCTTGGTTCGCGTAGCGCTCGAGCAGCTTGCGCTCCTCCGGCGAGCAGACGTGCGCGCCGCGCGCGCGCATGAGCGCGAGGAACTTGTCCGCGATCGGCCGGTCGAGGACGAGCGCTTGCTCGGAGCAGCACAGCGTGGCGTTGTCGAAGCTCTGGCTCGTCACGACGGCTTCCGCGGCGTCGGCGAGCTTCGCGGAGCGGTCGACGTAACACGGCACGTTGCCCGGACCGACGCCGTAGGCGGGCTTGCCGGAGCTGTAGGCGGCCTTCACGAGGCCCGCGCCGCCCGTCGAGAGGATCACCGCGATGTCGCGGTGTTTCATCAGCGCGCCCGTCGCTTCGATCGTCGGGTTCGCGAGGCACACGACGAGGTCCGGCGGGCCGCCGGCGCGCTCGATCGCGCGCCGCAAGACCTCGACCGTCTCGGAGATGCAGCGCTTCGCGCGCGGGTGCGGGCTGATGACGATCGCGTTGCGGCCCTTGACCGCGATGATCGCCTTGAAGAGGGTCGTCGAGGTCGGGTTTGTCGTCGGCACGATGCCCGCGACGACGCCGACGGGCGTGCCGACCTCGTAGACGCCGCTGCGCTCGTCCTTCGACAGGTAGCCGACTGTCTTCTCGTCCTTGATCGAGGCCCAGGTGCCCTCGGAGCCGAAGAGGTTCTTCAGCACCTTGTAGTGCACGCGCCCGATGCCGGTCTCGTCGACGGCGAGGCGCGCCAGGTCCGCGGCGGCGCGCGCGCCGGCCTCGGCCATGGCCTGACAGACCTTGTCCGTGGTGGCCTGCGACCACCCGGACACGAGCTTCTGCGCGGCCTTGGCGGAGGCCACCGCGTCGCGCACCTCTTGGAGGGCGCGCAGATCGGGATCGAGACCCTTCAAGCGCTTGGGGCCCGCGGGGAGCTAGACAGCGGGCCGATCGGCCCGCCGGCGCCCCCACACGGACGGGCTCAGGGGTTGCGGGTCGTGCTCGCCTCGCCCATCGGGCGCATCGGCGGGAGGATCTTCTCGAGCTGCTCGTGCGGCCGAGGGATGACGTGCACGCTGACGAGCTCGCCGACGCGGCGGGCAGCGGCCGCGCCTGCGTCGGTGGCGGCCTTGACGGCGCCGACCTCTCCGCGGACGAAGAACGTGACCAGTCCGGCGGTGACCTTCTCTTGGGCGCAGAGGTCGACCATCGCGGCCTTGACCATCGCGTCGGCGGCCTCAATGGCGCCGATGAGGCCCTTCGTCTCGACCATGCCCAGCGCGGTCGGCTTCTTCATGGGAGGTTCGTTCCCTGGGGGATCCAGTGGGGGGAGCGAGGCGCGGGAGCGCGCCTCGGGGCGAGGAGTGTAGCGGGAACGGGCGACACGAGAGAGGGCGCGCCCCGCCGTTCGCGGAGATCCTGGCGCTCTGGGTCGGTCAGAGGGCAGTTCATACCACGCTGTGCGGCCGGTAAGCTCCAGCCAGAGCCCCGCCTGACCCGATGTCCCGTCGCCCCCCCCCGCCCCCGACCGAGCCCGGACCGCGGCCGCTCATCATCGCCGGGCACACCGTGCCCAGCGGGACCCGCGCGCGCTTCGAGCTGCCGGTGGCCCGGCTCCAGACGGACGTCGACGTCGCGCTGCCGGTGGTCGTCCTGCACGGCGCGCGCCCGGGGCCGCGCATCTGGGTCAACGCGGCGCTGCACGGGGACGAGCTGAACGGGGTCGAGGTGATCCGCCGATTGTTGGTCGAGCTGGACCCGCTCACGCTGGCGGGCGCCGTGTTGGCGGTCCCGATCGTGAACGTCTTTGGGTTCTTGAACCAATCGCGGTACCTGCCTGACCGGCGGGACTTGAACCGCTCGTTCCCGGGCTCGCCGCGGGGGTCGCTCGCCGCGCGCCTCGCGCACCTCTTTACGACCGAGATCGTCGGGCCGTGCTCGCACGGGATTGACTTGCACACGGGCAGCGACGGCCGCACGAACCTGCCGCAGATCCGCGCGGACCTCGACGACGAGGAGACACAGCGCATCGCGTGCGCGTTCGGCGCGCCGGTCGCGTTGCAAGCGCGGCTGCGCGACGGGTCCCTGCGATCGATCGCGCGGGACCGGGGCGCGAAGGTCCTCTTGTACGAGGCGGGCGAGACGATGCGCTTTGACGAGGGCGCGATCCGCGCAGGCTTCGAGGGCGTCTTGCGCGTGATGGCGACGCTCGGGATGCTCGAGTCGGCGCCTCTGCCCGGTGGGGCGACGCTGCTTGCCCGCAGGAGCGAATGGGGCCGTGCGCCGCGCAGCGGCTTGTTCCATGCGCATGTCGCGCTTGGTGCAACGTGCCAGCGTGGCGACGAGCTCGGCTTCGTGACGACCCCGTACGGGGCGGAGAAGACCCCGGTCCGCGCGCGCCAGGACGGCGTGGTGATCGGCCTCGCGACGAACCCCCACGTCTTCCAGGGCGACGCGATCGTTCACATCGCGGCCCGTTGACGCCACGCGAGCGCGAAGCCAGGCGCGCTCTGGACCTCGGCCACGGGCGATGGGCGCTGCGAGCGCTTGGTCCCCTCTCCGCCACGATCCCGCCGGCCGGCTCGTCACGGACGTTGGTCAAGTTCAAGTGAGCGCACCTCGGCCGCGAGCCGCCGCACTGCGCTCAGCCGATGTGTCCGCGCCAGGTGCAACAGAGAGCCGCGCTCGGTGAGCTCCCCACCCGACGCGGCCCCATCGGCGCGGCCCCCATCCGCGAGGCCCCGATCCTCGCCCCCCTCCACCCGCGACAACGCCGCGAGGGCCTGCGTCGCGATCACCACGTCGCTCGACCCCAACGCGCGCCGAATCACGCCCCCGACCACCGCCGCGCCCTCGGTCTCGAGCGCAAAGCGATAGGCCAAGCGGCGCACCGGAAGCGCCGGATCCTCGAGGCGCTCCAGGAACAACCCCGTGCGCGCCTGCGACCTCAAGAGCGCCTCGATGCGCCGCGCGAGGTCCTCGTCCTCGAAGCGGCCAGCCGCCCGCGCGCGCTCGAGCTCCGGCAGCGCGCCGAACAACGCGCGCGCGTGCAGCGGCGTGCACCACCCCTCCACTGCCTGCCGCGCCGTCCGCCGCACCTCAGGGACCCAATCCGCAAGCCGCGCGACGACAAACGGCAGCGCCGCGCCCGGGTCCGCCTCACGGAGCCGCTCCAGCGCCGCCTGTCGCACGTACCCCGAAGGCACACACGTCAACAGCGCGCACAGCGTCGCGAGCGCGCGACGCGCCTCGGCGTCGAAGCCTCCCTGTGCGCCCCCGAGCCGCTCGACGAACTCCAGGGCCGCCGCACGGCTCCGCGCGCTCGACCACGGCTGTCCATCGTCGCTCCAACGCCCGCCCCGCAGCCAAGCCTCCGTGCCCCTGCGCCCGTCCGCGCCGAGCGCCTCGACGAGCGCGCCCCAAGGCGCCGCTGCAAACGGCTGCCGCCCCGCGTCCTCGAGCGCCAGCGCCACCGTGAGGCCGATGTGCCGCGCGGGGTCCGCCGCCGCAGCAGCGGCAAACGCGTCGACGCCGCCAGGGAACGCTGACGTCGCCCAGCGCGAGGTCACCCGGCGCGAGGTCACCCGGCGCGAGGTCACCCACGACCGACATGCGGCCCACCAGCGGCCCCAGGTCCCACGCGCGCGGCTCCACCGCCCCCGGCGGCCGCGCTCAAAGGCGAGGGCCGCCGCCCGGAGCGCGCGCGCCGTCGCCTCCGTCGATCGCTGCATGGCGACAAGGTACGGCGCGCACAGCGGCCCTGCGACCCGCGCGCGCCACTTCCAGCGGGACCCGCGCGCCAGCGAGCCGACGCCGCGCGGGACTACGCCCGCGCGGCCCACAGCGCAGCCTCACTCAGAGGCGGAACATGATCGAGCACGCGTTGCTGAAGTTCGACGTCGCCGCGCCCTGGTAGACGTCACGGTGCCAGCACTGGAAGTGCAGCGCCTGACCAGCCTGCGCAGCGAACGTCCCGTTCGGCGTTGGCAGCGTCTGCGGGTCGAAGTCCGTCGACACGCTCATCCCCGCCCCCGATTGCAGCACCGCCCCGCCGACGCGGCGCCCGATCGCCCCGCCGAGGCACAAGCGGCCGCGGCTGCCGCCCGGCATGGTCACGCTGCCCGTGTCCGCAGACACGATGAAGTACGCGAACACATTGGCCGGCATGTCGACGCAGTGCAGCGTCTGCAGCTCGTTCACGGACGCCGTCCCTTCGGCCCAGATGTAGGAGGACCGCCGCCCATCGGAGGCGCTCGAGTTGTGCGCCAACGCCTCGCAGTACTGCGCGCCGATCGCAGCGCGCGGCGCGCCGTACGGCGTCGCGCCCGCGAGCCCGCGCAACGCGACGCGCGCGCCGACTCCCACGCCGTCCTGCCACGCGACGAGCAGCTCGTTCGAGCCGCCCCCGCCGTCCCAGCGCGACGCCAGCGCGACATTGCCTTGCACGCCGAGCCCCGTGCTGGCCTCGAGGTGGCGCTCGGAGAGCGCGACCTCGACACCGCTCTGGCCGTAGGCGAGCGCGCCCGTCACGGCATACACGTCCATGTCCGCCGGCTGCCCGACGCTGCCCCAGTAGCGCTCTTCGAACGCGATCGCGAAGCGCCGCCCGTCCACCGCGATC
This sequence comes from Planctomycetota bacterium, assembly GCA_041398605.1. Lineage (GTDB taxonomy): Bacteria > Planctomycetota > UBA1135 > UBA1135 > JAWKUK01. Next base: position 152,052 of record JAWKUK010000008.1, read on the forward strand.
TTGGGGCGCGAAGACGTGAGCCACCGGTCGAAGTCCTCCATCAGGGTGACGCTCCGCGTCGCGATCGGTCCGGACGTCGCGCACACCGCCAGGGCGATGTCCCCGTAATGGTAGTCAACCCGGTAGACCACGAACCACGGGCGGTCCCCCGAGCCCGGGAGCGCGAGGTCGAGCGTCGAGGACACGTCGACGAACGACGCGCTGCTGGTCGCGTCCGCGGCAAACGCCGTCGAGAACGTCTGGATCCGCGAGACGCGCTGCGTGTACGGCGTGCCCGACCCGTCCTGGTCGTCGTCCCGGATCCACGCGACGTTCCAGAAGTCACCGGCGAGCTGCTCGTCGCCGCGGCTCTTCGAGACCGCCGGCGCGATCGCGTTGACGCCCGCGTTCTCCAGGAGCAGGACGTTCTGGCCGAGCGCGCCGCTCACTTCGACGACGCGCCCATGGATGTCGTGGTCTGTCGCGTTGAACTCACGCTCCCAAACGACGAGGTACGCGGCGTTCGCAGGTCCGCCGTTCGGCCAGGCTCCGCCGACGTCCGGGCGCGCGCTGCTGAGGGCCGACACGTCGAGCTGGAACGGCGCGGTCGTCGGCGCTTGCGCGACCGTGTCGAACTGCCGGGCCGAGATGTGAGTCACGGAGGCGCCAACGGCGCGGGTGCGCGCCGCGACGAGGAGCTGGCCCGCGTTCCCCGCGGCAGCGACGGAGGGCTGGTCCCAACTGGCGGTCGTGATGTCGATGACTGCGACCGCGCCCATCACCGCGTTCAGCGACCGCGGCTGGAGCCGCAGGTCCGTGTCCGTCGCGGAGAACACGTCCTCGTACACACACCAGTACGCGTTCGAGACGGCCTCGAAGGCGACGTCGGGCTGCTGGCAAGGGTGACCGAACGAGGCAGTCAGCGTGCTGACGGAGATGACTGGATCGACGGTCAGGGGCAGCGTCGCGCTCGCGACAAAGGCCGCCGGAACGCGCAGCGCAAAGCCGCCTGCCAGGCGCTCGCGAGCGACCGTCGCCCGGCGCCCATCGGCGTCGTAGACAAACGCGGCGCTGTACGTGAGCTCGCCGATGCCGGGCGCGCTGAAGCGCAGCGCGTCGCCCCCGTCCAGCTCCATCCATGGCGACGCCACATCAAGCTCAAGCACGAGGTCACCGGACGCGGGCAGCGCCTCGAAGACAAACGTCTGCTCGAACGCTTCGACCGCCAGGTGGTAGACCTCGCGCAGCGCGCCGCGGTCGATCGCGACCGTCGCGCCGTCGACGAGCTCGCCGAGGCCGGCGGAGAGCGCGAGGGGCGCGCCGCCCACCGACGCGCGCCGCAAGTGGAAGCGCGTCGGTTGGCTCGGGTGATCGGGCCCGACGCGCGGGTGGACCTCGATGCCCTCGGCGCCGAAGGACGCCTTCCAAGCCGCGCCGCTGGCCCAAACGACGCCAGGCTGTGCGCTGGCGTCCACGGACAACACGCCGCGCTCGGCCGCGATTTGCGCCGTGGCCTCTGACGGGGCCGCCTTGGTGCGAAGCGTGGCGCTGCCTTCGAGCGCCGACTCAAACGCGCGCTGGCTGCGCGTCGACGCGTGTGCCTCGGCCGCCTCGGGTGCCGCGGCCGCCTCGGGTGCAACGGCCGCCTCGGCCGCCGCGGCCGACTCCGGCGCTGCGGTCTTGAGCGCCGGGTCGTCCGAGCGCCACGCGGGGACGCCCGTGTGGTCACCCTCCGACGCCGCTCCTTGGGCGGAGGCCAGCGGGGCGAGCGCAACGAACGAGGCCGCGGCGACCAGGGTCCAGCGGCGTGGGAGCGGGGAACGAAGCTCGAAGGTCATGACGTGTGACAGAGGTGGAAGGGCAGCAGGCCGGGCGCCTCGCACCGGCCACATGGGTCATCCGCTGGGCGCTCGCGGTGTGACACGGAATCCCGAGGAAGCAGAGGCGCGCAGCGCGGCCCCCGCGCAGCCCGTGAATCGGGCACGATGGCGGGGCCATGGGCTCCCCCACCGACGTCGCCACGTTCCCGCCGAGCGTCCCGCGCATGTTGCAGCGCGCGCGGCGCGCCCTGTGCCCGACCTGCGGCGCGCCACTCGCGCTCACTCAGGACTCGCCCCAGCTCGAGTGCTGCTACTGCGGCGCATTGGCCGTCGTCGAGCGGCGGCTGCGCAAAGCCGACATCGAGCTCGTCGCGGGCACGGACCCGGCCCTCGTCGCGCGCCCGCCGACGCCGTTCTTGCCGGCGCACGCGTTGGTGAAGGGCGGGCGTACCCATGGGCAGTGCCCCGAGTGCGCGGCGCCGATCGAGCTCGACGGCGCAGCGGACACCCTCGCGCCCGCGCCGGCCCTGCACGGGCACTTCACCTGCGCCCACTGCGGCGTGCGCTCCAAGGTCGAGCTGCGGCTCGCGCCCGAGGCGGCCGCGACCCTCGGCGGCGACGGCGAAGGCGCGCGCGCCTGGGCGCGCTTCGACGCCGACGTGCTGGAGTGGACCGACGACGCCCTGGCAGCGCGCGAGGCTGCGCTGCGCGCGGAGCTGCGCGGGGCGCGGCTCGCGGCCGGCGCGGCGCTCGCCGACGAGCTGCGCGACCTCGCGGTCCGGCGCGTGCTGCGCGCGCGCGACGAAGCAGCGCTGCACGCCGAGGCCGACACCTTTGAACCGTGGGACGTGTTGACGCCGTGGCGTGAGCGCGCGCTCGTGCGCCTGATGCAGCGCGCGGGCCACGTGGGCCCCGACGCGCAACGCGCGCTGATCGAGCGCATGATCGCCCGTGTCGCGGCCGCTGCGTGGAAACACGACGGGGCGCGCGCGGCCTACGTCCGCGGCGTCGTGCGCGCCGCGGGCGCTGCGCTGTACTCCCCCACGACGCCGGCGGCGCTGCTCGACGCGCTCGGCTTCGCGCAGCCGTCTGCCACATTGAAGCTGCTGCTCGAGGTGGCCGAGTGGGCGCTCGCGGAGCGGCACGACGAGGTCGCGCGCGGCGCCCTCGCGGCGGCCGCGGGCGCGCTGGACTTCCGGCGCGGCCAGTTCCACATCTGGCGCGACAGGGTCGACCGCGCCGCCGTCGCGGAGGCGCTGATGTACCGCCTCCTCTATCTCTCGCCGCCGCTCGTAGCGTGGGCGCTCGACCAGCTCCCTCGCTGGCAGGTCGCGGACCTCGCGACGGTCGCGGCCTTCGTCGAGGACTGCGCGCTGGAGCGCCCCGAGCTCGCGCCGCTGCTGCGCGACGCGGGCCTCGCGCGCCCGCGCGCGGCGCAGACGTTCGCGGAGTACTCGGCCCACTTGGACCTCGTCGATGCGTTGCGGCTCACGACGGGGCCGGCGCGCGCGGCGGTGCTGCGCGGGCGCACCTTCGACCCGGAGGGCTTCGACCCGGCTGAGGACACGGCTCCCGTAGCCGCGGTCCTGGCGCGGCTCTTCGCGTGGCTGTCCGACGCGGACCTCGCGCGGGACGCGACGTTCGAGCTCGCACGTGTCATCGCGGCCGTGCAGCACCGGGACCTCCCAGCGATCCACGCGTTTGTCGCGCGCCACTGGGCGGCGCTGCCCGAGCACCCGCGCGCCGTGTATACCCTCGTCGCCGCTGACCGAGGGCTCGTGTGCGTCCCGGACGTCGCGGCGCTGCTCGCCCTCCCGTTGCGGGCGGAGGCGCCGGCGGGAGCGTTTGCCGCCGACGTCGCGCGTCACCGCAGCCCACTGGCGCGCGACTACGAGGCGACGCGCATCGAGGACGAGCTCAGCGCCGCGGAGCGCGCGTGCCAACGCGCGTTGGAGGCCGCGCGCGAAGGCGGCGGGTATGCGCCGAGCGACACGGTCCGCTACACGCACGAGTGCGCGCTGCAGTCGACCTGGCTCGAGTACCGCGCGCTGCGCGACCCGCGCTTCAAGGACGTGCTCGCCCGCCATGAGCTCGCGGTGTGCGCGCTCGCGGCGCCGCGTCGTTGACCGCGCGCCCGCCACACAGCGGGGGCGCTCCAGCGAAGCTGGACCCCATGATTGGTTAGACCCCATTCTGAGCGCGGAGTGAAGGATGTTGCATTGCGCCCAAGAGCCATGGTTGAGGCACCCTCGACACTGGCCCTCTGGCAACCGCTCGGCGCGCTGCCCGCGGCGCCTCTGAAGCCTGCTCGGGCGCGCGCGTCAGGCCCCGATCAGCGCCGGGATCCAGCGCGGGCGCCACCGGATCAGCTCCGGGACCGTCAACTGCCGGTCCGCGGCGCCGATCTTCATCGCAGGCGTGACGTGGCGCTCCGCGTTGGTCACCCCGCGGACGTAGTTGCGGTAGCTGATCCAGATCCACAGGTGGCGCTTCAGCCACCCCACGCGCTTCGACGCCGCCCACGTCTCGCGCACGAGCCGCGAGATGCCGTCGCGCATCAGCGCGAACGTGTGATTGATCTTGAAGAGCGGGTTGTCGGTCCCGCGCGGCACCGTCGACAACGTCTCCGTGTGCTCGACGCGCTCGCCGAGGGCCTCGCGCAGAGCACCGGGTAGGTTGCCTTGCAATCGGTCGCGATGCGCACACCGCGCCTGTCACGGCGGCGGCACGCGACCTCCTGCAACCGCTCGGCACGTCCTCACGGCCGCCTTCGAGGCGAGGCGCGCCGCGCCTCATCCTCGCCTCCGAGGCAGGTCAGGCGCCGCTTCATCGCGCCCCAGGCCCCCGCGGCATTGGCAGGCCGACCTCCGAATGCACGACGAAGAAGCTCTCGCCGTGGATCAACCAGCACGGTCAGGGTTGTTCCGCCGCGACGTCGCGTACGTCTCGGCTCGTCAACAGGAACGATGCCGGCCATGAACCGCGCCTCGTCGCGCTTGGGCGCAGGGGCTGCCCCGTGGGTGGCCTCGCCGATGTCGCCCAGCGACGGCGCGACGGAGCAGCGTGCGCGACGCCTGGCGCATCATCACCTTCGCCACAAAGAGGCGGAAGCAGAATGCGTTCAGCTCGGGCGCTTTTGGCGGTAGGTCGCTTTGAAGGTCTGCTCGGAGAAGCGCTTGCCACACACGCAGCACCGGAAGCGCTGCACGATAGGCCGTCGCACTTGCTGAGAACCACCCGCGGGGCGACATGCAAAGGGGACCTCGCCGCTTTGCGACGGGCAGGCATCAGGGTTCGGGCAGGCCGGCGGTTCGAAGGTCATCGGGGTCCTCGTCAAGGGCCCCAGAGGGGCCATGACGATGACCGGTCTCGACGACGAGGGTTGCAGGGTGATTGGCTGACCTTTGCCAATCATGGGGTCCAGCTTCCGCGGGGCCACTGGTCGTGCTGGGGTGACCACCACTCGCCCGTGGCCAGCGCACGCGCCACCTCGCGCGCCAGCGGGTCGGTCGTCCTCGGCGGGCTGCCCGAGCTGCGCGAGCCGCTCGCGCGCAACGTGTTCTGCAGCCTCGCGTCGAGGCTGCCGGCGCGCGTGCGCACCGATCCAGGTCAACTCGGGGTCGTGCTCCACTGCGAATCGAATCCGCTGTCTGCCCCCCGGTCGCGGGACCTCGATGAGGCAGATGTCGGGCACGCCGCCCCCGGGCCCTGCGCGATCGGTCCGTCGAGTCCAGACAGCGCTCCGAGGGCTCGGCGTCGGTCCGTTCCCCGCGGTCCACGGCCCTAGTCCGGCCGCCGCTCGGCGGCGGCTACAAGCATGTGTCGAGGCATCGTCGGCGCCCCGGCCCGTCCCAGCGCGCTACTGCAAGAGGAGCGCCGCCGCGTCGGTGAAGTTCGACGTCGCACCCGCGCCAGCGACGTCCCGGTGCCAGGCCTGGAAGACCCAGGTCTCACCGACGAGGGCCGCCACCGCCCCCGTGGGCTGCGGCAGGTCCAGCGGGTCGATCGGCAGCGCGCAAATGCCGTACGGCCCGGAGTCGCGCAACTCGCCGGGGCGAGCGAACGAGCCGGCCGGCAAGCCGAGGCACAGGTTGCCCGCGCTCCCGCCCGGCGCCGTCGTGAGCTGCGCCGTGCGCGAGGTCAGAAAGAGGCAGGTCGCGTGTGCTGGCAGGTGGTACGCGGTCAACGCGAGCGCCCGCGCGGCCAGGGCCGAGTCGCCTGTGACGTCCAGCGCGCCTGCCCGCCCCGTCGAGTTCGGGAGCGCGACGCAGACGGTCGTGGCGGAGGCGCGGGTCGCTTCGAACGCGCCGCTGTCGCGCACCGCGCCGAGGCGGGGCGCGCCGCGCTGGTCCGTCGCGACCAAACCGAGCGGGTCCGCCGCGCCGAGCGCGGGGCTGGCTGCCCCGGGCTTGATCGTCCAGGTCGCGCCGCCGTTGTCCTGGCACGGGCCAAGCTGGAGCGCGCCGAGGCCGAGGCCGACGGTGTCCCCCTGGACCCCGGTCACGAAGCCGTAGGCCGGCGCGAGCGCGGCCTCGAAGAGGTTGTGTCCGCCGCTTTGGTACCCGCCTGGCGTCGGCGACACGATCGGCGTGGCGCCCGCCACCAGGCTGTTCGCAATCGTGAGCGTCCCCGTCGCTCCGTTGTCGCGCCAGAATCCGACCGAGGGCGCACAGCCACCCGTGAAGGTGCAGTGATCGACCCGCGCGCCCGCGGCGCCGGCGACCTGCACCCGGAGTCCCTCCCCGCTGGCGTTCTCGGACGAGAACGTGCAGCTCTCGAACAAAGCGTCGTCGCACAGCACGACGCCGAGGGTCGAGCTACAGGCCGTCAGGCTCGAGCTGCGCCGCACGGTGACCGACTCGAGCTCGACATGGGCGGCGCCCGTCAGGTAGACGGCTGCAAAGCGCTCCGCGCTGTTGTCCTCGATCGTCGTGTGACGTAGCACAACCCGTGAGGTGTTCAGGGAGGCGATCCCCCCGCCAAAGCCGGGGTAGAGCGAGGAGACGCCGATCTGCGCCACGTTCCCGTCGATGCGGACCCCGACGAGCGTCAACGTGCCGCCGGAGGTCCAGATCCCGGCGCCCTGTCCCCCCGCGACCGACGGCACACTGCCGAAGGCGAAGTTCGACGTCACCCGGCAGTGGCGCAGCTCCAGGTCGCAGTCCTGGGAGTGCACGCCAGCTCCGACAGCCGCGCGTCCGTTCATCAACGTCAGGCCGACGAGCGTAAGTCGAACCCCGGACGCGTCGACGGCGAAGCCCGACTGCGCTGCGTCGATCACGGTCACGGCCGCACCGCTGACACCGATGACCTCGATGTCGTCCACGATGGCGAGGCTCTCGAAGTAGGTGCCGGGGCGGACGAGGACGCGGTCGCCGTGGTTCGCTGCGGCGACCGCCGCCCCCACCGAGCAGAAGGGGCGAGCGGCGGAGCCATCCGCCACGACGCAGTTGGCCGCCAGGTCGACGTACCAGTCCGTAGCGAACGCGGGGGTCAGCGTGGCAGCGGCGAAGAGGGCGAACGCGGTCGCAGAGCGAGTCATGGGATGCACTTGACGGCTGATGCGTGCCCCGGACCGCACGCTCGCCAGAGGGCGACGCGCTGCAGGCGTAGGGCCGGTTGGAACGCCCTGTGTAGTGATCGGTGACCGTGTAGTGATCGGTGACCGTGTAGTGATCGGTGACCGGGGGAGTCACACCTCAAACCGCGGACACATAGTGACAAGGGGCGCGGCGAGCGATCTGCCGGCTCAAGCGCTCACGCTGTCCCTTGCGAGCCGCACCTGGGCCTTCGTCACGCAGCCGAGGGGGGCGCCACCTCGAACTGCACGGACAGCGTGGCCGGCCGGTTTGTCTGACCCAGCCCCCTGGTCGACACGAGGTGGGTCTCGGGCCAAGGTGGGGGCGCACCCATTTTCGACGCGGGCGCCAAGGAGCGCTGAGGACGCCGCCGCGCACGTCGAGTCGCCGCCTACACTTGCCCATATGACGCCCGGACGTTTCACCCTCGCCCTCATCCTGACCGTCCCCGCGCTGCACGCGCAGACGCTCTTCGTCGACGCCGGCCTGACAACCGGCGCGAACGACGGCTCAACCTGGGACGACGCCTTCCAGGGCTCGGACGGCCTACGGCGCGCGCTCGCGGTCGTGGCCGCGGACGAACGCATCTTTGTCGCGGACGGGACGTACCTGCCCACGACAACGGGGTCGATCGCTGAGTCGCTCGTGGTGCCCTCCAGGGTCGCCCTCTACGGCGGCTTCCGCGGCGGCGAGGCGACGCCCGACGAGCGGCCGGCCTTCGGCAGCGCGGCGTCGATCCTCAGCGGCGACCTCCAGGGCAACGACGGGCCCGGCTTCACCGGCCGCGCGGACAACAGCCTGCACGTGGTGACGATCGCGGGTCAGGCCACGGGCGTCCTCCTCGACGGCTTCGTCGTCCGCGGCGGCCACGCAATGGGGAACTACCCGGACGGCGACGGCGGCGGAGTCTTCGGGGAGGGCACGGTCGCCGAGCTGCGCGACTGCCTGATCACCGACAACCAGGCGGCGGTCGGGGGCGGCGCGGCCATGGAGTTCGCGAGCACGACGCTGACGCGTTGCCGCTTCGTCGGCAACCAGTCGTCGGGCAGCGGCGGTGGGCTGTTCCTGTTCTTCGGGGCGTGCGACGCCTTTGGGTGCCGCTTCGAGGACAACGTGTCGCTCAGCGACGGGGGCGCCGTCGTCACGTCGTTCATCACGGGGCTCCATGCGCACGACTGCGTCTTTTGGCGCAATCGAGCGAGCGGGGCCGGGGGCGCAATCTACGCGTCGAACGGCGCGGACTGCTTCCTCACGGGCTGCACGCTCGTCGCGAACCAGGGCGCGCTAGCCAACGCGTGCGTCGTGACCTCCTCCGTGGTGCACCAAGCCTTCGTGAACTGCATCGTCGTCCGCAACGGCAACGGCGCGACCGCGGCGTCGCAGATCTTCCCGCCGCAGAACATCTCCTACTCGATCATCACGGGGCTGGCGGCCGGCGCGGGCAACCTCGACCTCGACCCGCTCTTCGAGGACGAAGCGAACGGTGACTTCCGGCTCCGCGCCGGCTCGCCCGCCATCGACGCCGGGACGAACCAAGTGACAGTCGTGACCACCTTTGACGCGGGCGGCGCGCGGCGGCGCCGGGACGACCCGGCGACCCCTGACACCGGGCCCGGCGCGGCGCCGGTCGTGGACATCGGGGCCTACGAGTCCACGACGGCCTTCGGTACGGTCTTCTGCGCGGCGACGCCGAACTCGACGGGCCGGGCGGGCGAGCTGGACGCCTACGGCTCGGCGGCAGTGGCCACCAACAACCTGCGGCTCGTCGCCTCGTCGCTGCCGCCCGGCACCTTCGGCGTGCTCCTGCTCGCGCGCAGCCGCGCTGTGCAGCCGCTCTTCGCGGGCAGCAGCGGGACGCTCTGCCTCGCCGCGCCCTTCGGCCGCTTCTCGGGCCCGGGCCAGGTGCAGCAGGCCTCTGCGGCGGGCGAACTCTCGCTGCAGCCCGACCTCACAGCTTCGCTGCCCGGCCTCGGCGCGCTCGTCGCGGCGGGCGAGTCGTGGAGCTTCCAGGCGTGGCATCGCGATATCGGGCCGACTGCGCCGACATCGAACTTCTCTGACGGAGTGCGCGTCACGTTCGAGTGACGCGCGCGCAACAGAACAGCGCCGCGGGCGCCGCCAGGTCTCCATCACGCCGTTCAGGTAGGCCTCGCCGCGCGGAGCAGAGTCGCTGGCCACGGCGCGTGCGCCGCCCCGAGCGCAGGCCCGCTCCCTGCGCGGTCGCCCATTGAGCGCACCGTCGGGGCGCGAAGTGTGTTGCAATCGCGCGGTGCGCGTCCTCGTCCGCATCTCGCCCCTCATCGCCCTTATGGGGCTCGCCGCCGCGTGGGCCTGGAAGGAGCGCCGAGGGATCCTGGAGTGGGTGGCCGCGCCGGAGCAGGACTACACAACGGAGTTCGAGCTGGGGCAGGACTACGGTCGCCAGGGCGCTGACCTGACACCGATCTGGCGCGTCGCGCTCGAGCCGGGTTACGGGGGGGCAGCGATCGACGGTGACGAGGTCTTCGTGTTGGATCGCGAGGTCGGCGTCGCCGACACGCTGCGTGTGTTCGACCTGTGGAGCGGTCAGGAGCGCTGGAGGTTCCGCTACGACGCTCCCGGCCGCCTCGAGTTCCCCGGTTCGCGCACGACGCCGGCGGTCACGGCGACCCACGTCTACTTGCTGAGCTCCTTTGGTCACGTGCACTGCATCGACCGGGCTTCGCACGAGGTCACATGGAGCTGTCGTTTGGAGGACTTCGGCGGCGCGCTCCCCGACTTCGGCTGGGCGGCGACACCGCTCGTCCTGGGCGAGGTGGTGGTGCTGCCCGCGCTCGGCGCAGCGGTCGGCCTCGTCGCGCTCGACGTTGTGTCTGGACGCGAAGTGTGGCGGACGAGTGGCCTCGGGTCGAGTCACTCGACGCCCGTCGTCCTCGACTTGCTCGGCGAGCGGCACGTGGTGTTCCTCTCTGCCGAGGAGCAAGGTCGTGGCCAGGACTCCGCAGTTCCGATGACCGTCAGCGCGTTCGCGCCGGATTCGGGGAAGCTCCTCTGGCGCGCCACCCCATCGGGCTCGAGCGTCCCGATCCCGCCGCCGGTCGCGGTCGACGACCACCGGATCTTCGTCACAGGCGGATACGGCGGAGGATCCACGTTGCTGTCGATCGAGAAGAGCGGTGACTACGTCGTGCGCGAGGTGTTCCACGTCGACAAGGGGGCGCAGCTGCACCCGCCCGTTGTGCTCGACGGGTATCTGTACCTGCTCGCGAACGAAAACAGGAACGACTCCCGGGTCCGCCGGCATCTCGGCGGCCTCGTGTGCTACGACCTCGAAGGCAACGAGCTGTGGTCGACGGGCGACGCCCCGTACATGGGACGCGGCCACATGCTGCGCGTCGGACGACACCTGTTGATCCAGGACGGCTTGAGCGGGTTCCTGCGCTTCGTCCGCGCGGCGCCGGACGGTTACCACCAGGTCTTCACGGCCAACGCGTTCGAGAGCCCACCGAAGGACCGGCGCCGAATGTGGGCGCCGATGGCGCGAGCGAAGGGGACCGTCGTCGTTCGCGGAGAGCGAGAGCTCGCGTGCATCCTCCTCGGCGGCAAGCCGCCGGGCAACTAGCGGGGAGTAGACGCTGGCGCCGGCTCGCGACGGAGTGTCCGTCAAGGAGCGGCTGGAGCGCGCTGCGGGGCACGGCCGTGCGCGCTCCTCGCGCGCGGTGCTCCTGCGGCCCGCGGCGGTGGTCGTATCGGGCCGCTAGGGGAGGCCGGCGAGGAGCCTGCACAGGTCCAGTGTGCGGACGAGCCGCGCTCGCCGTTCTTGACGTGGGGTTCGAGGGACGCTTACCCCAAGGGGCGGGGCGCGGCGCCTCGCGCGCGGCGACCGCGGGCGAGGCCTCGGGCTGAGCAGGTCGCGGGATCGTGTCAGCGGCTCCCAATACGAGGCATATCCCGCACCACCAACGGACCTCTGGGTCCGGAATACCCTCTCTCGAACGCCCTCCACGACGGTTCAGCACACCGAACACGGCCTCTGCATCCGCGTTGGCTCATGGTCGGGCGCCAATCTGGGCGGGGCCACTCACCCGAACGCCTCGGAATTGCCTGGGGGCGAGGCACGCCCGCAGCAAGCAACGGACCTCCGGGTCCGAAACATCCTCCTTGGAGTTCCTATACCCGAGGCCGGAGGATCAACCTCTCGGCCTGGTCCCGCGTGCCACGCAATCGGCGCCCGAGCATCTCTGAGGGGCCGCAGAGCGGGCCTCGACGGGTGGTTCGTGGCGCGCGAGACAGGTCAGGACGCGACCAGGTGTCCGAGATCCCAGCAACTCGAGCCTGGCAAGGCGCGGCGACGACGGCGTAGCCGTTGCTCCGTCGAGGAGTCGCAACGCAGCCAGCGCGCGAACGGGGCCGAAGACTTGCCAAGAACTTCCGCGTCGGGGCAAGTAGAGTGGAGAAATGAGCGAACGCGCCGAGGAAGGTCACCCATGAGGAGAGCCTTCAGGTGTCTTGGGGTGGCTCTGATCGTCTTGGTGATCGGCGGCGTCGGCCTGCGGCTCGGAGCCATGTACCTGCTCACAGGGCGCTGGTTCCCGCCCGACTACCGCAAGTTGGCGCTCGAGGGTCAACCGCTGGTTCAAGCCATCGACGAATTCAAACTGCACACCGGGCTCTGGCCAGACTCGCTGGACGAACTGGTGCCCGACTTCCTGTCCGAGAAGCCACCCGGTTACTGGGAATTCCAATGGCCGACCCTGTGCCTGTCTGGAGTCATGCCGCACACTGGGATTCTCTACACGTTCTGCCCTCCCGATATTGGCTGGTCCTCCGATGGAGATTTCGGCAAGGGGCCGATCTCGCTGCCAAAGCCCGTCACAACGCTCTCCGCTCCTCCACCCCAGGAACGATTCGAGAACGGAATCGCCGTCCTCGAGCGCCGTATCCGCTTGAACCCTGGACATCACGCGCTCTACAGAGACAAGGTTACGTACTTGGTGCACCAAGAGCGCCAGGCCGAGGCCGTTGCGGCCGCGCGGGAGGCTGCCGAGGTGTTCCCCGACGACTGGTGGCCACAGATGGCGCTCGCGGAACTGGCGCGGGGAGTAGCGCAAGAGCGGTCCTCTGCCGCCTTTGCTGATTGGGCTGACCAACACCCTAACTTCAACAACTATTGGTACCTGTTCGAGTATCGTCGCCAACATCACGAGCTGGACGCAGCATTGGACGCTTTGGAGCGAGCTGCAATCCACACCGTGGTTCGCGATCGAGACTATGACCGCTACACACCGGACTATTTCTGTTTTACAGCGGCGGCGTATGCCTGCAGACTGCAGAAACCCGAGTTGACGCTGCGCCTCTGTGAGCAATGGGACCGCATGTCCAAAGAGCGAGGCTACGGCGGCAAGGGCGACATGGCCCTTCGGGCCGCCGCCTATCTGAACCTCGGCCGCACCTCAGAAGCCCAGGCGTGCGTTCGGCAGGCCATTGAGGAGCAGTGGCGACAAGCCGGCTGGCCGCGGGACCTGGGGCGTTTGAGCGCTGCAGCACAAGCTGGCGAGATCGACTTCGTCTACGACGCTGAAATGGGCGGTTCGGTGTATACCCCGCTGAGGATCTTCGAAGCATGGGGTTTGGACGAATGATCCGCTCGTCCCATCAAAGCAATCCCTGCGTGCAAGGAGTCGCCGTCACGCTCCGCCTTCAAGGCACTACGCGATCGCTCGAGTCGGTCGCGGCGCGAGCCACTCGCGAGGGGGTCGAGCTCCGAGGGCCCGGGCGTGTGACGGACGCGGCGCCGTCACACGAGGTACCCGGGTCCGGGCTGCGAGGGCTACAGGATGTCGAGGATCCCTGTCCCCCCGTCACCCGTCAACGTCACCGTGCTCGCGCGGTAGTTCACGTTGACCGCGAGCTTCGCGTTCCAGGGCAGGTCCTCCTTGTCGCAAACGATGCCGAGCGCGACGGCGGCGAAGCCGCGCGCGGTGTCGGTGTTGGCCTCTCGGGCCAGGAAATCGACCAACGTCGGCACCGAGCGAGCGTCCCCGATCGCGCCCAGTGCGCTCGCGATCGCGGCCTGGCTCGCTAGGCCGCGCGCGGTGGCGAGCATCTCGATGAGGCCGTCGAAGATCGATTTGTCACCCAGAAGGCCCAACGCGATCGCTGCTTGCCTCAAGAGCTCGGGGTGGTACTCCGACGCCGCGACGGCGGCCTGAATCGGCTCGATCGCGCTGCGCGCTCCCATCAGGCCGAGGGCGACTGCGATGTGGCCGCGGGTCTCGTCCGAGCCCTTGAAGTCGTCCTTGAAGCGGCGCAGGAACAGTTCGGCGGAGACTTCGTCGCGGATCAACCCCAACGAGATCGCTCGCGCTCCCGTCGTCTGTGGGGTCTTGTCGCGACCGAATTCGTCGCGCAACGCGCCTCGCACGGCGAGGTCGACGGCGACGCCGTCATCCAGCTGCGCGCGGAGGTATGACCAGAAGTTGTGTTCCCGGCTGACTTGATCAGGTTGCGACGTACCCTTGGTGTCACGAATCACCACGACACCCAAGCCCCAACACGGGGAGGGCACGCCACCTGAATGAGAGTACGCACATCCACCAACTTCAACCAGCCCCGACGGCCCAAGACGCGCTGAGCGAGCTTTTCAGGGAGGGAGCGAGGCGGATGCTGGTCGCCAAGCTGGACGTCGAGGTGCAGGAGCACATCGACCGCTTCCGGGGCGTCGTTGACGAGGTCGGCAAGCGCCGGGTCGTTCGCAACGGGTACCTGCCCGAGCGCGAGATCCTGACCGGTGTCGGACCGGTCCCGGTCAAGCAGCCCAGGGCGCGTGTCCACGGCAAGAGCGAGGACGAGGAGCACCTCGAGTTCAAGAGCAAGCTGATCCCGCCGTACCTGAGAAAGGCGAAGGACATCACCGAGCTCATTCCCTGGCTCTAACTCCGCGGCATCTCGACCAACGACATGGAGGAGGCCCTCTCGGCCCTCCTTGGAGAGAACGTGACGGGCCTCTCGCCCGCTTCCGTGGTGCGCTGCAAGAAGGTCTGGGAGGAGGAGTTCAAGGACTGGGAGAAGCGGTCGCTGGCAGGCAAGCACTACGTCTATGTCTGGGCAGACGGCGTCTACTTCAACGTACGCCTGACCGGTGAGCGAGCGTGCATGCTGGTCCTGATCGGCGCAACAGCGGACGGGAAGACGGAGCTCTTGGCCGTCCATGACGGCATGCGCGAGAGCGAGCAGTCGTGGACCGAGGTCATCGAGAGGCTGAAGTCGCAGGGACTCGAAGAGGCGCCGCTTCTGGCCGTCGGAGACGGCTCGCTGGGGTTCTGGAACGCGATCAGCAAGGCGTGGCCAGAGACGCGCCACCAGCGCTGCTGGACTCACAAGACTGCGAACGTCCTGAACAAGCTCCCGAAGTCGACGCACGAGAACGCCAAGCACATGCTGCACGACATCTGGATGGCCGAGAGCCGCGCGCTCGCGTCGAAGGCCATGGAGCTGTTCGCGCGGACCTACTAGGCGAAGTACCCGAAGGCCGTCGGGTGCCTCCTTGGAGACCGCGAGGAGCTCCTGGCCTTCTACGACTTCCCCGCCGAGCACTGGCGTCACCTGAGGACGAGCAACCCGATCGAGTCGCTCTTCGCCACCGTCCGTCAGCGCCCGAGTCGGACCAAGGGCTGCGGCTCACGCGACGCGACGCTCGCGATGGTTCTCCAACTCGCGCTCTGCGCTGAGAAGCGCTGGCGACGACTCAATGGACACGAACAGCTGGGCGCTCTCATCGAGGGTGTTCAGTTCATCGACGGCATCAACTCCAAGGACGCCAAGGGAGCCGACGCCGCGGCATGACCGAGGAATCCGAGAACACAACTCTTGACCATACCTCCTGCGCGCGCCCGAACACACCGAGCGCGAGGCTGGTCCAGGGCGACTTCTGCCCCTTGGAGCGCCCGGCCAGCGTCATGAGCTGGTCCTGGATCCGCGCTGCAGCAGCTTCGCCTAGCTCACCGCCGACCCGGCGGCCCCCGGCCTGCGCCAGACCGATGAGGGCGAAGTACTCGGACTGATTGTCGGGCGCGTTCGTTGCGACCTCGTGCAGGCGCGTGAGGGCGGCTGTGTTGGCTGTCCCTGCGGCGTCGTCCGCGTCATTCGAGGCACCCGCGTGCGCGAGCATGCCGAGCGCGATCAGCCAGTTCCGATGACCGTCAGCGCGTTTGCGCCGGATTCGGGGAAGCTCCTCTGGCGCGCCACCCCATCGGGCTCGAGCGTCCCGATCCCGCCGCCGGTCGCGGTCGACGACCACCGGATCTTCGTCACAGGCGGATACGGCGGAGGATCCACGTTGCTGTCGATCGAAAAGAGCGGTGACTACGTCGTGCGCGAGGTGTTCCACGTCGACAAGGGGGCGCAGCTGCACCCGCCCGTTGTGCTCGACGCATCTGTACCTGCTCGCGAACGAAAACAGGAACGACTCCCGGGTCCGCCGGCATCTCGGCGGCCTCGTGTGCTACGACCTCGAAGGCAACGAGCTGTGGTCGACGGGCGACGCCCCGTACATGGGACGCGGCCACATGCTGCGCGTCGGACGACACCTGTTGATCCAGGACGGCCTGAGCGGGTTCCTGCGCTTCGTCCGCGCGGCGCCGGACGGTTACCACCAGGTCTTCACGGCCAACGCGTTCGAGAGTCACCGAAGGACCGGCGCCGAATGTGGGCGCCGATGGCGCGAGCGAAGGGGACCGTCGTCGTTCGCGGAGAGCGAGAGCTCGCGTGCATCCTCCTCGGCGGCAAGCCGCCGGGCAACTAGCGGGGGGGTAGACGCTCGCGCCAGCTCGCGACGGAGTGTCCGTCACGGAGCGGCTGGAGCGCGCTGCGGGGCACGGCCGAGCGCGCTCCTCGCGCGAGATGATCCTGCGGCCCGCGGCGGTGGTCGTATCGGGCCACTAGGGGAGGCCGGCGAGGAGCCTGCACAGGTCCAGTGTGCGGACGAGCCGCGCTCGCCGTTCTTGACGTGGGGTTCGAAGGGCGCTTACCCCTGATCGGCGACCCCATTACGTTCCGCGTTGGCTTCGATGGCTGCGCGGAAATACACCGCGAGCCCGGGCGTGATGCGCTCGTAGCGCTCGCGGAAGCGTGGGTCGTCCGTGTAGAGGGCACCGAGGCCGACGTGCAGGGCCGCGTCGCAGTCGTAGAACCACTTCTGTAGGTGGGCGCGGTGTCGAGCCGCGATCGCGATCGCTTCGGGAGCGCTCGCGACGACGCCCCGCCCGAGCAGCTCGGCGAGGTCACGCTCGATCGATTCAAGCTCGCTGCGGATCACCTCCCACTCGCGTGGCCCGTACGTGCGCGTGCGGCGTTGAGACTCGCGCCACGCCTCGGTATCGCCCCAGCGTCCTTCGGCCTCTTCGGTCAGGGTGTCGGCGTCGAAGCCATCGAACATCTCTTCTGCAACCATGGGTCTGCCTTCGCCAAGGGATTCGAGGGTCCGGTCCAGGAGCGTCAACATCCGGCGATCCGCAGCCATGCGGGCCTCGACGGTGTCGCGCAGCGCTCGGAGTTCGGCGCGCCGATCGAACGAGGGCTCGTCGAGCACCCGCGCGATCGCCTTCAACGAGAGCCCGAGCGCTTGATGCACCCGGATCCTCTGCAGCCGTTCGAGGTCCGCCGTCGTGTAGAGGCGGTAGCTCGCACCACTGCGCGCCGAAGGGACGAGCAGCCCGATGGAGTCGTAGTGGTGCAACGATCGCACCGTGATCCGCGCCATACGGGCGACCTGCCCGACCGTCCAAACGTCCTGGTCCATGGCCGCAGTTTCCGCCCTGACGCGACGTGAGGGTCAAGCATGATCTTCGCGGCCGAGCGAGATTCGCGCGGGCCCCGGGACACGGACGCTGGCAATGGTCGTACACAGGCGAGCCATCGGTGTGCCGGCGCCACGCACGTCAACGCTTGGGACCGACCACGAGATCGATGGCAGACGCGTCCCCGGGCCGCGCCACCTGGGCCTCGCTCCTGCCGCTGGACGCCTCCGGGTGCACGGCTGCGACGGTGAAGCGGAGGCCGGGCGGCAAACCGCTCAACTGCGCACGCCCCGCGGCGTCCGTACGTCGACCACCGTTCACGAAGAACGCGCCGCGCCCCTCGATCGCGCGGTAGTCACGCTCCGCCTTCGCCACAACAGCGTCCGAATGGGGGCCGCTGCCCGTCACGAACACGAACGCGCCCTCGACGGGATTGCCGCTGGGGTCGACGACCGTGACCTCGACCGTCGCCGTCGGTCCGACCCGCACTTCGAGGCCCGCCCGCACCTCGCGAGCGCCGAGCACGATCGGCCCGACCAGCCCCGTCCCTCGGCCGTGGACCGAGACCTGCACCATGTGCGGACCTGCGGCGAGGCCGACTTCGTGGACCTCGGCCGAGGAACGTGCCACGCCAGGGCCCGCGGCCCGTTGCACCGGAGGGGCGCGAATGAGGTTGGGACGGATGTCCAGCTCGAGGTCCCCCACTGGCAGATCCCAGAGCGGCCACACGAAGAGGTCGAAGCCCGCGATCGGAACGGGCTCGCCCGTCGTCGCGTCGACGGCGACACCATGTAGCTCGGCGTCGTGCAGGCCGACGTCGCGCGGGTCGTCCTCGCGCTTCAACTCAAGGACGTGGGCCACATCGCCCGTCGGAAGGTCGAGGGTCACCGACGACGGTTGGCTGCCACCGCCTTGGGGCCAGTCGTAGTTGGGTGCCACACGCAGCGTGACGGGCCCGGCCGGCAACGCGTCGACGGTGAATGTTCCATCGACGCCGACGTGCACCGTTCGCCAACGGTTGGGCTCCAGCACGACGTTGACATTCAGCGCGCGCGCCTCGGCGGCGTCGAGCGCATCTGCGCCAGCCCAGCGGAACTCGCCACGCAGCACGTGCGCGGCACCCAATTCGATGTCCCGGGCGTGCGCGCCCTCGGCGCCGATGACGAGCGTCGTGCGCAACGGCGCCGCGGCGGAGCGAGGCTCGATCCAGAGCGACTTCGGGCCCAGGCGCTTGCCAGCGAACGTGACGCGACCGCTCGCATCGGTGCGCGCATTGCCTTCTGCCAGATGCAGCCACTGGCCCTGAGAGGACCACGCAGAGAACGGGACGTCGTCCCCCACGCTCGCGCGGTCCCGCGGGGCGACGTGGGTCAACTGAACGAGCGCGCCTTCGACGGGCGCGCCGTTCGTGTCGCGCACGAGCACGTCCAGCGTGTAGTCCCCTGCGCGTTCCTCGGGTGGCAGCGCGACGACCAGATCCTGGTGGGTGGCGGCCCCACGGGTCGCATCCACGACGACGTCGGTGCGCAGCACGTAGCCGAGGTGGCCGGCCTCGAGGCGGAGCCGCGCTCGCTCGAGGCTGACGAGCCCGTCGCCAACCGGCGAGGTTCCGCGCCCTTCGGAGGTCCCGAATGGTACGACGAGGCGGTACGCGCCTTCGCCGTCGGCGACCGCCGAGCCGCTCCAGCGCGGGAACTTCCCGCTGCGTTCGACGGTCGAGGCGCGGACGGTCGCGCCCGGGACCGCATGGCCTCGCGTGTCACAAACGCGACCGGTGAGCACGAACGGAGAGACGGCCGCCTGTTCGCCAGTGTGCGACGTGACGGCTTCACGCTCCTGCGTCGCAAGATCGACCTCTCGACCGAGCACCAGCGCTCCTGCGAGCGCCTCACCGGTGCCCGGGATATCGAGCGCAGCCGCGGCCCCCGTCGACGACGAGCGATCGCGCGAACCCACGGTCGCGCTCCAGACGCCGATCCCTCCGAGCGCCAGCAGCAACAGCAGCCAGCCGGCCGACTTCGACGCAACCAAGCCGCCCCCACCTGAGGCCGCCACAGCGGTGCTGCGGACGACGCGGGGCAGCCCGAGCAGGCCATCGACGAGCTTCTCCAGCAGCGCGTCGTTGGAGGCGACGGACGCACTCGCAGACGCATTCGTCGGTGACAGGTGTCGTGCAGGCTCGCCGATGCCGACGAGCGCCGACATGCCCTCGGGTCGTAGCTGACGCCGCAAGCGCCCGAGCGCGGCGTCCACGCGCTCGTGGGCAGTGGACTCGGACGAGCCGAGCGCATGCCCGATGGCTGCGAAGGAGAGGCCTTCGCGAAAGCGCAGCTCGACGGCCAGACGCAGGCGGTCGGGTAGGGTCATGAGCGCCGAATCGAGCGCGCGCCGCGCCTCCCGCTCCTCCAAGCCCTCGCTGGGCACCGCCGTCTCCACTTGGCTTCGCTCCATCGCAATTCGCTCCTCTCGCGCGCGCCGTCGAGCGCGGCTCCGCTCGTGATCCAGGGCGACGCGCACGGCGAGCGCCACGACACCCTGTGTCCGGTCCCCATGGATCGCGAGCCGCGCGAGCGTCGTGCGCCCGTCGACGAGCCGCAGGAACGCCTCCTGCACGGCATCGCTGGCGAGTCCGTCGTCGCGCGTCACCCGCCGCGCGGCCCGCCAAGCGGGCGCGGCGGCGGCGAGGACGAGGGCGGCGTAGTCCGCGGGGGCGATGTCGGAGGCAGTCATGGGGCGGGAGGATCGCCTCCCGAAAGAAGGAGGGCGCCGAGGCGCGAGTCTTCGGGGAAAGTTGGAGAAAAGCGAGGATCGAACAGGGTCGTGTCATGGCGCCCGACGGGCCGCGCGTCGGCGTCGATGGAGGCCGACCGAGCCAGCGCCCGCACACGCAAGTCGTCGACCAGCGCCGCGAGCTGCTGCGAGACGTCGCGCGACTCACGCACATCGTGCTCCAAGTGATACAGCCCGTCCGCGCGGTCTCCGTCACCGAGGACGAGCTTCCCCGGACCGCGGCGTACGGCGCGCACGGCGCCATTCCGGTCGCAGTAGAGCACCTCAGATGGGTGTTCGTACACCCCTCCTCGCGCCACGACATGCGACCCGAGCGTGGGACTCTCCGAGCGATCACCTTCGAGCCATGTTCAAACGGCTTCATTCGCCGCGCCGAACTCGCGATGCTGCTTGAAGGAATCGAGCTAAGGGAGGGCCTGATCCGCCAACGCTTCGCCGATGCCCTTCGCATTCCTAGTCGTAACGACGCGCGCGCCGTTGACCATCACATTCGAGCATGAACTCGCGCAGCTGCGCGACGTGCTTGCCGCGCGAGGCGAAGGTCATTCGGCTACGGCAGGACTACCAGGACCTGACCCGCAACGTGGAGGTCCTCCGCGAGTTCGGCCATCCACCGACCTCCGCACGACCCACAGGTCCCGCACGACTTGCACGAGAACGGGGCACGCAGGCGCGCCCAGGCATCGCCGTGCCTCGTCGTCGGGAAGTCAAGACGGAGAGCTTCCAGGAGACAAACGACAGGCGCGTTGGAGCGGCGTCGGGCTTCCCTCGCGGAGCGCGCTTCGCGAGGACCCCGGCGCCGCGAGGTCAGGGCCTCACGATCGCGAACGCTGCGTTGGTCAGGTTCGAGGTCGCCCCCGTCGCCCCGGTGTCGCGGTGCCAGGCTTGGAAGCTCCAAGTCTCGCCCGCGACCGCGGCCACGGTCGCTGTGGGCTGCGGCAGCGCGTCGGCGTCGAGGGTCAACTGGACCGTGCCGCCCGCGCTCGAGGTCTGGACTTGCCCCGGTCCGAAGAAGCGCCCGATCCCGCCCGAGAGGCAGAGGCGCCCTTCGCTCCCGGGGGGCTGGATCGGGGCGCCGATCGCAGGCGCAACGAGGAACATCGTCGTCACCCCGGGGGGCAAGGAGCCAGCGGCGAGCGACGCCGACGTGCTGCCAACTGCAAAGGGGCCCACGACCTCGAGCGTGCCCGTCGCGCCCGTCGAGTTCGGGAGGCTCTCGCAGGCCACGCCCGTCCACGGGAACGACAGAATGCACAGGCGAAACGCGCCGGCCACCCGCGCGTTGGCCGCGAGCTCAGGGCGCCCGTCCCCGTCGAGGTCGCCCGCCGCCACCCAGGCTTGATCGTAGAGCCCGAAGTCCGCGAGGCTCTGGACATCTAGGAAGCTTGACCCCGTCGCGCCGTCGAGGAGCCGCACGGACAGCTCGATTTGGTTGCCCGGTTGGTCCGAGAACCGTCGCCCGTAGGCGAGCACCTCAGACACCCCGTCGAAGTCGAGGTCGCCGGGGCACACGAGCTCGACCTCCGCATCCCACCTGTCGGAGAGGAGCGGCGTCCCCCATAGCAGCGCGCCCGACGCGCCCGAGTACGCACGGACGCGCAGGGCCGACGCGACGATCAAGTCGGGCGCGCCGTCGCCGTTGATGTCCCCAGGCGCGCCGAGGCCGGCCCCGAACTCGGCGTACTCGGGCGCCGGGCCATCGATGGACAGGAGCGTCGCGCCGCTCGCGATCGACACGACTTGGACGCGGCCGCGTGCCGAACCGGCGACGAAGGCCGTCGTGTCACCGATCGCGAGGTCGGGCACACCGTCCGCGTTCAGGTCGCCCAGCTCGATGACCGAGTACCCGAAGCCCGAAGGGGCCATGAACGGCAAGAACGTGCGGAGCTCCGCGCCTGTCGCGCCGGAGAACACCTTGACAAACGAATGATCGGTGACGGAGAACGTGCGCGCGCCAACGGCGTAGTCGGCGACTCCATCGCCGTCGACGTCGGAGAGGCGCGCGATGGACGAGATCGAGTACGTCGCGAAGTCGTGCGTACGGAGGCGCACGAGGTTCGCGCCAGAGTGGATGTAGACGCGGGCGGGTGCGTTCCCCGCGCCTCCGCGGTCCTCGCTGACGGCGATCTCGGGGACTCCGTCGCCGTTGATGTCGCCGATCACGCGAGTCGTGGCGCCGAGCCGCCCATACGCGCGCGTCCCCGCGATGTTGCCCAGGGGGACCCCGTCCGCGCCGGAGACGAGGCGCACGCGCCCGGCCCGGGTGAGCGCTCCGATGGCTGCATCGGCGGCGCCTGAGACGAAGTCGCGCACGCCGTCTCCGTTGACGTCGCGAAAGGCATCGAGGCCAGCCGAGAGCCCGTCGGGGTTGGGGATCAAGCGCGCGGAGACCTGCGCGCCAACGGTCGGGACGAGGAGCGGCGCAGCGAGCAGCGTCCAGTGGAGCGATATGGACATGGCTCGATGCGAACATGGAGCACGAAAAAATGGAAGTGGCCTGCCCAGATTCAGGCGGTTGGTCCATCCTTGAGCGAGGTTCGCAGCCCCGTTCCTCGCCGGCCCTCGCACGTCGCCATCCATGCTCTCACGTCACCTCGCACGAATCGGCCTGCTCGCGCTCACTTCAGCCGCCGTGGTCCACGGTCAGTCGACGCTGCGTTCCTACGGCAACTTCCTGCCAAGCAATGATGCCGGCTATCACGTCCTGGGCCTCGACGATTACGACGGCGACGGTGTGCCTGAGCATGCTATCAGCTACAAGCTCGGCGCGGGCAACGGCGGCTTCCCGGGCGCCGTAGAGGTCTATTCAGGCGCAGACGGGAGCCTCATCCGGCGGCACCAAGGCGGCATCTTCGGCGTCTCGAACGACGCGCGGCTCGGCGATGGCCTCGCGCTCTTGGGAGACCTCGACGGCGATGGCTACCGTGATTACGCCGTCGCCGCGCCGAGCGACGATGCCAGCGGCGCCCAGGGCTCCGTCCACGTGCATTCGGGGCGCACTGGCGTGCGCCTCTGGCAGGTGCGCGGCGACGTGTCGACGGGGCAGGTCGACACGCCGAACGCAGGGCCTGACCTCGACGGCGACGGCATCGACGAGGTGTTCGTGCGCGCGAACTCCAGGAACTCGCTCGCGTACTCGGGCGCGAACGGCGCGCTCTTGAGGACCTTCGCAGACACGACGTTCAGCTTCGGCGCAGCCATCGTGTCGCCAGGCGACCTGAACGGCGACGGCACGCCGGACCTGCTCGTCGCGGCGCCGAGCGGCAACAACGGCTCCGGCTTCGTTCGGATCCTTTCGGGCGCGACGACGCAGCCGCTCGCGCCTGCGCTCCTTGGACCGGCGGGCTTCGCAACGTTTGGGGCATCGCTGCTCGCGCTCGGTGACCTCAACGGCGACGGCATCGAAGAGGTCGCCATCGGCGCGCCATATGAGGGCGCGGGCACCGTGCGCATCTACGACGTCGTCACGCGGACTGTGCTCGCGCTGCTCGATGGCGCCACGTTCGGCGCGGGGAGCTCGAGCGGCACAGCGGTCTTCTTTGGCGCATCGATCGCCAAGGTCGGCGACACGAATGGCGACGGCGTGCCCGACCTCGCGATCGGCGCTTACTATGACGTCGCGTTCAATACCGGGGCGTTGTACGTCGTCTCGATGTCGGATTGGTCGCTGATCTTCCGTAAGCGCTCGACGCAGCGAGAGAACTACGCGTTCTCGGTCTCCAGCGCCGGCGACACCGATGGTGATGGGCTGGCCGAGGTGCTCGTCGGCGCCCCGTTTGCGCTGAACGGCGCGAACGGCCGCGTGGACATCGTGGAGTGGCGCAGCCTCGGTGCGACGTTCTGTTCGTCTACGCCGAGCTCGACGGGCGCGACGCCCGACCTGGCTGCCTTCGGGAGCCCCGTCGCTGCCGACAACGACCTGACGCTTCGAATGACTGGGGCGCCGAACGGGGGCTTCGGGCTCTTCGCCGCGAGCCGCTTGGCGATGCCCTTGGGGATCCCGCTCGCGGGGGGCGGCGTGCTCTGCCTCGGCGGCGCGCCGCTGCGCTTCACGTACACCCTCGGGATGATCGATGCGGGCACGTTGCGCGCGCGCCTTGACCTCACCGCGTTCCCCGAGCCGCCGACATACCAGGTGGCCGTCATGGCGGGCGATGTCTGGTACTTCCAGGCTTGGTTCCGCGATTCGATCGGGGGCGTCGCCACGAGCCGCCTCAGCACCGCGATCCAAGTGGACTTCGAGTGACGCTCGCGCGCGCTCGGCATCGCGGGGCATGGACCGGGTCCCGCGCCGGGCGAGTCTGACTCGCGAAGACGAGGCACACCAAGCACCACCAGCGAGCTCGGGGGTCCGGAACACCCTCTTTCGAGCTTTCGTCCTCCGCGCAGCTCCCCGTCGCCGTCGAGCCGCCGGGTGGCGCGGCGGGACACGCCACCCGCTCGCGGGTTCGCCTACTCGGACTGGCTGTCTTCTCGGCGCGCGACGGCGTGGTCGACCTTTGGAGCGGGACGCCACGGCGCCCCCAGGTGGGTCGCCCTTGGGCCCTTCGAGACCCCACGGGGCTCACTTGGGCAACCTTTGGAGGTTTTCTGCCGGGAACGCGTGAGTCCGAGCCCCGGCAGTCGCCTCACCGGAAGCCACCTGCCCGTGTGCCATGCGACCACTGGAACCTCCAGGCCTGGTACGGCGACGCTGCGCTCGACTGGCGTGCCTTCCGCTGGGACGCCGTCGGGGGAATGCAGGACCTCGGGACTCTGGGCAGTAACGACTCATACGGAGAAGACGTGAGCGCAAATGGGTCGATCGTCGTCGGTACGGGCGCCTGGCGCTGGACCTCCACGGAGGTCGGCACGCGCTATTGCACGCCCGCCGCCAACAGTACGGGGCGCGGAAGCCTGCTGAACGTCCTCGGCAGCGGCATGGTCACGAGCAACGATTTGACGCTGGCTGTCGAGTTCCTGCCCCAGGGCTCCTCCGGCTGCTTCCTCGCCTCTCGCTACCAAGGCGCGCCGATCACCATCGCAGGCAGCGACGGGCTGCTGTGCCTTGGCGGGTTCATCGGGCGCTTCGTCGGCGCGGGGCAGGTCCAGGGCGCCGGCGCAACAGGGACGTTCTCGTTGCCCATCGACCTCACGGCAATGCCGACCCCGTTCGGGGCGGTCGTGGTCCAGCCGGGTGAGACCTGGAACTTCCAGGCGTGGTACCGCAACGCAAACCCGGGACCGACGAGCAACTTCACGGACGCGGTGAGCGTGACCTTCCAATGATGTGGAGGGTTCTGTCTACGGTCAGCGGGTCCGGCTTCGTTGACCCTGCCCAGTCTGGTGGACAGGAGGCCGATGGGCACGCTGAACCTGCGCCGCGCGTGGGCGCGCTGAGACCGCGTCGCAGGCGCAGCGGCAAGCTGGCCACGCTGGTTGATTCACGTGGCTGATCGACGGACTCCACGCGATTGCGCCCAGACGGAGGCCGCCGAACCGAAACTCCTCGTGCGCCGTCGCTGGGACGGCCGCACCCCGGAGTCAGAGCCATGAAACACGCCTCCCTCGCACTCGTCTCGTTCCTCGCGCTCGGCGCGCTGTCCCTCGCCCAGAAGGACACGGCGCCCAAAGCGCGCCTCGGCATCTACGACAGCCGCGCGGTCGCGATCGCGTACGCGCCGTCCAAGCACAACCCCGTCGCCGAGAAGATGAAGGAGCACGCGGCCGCGAAACAAGCCGGCGACACCGCGAAGGTCAAGGAGCTCGAGGCCTGGGGCGCGGCGCACCAGCGCCAGCTCCACCGCCAAGGCTTCGCGCGTGTGCCAGTTGACGACCTCCTGGCGCCCGTCGCCGACAAGCTGCCCGAGGTCGCGCGCGCGGCCGGCGTCGACGCGATCGTCTTCGGATGCGACCAGCACGGCGCGGACGTCGAGCTCGTCGACGTCACGCTGCAGCTCGTCGCGCTCTACGAGCCGAACGAGCGCACGCTCGGCTTCGTGCGCGACGCGCTGAAGGCGAAGCCGGTGTCGCTCGACGAGCTCGCTGAGCACGACGACTGAGCGCCGCGGCCACGTGCTGCGCCAATATGAAGCCCGAGTTCGGGCCCGGCGTCAGCGTCAGGAACGCCGGCGGTCGGCTCGGTTCCGGGTGGACGAGCTGCTCGACGCGCCGCTCGGTCACGTTGGCGAGCGTGCACGCCACGTGGCCGAGGTCGTCGAGCGGCATCGACAGGCGCTGACCGTGGTCGAGGCCCGCGCGGAAGACCTCGCCCTTCTCGGTCACGACGAGCGGGTTGTCCGTCACAGCGTTCAGCGCTGATGCCCCGGGCTCGCGTTGCGCGAGAGCTATTCCAGCGACTTCCGCGCGATGTAGAAGCCGTAGCTGACGTGGGCGCTGTGCCGTTCGTAGAGCGCGATCTCACGCTCCTCCGCCGCGACACATGCGCGGGCTGCCGCGGAGTGAGCATTCTGCTCGAGGAACAGTGGGAACCGGGCGCGCAAGGGCCGGTAATAGTCCTCCAACCAACACGATGCTGGTAGAGGGAAGTAGCCGACGGGCGTGAAGCCGTGCCTCTCTAGCACGGCGAGTTTGCCTGAAGCACGATCGATCTCGGGATACTCCCGATCCCAGTGCGCCTGCAGCTCCGTAGGTCGCTCGGCAGTCAGCCACGTGATCTCCGACACGGCGAGGATGCCACCTGGCTTGAGGAAGGAACGCCAGCCCTTGACACCGGCCTCGAACCCGAGGTTGTAGATCGCCCCTTCTGACCAAATCGCATCGAACGACTCGGGTTCAAACGGCAACGCATCGAACGACGCGGCAAGCGTCGTGATGCGTGTCGCGACACCTCGCCCCTCGGCGCGACGCTGCAGCTCGTCGAGGAACTCGGGGAACAGATCGACGGCGGTGATCCGCACGTCGAGCTGCTCGGCAAGCACGACTGCGGAGGCCCCTGTCCCACAACCGAGATCCGCAACCTCGAGGCCGGGACGACCCAACAACCCCGAGAGCGCGAGCGCCTGCCGAGTCATGGTCTCGCTGCCTGGCCCGAGACGTCGATTCGGCTTGTGGAGCTCGATCAGGAGCTGTGCATCGTCCATGGCCTCCAAGGGTAGCGCCTCGCCGCAGACCAGCAACTTCAGTGGCAGGGCGCGAGTGAATCGAGGCACCCCGCATTGGCCTACGTCGCGGCCCGGAAAGGAGCGAGCCCTCCGCCAGCAACCTGCGGCGATCACTGGCACACGCTCGCCGGTACCACGGGACATCGCGCGCAGGCGAGCGCCCCGGAGCGAGCGTGCCGAACGTGCGTAGAATCGGGGTACGGCCCGCACGGAAGTCCCCATCTGCACCGAGTGCGGCGGCCGAGCGACACGCGGGCTGCGCGGTTCGAGGCGGCCAAGCGTTCGCCTGCTTACCTGGAGACCCTTCGTCACGAGCCTGCGACGGGTCACGTCGTGGCGGGCGCCGCCTGCAACACGGTCGTCTTCATCGTCTTCATCGGGGTCGCGTTGACGATCACCGGAGTGTGGCACACCGTGGGCTCCGGCTTTGGCGGAGCGTGGCCTGCGTTCTCGCTCGTGCCCTTGGCCATGGTCGGCTTCGCCGTCTACTTGGCTGTGAAGACGATCGGCCGCGCTGCCGCCATCGTGAACTCCCCCCAGAGTGCATGACACGTGCAGGTTTGCCTGGGCGGCCCGTCCAGGTCTTCACCCACACCACGTCGAGTTCCCACGCATGCCCGGTGCCCACTGGACTGAGCAGGTTCAAGGACAGCACCAGGGCTCCGGTTCCGGTTTCTCCCGTTCTCGGGCGTTGCGCAGTGACGCAGCTTTGGGCGCGGGGTCGCATCGGTCGCGGCAAGTGTTGCCGCGACCTGCAACCCCTACCGGAACTGCCCATGCACACCCCTGCCTCCGCTGCGCTCGGCGCGGCGCTGCTGCTCGCCTCTGCCCCCGTCTCCGCCCAGTCTGCCTGGCAGACGCTGGATGCCCAGAGCCTGCCGGAGTGGTCGCTGCTCGGCGCCGCATTGGACCTCTCTGGCCCCCACCTGTTCGTCGGCGCGCCGCAGGCCTGCGCGCCGGCCCTGGGCGGACCGATCCTGATGGAGCGCGGTTCGGTCGCCGTCTACGAGCGCACTCCAACGGGCTGGTCCGCTGCGACGCTGCTGCAGTCGAGCACGGGGCACGCCGACGACCTCTTCGGGATCTCGGTCGCTGTCGACGGCGACCTCGCGTTTGTCGGCGCATCCGGTGACGACGCCGTGCGCGACCGCGCGGGAGCGGTCTACGTCTACCGGCGCATCCAAGGGGTCTGGACCGAGGTCCAGCGGCTGACCGCGTCGGACGCGGTGACGGGGGACGGCTTCGGCGGCGCCGTCGCGTACAGCGCGGGGCGTTTGCTCGTCGGCGCGCCCCTCGAAGGCCACGGCCACTACGCCGAGTGGGGCGAGGCCTACATCTTCGAGCTGCAAGGCGGCGTCTTCGTCGAGACCGCCAAGTTCCGCCCCGCGAGCGCGGTGCGCGGGGACTGGTTCGGTTACCGCGTCGACCTCCGCGGCGACCGCGCGGCGATCTCGTCGTACAGCGATGGCGCGAACGGCATCGGGGCGGGCGCTGTCTGGCTCTTCGAGTTCGACGGCCAGACTTGGCGCGAGGTCCAGCGCCTCCTGCCCCACGATGGCCACGCGTGGGGGCACTTCGGCGTCGACGTGCGGCTCGGTGACGACGAAGTGGTCGTCGGCTCCCACCGCGCGTGGCACGCAGGCGGTGTCCGCGGCGCGGCCTACGTCTTCCGTCCGGGCCCGCTGGGCTGGGTGGAAGCGCAGTGCATTCGACCCGTCGGCCTGCCAAACCTCGCGGCGTTCGGCGGCAGCGTCGCGTACACCGAGCGCGATACGCTGCTCGTCGGCGCGCCGGGCGCAGACGTCGGCCGCGGTCGCGTCTACGAGTTCGAGCGCACGGGCGCTGGGGTCTACGCGGTCGCGCGTGTGCTCGCGCCCGCGGGCCTCGCTCCCTACGACTACCACGGCCTGCAGGTGCGCGGCGATGGCGGCACGATCGTCGCGAGCATCGCGCACCACACCGTGAACCACCCGAGCGGCGGAGCCCGGCGCGTCGGCGGCGTGTCGAGCGCGACGGTCGATGCCACCGAGTGGACGCGCCCCTTCTGCGAGGCCCCGCTGCAGGCGTCGGGCCAGCGCGCGGGGCTCACCCTCGTCGGCGCTGCCGTCGCCGGACAGGCCGTAGCCTTCGGTATCTCCGACCTGCCTGCGGGTCGCGTCGGCGTGCTCGTCGCCAGCCTGCCCGGCTCCAGCGCCCCCGCCGCGCTCGGCTCGTGCCTCGTGGGACCCACCGCGGTCCTAGGCGCGTTCGTGACTGATGCCGAGGGCGCCGCACAGCCGCTCATCCCCGCGTCGCGCTTCGGCGCCTGGTCGATCCCGGGCATGACCCTGCACCTCGAAGCCCGCGCGCGCGACGCGACCTCGGCGGCAGGCGGCGTCCAGCACACCGAAACGGTCCGCACCCACGGCCTCGCGCTGCACCTGCGGCCCTAAGAGCGGGGAGCCCTCGCGCAGCGTCGCGAACCGGGTTCTCTGGGAGCACCTCGAGACGTTTGTGCTGCGGTTCACGGACGAGCATGTCTCTCGATCGCAGCTCCCCAGGTCCCACGCGTAGGGGCCCACGCGTACGGGTCCACGCCTACCGAACGCTCCCGGTGCTGGATCGGATACAGCGGCTCGGGATCGAGCCGCACGACGCGGGCGAGCTGCTCCGCGTCCGGAGCGCCGAAGCGAAGACACCGAGAATGACCTGCACTCGTTGAAATGGACTTGATCCACGTCGTCGTGGTCGTGGTCGTCCCGGTAAGGACCAGCCTCCCTGATTGGGCTTCGAGCCCGTCAGTCACTCAAGGACCCGCCGCTCGACGACCCGCATGAAATGGGACCTCTCCGGACACTTGAAAAGGGACCCCCTCGCGGGGGCCTCCGCCGCCCGCCAGGGCCGCCAGGGCCGCCGGCTCTACGGCCCAGGCCGGCGCTTGAGGGGATCGGAGGGCGAATGGTCCCCGAGCGCCTTCAATGCGGCGAGGGTCGCGCGCGCGGCCTGCGCGTTGGGGCCGGCGGGCTCGAGCGCGAGGGCGCGCTCGTAACACTCGATCGCGCCAGGGACGTCGCCTGCGGCCTTCAGCGCCTCGCCCAGGCTGTCGTGCGCGTTGGCTGAGGCCGGGGACGTCGCGACATTCAGCTTGAAGGCAGAGATCGCGAGCGTCACGCGGCCCTGACCCAGCAAGTCGTAGCCGAGCGCATTGACCTCTCGCTCATGGATCAATCCTGCGCGCTCGGCGACCTCCAGCCCGGCGCGCAGCGCGCGCGCCGCGGCCTCCGGCTGCTCCTCGTCGTCGAGCCGAAGCGCGTCGCCATACGCGGCCTCCAGGGCGCTCCACTGCGCCGCCCGCGCCGCACGGCGCGCCTCGGCCGCGGGACGGGCGAGCGCCAGCGCGGCCTCGAGGGCGCGCTCGGCCGGGACCGCGACGTGCGGCACGACCCCCGTGCCCTCCCAATTGGTGCCGGTGACCGGATTGATCGCACGCCCGGTCGGGATCACCATCTCGAACTGCGCGTCGATCGGGAAGAGCCCCCCCGGATTCGCGCCGCCGCGCGTCGTCTCACCGACGAGCGTCGCGCGCTCCTGCGCCTGGAGGTTGTAGCTGAACTCCTCCGCTGCGGAGAACGTCTGCGCGCTCGTCAACACGAACACTGGGACCTCCGACAGCTTCGCGCCCGGGACATCAGGCAGGGTCCAATACTCCTCTGTGCGGTCTCCCTCGCGGAAGTAGAGCGTGTTGAGGTGCGTCGGCTCCGCGAAGAGGTACGAGCTCAGGAACTGGACCATGCCCGGGTAACCGCCCTCGTTGCGCCGCAGGTCGAAGATCACCGCGTCCGTGTTCTCCAGGAAACCCAGCGCCGAGACCGCCGTCGTCTGCGCCTCCCACGGAGCCGCGAACGAGCGCAGGTCGAGGTAGCCGACGTTGCCTTCGAGCCGCTCGACCCGTTCGAAGCCGAAGTTGCTCTCTTGGCCGCGGCTGAACCGGCGCGCTCGCTCTCGCAAAGGGAACGCCGGCCCCGCTGGCGCTGGGCTCGCTGCAACGGCACGGACGCGCACGAGCAGGTGCTCGTCATGGCTTACGTCGCGGAGCACCTGGGTGAGCCATGCGGCGAACGCTTCGGGCTCGGCGACAGCCCCGGGCGCCTCCTTTGTCGGCTGCGCGCGCAGGCGCTCGGCGCACTGGGCCGCGACCTCCGGGAACACGTACCGCTCCGTGAGCAGCGCTCCGACGCGCTCGACGACCGCGACCTGGTCCTCCAGGCCCAGCGGCGCCGACTGGGCGAACGCGGCCCCACTTGCCCCCGCGAGACACACCCCAAAGGACAGGAGGAGGCGACGCGCCAATCGACGGCGCACAAGGGGAACGGACGAAGCTGGCGAAGATTGATCGAAGGGCATAGGGCAGCTCAGGACACGAGCGGGTGGCGCCGGAGGATGCCACACCTTCGAGCGCGCCGTGTCACAAGTTTGCAACGGGGCCGCGGGCGCGCCGCCTCGCGGGCGCCCGCCACGGGCCTGCGCCACGGGCCTGCGCCACGGCCCTGCGCCACGGCCCTGCGCCACGGCCCTACGCCACGGCCCTGCGCCACGGCCCTGCGCCACGGCCCTGCGCCACCGACGCTCAGCGTGGCTCCAAGCGCAAGACCGCGTCTGCAAACGCGACGCCAATGCGAGCGAGCGTCTTGCCGCACCCGAGGTAGTGATAGCCCGCGTTCGACGCGCCCCGCAGCCAGACCGCCTCGTCCTCTGGGGTCAGGCGCTCCGCCCGGAACCGCGCCACCGCGGCGCGCTGCTCGTCCTCGCCCAGCGCGCCGTCCTCGTTCTGCGAGCCCTTCTGCTTGTTGCGCAGCTTGCGCTCGAACTCGCGCACTTCGTCGAGGCGCGCTGCGATCGCAGCCAGCGGCGCGTCCCAATACGGCGCCGTCGGCACCGCCACCACGTTCCCCACGAACTCCTCGAGCTGCGCCGGCGCCGCCATCGCCGCGCGAAAGTTGCGCGTCGACGCCGACACGTCAGGGCCCTCGCCGCCGACCCCCATCACCCCGATGACAAACGGCAGCGAGGGCGCCTCGAGGTCACGCCGCATATCACGAATGAAGTGCGCGAGGCACTCCGAGTAGCGGGCGTAGCCGCCCTCGCGATCGCGCTCGGGATACACGCCGCGGTCCACCATGTCGTTCCAGCCCTGGAACCAGACAAAGCCTGCGAGGTCGTAACCCGCCTGCGGGTCGTACTGCGGACAATACCGCGGGAGATCGCCGAGGACCGCGCGGACGTACGCGACGACCTGGCGATAGTCCTTGCCCGTCGCGGCCTCCTTTGCGCGGCGCGCTTCGTCGATGTCGTCCCCGCGCTGCTTCAATTGATCGAGCTGCTGCTGCGAGAACTCGAACGGCCCCGCAGACGGCGGGCGAAAGTCCGTGTGCAGCGAGCGCCCGCCCCAGGCGGCCTTGATCAACAGCACCGGGCCGTCGTGCGCCTCTGCGACGCGCAGGCCAAACGTGAGCTCGGGTCCGAGCTTGTCATCCGAGCGCGCGACGTCCCGGCGCGCGCCGTAACCCGCGGTCAACGGGCCAAACGCCTCACCGTCGCCGTCGCCCGTGCGATAGGCGATCCAAACATCGTCGATGACGCGGGGCTCGCCGTGCTCGTCCCGGAGCTTGGACAAGAGGGCCGCGGTCTCTGGGTCGTCCGCGAGATAGTCGAGCGTGCTCAACTTCGCGTGCCCCTGCATGTTGGACTGACCCGCGAGGACGTAGACCTTGAGGCGCTGGGCCGAGGCGGTCGCGGCGAGCGCGAGCGCGGCGCACGCAGCCGCGACGCCGCGCGCGATGGGGCTGATCAGGAGTGGGCGCATGGGCGCGACGATACTCCAACCGCGCGGACCTGGGAACGGCCCGCCCGCACAGGCGCTCCGGTCAATAGAGGAGGTACGGCGCGCGCCGGGCGCGGAAGGCCTCTTCGCCTGCGCGCCAACCCGCGACGATCTCCGCAGCGGAGACGCCCGCCTGAAGCGCGAGCCGCGTCGCGTCGGTGCCATTGACCTTGTCGAACATGGCAAAGTCCTTGCCGCTCGCGAGCGCCGCCGCAAACACATCGAGGCCCGCCGCCTTGTGCAGCGCCTCCAACGCATGGAAGTTGATCGCGGTCAGCGGCGCATGGGCCGGGTCCGTGAAGTGCAGTTGCACGCCGCCGATGACCTCACGTGCAAACGTCGCGTAGTAGGGCTTGTAGGTGAGCGGCCTGAAGCGCACGCCGGGCAGGCCGCGCGCCTCGAGCTCGCGCGCCAACGCGTGCGGGTCGACGCCAGGCGCCGCGACGCATTGGAACGGCAGGGTGTACCCGACGCCGTTGCTGACGCCGCCCAGCTCGCCGAGCATGCCGGTCGCGACCTGGAACAGCGGCGACTCACCGTGCGGGACGTGCGGCGACGCAGGCACCCACGGCAAGCCTGTGTCCGCCCACACCATGTCGCGCCGCCACCCGCGCATCGGGACCACCGTCAGCTTACACGGCGCATCGATCCAACCCTCGCCGTTGATCATGCGCGCGACCTCGCCACAGGTCAGGCCATACACGTACGGAACGTCCCAGCGGCTGACGAACGAGCGCAGCTCCTCGCGCTCGACGAGCGGGCCCTCGACGCGCTCGCCGCCGAGCGGGTTCGGCCGGTCGAGCACGACAAACTCGACGCCGGCCTCGCCGCACACATCCATCGCCTCGCCGAGCGTGCTGATGTAGGTGAATGAGCGCGCGCCAGTGTCCTGCAGCTCATAGACAACGACATCGAGCCCCGCCAGCATCTCCAACGTCGGCCGACGCGTCGCGCCATACAGCGAATGGACCGGGAGCCCCGTGCGCGCGTCGGTGCGCGTCTCGACCGGGTCGCCGGCGGGGACGTCGCCGTACACGCCGTGCTCAGGCCCGAAGAGCGCGACGAGCTCGACGCCCTCCGCGGCGTGCAGCACGTCGATCGTCGCTTCGAGGTCGCGGTTGACCGCCGACGGGTTCGTGATGAGCCCGACGCGCTTTCCGACGAGCGGCGCGAACCCGTCGAGGGCGAGGGCCTCGCTGCCGAGCACGACCTGCGTGGCTACGGGCGTGGTCGCCGGCGCGGGCCCCGCCTCCGGCTCGAGCGCGTCGGTGGAGCAGGCGGCGAGCCCCGCCGCGAAGAGCATGGTGAGCGTCCGTGTCGTCATCACACGAGAGTGTCGCACGAGGGCCGCCGCGCGACGAACGACGAGATGGCGGATTGAAGCCGTGGGCGGCGTCAAGCGACGGCGCGCACCGTCACGGACCTGCTGCGACGCCGGGCAGACGCGGGCGCCGATCGAACGGCAGCTCCGGGGCGCTCTGGTGCTCGGCGGCCGTGCCGAACTCCTGCCGACGACCACAGCGAGCGCCATAGCGCCGCGCGAGGGCGCTCGCGGTCAAGCCGTGGAGGAGGACGGATAAGAGCACCACCCAAACCGCGACCCCAAAGACCTGCTCGCCGCGGACGAGCTCTGGTGTGCTGAGCGCGGTCAGCGCGAACACGACCGTCGCGAGGCCGCGCGGCCCGAACCAACCGATGAAGAGCACCGTATCGCGCGCGAACCCGGTCCCCATCAACGCGAGCGCGACCGGGAGCATCCGCACGACGGTCAGGCTGAGGAGCGCGTACCCAAGCACGGCCGGAGACGCGCAGCTCAGCGCGAACGGCGCCGCTGCGACGCCGAAGGTGATCCACGTCACGTGCCCGAGGAGCTCGCCCAAGTCCTCTGTGAAGTCGAAGCTGCGGCGCTCCAGCCGGCGCGCGACGCTCCCCAGGGTGAGCCCCGCGACGAACGCCGCCAGGAAGCCGCTGCCGTGCACCAGCTCTGCGCCGAAGTACGCCAAGACGGGCACAGCCGCGATAGCGCCGTGGCGCGCGGTGTGGTGCATCCAGCCCGCGGCGTGCGCGAGGTCCATCAGGCGCGCCGACACGAAGCCGATCACGAGACCGAACGCGACCCCGAAGCCAGCCGCTTGCAGCGCGTGGCGGGCGAAGGTCCAGAGGCCCAGCTCGGTCTGCGCGGACGCGCCGGCGGCGCAAGCGAGCAGCGTCGCGACGATCGGGACGACGAGGCCGTCGTTGAGGCCGCTCTCGACGTTCAGCGCCTGCCGCACGCGCGCCGGGACCGCCTCCTGGCTTACGACCGCCTGCCCAAGGGCCGCGTCGGTTGGCGCGAGCAGCGCTGCCAAAAGCGCGATGTCCCACGGTCCGAGCCCGGCGCCATCGATCCCGTCGCGCCCGAGGACGAGCGAGCCGAGCGCCGCGCCCAGCGCGATCGTCATGAGCAACCCCGGCCCCAGCAAGCGCCCTGGGATCGCCAGGTTCCGCCGCAGCACGCGCAGATCGATCCGCGCGGCGTCATGGAACAACACGAAGGCCAGCGTGAACTCCGCCATCACGCGCACTGCGCTTCCCTCGACGTCGAGGCGCGACAGGTTGAGGCCGAGGGGCCCAAGGACGAGCCCAAGGCCGACCGCCAGGATGGGCGCCGTCAGCGGCGTGCGCTCGAGCCGCTGCGCGACGAGCCCGAAGACGAGCGCGAAGGCCGAGAAGATGACGAAGTCGAGCGGGTGCACGCGCTCATCCTACGCGCCTGTCCGATGGACCTGGGAGCTGGCAGCGCTCGAGGGCCCTCGGGCAGCGCTCCCGCGCGCGCGGGTCAGCGGCGCGCGGCGAGCTCGTAGCGCAGGACGAGGGATTGCGCGTGCCGTGTCAGATCGCTCGACAGGTTCGCGCGCTTGGTCAGCGCCTCGAGCGCCTTCGCGTACTTCTTCCCGCGCGCATCGGCGACGTCCGGGAACAACGCCGGCCGGCTCGGCAAGATCTCGACCCACTCCTCGGCGACACGGTAGGCGGTCTCGCGGCCCATGTCCTTCAGCTGCAGCGCGGCGGCGGCTTCCGCCTCCGAGGCGGCCGCGCTGCGCGGGAAGCCGCGGCGCGTCGCGGCGACGAGCGCCGCGAGCTTCACGGACGAGTACATCTCACGATTGGCGTCGATGATCCCCGCGCGCAGGGCGCGCTCGTGCTCGTCCACCTTCGCAGCCAAGCGCAGCGCGGCCTGTGCCGCTTCGGGGTTTGACCGCGACAGGGACTTCGCGAGCTTGTTCGCCAACTTCCTGGCCGCCTCCCAATCACCGGCGAAGTACTTCGACTGCGCCTCGCGCACCGGCTCGCCGAGGTCCTCCTCGAGCGGAGCGGCGGGGTAGCGATTGAGCGCGACCGCGAGCAGCTCCAGGACCTCGTCGCGGTCCGCCCTCACATACGCGGCGCCGATGACCTCGCCCGTCGGCCCGAGCACGATCGCGCGCGGCGCAGCGTCGGGGCACCAGGGGCTCGATTCCAGCGCGCGCCCGGCGACGAGCTGGCTGGAGGGCGGCGTGTCCGCGGCCTCATCCTCCCCGCGCTGCGCATCGGAGGGCGCGCCCCCGCTGTCAGGCTCGGGCGTCGGGGGCGCCGCCTTGGTGATCGTGACGACGACGAGCCCGCGGTCCTCGTTGGCCCGCTGCGCGAGCTCTCCGAACGCGATGACGTCCGCCCCGGCGTTGTCCGGGAGCGTGAGGACCAGCACCGGGAAGCCGTACCAAGCGGGATAGCCGTTGCCCTGGGGCTTCTGGATCTGCAATCCGCCGCCGCTCACGGCCTGCTGCACGACGGTCCCATGCGCGGCGTCGGCGGCGTGCCAGGTCACGCCTTCGAAGCTGGGGGCGACGCTGCCGGGCGCGGGCACGCCGCCCTGCGGGACGCCGAGGACCGGGAGACAGAGCGTTCCAAAAAGCGCAGCGGGAAGGAGTCGCTTCGACATGGCGGGCCGTCTACCCCATCCACGCCGAGCAGGCTACAGGCGCGGGCGCCGTCCCGACGCGTTCCGGGCTCGGTTGCCGAATTCGGGATCACCCGCGGGCTGGGCGCGCTGCCCGCGAGGCCTGGCACGACCCTTGGGGGAGGGCGTGCCTGGACGACGCCGACGAGCGCTCAGCGCGCGGACACCCGCACCGGGCAGCGGTTGTACGAGTACACGACCCCGGTGTCGACGAAGCCCTGGGGCTCGTGCTCGGGCGCGCTCACCAACAGGTCGCAGCCCGTGATCGCGACATCGACGCCGAAGTAGTCCAACATGCCGCCGTCAGGCGCGACGAGCTTTGCGGTCTGGCTCCAGCGCCCACCGACCGGCTCGAAGAGGTACGCCGAGCCGCTCCAATAGCCGAGGTCGTCATCGAGGCAGGCGCCGACGAGGATCGCACCGTCGCGCACATCGACGCTGTTGCCAAAAAAGTCGATCTCATCGGGATCACCCGCGAGCAATTTCTGGCGCTGGGTCCAGACACCGCCCGCGCGCTCGAAGACGTACGCCGCGCCAGCATAATACGCCGCCTCACTGTCGGCCCGCGCTCCGATGACCGCGGTGTCCCCGTCCATCGCGACGCTGATCCCGAACCAATCGCCCGGGTCCGCGTCGAGCGAGGTCAAACGCGCCGACTGCTGCCAGCTACCTGCGGCGTTCCGGTCAAAGACGTACATCGCGCCCGCGTCGGCAGCCGCGCCGACGTCCGACCAGTGCGCCCCGATCATCGCAGTCGTCCCCTGCGCGGCGGCCTCGAGGCCAAAGCGATCGTGCGGGCGGGCATCGTTCGGCGTCAACTTCTGCGTCTGGATCCACGCGCCGTTCGGCTGCTCGGTGAACACGTAGGCCGCGCCGGAGTCTTCGCCGTTCGCATCCGCGTAAGGCGCCGTGGCGATCACCACTCCGTCGAGCACAGCCAGCGAGAAGGAGAACTGATCGAACTGGACGCCGTCATTCGGCGTGAGCTTCGCGAGCTGCTTCCATGCGCCGTCGATGAGCCGGAACACGTAAGCGGCGCCGCACTTGCGGCCGCCCGCATTGTCCTTGTAGGCGCCCACCGCGATGGTGTCGCCGCTCATCGCGACCGTCATGCCGAAGTACGCCTGGGTGCTCGCGTCCTCCGCAATCAACTTGAAGCGCTCCTTCCAGCCAGACGCGGTGCGCTCGTAGACGCGCGCAGCGCCGGAGTTCTGGCCGAACTGGCCGTCGCCCCAGTTTCCTACGACGAGGGTGTCGCCCTCGGCAACGAAGCTGCGTCCTTGGTAGCCGAAGTTCGCCGTCTCGCGGGCGTAGATCGACTGTTCGAAGGTGACGGGGGCCTGGGCGTGCGCGCTGGCAGCGCACAAGAGAAGGGCCGGCAACAGAGCGCCGGCGGCAGCGCGGACAATGGAGTTCATCGTCTTTTGGTGGGGTGAGGAGGGGGGCGTCGGAACGGCGGCGCGGCCAAGGGGCTCGGCCGCGACCTAGGGGTTTTCGCTACCTCGCAGCAGGGGGACGCACCGATTCGGCGCAATCTTTAGCGACCCGCGCGCGGGCGCCACGGGCCTCGCACGGGCTGGGTCCAGGCGCGCTGGGGTTCGCCCTCGACGTTCGGGTCTGAGTGCAGGACCTGGGAGGTCACGCGGGCGCGGACGTACAGCTCGTCGCCCCCGAAGCGGTAGACCGCAGGGTCCTCCGTGGTGGACGCCAACAACGCCCCGGGCTCGCCCCCCTTGCGCGCGCCAATGAACTCGACCGTACAGCCTGGCTCCAGGACATCGACCGTGTAGGCGGCGGTGTCCAGCGCGACGTCCTCGAGCGTCACGCCGCTCGACGCGTAGAAGTCCCCCGCCAGCATCGCCTGCATGAGCGCGTCCCCTGCGAGCGTGCGCGCCCGCACTTGGATCCAGCCGCGGCCAGGCCGCGAGGTCGCGCCGCCGTGGTAGTCGTGCGCGTCATCGGTCGCGACGCCGTACAAGAGCTCCCCTCCAGCGCCGAGCCGCCGTGTGAGCGCGAGGTCCCAAATGCGCTCGGTCGAGGGCCGCGTCTCGTCCCCGTCGAGCTGCGTGCCGCGGTGGCCGTTGTAGACCTCGAAGAAGCCCAGGCCCTCGATCGTCGCCAGGTCCTCCCAATCGAGGCCCCACTTGAAGTTTGGGTGATTGACGTGCGCCACGACAGGCTTCTGCGCGCGCTCGCCCTCGGCGCGGATGGCCGCGAGCGCCGCGTTCATCAGCGCTGCGGGCGAGGTCGATCCACGCGGCGGAACGAGCGCATCGATGTTCAGCGCGTTGATGTGCACGGGATAGTCGCGGGCCCGCGCCCCTGCCTCGCCGACCTCCCTATAGCTCGCCGTCACCTCCTCGGCCTTGACGAGCAAGAACTGCCCCGGCGCCTCGAAGTCCTTGCGCAGCGCGTCGAGCGTCGCGAGCCGCAGCCCGCGCTCGCCCACGTCGACGCGCGCCGCGCCAAAGCGCGCTCGCAGCGCCGCGACCCGCGCGTCGTCGAG
Organism: Planctomycetota bacterium; assembly: GCA_041398605.1. Classification (GTDB taxonomy): domain Bacteria; phylum Planctomycetota; class UBA1135; order UBA1135; genus JAWKUK01. The sequence continues at coordinate 191,444 of JAWKUK010000008.1, forward strand.
GCGCGTCCCGTCCTTGATCGGGAACCAGCGCTCCTCTTCCTGGAGCTGATTGTGGTCCGTCAGCGCGAGGAACGCATAGCCCCGCGCGCGGTACCAATCGACGACGAGGTCTGGCGCTCCGTCCCCGTCACTCCAAAGCGTGTGGGTGTGAGTGTTGCCCTTCCACCAACGCTGCGGGGGGTCTTCGGCGCCGACCGCGTGCGCGACGACCGCTGCCAAAGTGAGGACTGCACCGACGGGAGCGAAGCGCGAGAGGAGCGACATGCGAGCAACACTACCGAGGTCGGTTCTCCCCGTCCAACCGCGCCCAAGGCCGCGCGCGCGGAGCCCGCGGGGCGCGCCGCGCCGATCGGGCGCTCTCCGTGCGCGCGGGAGTCGATGCGCGACCGGCCCGGTCATGCTCGCGGTGAGCGGGGACGCGCCTGGTCCCGACCGCGGCCCGCGCCGGGCGCCGGTAGACTCGGCGCCATGCAGCTCAACATCGCCCTGTTCGTGGCCGGGCTCGCGCTCGTCTCCACCAGCTCGTCGCGCGAGCCCGCGCCCCTCGAGCAAGACTCAGGGCGAACGCAGCGCGCGCCGAACATCGTCCTGATCCTCGCGGACGACGCAGGCTTCGCGGACTTCGGGTTCCAAAGAGAGCCAGACTCAGCGCTCGCGCGGCGGACGCCCAACATCGACCGGATCGCGCAGGAGGGCGCGCGCTTCGACTCATTCGCGATGTCCGGCTGCGTCTGCTCTCCGTCCCGGGCCGGCTTGTTGACGGGGCGCTACCAGCAGCGCTTCGGGCACGAGCGCAACATCCCGCCTGGTTACATGAAGGGTGGCCTCGACCTCAACCAGGTGACGATCGCGGATCGGCTACGGGCGCTGGGTTACCGCACCGCGTGCATTGGCAAGTGGCACCTCGGTTATCCCAAGCCGTACCAGCCGCTCGAGCGCGGGTTCGACCACTTCTACGGCCTGCTGCAAGGGTCGCGCTCCTATTACCCGATCGAGGCGCCGAGCGCACACAGGGTCTTGCTGAACGACCGTGAGCCGACGGAAGAGGTCGGCTACGTCACGGACCGCCTCGGCGACGCGGCGATTCGCTTCATCCAGGCCAACCAAGACGAGCCGTTCTTCTTGTACCTGTCGTTCACGGCGCCCCACGGGCCGCTCGAGCCGAAGAGCGAGGACCTCGAGGCGCTCGCCGACATCGAAGGCCTGCGGCGGCGGAAGTACGCCGGGCTCGTCAAAGCGATGGATGACAACGTCGGTCGCGTGCTCGCGGAGCTAGAGCGCTTGCACCTCGACGAGGACACGCTCGTGGTGTTTACCAACGACAACGGCGGGCAGACATCGACCGGCGCTCTGAACGCGCCGCTGCGCGGACGCAAGGGCGACGTCTTCGAGGGCGGCATGCGCGTCCCGACCGCCTGGCGCTGGCCGAAGCGGATCCCCAAGGGCACGACGGTGGCCACGCCTGCGATCGCGCTCGACCTCGCGCCGACGTTCCTCGCGGCCGCGAGGATCGATGCGCCCCCTGACCGTTCGCTCGAGGGAGCGCTCGACGGCGTCGATCTGCTCCCGCTCGTCACTGGGCAGTCGACCGCGCTACCGGAACGAGCGCTCTATTGGCGCACGAGCGGCCCAGCAGGCCCGATCGCGGTCCGCCAAGGCCGCTGGAAGCTCGTCTGGCTGCGCGACACGAGCTCGGCCCCGATGTTGTTCGATCTGACATCAGACCTCGGCGAGTCACATGACCTGGCAGAGCTCCACCCCGATCACGTCGCTCGCCTGATCGCGCTCGCCGCTGCATGGGAGGCCGAACTCGAGGCGCCCCGCTGGGGCGGCGACGGTGCGACAGACCCCAAGTGATCCACGCGACGCCGGGCGTCCTCGCGCGCCGTGCCCCTCGGCGCGCGTCGCGGGCTCGCGAACCTCGGCTTGATCCGCGCGCCTCCTCAGTCGCGTGGATCTTCGAGGGCCAGGGTGAACGTCGCCCACTCGCGCTCGATCTCATCGAGGTCTACGCCTTCGAACGCGGCGGTCACCGCGGCCTCGCGCGCCCTCTGACCCGCTTGGAAGCGCTCGCCGTCGTTGGGCTCGTCCGTGAACCTCTCGAGCTCCGTTCGATACGTCTCCTTGAGCGTCTCGAAGTACGTGGGCAGGATCTTCGCCCACTCGGGCTTCGTGCGCACGCTCTTCGAGCGATTGAGGAAGTAGATCATCGACCAGCCTTGCGCATAGCAGATGGCAGGGTTCATGTAGTACTGCCGCTGGTCGTAGCGAATGATGTCCTTCCACGGCACGTGGCGGCCGGCGCTGATCGCGCGCTGGATCGTGCCGCAGCGCCACGGGTTGACGTCGACCTTGAGGACCTTGCTGCCTTTGAGGCGCGTGCCCGAGAAGAAGTCGCCGTAGCCCTCGTTGAACCAAGAGTGCGGCGGGAGCTCGCCCGACGAGTAGTGGATGTACTGGTGGAAGGCCTCGTGGTACAGGACGATGAACGTGTTCGCGTCGTCCTTGCGGCCGCCGTCCTGGACCTCGTAGTGATAGAGCACGAGCTCTTCGGTGCGTGAGTTCCAGTAGCCCGCGGAGCCCTGCATCCCGCCATAGGCCATGTACTCATCCTTGTCGGCGCAGATCCGGACGGTCGAGACCGCGTCGAAGTCGGCGGCAGGCGGGAAGAGCTCCATGTAGGCCCCCCGCAGCGCTTCGATGTCGCGCATGACCTTGCGCAACAGCGGCTGATCCCTGGTATTGAAGACGAAGATGTAGTTCTCCGTGTTCTCGATCTTCCAGGGGTCGATCGCCGCCGCCGCGACGTGCACTCGATAGTCAGGGTGCGAATACTTGCCGACGTATTGGCGCTCGAGCTTCTCGCGCTCTGCTTCAGCGCCTACAGGGTCCGCGAGCTGCAGCTTGGAGCCCATCTCGGCCCAAACCGAGTCGAACTCTTCCTCGTCTTCCTTCGCCGAGATTCCAACGACGGCAAACGTCCGCGCGGCGTCGGCCCAGGTGTAGGCGAACCCCGTGTACGCCTTGGCGGAGGGGTCCGAGGCCGGCGCGTGCAAGCGCCACTGGCGCGTGGTGTACTCGTCGCTCTTGCGCCCTTCGCCGAGGTCCGTGGCGGTCCAACCGCCGAACTCGCCGGCGAGCCAGGACTCGAAGTCCACGACTGGGCCGCGCCCCTTGCCGCGGGCTCGTGAGCGGGGCTCCGGCTCCTTGCCCTCCTCGGCCTCGACCTTGGGGCCGGACGCGACCTTCGGGCGCGCGATCTCGACGAGCATGACCTTGGGGCGCAGGCGGCGCTCCTTGTCCTGCTTGCGCTTGGGGTCAGGGAGCCGCTCGTACCACTGGAGGCGGACGTACCCCTCGTTCGGCTGGACCGGGACGGGGTCGAACGTGCGCGGGCGCAGGACGAGCGGGATCCCGAGCGCCGGGTAGCGCTCCTTCTTGAAGGCTTGCGCCGACAGAGGGGGCGCGAGCGCCAACGTGGTCACGAGCGCGACACCGAGGAGGCGCAGGGGGTTCGAGAACGACCTCGTCATTCCCCCATGATGAACGACCAGCGCTAAATCTGCACGCCCAAGGGCTTCATCGCGATGAAGCCGAAGAGCATCGAGGCCCCCAAGAAGACGAGGATCACGCCCATCGGGCCCGACCCCGGCAGCCAGCCGAGCTGGCTCTCCGGATAGACGAACTTGACCTCCGTGAGCCCGGTGCCTGCGAGGGAGTCCTCGGCCGGCCAGAGCAACATCGAGAGGCCAGTCACGCGCTCGGGCTGCATCGTGCGCGTGCGCGCCTCCTGGCCCGCGACGAAGCGCTTCGTCGATTCCCCGGCGCTGGTGCGCAAGAGGATGTCGTACACCCCGGGGCTCGTCGCCGTGATCTCTTGCACGGCGCAGCCCTGGGCGGGGATCCGCGCCAGCGGCGAGCGCGCGACGAGGCCCTCGGGCAGCACGAGCTCGAGGCTGCCGATCGAAGCCGCATCGCCAGCGATGCGCAGCGTCGTGCCTTCGCCAGCGATCACGGGCGGCCGCCCCGGCTCAGCGCTCTGCGAGGCAACGAGCTCAGGCCGCACGGGGACGGGGTCGAACCCGTAGCGCACGACGAGCTGCGCGACGACCAACGTGAACGGCACCGCCATCGGGATAAACGGCCCGAAGTTGAGCAGCATGTACTGCACGTTCCGCGCGAGCACCTTACCGATCGCCTTGGAGACGACGCCCAAGTTGTCTTGGTAGATGCGGATCTCGATCAGGTGCCCTTTGATGCGGTCCTTCGTCGCCTTGATGCCCTTCTGCCACGAGATGTACTTGAACACCCACAGCGCGAGGACGCCAAAGACGCCGCTGACGACGAGCAACGCGAACTCCATTCCGACCCACTCCAACGGGGCCAAAAGGAGGTCGAAAGCGCGTGTGACGAGTGCGTTGATCGCGTTCAAGGCAAGGACCGTAAGGCGTGTCGTTCAGGCGCAGAGCGAGGTCAGCTGATGTAGCCGAGGCCCTTGAGCTTCTCGGTGATGTCGGCGTCCGACTCCGAGTCGCCGAACTGCGCGACCTCGCGCTCGAGCACGTGGTGGATGAACTCTTCCGCCGAGGCGTAGCCCGCGACTTCGGCGATCTTCCGAATGCGGTCGAAGAGCTGCGGGTCGATCTTGATCTTGTTCTTGGAGCCGAACATCGTGCGAGTGGGGGTCTTGGGTGCTGCCGGTACGGCGGTGGACGGGGAGTGAGTGATCAGTCGAAGATCGCGTGGCCGACCATACCAGGCTCCGGCGCCACGCCGTAGCGCTTCAGGATGGTCGCGGTGATGTCCTCGAGCTTGGGCCGGGGCGCAGAGACGCGGCGATTGGTCAACAGCACGCCCTCGACGACGCTCGGGTGCATCAGGTGGCTGCCGTTGAAGGTGCCGCCGAGATTGTCGGAGAGGACCGCCGCGGGGATGCGTCCCTGCGTCGCCTCGTCCGAGTTCCCGTAGCCAGAGTTGTACCCCACGATGATGTCGGGGGCGTCGGAGACGCGCTCGCCTTGATACACCGCGGTCGCGATGTCGGCGGCGAGGACGACCTGCGCGCCGTCCCACGACCTGCCGGGCGCGCTGTCACGCACTCCTTCGAGCTTCGACTTGAGCTCGGCCAGGAGCGCAGGCGCCTCCGCGTCCGTCACGATGCCCTGCGCCTCGCGCCCGATGCGGTTGAGGTAGAGGCCGTTGAAGCCGATCCCGTAGGCCTTCGTCCGCGCCCAATCGACGGCATCGAAGAGGTGCACGTCGACGCGCTTCGAGTCGTCCTCGGGCAGCTCCGCAGTCCGCCCCTCCTTCAGCACGATGTAGCCCTCGCGCAGGAGCCAAGTGTTCAGGGAGAACTTGCGTCGGTACGGCGCGAAGCCGTGGTCGCTGATGACCATCACGAGGGTCTCGTCGTCGACGCGGTCCAAGATCGCGCCGAGGACCGGGTCCATCTCGAGATAGAGGTCCTCGACGACGTCGCGCCACGTCGAGCCCTCACGCCCGGTCCACCACGACGAGCTCTCGGCGGCGACCTTGGCGTCGAAGTCCGGGTGCTCCGGATCCTGGTGACGCCACATCATGTGCATCGAGAGGTCGACGGTGCCGACGTAGAAGAACAGGAGCCCGCCGGCCGGGTCGCTGGTCCAGCGATCGAGCGCGTGGTGCAACATCACGCCGTTCTCGCGGTGCACGAGGTCGACCTGCCCCATGAACTCCGCGTCCGTGAAGACGCCGTCCTTCAGCGCGCCGACGTCCTCGGGCATGCCCTTCGTGTAATAGGCGCCGCCCATGTCCTCGGCGAGCTTCGCGGCCGCGCCTTCGGGGTACGAGATCGTGTCCGCCGGGTCCATCGGATCAAAGTTGATCGGCGACGCGTAGAGCTTGAACTCGGGCGCGAGGCTCTGCAGCTTGAACCGCACGATGCCGCCCAGCGACATGGCGCCGGCGGGCAACATGTCGAACGACACACGCAGCCAATCGGTCCACTGCCCGGGCGCGACGACGACCGTCTGGCCGCCGACCTCGAGGACGGCCAGCGCATTGACCTCGTCGATGAAGACGGTCAAGGGCGTGGTCGCGGGCGGGTCGCCCTTCTTGAAGGCGTTCGGCGGGCCGGGCAGGTTGGTCAAGACGCGCCCGGCGCGCGGGCGCACGGGGATGAAGCGCCCGGCGTTGGTCTCCAGCGTCGCCGGCGGGTCCGACGTGAACAGCGTGTACATGCCGTACGCCGAATCGAGCGCGGGCGTGAGCATGCCCGGGAACACCACGCCATCGGCGGGCTCGACCGGGTAGTTGATCGGCACGCGATAGAGGTCCGCGCGCACGCCCGCGTCCTTCAAGATCGTCCAGAACGCGCGCCCGGTGCGGTTGGTCTCGGAGCCCCCGCCGGTCGGGAACTTGGTGTCCGTGAAGGGCACGCTGACCGAGCCCGAGTGCTTCAACTTCACCGTCGAAGGCGCGACGAAATAGCTCGCCGGGTCGCGGTGGATGAAGTCGAAGATCCCGTGCCCGCCGGGGCCGCGGCCCGTGATGAAGTTCGACCACGCGACGGGGCTCTGCGGCGGCGTCGATGTGCCGAGGGCGCCGACCCCATCGCCGGCCTTGGCGAGGCGGGCGAACGAGCGCATGCGCTCCGGGTACTTCGCCATCACATCCCGCAGGATGTCGGGGTCCAGCCCGTCAATGCCGAGGACGACAGTGCGCGGCGCTTTGGGCGTCGGCAGGGTCGCGCGGGCGTCCTGCAGGCCAGCCTCCTCGCGCGCGGCGCGCGCTGCGCCCGCGCTCTCCGTGTCTGTCTTGCGCCGGGGCACGCCGGAGACGGCCAGGATCAAGATGACGGCGAGCGCGAGGTACGCGGTCCAACGCGGCAGAATCATGCGTTCACACCTTCCCGCTGCGCGGGCTCAGCGGCGGGTTTCGTCGCCCGGGTCGGGCCGCCGAACAAGTTGCGCCCCTTCATGTAGCCCGGCGCCTCGACGCCGAAGAGGTCGAGCACCGTGGGCGCGATGTCCGCGAGCGACGGGTCGTTCACAGCGATCTTGCGGTTGCTCCAGAACACACCCGGCACGAGGCGCGGGTCGACACAGTGGTCGCCGGACCAGGACTTGGTGTTGTCCGTGAACGTGTCGCGCGAGACGGCGCCGACCGCGCAGTCCCAGGAGTGGCGGAAGCCGCGCTCGTAGCCGACGAGCAGCTCGGGCGCCATGTCCGCGTAGGGTCCGTCCTGCACTTCGCGCGTCAAGAAGACCTCGTGCACGACCTTCTGGCCCGACTTCGGATCGACGAGCGCTTCGAGCTTGCGCTTGATCTCGTGGCAGAGCGCATCGAGCTCGGGGCCCTTCTCGACCTGACCGAGCCGCTCGCGGCCCTTGCGGTTGATGAAGATGCCGGTGAGCCCGAGCGTGAACGCGCGCGTCTTCTCCCAGTCCACCTTCTCGAACCAGTCACCCGACGTCGTTGCGCCGTCCTTGAGGACGAGGTAGCCCTCGTCGCGCAGCCACGCGTTCACGTTGACGCCCCGCTGGAACGAACAGAAGCCGTGGTCCGAGATGACCATCAACACGGTGTCGGGGTCGGAGTCGAGCTTGGCCATGACCTCGCCGATGAGGCCGTCTGCCCGCGCGTAGAGCTCCGGGATCGTGTCGACAAACTGCGTCGTGTCCTTGCCTGCGTTGGCGGGGTGGTCGGGCTCGAGGTAGCGATAGAACATGTGGCTCACGCGGTCCGTCGTGTCGAACACGACGGTCACGAAGCCCTTGGACGTCTTATCGAGCACGTCCCAGAGCTGGGCCTTGCGCTCATCGAAGATGATGTAGGCCTGCTCGAGGAACGCGGCTTCGTCGATCACGCGCTCGTTGAGCGCCCACGTGTCTTCGGCCAGCCCCAGCGTCGCGTACTTGCCCAGCATCTTCGCCAGGTAGATCGAGTACACAAACGGGTGGCTGAGCGGCATCGCCGGCGCCTCCGGGTCGATGTGGATCGGCGTGACGTAGACCTCGACGCCCGCTGCGTCCCAGCGCATGACGCGGAGACGCGCGATGCCTTGGACGCCGTCGAACGGGACCTCCATCCACGGCGTGTATTCCGCGAGGCCTACGCGAGTGGTCTCACTCCCGACCGTGATCGCAAAGCGCCCGTCGTCGCCCTGGGCGACGCGGAACGGCGACTTCATCGGGTGCTTGTCCTTGCCGGCCGGCCCTTTGAGGTTCGATTCGATCGCGTTCTCGCGGCGCACGACCCGGAAGCGCTGGCCGCCCGTTGCGGCGCCCAGCATCTCTTCGCGGTCGGTGTAGAAGCTGAAGGAGCCCTGCGTGCCTTGGAGGTCCGGCACGCACATGCCCGAGAGCAGCGTGCCGTTCTTGAACTTCTGCGGCGGCCAGGTGATCGGCACGCGCACGATCGAGGACCAGACGTGCTGCGCGCCGAGGAGCTTCCAAAACGGCTGGCTCTTCTGCAGCAGCTTGTAGACGGCGCGTTGGCCAAAGGGCACCTCGGCGAAGCCGAGGTTCAGGTGGCGCGGGACGGTGCGCGTGTCAGTGGACGACAGCACCGGCATGTACGAGCAAGGGTCGCGCGTCAGGAAGTCATAGATGTTGTGCCGCGAGGCGTCGACGCCCGTCGCGAAGGTCGACCACGCGACCGGCGAGATGGACGGCAGCGAGGTGGCGAGCGGCGTATGACACCCCTGCGCCTCGAGCTTCGCCAAGTTGGGCATGCGCTCGGCATAGCGCTTGGCGAGCTCGGGGTCGAAGCCATCGAGGCCGATGACGACGACGCGCTTGACCTTGGCCTTGCCGGCGCCACGCCGGGCGACCAGCTTCACCACCGCCTTCAAGGGCCAGAGCAGGATGATCCCGATGGCCATCAGGAACGTGCCTAGCAACACGAGCACCGATCCAGCGGCGGCGAAGCCCGCGCCCGGGCCGATGTAGGCGAGCGCAGGCTGGGCGCTGAGCGCCGTCAAGGTGGCCGCGGCGAAGCCGAGGCGCAGGAACCGGGGTCGAGTCATCGGGGATCGGGGGTGGGGCGAGCCGATCGTACAGAGCGAGCCTCAGAGTCTATCGACCAGGGCGCGGGGTCGCCGGAGCCCGCGCCCTCGCGAACTGGCGCGATTCGTCGCAGCTCCAAGCCGCGCGGCGCGCGGAACCGCAGGAGCGCGCGCGCGCGCGGGTCGTCCATGAGCGTGAGCTCACCCGGCGCGTGGACCGCCACGGTGTCGGACACGAGCCCGCCGCGCACACGCACGTCGCCAGCGGTCGCGCGCCGCGGCGCGACGACGATGACGTGCCGCGGCGCGTAGAGGAAGGCCTCGATCGTCAGCGCGCCTGGCTCGCGGTCCCCCATCCGGCGGACCCGGGCGGGCGGGACCCAGGGCGGCAGGGAGATGGGGCCGCCGGCCGCCTCCTGCGCGAAGCGAGCGAGCCCATCCGCGTCCACCGCTGCCCCGGCGAGGATGTCCGAGCCCGCCACGAGCGCGATGTGCCCGCGCGTCCGGAGTGAACCCGCGATGAGGAGCATGCCGCGGACCCTGAGCGTCCCGACTCCTTCGATCCACCCGGAGAGCAGGGCGTCACCCGTGACCTCGACGTCGCCGTCGAGCCGCAGGGGGTCCGCCTCGGTCCCGACGGCCCAGAGGTGACCCGGGTGGCGGCGCAGGGCCGGGAGCGCGCGCCCTGCGTCATCGTCCGAGAGGGCCGCATCCAGCGCGAGCCAGCCGCCGCGGCCACCAGCGAGCCCGGCGCCCTCCGCGATCGCTGCGCCCGCGGCGCCGAGCGCCGCCGTGCACGGCTGCACGTCGTCGAAGGCCGGAAAGGAGTCCGGCAAGCGACGCGCGAGCGTCCGCGGGGCGCAGTCGTGACGGGCGAGGAGCCGCCCTTCCTGGGCCTGGAGGCGCATGAGGTCCAGCGCTTGGAGCGGCTCGAGGCGACCCTCTGGCACGAGCCTCAGGTCCGCGTCGAGGGCAGCGAAGCGCAGCGCCGCGCAGCGGTCCGGCGCGATCGCCCCGCCGACGCCGTCTCGGAGCGCGCCGCCGAGGTGCAACGTGCCATGCACGGCGACGCGGGCGTCGCTGCGCAGGACGAGGTCACCGAGCACGCCGACGCGGGCGGCGCGCTCACCGAGGCCCTCCCCCCCGCCTCTGCCGCGCCCTGGCGCCGCGCCGCCCCCCAGAGCGACCGGTGCAGCCCGGTCCGGCAGCACCGTCACGTGGCACAGCGCGCAGGACAGGTTCCGGCCGAGGAGGGTGAACTCCGCCCCGTCCCACCCGCGCGGGCGCACCGCCCACGCTTCGCTCTCGTGGCTTGGTTCGAGCTGACCGGCGACGCTCGCGCGCGCGGAGAGGCGCACCTCCGAGGCGACGTCGGCCCGCGTCAGCCCCACCAGAGCGTCGCCTGGCGCCGCGTCGAGGCCCCACTCGACGTCGATCACCTGGGTGTGCGTCGCAGGCAGCCCGCGCTCATCGAGCCACGACTGAAAGGCGCCCAGCGTGCTCGACCGCGCGTCGCAGGCGCGATCGAAGTCCCCCCATAGCTGCGCGATGGCGAGCGCGTTCCTCGACCGAGCCGCGTGCGCGCGCGACTCCTCGGCCCAGGCGACCTCCCCCGCGTCGTCATAGCGCGCGGCGTGCCGCGTCCAACCGAGGAGCGCGAGCACGACAAGCGGCGAGGACACGAGCGCCCACACAGGGGCCGACGGGCGAAGGGCGCGACGCACAGGGTCGCATCGGCCGCTCGGAGGGGGACCTTGAGGGCTGTTCGACCCGCCTGGTCGCGGATCCACAGGGGCGCGGCTCAAGCATGTCCCGGATCGAGTCGATCAGCGTCGCGGTGGCTCTCCACTGTACCGACACCTCGCCCGGCCTTGCCTCGCCCTCGGAGCCTCGACTGCCATGAACCACTCGACCCCGACGCAGCCCCTCGCCCTCTCCGTCGTCGTCCCCACCCACGGACGCGGGCCGAAGCTGCAGAACCTCTTGCGGATGCTCAGCGCGCAGACGCTGAGCCCGGATCTCTTCGAGGTCGTCGTGGTCGATGACGGCACCCCCGAGCCCGTCACGATCGATGCCGCTGGATTGCCCTACCGCGTTGAACTGCTGCGTCAGCCGCAGCGCGGACCTGGCGCAGCGCGCAACCGCGGCATCGAGCGTTGCACCGCGCCGCTCGTGCTCATCCTGAACGATGACGCGGTCCCGGCCACGAACCTACTGGAGCGCCACCTCGCCGCGCACGCAAGCGCCGCGCGCCGCGGGCTGGGAGACGTCGCGGTGCTCGGTTCGTTTCGCTTCACCGAGGAGGCGCGCAAGAGCCCGTTCGTGCGGCTCCTCGACGAGACGAGCCTCTTGTTCAACCACTCGGACCTGCGTCACGACCACCTCCACGGCTGGGACTTCTTCTGGACCTGCAATATCAGCCTCGCTCGGCACGCGCTCCTCGCTGTCGGCGGCTTCGATGCCCATCACTTCGACGCGGCGATCGTCGAGGACGTCGAGCTCGGGTACAGGCTGGGCCAACGCGGCCTGCGCGTGCTCTACCGCGAGGACTGCGTCGCTGACCACGACCATGTCTTCACCCCTCGAGAGTACTTCACGCGCCACGCGCGGCTCGGGTTCTACGCCACGCGCATGTGGGCGAAGCACCAAGACCCAATGATGCTCTGGGCCAGGGACGACGACGGTGTCAAGGCGCGCTTCGACAACGCGGTCGACACGATCGAGCTCACTGGCAAGCAACCCGACGAGCTCATCGCGGCGCTCGAGCGCTTCGACGCCGAGTATCGGGGCCGAGCGCTGCCGCAGGAGCTCATCGACAAGCTCGTAAACGCCATCCGACCGATCTCGATGTCGCGTTGGTACCGCGGCGTGCACCTGGCGCGCTTCGGAATCGACGCATACGCGCTGCGCGCCAACGGCGCGCCGGCGGACACCTCGGTCACGGTCATCATCGTCTCGTGCAACGCGCTGGAGAACACACAGCGGTGCCTCGCGTCCCTCGCCGCCGGGCGCGACGCGCGCTATCCGCAGCGCATCATCGTCGTCGACAACGGCTCGACCGATGGAAGCAGAGAGTGGCTCGAGCGCAGCCCTGACATCGAACTGATCGTCAATCCGACGAACTATGGCGCGCCGCGCGCGCGCAACCAGGCCTTGCTGTACGCCAGGCAAGCGGGCCTCGGCGACTGGGTCGCCTTCCTCGACAACGACATCGTCGTGCCTGAAGGTTGGTTGGATCGCGCGCTCTACCACGGGGCGGTCGACCCGAGCATCGGCGCGATCCCGCTCTGCGCGAACCGCGCCTCGAAGTTCCAAGTCGTCCCCTATTCCGGTGGCGACACGCAGGCGGAGATCGACCGCTTCGCCAGGGAACACTATGAGAGCTCACCTCGCCGCGGCAAGGACACGTTCCTCTTCACATCGCTCGCGGTGCTCGTACGGCGCGAAGTCCTGGACCAGATCGGCGGCTTCGACGAAGCGTTCTCGCCGTGGGGCTTCGAGGACGATGACCTCTCAACGCGGATCAAGCTCGCTGGCTGGCGCAACCGAGTCGCGCGCGACACCTTTGTCTACCACGCGCACTACGCGACGCAAGAGAAGGTGCAGCGGCACAACTCGTGGATGGAGTCCAACTGGCGCCACTTCGTCGCAAAGTGGAGCCCAGGGATCGAGACCCCGAAGCTCTTCGACTTCGCGCGGGTCACGTTCCCGACGGTCGAGACGGTCACGCGCGCTCAGCTCGTCTTTGCGCTGCCCGCCGTCGACGCGCCGCCGCCGCGCTGGGAGGGAGACGGCGTCGCCGCCGCGCCCGCTGCTGTCCTCCCGACGCGCGACCTGGAGCTCACGCCGCTCGCGGCCATGGAGCGCCCGCGTGTCGTCCGCGATGTGCGGCCCGAGGGCCCACCCACGGCCCGGACGATGGGCGGTCTGACGCGCGCCAACGTAGTCGTCGTCGGCTGCGCGGAGAGCGGCGCCGCGACCGCGAGCGAGATGCTCGCTGAAGCAGGGTGGTGCGCCGGCGAGGCGGCGGACCTCCAAGCGCCGGCGAGCGCTGGTCCGGCGCGGGGAGCGTCTGAGGTCATCGGCATCAACGAGGCCCTCCTTTCCACCGCTGCCCGGGACGAAGCGCCGCTCGGGCGGATGCAGCACTGGCTCGTCGCGCCGACCGCGGCGCTGCGCTTCGAGGTCGATCCCATGCTGGCGGAGCGCATGGCACGGATCGGGCAGCGCGCGCCCTATGCCCTGAACGATCCGCGCTTCTGTCACACCCTCCCGGCGTGGCGCTCTGCGCTCCCAGGCGCGAAGTACGTCTGCGTCTTTGGCGACCCGGCGACGACCGCCGAGGGCATCGTGGCGAGCTGCGCCGCGGACCCGGGGACACGCACTCTGGGCGTTGACTTTGCGCGCGCGCTCGACATCTGGAAGTCGGCCTATCGCAGCGCCACGCGAGAGCTGCGCCACGCGGGCCAGTGGCTGTTCCTGCACCGGGACCAGCTCACGACGCAAGAGGGCGCGGCGGCGCTCGAGCGCTTCGTCGGGGCGCCCGTTGCGCGCGCGCTCCGTGCAAATGAGGATGCGCGCGGAGAGCGGCGCACCCCGGTCGACGCAGAGGCGAACGAGATCTACGCGGAGCTCTGCAAGCTCGCGCGCTTCGGCGCGCCAGCGACCGCAACGACCCCGCCCCAACGCACCCCCGCGGGCGACGGGATCGAGCTGTCAGTCATCGTCTGCTCCCGCGACCGCCGCGAGCTGTTGGCTCGTTGTCTGAAGTCACTCGAGGCACAGACCGCGCAAGGTCGCTTCGAGGTCGTGGTCGTGAACGACGCTGCGACTGATGACACGGCGCAGTGGCTCGCGGAGTGGCGCCCAACGCTGGAGCATCGGGTCGTCCTCGGGCGCAACCAAGGCGCGTCGGCAGCTCGCAACACAGGCGTCGCAGCAGCGCGGGGCGGGCTGGTGCTCTTCTTGGACGACAGCGCCGTTGCATGCGGAGACCTCGTCGAGCGCCACCTCGCGGCGCACGCGCGGCACGCGCGAGAGTCGATTGTCATCGGCGCGTGCCAACGGACGCGCGCTGCGCTTGACAACGCCCTCATGCGCGCGCTCGCCGGAGTGGAGCTGCCGTTGTCACGCGAGCACATCGCGCTCGGCGCTGCGACAGACTGGACGCGCTTCGACGCGCGGAACGTCAGCCTCAGTCGACGCAACTTGCAGGAGATCGGAGGCTTCGACGAGCAGCTCCATCCGTTCGGCTGTGAAGACCTGGACGCCGGGTACCGGCTGCAAGAGGCGTTCGGCGCCGAGGTCATCTTCGAGCCGAACGCGCGCGTCCAGCTCTCAGGGGTCGTGCCCTACGCCGAGCTGCGCCAACATACCCGCGCCATCGCGGCCGGTTGGACCCGCCTCTTCGCGAAGCACCCGGCGGCCTTGACGCACCCGGAGTGGCGTAGCCACAACCGAGACACGCTCGCCGCCCACGAAGCGCTGCTGATCGGCACGCTGCCGGAGCGCGGACGCGCGGAGCAGTTCACCCGCGAGCTTGCGGCGCTCGACCTCGGGACGCTTGAGCGAACGGGGCCAGAAGGCGAAGCGCTCGCAGAGGCCATCTGCTGCCAGCTCCGGGCCTACTTGCAGGGCCTCTACCCGCTCTGGTTCGCCGAGGGCGAGCAAGCGGCGTTCCGTTCCCTCGCGGTCGACGGCATGCACCAGCTCGTCGTCGATGCTCGGCGGCGACAGGTGGCCAACGTGGCCTGAGGCGCTCGAGGTGTCTCAGATTGGACGACCCAACCGACTGTCCGGACCAGACACGGACACTCCGCCTGAAGTCTGGGCGCCAATCGGTCGATCCACTCTGCGGAGAGCTCCGTCCCCCATGCAGTCCACCCCTTCCATGTCCAGCGTTCGACAGAGGGCCAGCGTTCGCCGCAAGGCCGTCCGAGGGCGCCGCAGCGGCTTTACGCTCATTGAAGTCGTCATCACGGCCGCCGTGCTGTTTATCGGCCTGCTCGCGATGACCTCGACGTCGTGGGTCGTGCACTCGCTGCGCGGCACCTACGCGGACAAGCAGCTCGCGCATCAAGGCATGCAAGGGGTGATCGAAGACCTCTACGCGCTGAGCGAGTCTGCGCGCGACAGCGAAGACGGCTGGGCTACGACCATCTTGGAGCGCTTTGGGGTCGGAGGCGCGCCCGGCCCGACGTTCAACCTGCGCGGCCTCGACCCATGGCCGGGCGAAGCCACTGTGGGGCGCGTCACGATCGTCACCGACGAGACGCAAACCGACGCAGGTCTCGGCGCGACGCTCGGGATGCCGCGAGACCTCAACGGTGACAGCGCTGTCAACGACGTCGACGTCAGCGACGACGCGGTCCTGCTGCCCGTGATCGTCGAGCTCAGGTGGCGTGGTGAGGCCGGTAACCGCCAGATGCGTCAGTGCATCTACCTACTCGCTTATTGACCAGACATGTCCGGCTCACCCCAAAAGCGCGCGGGCTTCACGCTGATCGAGCTGTCGATCTCCATGGCCATCATGGCGATGATCATGGTCTTCATGACGGTCCAGCTACAGCAAGAGGCCCGCGGCTTGCGACAGCTTCAAGCTGTTTCGAACCAGGAGCGGGTCGTCAATGACCTCCTGACGAAGATCGAAGCCCACCTGGACTTCGCCCAGGGCGTCATCCCTTCTGCGACGCTCGCTTCGTCGCTCCCTGCAGGGGAGTCGTTTGTCGTCGACCTCGATGACACCGACGGTTTCCCCGACATCGGCGTGCTCCTGATCGATGCAGGCACCGGCGCCGAGGAGCGCGTTCGATACGCGGACTACGACCCGGTCGCCGGCGCCATGCTCCAGTTGGAGCGCGGCGCACAGGGAGGGGCGGCGCGAGCGCACGCAGGCGGCGCGACCGTGCTCTGGAGCGGCTCAGCAGCGGTCCTCGACGAGCAGACGGCGCCCGCCGCAGGCTCGTTCGATGGGCAGAGCCGCGAGCTGATGGACGACCTCTTCTATCGAGGAGACGGTACAGGGTTCAGCTACCGCGTCCCCGTGGACCCAGCAGGTGGAACGAACTTCCTGACGGCGACGGGGGTGCGATGGGGCTCCAACATCGGCGGCCGACCGACGGAAGACGGGCGCGCGTGCATCTACTTCGAGCCCGTCGCTCAGATCACGGAAGCAGACCGCAACTTCGATTTCAACGGCGACGGCGACCTCGCGGACACGTTCGACCTGGGACGAATCCGGCAGCGCGCTTGGGATGCGGCCGACGGCGACAATGCCTCGAGCGACATTCCGCTGTGCCCGCCGATCGTCCTCCAGGAGCGGAACAACTGGGGCGGCGACCTCGACAACGACGGCTTCGAGGACCCGATCTTTCTCTGGGCACCTCAGTCGGGCCGACTGCGTATCCGCATCTTTGCGATCGTGGGTGCGGTCAATCGCACTGAGATCGTCAAGCGCCACGAGACCGTTATTCACCTTCGCAACGGCGCCGCAGAATGACCGCACCTCAAGAAACTCAACGCGTCATGGCACAGTTCAAGCGCAAAAAGAAGCTCATCAACTCGTCGCTGCAGCTGAAGATGATCGCGGTGTTCATGGGCATCGCGGCCACGACTTCGCTGTTCCAGGTCGTGCTGCTCAACAGCGCGCTGACGGGCTTGGCGCGGGACATGCCCGAGGCCGGTGATCGGTTGCTGCAAGAGCTCCCGACCATCATGCTGACAAACGTGGGGCTGACGGTCGGCGTGCTGATCCCCTTGATGTTCGCGATCGGCCTCCTCTTGACCCACCGCATCGCGGGCCCGGCCTATCGCATGACGCAGCACTGCCAAGCGATCGCGCGAGGTGAGACCACGGGGCACTGCAAGATCCGCAAGGACGACGAGCTCTGGGACCTGTGCGACGCGCTCAACGGCGCGATCGATGCCCTCCGCGCGGCAAAGGCGCCTGAGGGCAGCGATGCGGCGGACGCGGACGCTGAGGCGGCGCAAGCGAAGCGAGCGGCCTGACGGCGCCCCGCGCTCGGCCGCGACTCCGTCAGGCGCGGTCGAAGCCCCGCGTGCCGAGCTCCGCGTAGAGCTGCTCCAGGTCCTGGCTGCTGCGCAGCTCGACCAGCACCTCGACCTCGACCGCGCCGACCGGCACCTTCCAACCCGCGCGATCGTGGCGCACGTCCTTGACGTTCGCGCCGAGCCGCGCGATCACGTCGAGCACGACCTGGAGCTGCCCCGGCCTGTCGTCCATACGCAGCCGCAGCAAGCCAAGCCGCCCTTGACGGGCGAGGCCGCTCTCGATGAGGCGCCCGAGGAGCGTCAGGTCGATGTTCCCGCCGCTGATGACGGCGCAGACCGAGCCCTGCAGCCGCACGCGCCCGGAGAGGATGGCGGCGACTGGCGTGACCGCAGCGGCCTCGGCGACCACCTTGTTCTTCTCCATGAGCTCGACGACGGCGCCAGCGATCTCGTCCTCGGTGACGGTCAGCGTCCGGTCGACGTAGCGCCGCACGACCTCGTAGGTGTTGTCGCCGACGCGTCCCACTCGGATGCCCTCGGCGAGGGTCTTCGGCGAGGGGACGACGCGCTTCTCGCCCTCTTGGATCGACTGGACCATCGGCGACGCACCTTCGGCCTGAATCCCGATGATCGTCACATCCGGCCGCAGCGCCTTGATGGCGAGCGCGGCCCCAGCGATCAAGCCGCCGCCGCCGATCGGGAGCACGACGGTCGAGACGTCGGGCACCTGCTCGAGCACCTCGAGGCCTACCGTGCCTTGCCCGTGGATGACCTCCCAATCGTCGAACGGGTGCACCATCGTGCGCCCGTCGAGCTCGACGATCTCGCGCGCGTGCGCCGCGGCCTGGTCGTAGTTCTCGCCGAACAGGACGACCTCGGCGCCGTACCCCTGCGTCCGCTCGATCTTGTTCAGCGCCGTCCCGAAGGGCATGACGATCGTCGCGGTGCAACCGGCGAGCTGCGCGCTGAGCGCGACGCCTTGGGCGTGGTTCCCGGCGGACGCGGCGACGAGGCCGCGCGCGCGCTGCTCGTCGGAGAGCGTCAAGATCCGGTTGAGCGCCCCGCGCACCTTGAAGGACCCCGTGCGCTGGAGGTTCTCCAGCTTCAGATGGACGTCGCAGTGCGACGCTTCGCTGAAGGTGTACGAGTACACCGTGGGCGTCTCGCGGATGTAGGGGCGGATTCGCTCCCGGGCGGCCCGGATCGAGGCGAGCGTCGTTTGAAGGTCGAGGTCCATGGGGTCGGAGCGGTAGTCTAGTCGCAGCCATGGACTACGAACGCGCCACCGAGCCTCATCCTGAGCAGGGCCTGACCCGCGCCCCGGGCGCGCCCAGCAAGGGCCGCGCTTGGCTCATGACGTGGTGCGGGGCGGCGGTCATCCTCGCCCTGGCGCTCTTCCTGCGCGGGAAGGACCTCGACTCCGGGCGCATGTCCCCGGACGACGGCGAGTTCCTGCACTCCGCGCGGGTGCACGAGCTCGCGCCGTCGCGCGATCTGTCGCAGGCCTTGACAGAGGACCGCGCTTGGATCGCCGTCCTCGCCGAAGACCACGGCCGGATCGCCGAGCGCACCTCGTTCCAGCACAGCTACCTGCACCAGCTCGCGATCCGTTGGGCCTGGCGCCTGGGCGGGACGGTCGGGCTCGGGCGCGTGACGGCCCTGCGCGCGGACCAGGCCCTCCTCGGCGCGCTGACGGCGCTGCTCGTGTTCGTCTGGCTCCGGCGCGCCATCCCCGCCGAGCCGTTCCTCGCGTGGGTCGGCGGCGCCCTGGTCGCGACGCAGCTCCTGCACGTGCATACGTCGCGCACGGGCTGGGGCCAGGCCGGCTGCACGTTCTTCCTGGTGGCGATGTACGCGCTCGCGTGGCGCATGCGCGACGTGCGCAACGACCAGCCTTGGCGGCTCTTCGGCTACGCGCTCCTGATCGCGGCCGCGTCGCTGTTGGCCTACGGCTTCCATGAGATGGCGACCGTCTATGTGGCGGCGCTGGCGCTCATCATCGTGTTCGAGTTCGGGATCGGCGATGACGCGCGGCGCCAGTGGCCGTGGTCTTCGCGTCGCACGTGGCTCGGCCTCGCGGCGTGCGCGCCGGTCGGAGCGCTGACCGTCGCGCTGCTCATGACGAGCGAGTACGCCCGCGAGACCTGGTTCAACACGCAGCTCTCGAGCTACTCGTGGAGTGAGACGCGCCGGCTGTCGCTGAGCTATCTGTGGCAGGCGGGGATGGTGCAGCAGCTCGGGGTCGCGGTGCTGCTGCTCGCGCCGATCGGCCTCGTGGGCGCGGTCTTGCGCGACGCGCGCTACGCGCGCTGGCTCGTGCTCTGCGCGGCCGTGCCGACGGCGGCGCTGTTCTTGCGCTTCAACAACCCGAGCCTCCCGCGGATCTATTTGCCGCTCGGGGTGCTGCTGTGCATGTTCGCGGCCGAGGGTGTCGGGGTGCTGTGCGCCCTCGCGCGCGGGCGCTGGCCGCGCGCTGCGGCGCAAGCGGTCGCCTTCGGCGCAGTCGCCCTTGGCGCGGCGACGAGCTGGCAGACGCTCATGGCGCCCGCCTCGGCGCCGTTGCACGTCGCGGGCCTGCACCGCGTCGGCGCGAGGATCGACGAGCCGCGACGGCCGCTGGACCCGCTGCTCGACGCCTTGCGCCAGAGCTCCCGGCCGCCGACCGAGGTGGTCGGCGTCGGCTGGGTCTGGGGCCCGCTCTATCGGCTCTTCGACGCGTCGTTCCCGGCCCTGATCGTCAACACGACGGAGCCCGATGGCGAGTGGCCACGGCACGTGATCGCGCCGATGAAGTCGATGGGCGGCGGCCAGCGCCTGGCGCGTGACGGCGGCCGCTGGCACGTGCTCGCAGTCGACGGGACCGGCCAGCTCGGCCTCTATGAGCGCCGGGACTGACCTGGCGCGCGCCGAATCGGCGGGATCACGCAGGTTAGAGTCTCGGCCCCAGCCCACATGATCCACCGCTTCGAAATCAACCTCGCCGACGTCGACCGCGGCCACTACGTAGACCTGGACCTGCGCGTCGCGCGGCACCCGTCCGAGGACCTCCCGTACCTCCTGACGCGTGTGCTCGCGTTTGCGCTCGAGCACAAGGAGGGGCTCGCGTTCAGCAGGGGCCTGTCCGAGGCCGACGAGCCCGCGCTGTGGCTCCGCACGAACGACGGGCGCGTGCTCGAGTGGATCGACGTCGGCGCGCCGGGGGCCGAGCGGCTGCACCGCGCGTCGAAGCTCGCGGACAAGGTGATCGTGTACTGCCACCGCCGGCCCGATCTCTTGCAGCAGCGCTGCGCCAAGGAGAAGGTCCACAAGGGCGAGGACATCCGCGTGGTGAAGGTGCCGGCCGACCTCTTGGCCGCGCTGGAGCGCAAGCTCGACCGGAACAACCGCTGGGACTTGTCCGTCCACGAGGGCCAGCTCACGCTCGTCACGGGCGGCGAGGCGATCGAGGCGGTGCTGGAGGCAGTGCCCCTCTTGCCTGCGTCGAGCTGAACCGCCGAGCGTGGCGAGCTTTGGCTCGTTGGATGCACGGCTCACGGGCGACGACTGGCCGGGACGGCTCGGGCCGCGGGCTGTCGCCGTGATGGCGCTCCTCGCGCTGGCGGCGGACGAGTTTGGCGCGTGGCTCTGCTTGCGTGAGACGCTGGCCTAGCGCCTCGGCCTCGAGCGGCGCGACCTCGACTGGTGCTTGGCGCGCCTCCTCGAGCTTGGGCTCGTGGCCCATCGACCTTGGTCGGCTGAACTCCAGGACGAAGTCTGGCCGTTGCTACCGCTGCCGCGGACTTGAGCCAGATCACAGGGGGCCGCCACGGCGGCTCTCTGCGCCATCGCCGCGACGACCACCGAAACCGCGTAACGGCCAGCGCCAGCATCGAGCGCGACGCGACGCCCCCACGGACCATCCGCGACATACACCGAATTGCGACGGATTCGAGACGTGGTCAACACATCCCTCCGTCCGCGCCGCGGCCACCGCCGCGGCCCTCTGCCCGCTCGTGAAGCTCCTTCTCATCCTTCGCGCCATGTCAGACATCCTTGCGCATCCGCGCTACTGAGGGTGTCCGTTTTTCGGGGGGAAGGTCATTTCGTAAAATCCGTTCGCCACCTTGAACGACTCTACGGCCAAGATAGAGAGAAAACGACCGCGTTGCTGGAGTTTAGGCCGCCCGTACAGGCGCCATTATCGCGATATACGGCCTGAATAGGAATTGAGTACCCAAACATCCCTTGAAGGACCGAGGCTGGAGGAGCGGAAAAATCATCAATCTCCGCTCGCCCAGCTGCGTTCGATTGCAGGACCGTGACGGCAAGTGCGGCGCCAAGGCATGATAGGCCACTCCCAATGACAACCGGTGTCCGCGGCAGCAATGAAGGGGTGCCGAAAGCGAGAAGTACGGCTGTGTTTGCGGGCAAATCATCAACCACAATTCTGTCGACGGAGACCTGGTCAAACGAGCCGAAACAGTAAAGACGCGCTCCGCTCCCCACACTGTTTGGGCATCCCCGGCCCCAGGCAGCCGGTCCGCCGCACGGGCAGGCGCCATTTGGGGCGCTGCTTGCATTGCACGTTGGTCGACCGATCTCGATACAGCTTCCAGCTTGCGTCCGCGGCTCGACCGAACGCACTCCCGCCGCCCCAGCACCAACGACAGGAGCACCTGTCATTGAATCCGGAACATTCAAATATGGACTGCCCGTTACCACCAGGCTCCCGCTTGCATCCATGAATTGCGCGATTCCCCGATTTCCCCAGGCCGGAGGAGCCACCATGACAGTCCTTTGGTTCCAGAGTCCGTCGCAACGCTCAAATGCGAAGATCGTCCCTAGTCCAAAGATTGGGATCCCCAGCACAACGCCAGGTGCGCGCAAAGTTGCCGCTCCCACAACAAGAGTTGGCGAAGCGTACTTTACCCTGCCACCAAAGGCCGATCCAAAAAGCGTCTGTTGGCCGGGCCCAGCGGTTGGATGAATGGTCTCGCCAAGCTGCCAACCAGCTCCCACAACCTGTCGATACTCGAAGACGGCCGAATCACCAGCGCAGCCGATGAATAGGCTCCCATCCCCAAGGGCATTGCTTGCACCAAACCAGAGCTGGTCTCGGAGAGGAACACCTGGGTAGTCTATCGTCTGGGAAATTGCCCAGAGCCCATTGGTGCGATGCAACAGAAACACCCTCCCGACCTCAGTGTGTCCAGAGGATTGGTGGCCCGGAGCGCCAACGACTATGTCGTCACCGTATACCTCTAGAGCCGCGCCCCAGTCAGCAGTGCGTGCGTCTGGAGTTAGAACAAACTGCGATCCTCGAAACTGTGCAGCTTCTCGCCACCCGGAAGGTTCACGCTCCCAGATAATCAAGAGGGGGTCCAACAAGAAGCGTATGACACCAACCAACACGTCTCCGTCAGTCGCAAGGAACTCAATTGGAGCGCCAAGCGTCGAAACGAGCGCTTCACCAATAGGGCTGCGCTCAATCCAGGAAGCCCCCTGTTGTTCAAACCAGAATATTGGCCCATCCGAAGTAAAAACGGAATCGCCGGCCATTGCCAAGGTACGGGCCTTGAAGCCAGGACCCCACCGCCTAGAACTCAATTCAGCAACATGACTCCAGGACCCGCTCGCTTCTTGGTCGTAGACGTGTATGCGGCCAAATTGAATGCTTCCGCCCTGAAATGACCATTCCCTTGAATTCACAGCAACCAAGTCTCCATCCGTGGCAACAGAAAGGCCAAAATTCCCGCCGGAGACTTGTTGTGTCGAGCGCAGGACATATGGTGCCTGGGCGCTAGTAGGGTTACTTAAGGCTCCGAGGCCGAGTAGACAGAGAATCGCAATTTTGGGACGTATCAGCATAACAGTGAACCTAGTTGGTCTTTATGCAAACCAGGACAACGTCCCGCAATACGGGCGGTGCAGTAAAGGCGGAATTGAGGGAGTTCGACGAGACCGGAGTGTAGTACCCGCTCACAAGATCATTGACTCCAATGCGCTGTAACGAATCAGCGAACGCCGCGCCGTTTCGGGGATCGTAGAACATTGCCGAGTACATGTCATTGCCCGCCATGAAACCGAGGTCGATCTCGCCAAAATTGTGCGCCCCGGCCTGATACGCGATCGGATAATACACCAAGTGAAAGATCGGATACGGAATGCCGGGAATCGCCGACAGATTCTCCAACACTTCGGCGCCGCCGAAATTCGCGTCGAGGCTCCCGGCGCTGTCGTTGATTTCATTACGGACCCGGGCATCATTAGGCACTCCGAGCCAAAACGGGACGGTTTGATACATCAAGTGGCGTGCAACACGTGAGAAATCCCATAGGCTTTCTCGCGATCGAAACTCTTCGATAGTAAGGTCGTGACCTCCATAGCTATCGTTACCCGTGAAAGTAGTCGTGCCATAGACCTGCGACGCGCCACCGCAATACCATGCCAGATTGGCGCCGGAGAACAGTACATCGTAAAGCGCCGTTTGTCTCCGGCCAAGCGGTGATGAAAGGTCTGAGCCATAGCCGCTCGCCACTCCACCGTAGAACGACGCTCGGTTGTTCCAATCTACATAACCCGAACTCCCACGCACGGGTCCTCCCTGCTCGTCAATATCAATGACGGCACGCCGGCTGGGAAGGCCCGCAGGGTGGTTCGCGAACGCTGTAAGCATCGACTCCGCGATTGTGTCGTATGCATGGTAATCAATGGGAATAAGCGTGTTCGGGAGCGGGTTCCAGCCAACAGAGTGCTCAGCCTGGTCCTCGAACGCACTCCATTGAAGCGAAGTGCTTCGCAACCATGGCGATTGCCCAGTTTGGGAGAGCAGGGTGTTATAGAGGTTCGCACTATTTCCCTGTGTATGAAAGGTGACCGTGTGGTTAGAGTATGAGTCCCAACGAGACAACCAGTCAACGATGTCGCTGATTTCGCCTAGCGAGTACGTGTAGCCGCCCAACGTTGGGTCGAATGTCTCTTCGCACACAATCCACTTAAGTGCATTCAAATGACTAAAGTAGGCGACCATCTGCTTCAAATAGAGCCGCCGGGCCCATGTTAGCGGTCTCGGATTCGCCGTAAAGGGCCGCTCAGGGCTATATCCAAGCCAATTCAGATTAGAGTCTTCGGTTTCCCAGAGGACGAGGTCTAACATGATCCCGCGCTTCATGGCGAAATCAAAGACGGTTCTCCACTCCAGCATCCTCTTGATGCTATAGTTGAGCGCGTGATAGTCTCCGGAAGCAGCTCCGGACGGGGCGCTGCCGCCGATATCTGTCAACGGTGGATCTGCAAATGGATGCGAATCACGTCCGTCTCCTCCAAGGTTCATAGTGAGCGCATAACACGAGTTTACGCCGTGATTTTCCAAATAGCGAAGCGCCCCTAGGATCCCTTTTCCAGCCTGCGCCATCGAGACTGTAGTTCGAGTATTCTGCGGCGACCTCATGTAGTACGTCGTAGACCACAACGGGTCCCCAGGAACCGCGTCCTGATCGTGCGTGTTCGCGATATTGGGATCACCGGTCGCGTACGCTCCGAACAAGTGAAGGTCACCTTGGTAACTAGCCGATGTTCCTTTTTCCTTGTCGGCGAGATAGAATTGCTGATATCCCAGGAGGTTCTCCGGGCTTCCCACTCCAGTCTTGATGAAGTACTGATCCCTCAGAGCTAGCGCGCTGTTGGTAAACCGCATGTAGCCCGCGCCACCGGCTGGGTCGAACCGGAGCAATCCCTTCGATAAGAAGCCCGGTGCCATCGGGTCGTAAGCAGTAACGTACCCTGCTGCAGTGTAATCGACTAACTGCGTGGCAGTACTCGGAACTCCGTCGTCCGACACATTGATCGGCACCGCATAGTTGTTCGGCGCGACAGGCACGTCACTTCCAAATCCCGCCTCAAGTATCAGGCGGTACGTCCAAAGGCCCGGTTCATCCGGTGTAAAGATCGCGCGCCATTCACGCCCCGCGCCAATCGTGCCTGTCGTCGCGTTGCCACCTGTTCCATCTCCTGCGAAGTAGCCGGAAATCTCGTACGGGATGCCACCGCTCGGACGGGTCACGAGTGCCGTGAAGCGAAAATTCAGGAACGGATTGCGATTCCCGCTCCCCGTGCCGTTCATGTCAAAGGCGATGTTCGGGCGGTACACATCTCCTTCCGAAAGCGGCTGAATGGACGTAGGTGCCGTGACGGAGAATACTACGGGCTGGCCAGCGGTTCCAATAGTGGGAACGTGGCTAGCGACGGCGTCTGCAGTCAGCACGCTCAATACTAGCAGCGCAGCAGCGCAGCAGCGCAGCAGCGCAGCAGCGCAGCAGCGCAGCAGCGCAGCAGCGCAGCGGTGCAGCGGTGGTCTGTGTTCATCATTAGGACGGTCGCTGTACTGGAGTGGGTCGTCGAGTGTTCATCCGAGAGAACTACGGCAACGACGGGGAGTCCGGGTCACCGAAACCGGAAAAATTCGATCGGATCGGCATCGGATCGCGAGGGGGCGGGCGGCAGAGTTGGTCCATCGGGGTTCCCCAAGAGGCGCGGGGTCGCCGATTCAGCGAGGGGTCGCCGACTCAGCGCGAGGGCACCGCCCCGCCCACGGCCCGCTACGGCCCGAGCCGTCCGTCCCGGCCACGTCTGGCCCCGGAGCTCGATCCCCCATCGCCCCCGAGCCGGCCACTGTTGCGAACGTAGACGTGCCCTTGGCGGTACCGAGGGGGCCGATTCGTGTTACGCGGCCTTTTGAATGGGGCCGTCGAGGCCGCTCTGGTGCACATTCATCGAGGTCAAAGCACCAAGCGCGACGCAGCTTGCTCCAAGGAAGTGCGACTTGCTGCATCCCAAGCAGCGTGCCGGTAACGTAGCGCCCCCGACGCAGGCACTGGGTCCGCGCCGGCCGTTCCCTCCCTGTCAGCAAAGAAACGAGAACGACGGACACCCATCGTCCTCGCCGGACAATGCCGTATTGATCGTACGCAGCTTCTCGATCCCGGTCGGGGACTTCGCTGTCCTCTCTCGCCTGTTTTCCGTCCACGACGCCCGCCCGAGCAGCTGCCCGGGATGCGGCCCGGCCGCCTTCCCGCCCGGCAAGCCACTCGGCATCGTCGGCCACGGCCTCTACCAACGCCAAATGCTCGGCGTCGCCCTCGATGGCCCGCTCGCCGTCTACGTCCGCCGCTACCTCTGCCGGGGCTGCGACAAGACGATCTCCGTCCTTCCCGACGGCCTCCTCCCCTGGCTGTGGTACGCGGGCACGGTGATCCTCCTCGCGCTCGTCCAATCGCTCCTGCTCGCTCGAGCAGCGCGCGAGATTCGCGAGCGCTTCGGTCCCAGCAACTCCTCAGCACGGACATGCGTATCCCGAACTGCCTGTTTGGAAGTCCTTCCATGAGAAGGCCCCCTGCCGGCCAGCCTCTTCAGTGATTTCTTCTGGGGTGCTCGTCGGGACGATCGCCGTGAGGCGATCGAGCTGCGCCCCTACCACGGTGTGCCTGCGCCTTGCTTCCATGCGCACTCTGTGTGGGTCCAGCCGTTGGCGTCGACCCTGGTGCTCGAGGGGGTCCGTCCAGTCGGGTGCCGCTATCTATCCGGCGGACTGTGCGTCGCTCACGGGGTGAGCGGCGGCTGTCCAAGGAATTCGCCGCGGTCACCCGGACTGGGCGGTTTCACGCAGTTCGATCTTGCTCTCGGTGGTCGTCGTCGATCTGACCTAGGTGTGCTGTGGTCGCTTGAGGAACTTACGTTGGACGTCGCAACTGGGAGAACCGTGCGACTTCTTGATCAGGGTTGTTCTGCGCCCAGCAGCGAGTCGCTGTTTCCTATCTGGGAAGCCCAACGTTGTCGTCCAGAGCCCACCCGCCCGCGTCCACGCGGGTGGGCTCTGGACGTCCAGTCTCCGAGCGCGAGGAGCGGAGCAGCGAGAGGAGCGCTCCGCAACGCGAGTGCCCGAAGGTCTGCCGTAGGGCGCGAGCGTTGCTGGCGCGGAGCCGCTGCGCAGCGACGGACGAGCGCCGCGATCAGCATGACGACGACGGTGACACTGGGCTCGATGTTCATGCGGACACCGCCTCGTTCGCAGCCGTAGCCGAGGCTGCCGACGCGCCACCACCCGCTGTCCGTTTCGCTCTTCGCTCGGCCACACGCAACGGTTCGTAGACGGAACCCGTCTTCCAGAGCGTGTGCAACAACACGGCGAGCTTGCGCGCCACGGCGATCACAGCCTTCTTCTTGGCTGTCTTGCCCCCGCGCCCCGCCAGCGCAAGGCCCCAGCGCCGCAGGTCCCCGAAGTGAACTCCGCTTGCCGAACGGCCCGAGCATCTGCTGCGCACACTGCACGAGGTGGCGCCGCATGTCGCGGTCGCCTGCCTTGGTAATGCGCAGCTCAGGATCGCACGCGCCCGATTGACTCCGACGCGGGCACAGGCCGAAGTAGGCGCCGACGTCGCGACTGTCCTTGATTCGCTTCGGGTCTTCCACGGTCAGGACGAACCTCACCGCGGTATGCAGACCAACGCGGTCAACCTGCCGCAATACTTCGGTCTCCGGGTACACGTCAGCTGCAAGCCGCTCGATCTCCTTGTCCAGCAGGTCGATCTGTTCGCCGACAGCCGCCAGGGTCGTCAGGATCGGACGCAGAGCGTCGCGGAGCTCTTCGGGGATCTGACCCTCGACCCACCCGTGGAACGACGGAGCGCCCTTCGCCCCGACGCGCGCGCCGAACGACTTGAGGACCCCGCGCACGTGGTTGATCAGCCCTGTCCGCGTCGACACCAGGATGTCGCGCGACCGTACCTTCGCGAGGTCCACGCGAGCAGACCGTTCGCGGTGCTGAATCGGGTGCAGCAACTTCAGGTCGAGGCGCGCCACACGTGCAAGCTGCTCCGCGTCGAACACGCCAATCAAACAAACCCTGAGAGTCTCTTCGAATCATTCTGGAAGATCATCCGGAGCTTGCGCGGGTTCGCGACGATGACGTCATGCCCCAGCTCGGCCAGCAGGTCGTTGACCCAGCCCGACTGCCCACCAGCCTCGATGGCGATCCGCGTCGGCTCACAGCGCTCGAAACGCTTTCGGAGCCCGGCAGCCGTCGTGGGGACCGTACCCTCCCCGATCACCTGCCCCCCGGCGTCGAGCACGCAGACGTGACTCTTGCGGTCGCCGAGGTCGATGCCGATGGTCGAGGAGGACTTGGGCAGCGTCGCGGTCGTCGTTGTGGTAATTTCCGACATGGTCAGCCTCCTCGTAGGGCCTCGAGCCCGTCTGTGACTTGGGGACCCGCCGAGGGTACCCCGCACCGGAGGCTGGCCTTCTCATCCCATCTATCCTCCTGGCGCCGGGCAGGTCGCCTGGTCGCTCGGACGCCTCGACTCGCTCCTGCCGGCCACTGGGACGGTCGAGGTCCGCGACCGGGCGATGAACCTCGACACGGTCCCGATCGACATGGCCCCGAGCGGCGACTGCAACGGCAACGGCGTCCCGGACGCCACGGACCTGGCCAACTTCACCTCGTTCGACTGGAACAGCAATGGCCTGCCCGACGAGTGTGAGCAGCTCGGGGTCGTCTACTGCTCCCCGCAGCAGCACAACTCGACTGGGCTGCCGAGCTTCCTGATCATCACTGGTAGCAACCGCGTCGCGGACAACGACGTGCTGCTGAGCGCGGTCAACGTCCCGCCGCTGACCTTCGGCACCTTCCTCGTGTCGCCGCTCCAAGGCCTCCTGAACGGCCCCGCGACCGGCTTCTCCTCGGGCAACCTGTGCCTCGGCCAGCAGGCCCTGGGCATCTACCGCCAGCAGATCACCGTGTCCGACGCCACCGGCCGCCTCTCGATCCAGATCGACCTGAACACGATCCCGCTCACGACCGGACCCACGATGGCGATGCCGGGGATGACCTTGAACTTCCAAGCATTCTTCCGCGACAACACGGCGACCATCCGCTCGAACCTCTCCGACGCGGTCCAGGTCACCTTCTATTGATGGCAGCCGCTAGAGTTTGGGCGACAGTGTCGGGCTGGCTCCGACACCCGACCGGCGGGGCCCCCGACACTGCAACCCCGATCACGGCCTTCGAGTCGCTACGCGGCGCTCGCGCCGGACTCGACTCGTCCGCGAAGGCTGTCCCAGGCTAATAGGTGAAGATGGTGGGCGAGGGCGGAGGCTCGGGCTTCCCGCCGTTGGCGAGACTGTCGTTGAACTGCTTGACCTGACGCTTCAGGTCCGCGAGGTTTCCCAGGTCAGGTGGGATCTCCTTGCCGAGGCCGAGCACTCGGTCCACGGTGTGCCACGCATTCTCGATCGCGTCCTGCAACTCGCCAAACCGCACGTCCTCCGGTTTGAGCGGTATGTACTTCCTTCGTACATACTCATCGGCGTGGGCTCGCATCGTCCTCTGGTGTTCGGTCATCGCGAGTGCGTCCGGCTCGGACTTGGCTCCTGGCAAGGCCTTGACCGGTAGCAGGCCTCCAAATATTGCCTGCACCGCAGCGGGGCCGCTGGCCTGATCCAGGCGACCGTCCGCCGTCACTTCGGGGGCGGACCTGAGATGGATCGACAGCACCAGAGCATCGTGATCGGGCGGCAATTCGAGTTGTCGCGTTCCACCCTCTCGATCTCGCCATAGTGCGACGACATCGCTCTGGGACCGCCCATTCTCGGCCCTGCTGAGGTTGGCCATGCCGCGCGAAGTGAGAGTCAAGACCGATGAACCCGGGTCATCCGCCAGGGTCGACGCGTAACGCGCGGGCCAGCGGTCGCCGAGCTGCGGCCCGTCCGCAAGCAATGCAATCACCAGATTCGGGGCAACCGCGCGCACAACGTCTCCGATGGGATCTGCCTGGGCGAGGTCTTCGCAGACGAGCACGGCCATCGCGATCTTCCCCTCGAGCATCCAGAAATGGAGACTGCGTCGAGGGAGGTTGATGCCTTCGACCCAGGTCTTGTGCGGCGCAAGGATGGCACCGAGGTTGTACTGCACGACCTGCCGACCGTCGATGTGCCAGCGATGGTGCTTTGGCTGTTGCTGGCGATACCAGCGAGGTCCGATCGAGGCCGCTTCGTCGGGAGTCGACAGCGGCGCGCCGTCCGCTGGCGCCTTGGCGCCAGGAAAACGCAGGTACACGGAGGCCGTGTTCTCCGGCATCGAGCCATCGATCGCCTTTGCGTGTGGTTCGAGACCTGGACCGCTGGCGAGGACTCCCCCGACGATGAACTCGACCGGAGCGGCGTCACGTAGGCCGTGACGGTCCTCGTCGTCCGCCGTGGGCTTGTTCTTCGACGAGGACAATAGACGCTTGTGATCGGAGTCGATCAGTCGCCACGCGAAGTGCGCCAGGGTCTCGTGCGAGCAAGCCAGTTCGGGGAGAATGATTCCATCGATGTCGCCACAGGTCCTGCGGGCATTCTCGAGGACAGAGAAGATATGCGCGGACATCGCCTCATCGAATCGCTCGTCGATGGCGTAGTGGAAGAACCCGAAGTGCTCGCCGTTGATGGTCCGAGTCTCGGCTGTGGCACCATCCAGACCGGGAGAGCGACTGAATTGACGGGGCAGCACACGGGGCGGCCAAGGTACGAGCAGCAATCGAAGGCTGTCAGCTTCACGTGTCGGGCGGTCGTCTCGGGACGCGGAGTTCGACTTCACGTGCCATTTCGCCCATGCCTCGCTGCCAGGAACGTGCGCGAGGTGGTGAGACAGCGACCGAATCGTCATTCCGGAACGTGGCGTTCGCAGCTTTGGAAGCACGACACAGCGTCGGCTCATCACACGGCGACAGAGGGTTGCAGGCAGGCCTCCAATGCCACCCACGACCATTCGCGCGGTGAGCTTCGCCATTGCCTGGATGAGCAACGGGTCCGGCAGTTGCAGCGGAATCGGGGCGCCTTGGGCACTCGTGCGAAGCGCCGCATTGTGAATACGCAGACCCATCCCAGCACAGCATTCGTCCGAGGCTGCCAGAATGAGCAGCAGGGAGCGAGCGAGCAGCGTCCTCCTTGCCTCCTCGCACAGGTCCTCATAGGTATTCGCGTCCGGCCGCCATTGGCCCCATTGGTCGCGGGAGTGAAATCCACCGAAGTCGTCCTGGGTGCACTGGAAGCCCTCACTGGTATAGGACGATCCGACGACATGGCGTGCGCTCTTCGAATTCGGGGGGCGCTGGGCCAGGCCAATCGAGATGATAGGAGTCAGTGAATTGAATCGGACCAGGTTCCACCAATGCAGCACCTGGACCGGCAGTTTCATGACGGCATGCGCGGGGTCGCGGAAACCGTGCCGTTTGGACAAGTGGTCGAGTTGGCGCTCCGTGGCTTCGCCTTCCACCGGTGCCAGCGCTGCCAAGCGGCAGGCGTCTCTCCATTGGAACGCCACGCGAGTTATCGCCCAGTGGTACACGGCGAGGCGCAGTTCCGGCGAGGGCTGATCGAGAGTTCGCCAGTCCTCCGTGTCGCAAAGTGACTGGAGTACGCGCAGCACCTCGGGCGAGGGAGGGGGCGAATGCGTGAACGCCACTCCGTTGCCTGGCGGCGGTGGTGCCAGGAGTGAGTTCAGTCCCCCGGAGCCCTTGGGCCCGTCGAGGAGGAATCCCAGCTCTTGAATGAGAGGTGGCCAATCATTCGCGAGACTCAGGTAACCCGCCGAATTGCGCAAGAGTGATGCAGCGATCGCGAACAGATCCGGAGGCCACAGCAGCAGCTCGGCGTCGACTTGTTCTGGAGCGTCCTCCGTGGTGGCGATGCCGTGCAGGCCGTCCTTGGTCAGTTCCTTGACGGGTTGGTCCGTGTTGATCCTTGGCCAAGAACTCGAGTCACATAGATTGCGCACGAGGTCTTGGATCTTGGTTACCTCGCCAGGGTTGTCCGGTGCCTTGGCGGACAAGCGCTCGTAGATCGACGGATTGACCATGGGGTGAGGAGATGACTGAGGATGCCTGGGAGCCTGCGCCACAGAATCCGGATCGCAGGGTGGTGTCACTGTGCGTCCGCGCAAGACGCAGCAACCTCCTCATAGTCTCACTCTATTGGGGACTTCCTGCAACGCAGCGCGGGCGTGCAGGGGCGCTGCCATGGGATTCGAGCTTTGCGGCGCAGGCTCCTAGCGCCAGTGGAAGCGGGTGCGGGCGTGGCAGGTGCGGCAGGTGAGGTCGCTGTCGAGGGGGGAGGTGACCTCGCCGGTCGCCTTGGGGTCCCCGTGGCACTCGGTGCAGGAGGCGTCGATGCCGATGGTCGAGGTCGACTTGGGCAGCGTCGCGGTTGTTGTGGTGGTACGCTCGGTCATGGTCAGCCTCCTCGTAGGGCCTCGAGCCCGTCTGTGACTTGGGGACCCGCCGAGGGTACCCCGCACCGGAGGCTGGCCTTCTCATCCCATCTATCCGCTCTGCCCACACCCGGACGACCCGGAACTATCCCAAGACAAGGCACCCCGCCGCTACACAATGGACCTCGGGATCCGGCTCAATCCCTTTCCAGCTCCTGCCCTCCGTCATTCGGCGGCTCCGACGTGATCCGCGCGTCGTCTACCGGGACCCCGAGCGTGAAGTGGTACAGGCTCTGCCATGCGCGGCCCGAGAGGCCCAGCGCGGCGTGCACCGTGTCGTCGTAGAAGCAGCCGATGCCCGTCGCGCGCAGGCCGAGCGCCTCCGCCTTGAGGTACAGCGCCTGGCCGACCACGCCGCACTCCCAGAAGAGGCGCGGGTACATCCACGGCCCGTCGTCGCGCAGCGAACCTTCGAAGCGTGCCAGCATCCCGAGCGAGAAGCAGCCGTCGCCCGCGATCGCCTGGTCGCACGATGCGTGCGCCACGAGCCCGCGCACGTCGCCCGTCTTCAGGCGGAAGAGCGGTAGCTCGGGCGGGCAGCCGTCCGGGGTCTCCCACGCGAAGCCTGGATCGAACGCCGCGCGCAGGGCCGCCGCGTCGCGCGGATCGCGGACGAGCACGTAGAGCCCGGGGTCGAGCTCGCCGACCCGGTGCACGAACAGCGCCAGGTGCACGCGCGGCGACCACCCGAGCGCCGCGTAGGGCGCCTCGCCGTGGCCCGCCAACGTGCGCCGCAGCGCCTGGAAGAACGCGTCCCGCGCGAGGCCCGAGCGGCCGTCCATGGACACGGCGCTGCGGCGCGCCTGGACGAGCGCGCGGAACGAGAGCGCGTCGTCGCCGACGACGAGCGGCGGCCAGGACGGCGTGAACTCGCGCGCCGCGCCCGCGGCCGCGGGCTTCGTCGTAGCACGCTCGACCGCTTCGATGACGTCCCAGTCTTCGTGGTCGGAGCTCAGCGCGTTCGGCGCGCCCTGCCATGGCTGCAAGGCGCAGCGTGCGAGCGCCTCGGCGGGCAGCCGCAGGGCCGTAACGCGCGTCCCGCGCGGGTGCAGCGCGAGGACGAGGTCCGGCGCCTCCGGCTCGACGCGCGCGGTCGCGACGAGGCCGAGCAGCGCCGCGACCTCGGCGCTGCCGAGCTCGTCCAGCAGCGTCGCCTCGTAGCCTAGCGCCGCCGCCGCGAGCGCGACGCAAACCAGCGCCTGGCCGACGTCATGCTGGCAGTAGCGATACGCGCGCTCGCCGTACTTCCACGCCTCGCGCCAGTGCACGGAGCTGAGCCCGACGAGCACGCTGTCCGCGGGCAGCCCCGTTGCGAGCGCGCGCCAGTCCTCGGCAGAGATCCGCGTCCGCACCTCCAGCGCGTGCTCGGCCGGCGCGTAGTGCGCGACGAACGGCGTCGGCGAGAGGCCCGGGACGGACGGCGCGACGAGGTACGCCTCGGTGGGGTGCAGGTTGCCGCTCGAGGGGTTGACGCGCAGCGCCCAGCGCGCGTCGCCGGCGCGCTTCCACGCGGACAGCGCCAGGCTGTCCTGGAAGAGCTGCGAGACCCAGCGCCGATCGAGCGCGCGCGGCGCGAGCCCGCCACCTGCGAAGGCCTCCTCGAAGCGCGGCGTCGGCGCGACGAGAGCGAGCGGCAACAGCTCCGCGCCCTCCCAGCGCCGGAATGGGTCGGGCTGGGTGTCCCAGTCCGTGAACGCGGGCCCGCGCGCGTAGTGCTGGGGCGCGTGCTTGGTGACCTCGTGGTACGCGAGCACGACGTCCAGCGAGGTGGGCCCGCCGTCCTGGGACCCGGCCTCGGCGGCCGCCGCGCGCCCGCCGCCGAAGATCCTGCGCCACGACATGCACGGAGCCTACGCGGCCGCGCGGCGGGTCGACGAGCCCGATCGAGGGGATCCGTCCGCTACCCAGTGATCTGCCCTCGAATGCGTCGTTCGACCCATCGCCGCGCTCCGGGGCCGTGCCCATGATCGTCGCATAGGACTCATCCGCGCATTCGAAACGTACGGCTGGGGGCTGCTCGCCTCGCTGGGCGCGCTCGTCGCCCCCAGCGCCGCCCGGACCGGTTACCAGGAGTTGCCTGCGCCGCCCGGCGTATCCGGCTTCGGCTTCAGCATGGGGGCTGTCGGCGACGTGGACGGGGACGGAGTCCCGGACCTCGCGGCGACCGCCTTCGACTGCCTCTTGAAGGTCTACTCCGGCGCGAGCTGGGCCGAGCTCTACGCGGTGCCCATCTGCACGGCTCCGTCCTACGGGCAACGCTATGACCCGCAGGGCCTCGGTGACGTCGACGGGGACGGGCACGGGGACCTCTTGATCGGTGACCCGGTCGCGTTCGGCCTGATCGGGCGAGTGCTGGTGCTCTCAGGCGCGGACGGTTCCATACTGCACGCGGTCTCGGACAACAGTGAGCTCTACGGCTGGTCGGTCCTCGCGCTCGGCGACGGCGACGGGGCGCGGGACTTCGCGTCGAGCCAGCCGGGGCTCAGTAACCCCGCCTTCGGGATCGCCTCCGTCGACGTCTGGTCCGGGCGCACGGGCCAGTTGCTGTGGCACACCCACGCCCAGACCTACGACGAGGAGCTCGAGGCGCTCGGCTCGGGCGGGGACGTCGACGGCCTGGACGACCTGGCGCTCCGGCGGAGGTGGACGAACCCTGCCAGCGGCAGCCCGATCACGCAGCGCTTTGAGGTCTGGTCGGTCGCGCACGGGCCGCTCTTCGTCCTCGAGCTGCCGCGCGTGAGCGGCTTCGCGCCCGTCGGTGACGTGGACGGCGACGGCGCGCCTGACTTCGCGCTCTCCGACTTCGACCAGTTCCCCGTGGTGGGGATGCACGGCGTGAGCGTCGTGCGCATCGTCTCGTTCGCGCGAGGCGTCATCGCCTCGAGTGAGCGCATGCCGGTCCGCGTCTCCACGCTCGAGCCGATCGCTGACCTCAACTGCGACGGAATCGTCGAGCTCATCTCGGGGGACCGCTGGGCGAACGAGGAGCGCGGCGAGCTCTACCTCCTGTCCGGCGTGACGGGGGCGCTCTTGAACCGCTACGACTTCGGCCCGGGTACGCGGGGGTTGGGGGACCAGGTCGGTGCGTTCGGCGACCTCGACGGCGACGGCACGACGGAGCTCCTCGACCGCGTCTATCTCGCGAGTGGCGACATGCGCGTGGTGGTCCTGCGGACCTCGACGATGCGCCCGCTCGCGCGCTATTGCGTCACGACGCCGAACTCTGTCGGCAGCGTGGCGCGGCTGCGCTCGCTGGGGCTCCTATCCGTGTTCGACCAGCGCCTGGCGCTCGGCGTCGACGGCGTGCCGCCCGGTGCGGCGGCGCTCTTCGTGCGCGGGGTCGAGCCCGCGGCGCTGCCCTTCGGCGACGGGGTGCTATGCCTCAGTCCCTTCGCGGGAGGCCTGGCGCGGGTCGACGTCGCCGTGGCCGACGGCGCGGGCTCGGCCTGGACGGAGCGCATGTTCGAGGCCCCGGGCGCCTCCAACGCCGCGATCCTCGCCGGCTCGAGCTGGTCCTTCCAGTGCCTCTACCGCGACGCCCAAGGTGGGCCGGCGGGCTTCAACACGTCGGACGCGCTGCGGGGGACCTTCCTACCCTGAACCTCGCGCCGTTGCGGACCCGCCGAGCGTCCTGGCGGCTCGCAGCCGCGTCCCGGCGCGCCGGATGGACGAGGCCCGACCAGACGCGGCGCTCGGGCGCGAGGTCCCGATGCCGCTGGTCTTATTCCTTCCCGAGCGCTCTGCGGGTGACGCGGACTTCCACGCGCTGACATTCGGGTGCGCTGGGCTCGACGGGAACACGTCACAGATGGAGCGGGCCACGCTCCAACTTTCCATGTAGCGCCGACGTTGACCGACTCGACGTGGCGCGTGTGCACCATGACGCGCGCTAGCGCATCGAGTGAGTGCTCCGCGCGCGCGGGCTCCTGCGAGAGGCCGGCGAGGAGCCTGCGCAGGTCAAGGGCGCGGACGAGTCGCTCCTGCCTATCTTGCAGGCGGCCTCGGCGCAGTCGAGGGTCGCGAGCGGTCTGAACTTGGGCCGCTCGATTCCGCGGCTGGTCGACCGTTTCACGCTGAGTTCGGACCGCGACCAGCTGGAGCTGCCGCGCGGTGCGCTCGTCGCGAGCTCGGACGGCTACTCCTTGCAAGCGGCGACGCGCATCGAGGCGGTTCGGCGCGCCGATTTGGTGCATCTCCTGCGCTACATGGCAAGACCGCCGTTATGCCAGGGCCGCCTAGCCCGGGTCATTCATGAGGCCAGAGTCGAGTTCAGCGGGAGCATCGCAGTTTGCCTCGAAGGGCGCGAATGGGGCTCGAACTGGCCTCGGCGGTGTCACCTGTGGGGACGAACAAGGTGTCGAGCGCCGAATAGAGACCAGAATTGAAACGGTGGGCACACCTTCAGCCCTCGAGGACTCTTCTCGTCGAGGTCATTGACGAGTCTTCGGCGTCAGGCGAGCGCGGCGATCCTCGCCGCAGCCAAACGCCAGAGGTCCTTCCACGGATGACTCGATGGCATCGAGATCACGATGCGGCGGACACTCTCTTTGACGCTCGCGCCGATCTTCACCAGGCGGAGCCGAAGCGTCGCAACCATCGAGCGGTGGAGTTCGGTTCCAGCCAGCGAACGGCGTAGCTCCTGAAAGAGGACGAACGCCGTCGCGGTCATGAGGACGCGGAGTTGATTTGCAAGAAACCGGGTGCAGCTGGTCCGGTCGATCTCGAGATCGACCTTGAGCTCCTTGATCCGGTTCTCAGAGTCACCGCGCTTGCAGTAGATCCGCCAGATGAGCTCAGCCGATTGGCGCAGATTCGTGACGACGTAGCGAGCGTTGCGCCGGTCGCTCTTCCCCTCGGCCTGCACGACCTCGGCCTTGCAGATGACGCGACGCTCAGCCTTCCAGCTCCGTGCGGCGTACTGCCCGTCGCAGTAGAACGTGGTCGTCAACCCGAACTCCCTTGTCATGAACTCGGCGGCGGCCATGTGACGCTCCGAGATCCGCGCAAGCACGGGGTTCTCACCGATCGCGACCATGTACTCAACACCGAGCTCGTCGAGAAGGTCGAGGAGTTGTGGGTAGGCAAAGCCTGCATCCAGCCGGACGCAGATCTTGGCTTTCGGGCACGTTTGACGCAGTTTGCGGACGACTCTCCGCAGGAGAGCTGGCGTTCCCTTGATCTCCTTACAGGTCCCAGCGCGGAGCCTCGCATGGAAGAGAAACTGCTCGGCCTCTCCGTCCACAGTCAGAAAGCCCATCATCGGGAGGTAGCACCACGTATCGTAGTGACCGTTGAAGTAGGCGAAGGGCTGTTGGCCATGCGTCGGATCAACCGTCGCGTCGAGGTCGATGAAGATCCGCCGAGCACGAGGGTGGTTCCGATGGAGCTGAGCGATGACGAAGTCTTCAAGCTTGCGCTCGAGATCCACGAGCTCCCGCCCACCGACGCCCGACTCGAAGCGCGAGAGCGTCGGCTGGGACGCAAGCCCACGGGGATCGTCGGCTCGACGACCACACGCCAACAGCAACGCCGGGTCCTTTCCAAGCCGCGCGGCGTCACAGGCGTCGGCTGCGCCAGACGCGATCGAGAACACGCGCTGCTGGAAGAGCTCGCCAAGGCTGTGCTGCGTCCGACTCCGATCACGGCGATCGATGAAGCACTGCATGAGCAACCTCGTCAACCCCAGCCTTTGGTCGAGGGCTGCAAGCAGGGATAGCCCTGCGTCTGACGTCCTGTGCTCAGCGTCAAAGTTCATGACGACCGGCTTGGAGAAGATGTTCTCGAACAGGAAGGGCTCGACGGTATGCTCTGACATCGCGGGTGTGGATTCGCCGTAGGACAGCTTCGATACCTATCCAATCGGCACAAGAGTCCCACCCGCGTCCCACCTACTGGTGAATGATCCGGGCTAGTGTTGCGCGAGGGCGGCAAGGTCAGCTGGAACATGCGCAAGCCGTAGTGTGACGGCACGCGCTCGCTCGTGTTCGCTCCGCTCGTCTTTCCTCCTGACGCGTGTGCTCG
Source organism: Planctomycetota bacterium (assembly GCA_041398605.1). Lineage (GTDB taxonomy): Bacteria > Planctomycetota > UBA1135 > UBA1135 > JAWKUK01. Next base: position 229,744 of record JAWKUK010000008.1, read on the forward strand.
CGTTTGCGCTCGAGCACAAGGAGGGGCTCGCGTTCAGCAGGGGCCTGTCCGAGGCCGACGAGCCCGCGCTGTGGCTCCGCACGAACGACGGGCGCGTGCTCGAGTGGATCGACGTCGGCGCGCCGGGGGCCGAGCGGCTGCACCGCGCGTCGAAGCTCGCGGACAAGGTGATCGTGTACTGCCACCGCCGGCCCGATCTCTTGCAGCAGCGCTGCGCCAAGGAGAAGGTCCACAAGGGCGAGGACATCCGCGTGGTGAAGGTGCCGGCCGACCTCTTGGCCGCGCTGGAGCGCAAGCTCGACCGGAACAACCGCTGGGACTTGTCCGTCCACGAGGGCCAGCTCACGCTCGTCACGGGCGGCGAGGCGATCGAGGCGGTGCTGGAGGCAGTGCCCCTCTTGCCTGCGTCGAGCTGAACCGCCGAGCGTGGCGAGCTTTGGCTCGTTGGATGCACGGCTCACGGGCGACGACTGGCCGGGACAGCTCGGGCGGCAGCATGTAGCCGCGATGTTGCTCCATGTGCGGGCAGCGGACGAGCCTGGCGAGTCGCTCTGCTCGTGTGAGACGCTGGCCTGACGCCTCGGCTCCGAGCGGCGCGGCCTCGACGGTTGCTTGGCGTAGCCCCTTGAGCGTGGGCCCGCGGCCCATGGACCTTGGCGGATGGACACGATCAGGGTTTCGCGTCGTCGGGCCAACATCGGCCCTGTCACTGGCAAAGGTGCTGTCGGCGGCGCTGGACCTTCGCCGCGCAGACCATCTGGCCTCAACCCACCACGCCCATGCCCCCTTGCGCGCTCCGTCTCGCCCTCTGTGCTGTCCTTGCCACGGCGTCGCCGGCCATGTCCGCTCCGGCTCAGACGTTCCTGGTCGACGCTGGCGGTGGTGGTGACTTCTCGAGCCTCCAGGCTGCGGTCCTGGCGGTGCCCGACGACTCGGTCTTGCGGCTGGTGTCCTGGCCCGATCCCGCAGCGGGGTCCTACGGCTCCATGGAGCTCAGCGGAAAGTCGCTGACGGTCTATGGGCTCGGGGGCACGCCGGTCAACGTCGACTGGGTCCGGATCGCCGACCTGGACCCGCTCCAGTCGGTGACCTTTCACAACGTCCACTTCTTCACCGCGAACGAGACCAAGCCAGCGCTCGAGGTCGTGGACTGTGCCGGGACCGTGCGTTTGCATGGGTGCCGGCTCAGCAGCATGGAGCACTCGAGCTCCAGTCCACGGCCGACGCTCCTGATGGTGAACCAAGCTGCCGACGTCACATTGGACCGTTGCACGGTCGACGGGGCCGAGGGCTCCTTTCGCCCAGGGGTGCTCATCGAGGACTCGCGCCTCACGGCCACACGCAGCTCGTTGATCGCGGGCGACGCGTCGTTGGCGTTCGCGCTCAACGAGCCCCGCGACGGTGATTCGGGGCGCACGGGTGTCGAGGTGCGTGGGCGCAGCTTTGTGTGGCTCGGTGACTGCCTTGTCGAAGGCGGTGACGGGCAGTCGATCCAGAATGGTTACGCATTCATGGGACTCGCGCGCGGCGGAGATGGCGGGACTGGGCTCCTGGTCGCGCCGGGCGCCTCCTGCGTGCTGGTCGATACCGTGTTACGCGCCGGCGCGCCTGGGGGATACTACGACTGGTTCGGGTCAGGGCCACACAACCCTGGCGCCCTCGGGGCCGACCTGGTGGGCGCGGCGCAGTCCGTCGCTGGCGAGCAGCGCGCCCTCGACGTCATGCAACCCATGCTCTCGTCCAACGAGCCGCTTGTGCTGCGCGCGCAGGGACTCCCGGGCGAGCACGTGACCCTGTACGGCTCGAGGACTGCCGGCTTCCGCTTCCTGGGGCCGCTGATCGGGGTCTTTGGGCTGCGCGTGCCGGATCCGACCCTGACGTTGACCGCCGGTGTGATCCCCGCCTCCGGGGTGCTTGAGTTCCACTTCGACCCGCCGCTGCCGACTGGGATGCCCCTGGATCGACTCGACTTGCAGGCGGTGTGCCGGACGGGTGTGGACCGCTTCCGTGTCACCAACGTCGCGTCCATCGTCCGCCTGGACCCGACCCTGCCGCGGCCCGAGGCGTTCGAGCGCCTCCACGTGGATCCGTCCGCGGCTCCTGGCGGTGATGGGTCCACTTGGTCCAAGGCGCTACACGACCTGGAGTTCGCCATGCGCGTCGCGGGGGGAACAGCGCAACGGCAGGTCGAGGTCTGGATCGCGGAGGGACGCTACACGGCACAGGTCGGCGCTTCGCTGCCCGGAGCGTTCATTCTCGCCGATGGATTGCGACTGATCGGCGGATTCCCGGCAGGCGGGAGCGCCTTTGCCCAGCGGGATTCGAACCTCTACCGCGTGATCCTAGACGCGGATTGGCTCGGCAACGACGGCCCGGGGTTCACCGCAAGGAATGACAATGCGACGGTCCTGATGCGCCCGACACGGGCGCACCCGAATCAACCTTTGCAGGCCGTGACCGGGGTCCACATCGAGGGCCTCTGGTTCCGCGGTGTCCGCTCGCAGACGGGATCTGGCTTCGAGAGCAGCGCGGCGATCTACACCAGTGGAGACGTCTCGATTCACGATTGCCGGTTCACCGATGCGACCGCGCTGGCCGTCTCCGCCTTGGGTGCAACCCACATGCGCAACTGCCGCATCGAGGCGAGCGAGTCCACGGGCGTCCTTGTACGGACCGGAGAGCTCACGCTCGAAGGGAGCCTGTTCATCGACTGCAATCTATGGCAGGGCAATTTTCACAGTGTCGTTCGAGCGCTGGGCTCCCCAGCCACGATCACGAGCTGCACGTTCCGGCGTTGCGGCCAGGCGCCGCCGCCCGGGGGCGCTTGTTCCACCTTGACCGTGCCCCTTGTCCTGGGCACTCACCACGGGTTCGTGATGCGCAACTGCCTCTTCTGGGAGAATAGCTGCGCCGTCGTCCCCGAGTCATCGGTGGGCGCCCCAGGCACGGCCGACATCCGGTATTGCGGGTTCGAGTCACTCTCTGCGTTGACGGGCGATCCGACCAATCGAACGCTCGACCCGCGCTTCCTGAGCGCGTCAGACTCCGGCCTCGCCGCAGGATCGCCCTATATCGACGCCGGGGACAACGCCGCGCTCCCAGCCGACTTCCTGCGCGACCTCGCGGGTGGATGGCGCGTCGTCGACGATCCAGCGACCCCCTCGACAGGTCCGGGCGGCGGCACCCGCGTGGTCGACCTGGGCGCACTGGAACGCCAGTAGCGCGGCGGGCCGGCCGGGAGCGTCGCGAAGATCGCGGAGGAGCTGGATCTGAAGGCGACCTCGCTGCGCAGCCGGCTGATGTGGACGGCCTCATGGAATGGGACCTCGCCGGACACTTCAAGCGAGCCCACATCGCAGGGCCGCGAGCGCCCGTTCGGACGGCCCCACGGGCGCCGACCGCGGGGAGAGAGGGGCGGCGGCCAGCGGGTGGCGCGTGGTGAAGGTGCCGGCCGACCTGTTGGCCGCGCTGGAGCGTAAGCTCAACCGAGACAACCGCTGGGACTTGTCCGTCCACGTGGGCCAGCTCACGCTCGTCACGGGCGGCGAGGCGATCGGGGCGGCGCTGGAGGCAGCGCCCCGCTTGCCTACGTCGAGCTGAGCCGCCGAGCACGGCGCCCCTCTGCACGCGACCTCTCACCCCGACACGAACATCGATGGCCATCCACGAGTGCTTTCCCTACCTCCGCGTCCGTGACGGCAAGGCGGCGCTGCAGTTCTATGTGCACGTCTTCGAGGCCCGCGAGCGGTTCCGGCTCGTGGACCCGGGCGACGGCCGAATCGGGCACGCAGAGGTCGAGCTCGGGCCAGGCCTCGTCGTGATGCTGTCGGACGAGTACCCCGAGCACGGCATCCAGGCGCCGAGCGGCAACACCGGCACCGCCATCCACCTGCATGTCGACGATTGCGACGCGCTGCTCGCCCGCGCAGAGGCCGCGGGCGCGACGATCACGATGCCCGCGAGCGACCAATTCCACGGCGAGCGCAGCGGCAAGTTCCGCGACCCGTTCGGCCACGAGTGGTACATCGGGCACACGCTCGAGCGCGTCACGCCCGAGGAGATGCAGCGCCGCTGGAACGCGGCACAGTGAAGCGGCACAGTGAGCCGGGGCGCTCGGCTAGCGCAGCTTGCCCTCGAGGTACGGCACCTCGAAGCACTTCTCGTGCATGATCGGGCCGTGGCCGAAGTAGCCGGCCTCGCCGAAGAGCTCGCCGTGGTCGGCCGTGACGATCACGTGCGTGTTCTTGGGCAGCATGTCGTACATCTGCTCGAAGACGCCATCGAGGTAGCGCACGGTGTCGATCTGACGCTCGCGTAGCTGGTCGAGCTTGTCCTGGTCGAAGAACACGAAGTCCTCCTTGAAGCGCTCGTCCGCCGAGTCCTTGCTGGCGATCTGATCGTTCATCTTCTTGAAGACGCCGTTCACGCCGCTGATGCGCGGCCACATCGAGGAGTCCTCGTCAGGCTTCGCGTACGGGTAGTGCGTCTCGCCGACGTTCAAGAGATAGAAGTGCGGCCGGTCACCGTCGAACTTCATGGTCGGCAGGATCGCCGCCATGTCGTTGTGGTGGTCCATCAACTGGAACGTGTCGAAGCCGCGGTTGATGCCCGTCTTCGGGTTCAAAACAGGCAACGACATGCGCGCGTGTGTGTCGTACCCGAGCTTCGTCTGCAAGAAAGACGGCAGCCAGAGGCTCGGCACCATCGCACCGAAGTCGATGTCCGTGCCCTTCGAGCCGAGGCGCGTGTTGTAGTTGTAGAAGTCCTCCTTGTAATACTCGGAGGCGTACACGTTCTCGGGGCTCGTGTGCGGCAGCAGGCCCGTCAGCAGGTTGTAGTGCGACGGCGCGGTCCACGACGCGTACGTGTAGCGCTTCTCGACCTTGCCACCGGAGATCTTCGAGATCACCTTCGGCGCCGCCGCCATGAACGAGTCATAGCGGCAAGAGTCCAGGATGACGATGACGCAGTGGTTCTCCGCCTGGGGATCGGGCTTCTGCACCATCCCCGGGCGCCACATGGGCCTCGCGGGGAGCGGCGGCCGCTCGGTCGCAGCCTTTTTCTTCTTGAAGACGTTGAAGAGACCCATGGCTTGGTTCGATGCGCGGGCGGAGACGGTACGGAGCGTGGAGCAGTGAAGAGCGCGCCGGCGACAGCGCGTGGACGCCGGGGCGCTGGCTAGAGGTAGCCGAGGTTCTGCAGCTTGCGCCGCACCTCGTCGAGCTCTTCCTTCGTGTACTCGCGCGGCTCATTGGGCGTGCCCTGGGGCGCCTCGCCCATCAGGTCGCGCAGCACGTAGACGATGAAGTCCGTGGGCGAGTCGAAGCCGCTGTCCTCGACGACCTGCTGGACCTTGCGGTACAGGGGCCGCGGGATCTTGATCGTGACTTTGGGCTCGCGCACGGAGAGGAGAGATGGCTCAGCGGGGTCGGCGACCGGGCACACACGGATATCGGCTCCTGGCGCGTCCCTGCTGCAAGTGTAGCCCAGCAGGAGTGCGATTGGAGTGCTCGGGGGGTCCGATCGGAGTGTCCCGGGTCTGGACTCACGCCCAGCCAGTGCGCGGCGTACCGCTCGGGACCGCTCCACGACGCATCGGCCGACCGACCCGCGTATCCTCACGGTGGACCCGTTCCCGATTCGAACTCCCGCACCCCGCCCCATGCGCATCACGACGTCCTTGCTGGCCCTCGCTGCCCTCTTGCCCCTCTTCGCCTGCAGCACGAGCGGGACGGCGGACCCCATGAGCGCCGCCGAAGCCGCCCTGCAGTCCGGCGACTCGAGCAAGGCCGTGTCGCTGCTCGAGGGCCACATCGCGACCCTCGACAAGACCTCGAGCACGTACCGAGAGGCGACGATCCTGCTCTGCAGCGCGCTCGCCGAGAAGAAGCCGGCCGAGGCCAAGGACGCCCTCCTGAAGCTCGTCGAGGCGCAGCCCACCGGCGTGACCCCCAAGGACTTCAAGGACGTCCAGAGCTACCTCCAGACCCACGAGCACTATTCGGTCGCCGTGGACTTGATGGACGCCGGCCTCAAGCGCTGGAAGGACGACCCGACCATGAACGAGGTCAAGGACGCCCTCGTCGCGAAGATCAAGGGCGCCGGCGACGCCGAGGCGATGGCGAAGCTGAAGGGCCTCGGCTACATGTGACCTGCGCGCGGCCGCGGCGCCGCAGCGCTCACAGGACGCGCCGCGGCGGCAGCACCGCGTTGGCCGTCAGCAAGCCGCCGACGAGCGAGATCGCGACGAGCAGCATCAGGAACGCCGTCTCGACGCCGCGCAGCGCGTTGTGGCTGACAAACGCGTCGAGCGCGCGGTAGCCGAGCGAGCCCGGCACCAGCATCAAGATGCCGGGCAGCATCGGCACGGTCGCGGGCCGATCGACGCGCCGCGCATACAGGTTGGCGAGCAAGCCGACGACGAGCGCGCCGAGGAACGAGCCGACGGCCGGGTCGTTGCTGGCGGACGACGCGATCCGCGCGGCCAGGAAGCCGATGACGCCGGTCGCGAAGATGACCCCGACCTCCTGGCGGCGCGCGCGGAACAGCACGACAAACGCCAGCGGCGCGACGGCGAGCGCGAGCCACTGCGTCCAGTCGGTGAGCCAGCCAAACGGCTCGCCTGGGGCCGCCTCGCCCGTCGCGGCGGTGATGCCGAGCACACGCTCCCCCACGAAGCGGCCGAGGGCCGCGCCGAGGCCGATCGTCAGGAACACGGCAGACGCGCCCGCGAGCCGCGCCGTACCCGACGCGAGGTGGCGCGTCGCGAGCTCGATGAGCGCGACGGTGAGCGTCAACCCCGGGACCAAGACGATGATCCCGGCGAGCGCGACGATGCGGTCATCGACCTCGACACCCGCGCGGCGGAGCGCGAGGCCTGCGAACGCAGCGAGGAACCCGGAGATCGGCTCGAAGATCGACGCGACACCCGGCTCACGCTGCGAATAGCGGCCGAGGACGCCGATCACGACGCCGAGCGCGAGCGACGCGAGCACCTCGACGAGCCCGCCGCCGAAGAAGCGCGCCGCGGTCGCGGAGGCGAGGCCAAACGCGAGCACGGACCAACCGACGCCGTAGCGCTCCGGCGCGGTGCTGAGCGCGCGCAACGCCGCGAGCGCGCTCGGGACGTCCACCCGCCGCGCCTCGACGTCCTCGAGCAGCTCATCGAACTCGACGAGCTTGCCGAGGTTCACGTCCCCCGGCTCGACGCGCATCAGGTGCGGCCGCTGGTCCACGCCCGCGCCGAACGCCAGCATGATCGACGTCGGCGTCGAGAACACCGCCATCGTGTGCCCGAGGTGGTCTGCCATCTGCACGAGCACGCGCTCGAGGCGGTGCGCCGGCGTGCCGTACGCGTGCAGCTGCGACGCGGTCTCCAACAGGAACTCCAGCTCGACCCGGCGCGCCTCGGCGCCGCCTGGGCCCTCATTGGGTGCGCCACAACCCGCATCGCTCGCTCGCATGGCGCGTAGCATGCGCCCAGCGGTCGGTGAGTGGAATCACCGTGCGCCGTAGGCGTGCGATTGCGCGCCTACGGCGGTCACGCGCGCGCCTGCGGCCGCGCCTCGCGCGCCCCGTGGATCGCGGCGAGGCGCGCCCGCGCGGCGCGGGCGTGCTCGTCGTCGAGCGCGCAGAGGGCCTGCACCTTCGCCTCCAGCCACGCCGCTTGCACGTCGAGCCACGCGTCGAGCAGCGCGTCGCGGCGCCGCACGAGGTGCGGCCCGACGTAGCGCTCGACGTCGTCCAAGAGGGCCCGCACGCCCGCGCCATGCTGCAGCACGAGGGTCATGAAGACGCGCCGTCCGTCGGCGACCAGGTGCTCGTCGATCAGGCCATAACCGGCCTCGAGCAGCGCGACGCGCACGCGGTGCTCGCCCGCGAGCGCCTGGATCACGAGGCGCTCCGGCGTGTGCCCCGTCGCCACCGCGGCGGCGACGATCTCGATGATATTGCGCGCCCCCATCCCGGCCAGCACCGCGCAGTCGATCGTGCCGGGCTCGAGGGCTCGGAAGCCGTCGCCGAGGCGCACGCTCGCGCGGCCCGCGGCGACCTCTGGCGCGAGGTTCTTGCGCGCGCCCTCCAGCGCCGCGGGAGACAGGTCCACCGCGACGACGTGCGCCGCCCGCCCCGTGGCGAGGAGGGCGCGCCCGAGCAGGCCGTGGTCCGCGCCGATGTCGGCGACGCGCGCACCCTCCGGGACAGCGAGCGCGAGGGCCGCCAAGCGCGGCGTCAGGTCCGCGAACCGGGGCGGCGCCACCGCGTCGACCCGCGCGCGCCAAGGTTCGGGGACCTGCCAGGACATCCGCGGATCGTACCCACCGCGCGCGAGCTCAGTTCAGGAAGGGCACCAAGAGGCCGTTCGTGACGTTGTGGCCGCTGACCGCGCCGGGGTCCCGGTGCACGAGCTGGAACAACCAAGTCGTGCCGACGAGGAAGGTCCCCGGGCCCGTCGAGACGGCGGCCTGGTCGAGGTCGATCCGGAGGTCCCCGGCCGCCGACGCCGCAGGGGTGATGTACCGCCCGAGCACCGGGCCGGCGAGGCAGAGCGCCCCGTCGCCGAACCGCACGGGCGCGCCGAGCGCGCCGTACGCGAGCAGCGTCGTCACGCCGCCCGGGAGGCCGCGCGCCCACAGGGTGAGGTCGTTCGATGCGGGCCGACTGGAGCCTGTCGCGACGAGCACGCCAGGCGCGCCGGTCGAGTTCGCGAACGACGGGCACGCCGCGGCGGGCTCGTCGAAGAGGTCGAGCAGCGACGTCCAGCCCCCGCCACCGTTAGCAAGGCCGATGCCGAAGGCCAGCGCGTTCGCGGCGTTCAGGTCGAGCCCGTCGCACCAAGGCCACCACCCGTTCCCGACGACGGGGCGCTCCGAGAGCGTCAGCGTGCGCGTGCGGAGGTCGTACACCTGCACCCCCGGCAACGAAGTGAACACCGCGCGCGTGCCGTCCGGCGTGAACGCGACATCCAACGGCGCACCGAGCAGCCCGATGGTGCGCTCGAACACGGGTTGAGTGCCGTCGATGGCGTAGATCCGCCCGATCGGGCCGCTGGCGCGTACGAACGTCGCGGCCACGTGTGTGTTGCTCGCCGCGACCGAGTCGAGCCCTGCGCCGAAGCCCGTCACGACGCTCGCAGTGTCGACCTCATGCACAAAGAGCCCGGCGCCGACCTGCACCTGCGACACGTCGACGACGCCGAGCCGCTGCGATGTCCGCATCACAAAGCGGCCTTGGTCGGGGGTCAGGTCGAGGTCGTGCGGATCACCAGGAAGGAGCGCGATGCTGCGTCCGCCAGCGTGGTCGTACGCCTCGGTCACCGTAAACCCGACCGGCGACGCCGAGCGCCCCATCGTAAACAGCCAATCGTCGGTCAGCACGATGGAGTCCATCGCAGAGTCGTCGAAGGGGTTCACCGCCACGCTCGGGCTGGCTTTCCACATCAAGCGCGTGTTCGTGCCATCGAGGCGGTACAGCGCGACCTCCTGGTCGCTGCGCACCCCACACCATTGGCCGTCCGGGCTGACGGCGAGGTCGTGCGGGCGGCCGGCGAGGCGCGCGTTCGGGGGCGACTGATAGACGACCCGCGGCGGGCCGCCTGTCGAGGGCGCGAACTCGACGATCGTGACGCCGGCGCTCGACAATTGGTCGTAGTCCGTCGCGACGCCGTGGTCCGCAGTCGCGACCGCCGCGTCGACGTCATAGGGCCCGCCCGGCGAGGTGGTCGTCGACGGCACCGACAGGAGCTGCGCCCCGTTGGAGAGGTCGAGCACGCGCACGGAGTCCGAGGCGCGGACCAACACAAAGCGCCCGAGCGCGTCGATCGCGAGGTCCCGCGGCGGCGCGTTCAAGGGATACTCCGCGATCGGCGCGGGCTGGATGGTCCCGAGGTCGAGCACCTGGATGCTGGTGCCGATCACAACGGCGCGAGTGTCCGTGACCTCGACGGCGTCGCAGCACGAGCCGCTGATGGCCCCGCCGCTGGCCTCGTAGCGCATCAGCTGCGCGCCTGTCGCGACGTCCCAGATGACCGCGGTCGACGCCGCGGTGTTCTCGCGCGTGACGGCCAGGCGACCGTCCGGGGTCAGCGCACCGTCGTCGGTGCCGAGCCCGATGGTCTCCCCGCCCAGCACGTGCTGGGCATGGGCTGGGAAATGGCCGAGGGCCGCGAGGGCGGCCGCAAACGTGACAAGGCGCAGGGTCTGCATGGACGTGAGCATCGAAGGGACCGCCAGGTCCGGGCGGGCCATAGCCGCGCCGGACCCGGCGGTCACATTCGATGCCCAGATCCCGGGCCCGGCAAGCCCGGGCGCCCGAGGGGGACCGAGCGGGCTCAGTTTTGACCGTTGAAGAGCCCTTCGGTCTCTTCGTCGATCCAGACGACCGGCACCCCTTGCGCGCCTGTCGCGACGGTCTCAGAGGACACCCCGAGGCACCAGAGGTTCCCAGACGAGTGCCGCAGGACGACCTGGCCGCGGTCGTCCGGAGTCGTCCGCGATCGCGCCGTCATCGATGACAAAGCCCACGGCGTTGTACGTATCCGGGACCCCGTTCTCTGCGAACGAGATCAACGCCATGTCGCGGTGGTTGTCGCTGTTCAGGCGGTGCCCAGCGACGACGACCTGGTCCTGCGGCCCGAGCCAGAGCGAGCGCGCGACGGAGTCGCGGCCGAAGTCGACGCTGGGGTCCCCCGTCGAGCCCGCGCGCAGCGTGACGACCCCGGAGCGATAGAACGGCGTGCTCGGGCTGCCCGAGAACGCGAAGCGATCCGGCGCGCCGTCGGGCAAGAAGCGCCACAACGCGGGCTGCAGCGCCGGCGTCGTGCCGCTCGTCGAATACAGCGTCCCGGCGATGACGATCCGCCCCTGCGAGTCGACGCGCACCGCGCTGGCCCGGCCGGGGAAGACGCGGATGCTCGAGGAGCTCGCGGTCAGGCACACCTCGGTCGCCGTGACGCGCCCGGCGGAACCAAACGCGGGGTCGAGGGTCCCGTCGACCGTGCGATGGCGCGTCACGAGCACGTCGCGCCCGCCGTTGACCGACGAAGGCACGAACGACGGGCCATCGCCGACGACGACGAGGCCGTCGCTGCCGTGGAACGCGAGCGCGCGCGCGTCGCGGCTCGCGTCGAGGCCGGCGGCCTGCTCGACGTAGAACCAGCCGGTCGCGGTGTCGCCGAGGCTCGTCAGCGGCCAGCACCACACGGCCGCGAGCGGCCCGCCGCCGGAGGTCACGCGACCGCACGCATAGATGCGCGGCACTGCGCCCTGCTCGATGACGAGGTCGTTCAACCAAGCGTCATCGAGGCCAGAGTTCGTGACGACGTTGCGCTCGACCTCGCCGGTCGAGCGATCGATGTGCCACACGACGGCGCGCGAGGCGCCGTTCGTCTCGGAGCTGCGGCGCCAGCCGCTGACATAGAGCTCGCCTTGGCTGCTCAACGTAACGCCGGTCGCGCCGCTCGGGGTTTGGATCGGCTCGAGCTCGACGATGCCGCTGCTGCCCCACTCCTGATCGATCGTCCCGTTGGGCCGGAAGCGCACGGCGATCGCCTGGGTGAGGCCGCCGCAGCCAGGATCGGTGCAGTCCGCGCCGCGCCAGCCGACCGCGATCACGCGGCCGCTCGCGTCCTCGCGCGCGGCGTCGAAGACGAACCCGTCGAGCGTCCCAGCGAGCTCCGGCTGCGCGCGCAGCGACAGGAACGCGGCGCCTGCGCCGAAGCCGGCGGCCGAGAACGACAGCGTCGGGTCCTCGGCGCGGCGCGTGGCGTTCGCCGAGATCGTGAGGTCCGGCGTGCCGGCGGTGGAGGGCGAGCGATACGACAGCACGTAGAAGCTGTTCGCGAGCTTCGAGACGAGCTCGATCGCGTCCTCGAAGCGCTGCTCGATGTCGCCCGTGTTGGTCGAGAAGGCGGTGCCGCTCTGGCCGATGCCTTGCAGCACGCCTTGATCGACCTCGGCGCCGACGCCGATCGCGAAGGAGCTGTAGTCCGCCAGGACGCCCGCCGGCGGAACGAGGCGCTGGGTGACCTGCTCGAGGGTCGTGCCGTTGTTCGCGCGGTGCGTCCCGTCCGTGAACGTGACGAGGGTCAGCGTGCGGTTCTGGATGCCCTCGCCGAGCGCCAACTGGTCAACGTCGTCCAGGTCGTCGAGCCCGCTCAACACCGCGCCGTACAGGTTGGTCGACGTGTTGAAGGGCGGCTCGTCGAAGAGGTGGTCGATCGCCTCATACAGGCGCTCGGGTTCGTTCGAAAAGCCGAGCTCGAACCCGGCGATGTCATGGATGTCCGGCGAGCCATCGAACCACGACAGCTTGATGAAGGTCGTGTTGAGGCGGTTCGCGTCGAACTCCGAGTACTGCGGCGGGTCCGAGCCGGGGATCAAGCGCGACCCGAAGAGCGTGCGGACGTAGTTGCGCGCGCCTTGCTGGATCGCCGTGATCGTCGACGTCGCGTTGCCGATGCTGCCCGAGCGGTCGATGAGCAGGTGCGAGTACGCGCGGAAGCTCTGCGGGTTGGACAGCGTGCGCTGGCCGCTCTCGAAGAGCGAGACCGGCGCGTCGTCCTCGTACAGGACAAAGTCGGAGCCCTCGAGGTCCGCGACCGGTTGGTTGTTGCCGTCGATGACCTGCAAGAACGCGGTGACGCGCCCCGGCAGGTCCACCTGCAGGTTCTGGGATTGCAGGATGACGCGGTTGATCGTCGAGCCGCCGCCACCGCCGCCTCCTCCGCCGCCGCCGCCGCCGGTCGGCGGCGCGACCGAGCCGAACCCACCTCCGCCGCAGCCGCTGGCCGCGACGAACAGCGCGGCCACGAGGAATCGGAACATGCGGACGCTGGGCGCCCTCCCCATCTCACTTGTATCGCTCATCACACCTCCGGCGCCGGGCGCGGAGGTCGTGCGGGACGCACCGCGGGACGCGCGCCCATCCTGCAGATTGCAAGAGGGCGACTCAAGCGCTGCATGGGATCACGGGCGCGCGCGGCACATCTCGGCGCGCGGCAGCGTCACGGACATGAACGGGCGCTGGCGCGCCGCTTCACGCATACGCCGCCGCCGCGGCGACGAGCGGGTCGTTCGGTGCAGCGTGCCCCTGGTCGCGCAGCGCCGCCGCGAGGGCCGCGAGGCACAGCTCGACGTTACGCCGCGCCGCGCCCGCGCCCATGAGCCCGATCCGCCATGTGTTGCCCTTCATCGGGCCGAGGCCGCCGCCGATCTCCAGGCCGTACTCGCGCAGCAGGAACCCGCGCGCGCGCGCGTCGTCGATCCCCGCGGGCACCGCGATCGCGGTCAGCGGGTTCAGGCGCTCCGACGCCGGCACGCGCGGGGCGAGCCCGAGCGCTTCGACGCCGGCGACCAACGCCCGGGCATGGCGCGCGTGGCGGGCGAAGCGCGCGGGGAGGCCCTCGACGAGGCAGAGCCGCAGCGCCTCGTGCAAGGCGTACAGCATGTTGATCGGCGCGGTGTGGTGGTAGCTGCGCTCTTCGCCCCAATAGCCTTGGATCAGCGTCAGGTCCAAATACCAGCTCGCGACCTTGGTCGTGCGGCGCGCGAGGCGCTCGACGGCGCGCGCTGAGAAGCTGACCGGCGCGAGGCCAGGCGGGCAGGAGAGGCACTTCTGCGTGCCGGAGTACGCGACGTCGACGCCCCATGCGTCGAGCTCGACGGGGTGCCCTCCGAGCGACGTCACGCAGTCCAGCAGGAGCAGCGCGCCGAGCTCGTCGGCGACCGCCTTGATCGGCGGCACGTCCTGCAGCACGCCGGTCGAGGTCTCGGCGTGCACGACCGCGACGACGTCATAGCGCGCGTGTGTCGCGGCCGCGCGGACTTGGTCGGCGGTGAACGCGCGGCCCCATTCCCCCTTGAGCTCGGTGACCTCGGCGCCGGCGCGGCGGGCGACCTCGGCCATGCGCGTGCCGAAGACGCCGTTGACGCCGACGAGGACCTTGTCGCCGGGCTCGACGAGGTTCACGAAGCACGTCTCCATGCCTGCGGAGCCCGTGCCGCTCATCGCGAGCGTCAGCGCGTTCTGCGTGCCGAACACGGTGCGCAGCATCGCGCGCAGCTCGTCCATGATCCGCAGGAACTCGGGGTCGAGGTGCCCGAGCGTCGGCTTGGCGAGCGCCGCCAGGACAGCGGGGTCCATGACGGACGGCCCGGGCCCCATCAGCACGCGCTGCGGCGGCGCGAGGGCCGGCGGGAGCGTGGTCAGCGGGGCGACGCCGGCGGCGCGGGCGCCCTCGGCGGGGACGGTGGACGGGGTCGGAGCGGACATCGCCCCATGATGGGGTCCGGCGGGGCGCGTGGGGAGTCCTCACCGCCTTCTCCGGGCCGCGCGGGCGCGGGTCACCCGGCGCGCGTGGCGTCGCGCGCGCCGCTCGCGACGCTGACCCGGGCCAAGGTCGCGAAGAGCGGCAGGTGGTCCGAGGTCGTCGGCGGGCCGACCTCTGCCTGGGTCGGCAGCAGCCCGTCCGTCGTGAAGATGAAGTCGATCCGCACGAGCGGCGGGACGGGCAGCCACAGGTACTTGAACGGCACGGGGAAGGTCACGCCCGCGCCGCGCCCGACCGAGCGGAAGGCGTCGACGAGGCCGGCCTCGGCAAACGCGTCCCAGGCTTCCGTCGCGTCGGTGCTGTTCAGGTCGCCCATCAGCACCGCGGGCGCGTGCCGGTTGGCGTCGGCGGCGAGGCGCACGGCGTCGCGCACCGCGGCGTGCGCGCGCCCGACGAGCGCGAGCGCAGCGGACGGGTGGAACACGATGAAGTGCACCGGGCCGCCTGGCGCGTCGACGTCCGCGCGCAGGTACGGGTGCGCGCCATCGAGGCGCACGAGCTCGGAGCTCAAGATCGGGTACCGCGACAGGAGCCCGATCCCGTCGACGCCTGTCGGGTGCATCACCTGGTGCGGGTGGCTCTCGCCGAGCTGGACGGCGAACGCGACCTCGTGCGCTCGCTGGACCTCTTGCACGCCGATCACCTCGGCGCCGCAGTCCGCGAGGAAGGTCGCGACGCGCGCGGGGTCGCTGCGATGGAGCCCGCAGTTGTGCGTGAGCACGTGCAGCGCGAGGTGCGGCCGGTCCATGCTGATCCGGGTGCGGCCGCGCGCGCGTTCGAACCCGAGCCGCGCGAAGAGGGCGAGCGCTGCGCTCGCGCAGCCGAGGGCCGCGGGCCCCGCGCCGAGCCCTGCGCACGCCCCGGCGACGAAGCACCCCGCGATCGCGAGCGGCGTCCGCAGCTGCCAGAGCACCGTCAGCGCAGGGTGCAGCGGCCGCCGCGCCACCGCGAGGACCCCGAGCGTCAGGACCGTGGCCGCCGCCACGGGCCACGCGGCCCCGAACGTGGGGCTGGCATGGACCTCAACCTGTAGGAGCTCGACGAGGGGCATCGCAGAAAGACCAGTCCCTGCGCCATCGGCACCCGCTGCGCTCTAGCGGGAGCCAACCTCGCCCTTGCGCGCGATTCAGCGCCAGGTTCTCGCGCCGAGACGCGGGCGACGCCGCTTCGGGACAGGTGCGCCCAACGCGCCCGCCCAGCGCCCGCCCAGCCGCGCCCGTTCAGCCGCGCCCGTTCAGTCGCGCTCTGGTGTCTGCGTCGGCTGCGTCGGCGCGGCGGCGGGCAGCGTCGGGACGACGCGCTCGGCCTCGAACTGGACGCGGTGCCGCTCCCACCAGCGGAGCCAGGCCTCGGGATCGTTGCCCGGGTCGTCGGCTGGGTCGCGCTCGCCCGTGAGCTTGCGGAGCGCGTCCACGACCTCGCGCCGCTCGAGCTGGAGCGTCACCGAGCGCGAGATCTGCGCCTGCGCGCGCACGTCGAACGCGACGCCCGACGCTTGGGTGCTGACCACCGGGTCCGCGATGGACGAGCCCTGCGCGATCTCGACGTCGTAGTCGCCGACATAGGCCGTCTGGAACCCGATGAAGAGGTTCGCGC
This sequence comes from Planctomycetota bacterium, assembly GCA_041398605.1. Taxonomy (GTDB): domain Bacteria; phylum Planctomycetota; class UBA1135; order UBA1135; genus JAWKUK01. The sequence goes on from JAWKUK010000008.1 coordinate 245,666, forward strand.
GGACGCCGCTCGCGCTGCCGCCCGCCGCGCGCAAGTGCGCGAGGTGCGCCATCAATGGCGCGACGGCGGCCGCGTAGCCTGCATTGCCGAGCGCCTCCGCGGCGTTGCGCCGAACGGCAGCAAAGCGGCTGCCGAGCGCGTCGACGACCGGCGCGACGACCAGCGGGTCATCGAAGTCGCGCAGGCCCAGCGCGGCCTCCTCGCGCACGATGCCCATCGTGTCCAAGACCGCGCGGTCAGTGAGCTGGCGCTGCAACGGACCGCGCGCGAGGCGCCGCGCCGCGAGGGCCGCGAACGCGCGGCGCCGGAACTGCATGGTCGTCATCTCCGCCTCGATGAAGCCCTGAACGTCGAACCGGTCCCGCATGCGCGCCAGCGTCCAGACGAGCGCCTCGCGGACGGCCGCCGAACCCTGGGCCCCGGCGATCGCGATCGACGAGGGGGCCTCGATGGTGGCGCCAGGCGCGAGCAGGTCGAGCGCGAACTCGCGGTCACGCAGCAGCCGGTGCGCGCCTTCATGGTCGGGATCGGCCGCCAAGACCGTGTTCAGCTCGCCCAAGGCCTCGCGGGACAGCCCCTTGCTGATCATCCAATCGGCGAGCACCGTCCGCGCGGCATGGTCGGACTTGCCGACCTCGCTCGCCATCGCGCGGGCCCGGGACAGGAGGTCGCTCTCCAGCGTGAACCCGACCACCGTACCCGTCACGGGGAGCCAGTCGCGTCCGATGCGCTGCTGCCACGCCCCGTCGACGAAGCGCGTCCGGTTGCGCAGGAGGGTGCCGTCGGCGAGCTCCAGCACGCGCTTGCGATCCGCGGAGCGCGGGTCCAACGCCTCGTCCTGCGGCGCCGGCTGGGTCTCCCGCTGGGTCTCCCGCTGGGCCACCTGCGGGCCGCCAACCGTCGCGGCGGCGACCGGGAAGAGCGCGCCAGTCACCGGATCCACCTCGGGCGCCGCCCCCGAGACGAGGGTCAGGATCACGGACAAGGCCGACGGGCCGACCGAGTGGAGAAGGGTGAAGGGAACGACCATGGCACGCAGGTGGAGGGTATCGACCCAAACCGCTGCAATTCCCCTGCCACGGCCCATGGCCGCCCCATGGGCCCAGGACCCTCCCCAGGGCGGCCCTAGCGTCCTCGCCAGGGGACACCCCCCTGAGCGAGGTCGCTCGCGCCGGTCACTGGCCCGGCCGCAGGTGCTCCTGGATGAGGCGCCACTCGGTCGCCCACGCGTGCCACCGGAGCTCCGGGTCGCTGATCCCGTGCCGCGTCTGCGGGTAGACCATCATGCTCCAGTTCAGCTTGCCCGCGTTCTGCAGCGCGTAGACGAACTGCATCAGGTTCTGGACGTGCACGTTGTCGTCCATGACGCCGTGATGAAGGTGCAGGAAGCCGTGCAGGTTGGCCGCCCGCTCGAGGCACGACGTCGCCTTGTAGCCCGCGAGGTTCGTCGCGGGGGTCGCCATGTAACGCTCGGTGTAGATCGTGTCGTACATCCGCCAGTCGTACACACCTCCGCCGGCGATCCCGAGCGCAAAGAGGTCCGTGTCCAAGAGGCAGTTCGCGGTCATGGTCCCGCCAAAGCTGTAGCCCGTGATCCCGACCCGCGTCGCGTCGACCCAAGGCTTCGCGCCGAGCCACCGGACGACGTCGCTCATGTCAGCGACCTCCTGGACGCCGAGCCGCTTGTAGCACAGCGAGGTGTCCGCCATGCCGCGCCGCGTCGACGTGCGCACGTTGGCTTGCACGACGATGACGCCCTGCTCGGCGAAGAACTGCCACTTCGTGCTCAGGCTCCAGCGGTTGCGCACCGTCGGCGCCGCGGGGCCTGAGTACGTCGAGATCCAGACGGGGTACTCGCGCAACGGGTCGAACTGGGTCGGGTATTGGATGGTCACGTCGAGCTCGTACCCGTCGCGCGCCGCGACGCGCAAGAGCTCCCACTTCGCGAGCTCCCGCGTCAGCACCGGCGCGTCCGCGGCGTCGCTCGCGCGGGACTCCGCGCCCGACACCACGGCGCGGCCGAAGTCGCGCAGGATCTTGCCGTCAGCATCGACGACGCGCACCTCGCCCGGGTTCGACACGCTGGAGACCCGATCGATGAACAGCGTGCGATCGGGGTTCCACGTCCAAGCGTGCATCCCCTCCCCGGTCGTGAGGCGCACGACGCCCTTGCCGCTCGCGGTCGCGCGCAGGTCCGCGCGGTAGAGGTTCTCGTTGACGTCGCCGTCGATCGTCGCGGTGAACCAGATCCGCCCCGCGGCTTCGTCGATGTGCTCGATGTCGAGCAGGTTCCAGTCACCGCTCGTCACGGGCCCGACGAGCTCGCCGCTCGCCGTGTAGTGGTACAGGTGATCGCGACCCGTGCGATGGCTGCGCCAGAGGAAGCTGCCATCGGCGAGCCAGCGCGGCGATTCGGGGCGCTCGGTCCAAGTCGACGAGGTCTCGCGCAGCAGGAGCTTCGTCGCGCCCGTCTCAGGGTCCGCTGCGAGCAGGTCTGCCCACTGTTGGATGCGATCCTGGATCGTGATCAAGCAGCGCGCGCCCTCGGGGTCCCACTCGACGCGCACCGCGAGGATCTCCTCGGCCCCGTAGCGGCCGAGGTCGACCCAGGCGATGTCACCGTCGAGGTCCGTGATCCCGACGCGCACGGTCGGGTTCGGGTCCCCGACCTTCGGATAGTTCGTGACCTCGGGCTTGACGCGGAAGTGCCCCTCTTCGATGTGGTCGATGACCGTGAACTCGTTGACCTGCGACTCGTCGAGCGACAGAAAGGCGACGTGCTTCGACGTCGGCGACCACCAGAACGCCTTGAAGTCGCCGCGCCCGTAGATCTCCTCCTGGTAGACCCAATCGAGCTTGCCGTTGAATTGGTCCGGGCCGCCGTTGGACGTGACCCGTAGCTCGCGCTCGGTGGCGACGTCCTGCAGATAGAGGTCGCCGTCACGCACGAAGCCGAGGTGTTGGCCGTCAGGCGAGGCATCCGCGAGCTCGCGGCGCGGCCCCGCGTCGCGCTGCCCGCGCGCGGCGCGCTGTCCGCGCCCGCGGCCGGGGCGCGCGCCCGCTTCGCCGCCGTCCGCGCTGCCCGCGCGCGGCACCGCCTTTGATTCGGCGCCCGTGCGCGGGTCCACCCACATCGCCGCGTCGCCGCGACCGACCTGAATATGCCGGCCGTCGTCGGCCCAACTGACGTCGGGTAGGACGGCGCGGAACGAGGGCGGCGCGCCGCGGCCGCCGGCCTGCTCGAGGGTCAGCGGCGGCGCGGACTGGGGTGCGACGAAGAGAAGCAGCGCGGAGAGCAACATGTGGTCCTTCTGGGAATGGAGGGGAAGCGCAGGCGGAGATTCTAGGGACTCCGGCGGAATGGCCCCGTTCACACTTCGTAGCGCCGCATATCCTCGACCGAGGGGCTGTCGGTCGTCCCAGGCCCAGCCCCCGATCGCCTCGGCGCGCCGCGCACTCCAAATGCTCTCACAGGCTCTCCTCGCCACGACCCTCGCAGGCCTCCTTTGCTCCTTCTCCGGGCCTGCGCAAGCGCCGCGCGGCGCGGCGGAGCCGATACCCGACGTCGAGCTCCTGCGCCTCGCGCCCAACGACGCGCTCTTCGCGCTGCGCATCAAGGACCCGCGCGCCCTGCTGTCCCGGCGCGAGACGAGCCGCTGGGCGGCGTTCCTGGCGGACCCAGCGTGGCACCGCGTCGTCGCCGACCTGCGCGACGCGGACCCGCGGGACGACGCCGCGACCGAGGTGCGCGCCGAGTCCGTCGCGGCGGACCTCTTGGGGGCGCTCGGATCCGCGCGCTCGGCGGTCGCGATCGCGGTCGGCGACTTGCAGGGGCGCGCGCTCCCCATCCTCGCCTTCGCCGCCCTCGGCGGTGATGAGTTGGCGGCGCCGCTCGAGGCGTTGCTGCGCGGGCAAGGCACCGTCTCAGACGAAGACGGGCTCGCGATCCGCGCCGCAGACGGCGGAGTCGTCGAGGCGTACCTGCGCCGCGGCGACCTGCACCTGATCGTCAACGCGCCGGACTCGACGAGCGCGGTCGCGTTCGGACGCGCGGCGCTCGCGCGGCTCGACAGCGGCGCTGCGCTCGGCGGCCGGCTCGCCGAGTTCCGGAGCGACGCGGACGCCGAGTTCACGCTCGACCTACGGCCGCTCTGGCGGCTCGCGGCCGAAGCCGCGGACCTCCCGGACGCCGCGCTTCCGTACTGGTCCGCGCTGGACTCGACCGACTGGTTGCATGGACAGGTGCGGATCGGCGACGGCGAAGCGCTCGACCTCGTCCTCGAGGCGCCGTACGCGGAGGAGGGCCTCGCGCGGAGCTTGCTCGGCGCCTTCGGCCCGTGCGACACGACATTGCTTGCGCTCGCGCCGGTGATGGCCGTCTCGGCGTCGGCGGGTCGCACGGACTTCGGCGCGCTCTTCGACTCGCTGGTCGCTGAGATCCAAGCGCAGTCTCCGCGCCAGCATGAGCTCGTCGTCGCCGGCCTGAAGGCCGCCAGCGAGGCGTTCGACATCGACGTTCGCGGCGACCTCGTCGCGGGCCTCACGGGCGACTACGTCTCGTTCTCGCTGCCCCCCGACATGCGCGTCGCGTCGCGCGCGATGACGCTCGACGAGCGCATGAACGCGCTCGACATGAGCTGCACCGCGCTGCGGATCGCAGACCCCGAGCCGTTCATCGACGCGATCGAGACACTGCTCGACGTCAGCGGCTTGGGCGCCGAGGTCGAAGCCACGACGCTGCGCGGCGCCGAAGTGTGGACCTTTGGCAACGAGCTCCACTTGGCGGTCCACCCGCGCTTCCTGTGCGGCTCGCTGGACCTCGACGCGCTGGAGGTCTTCTTGAGCCGCGTCAATGCGGACGAAGACGCGCCTGCGAGCCTGTTGTCGCAAGCCCCCTTCAGCGCCGCCGCCCGCGGCCTCCAAGGCACCTACGTCTCGCTCGCGCCGACGAAGTCCAGCCTGTCCTTCGTCGGCAACTTGTTGCAGCTCATCGGCCTGTCGCTCAGGGACAGCGACGGCGCGGGCGCTGCGCTGGGGACGCAGAGCACGGAGGCGCGGCTCGCGAGGACGCTCACCGAGGTCGGTGACTTGGTGAGCGTCCTCGGGCCGCGCTATTTCTCGGGCACGTTCAGCGGCCGCGTGACCGTCCAGGACGGCCGGATTCGGTCGCTGAACCAAGCCCGCTGACGCCAGCCGAGGCGCGGGCGGGCCGGGCCTCCTCAGGGGCAGACGGGCATCTCGATGGCTTGGCTGAACGCCGCGTTCCCTGGCGCGCCGCTGTAGCGGTACCAGAAGTGCCCGATCACGTTCGAGCCGACGACGATCGCCGGGTCCGCGCCCGAGCGGAGGTAGGAGTTGAAGTCCAGCTCGAAGCGCCCCGCGCACGGGCCCTCCGCGACGTTGCCGCCCGACGCGATCGGCGCCAAGCGCTGGAACGGGCCGGCGACACAGAGCGTCCCGAACGCGCCGGGCGTCGAGATCGGCTGGCCGATGCCGTAGAAGAAGATCGCGAAGGACAGCGTCGGCGAGTCCTGCAAGCGTAGCCAGAACGGATCGAGCGACGACAGGCTCGCAAAGCCGCGGTACTCAAACGACGGCGTGCACGGCGGATACGCGGTCTGAGCGCAGAAGACGTTCGGCTCGCACACGTTGAAGAAGAGCGCGCCCATGTCTGCCCGCGTCGAATCAGGGTCGCTCGGCGACGCCGGATCTCCGGAATTGATGCACGGCGACGTCGACTGGAGGCGCAGGTCGTTGCTGGCGAGGTTCACGAACTGCGGGTCGGCGAAGATGTTGCCGACGGTGCCGGCGAGCGCAGCGTCCCCGTTCGAGTAGCGCACTCGGCCCGCGCCGATGCCCGTGAACGCGCCAGCGGCGTTGTTCCAGACGATGGAGTCGAGGAGCCGCCCGCTCCACCCGGCCGTGCCCCGCACGCCGAAGCCACCGTTCCCGACGGCCGTGACCTGGCGCACATCAAACGCGCCGCCGGCGACCTCCACGCCGTCCCCGAAGTTCCCGACCGCGATCAGCCGGGACGGCGTGATGCCCGCAGCCAAGAACTGGAAGCCGTCCGTGGACGAGCCGACCGAGCGCACCTCGCGCATGAACACGGTGGGCTGCCTGACCATGACGTTCGGGATGAAGCGGCCGCCATAGCGCACCTCGAGGCCGATGACGACCGAGGGATCGGTGGTCGAGCTGAAGTCGATGCCGCGCCAATAGCCCGGCCCCGGGACCGTCCCGTTGCCGTCGCCGTTGGAGTCGCCGCCGACGCTGTCGTCGCGCTCCTCCGTCAAGATGACGGGTTCGTCGAGCGTCCCGCGCACGGAGAACGAGCCGTTGACGGTGATGAGGCGGTCGAAGCCGAGCTTCAACACGACCCCCGGCTGCAGGTTGAGCGCTGCGCCCTGCGGGATCGTCAACGACCCGCCGAGCGCGATGCTGCCGAGGAACTGGTTGACGGGGTCGATCGTGACGGTGCCCGAGACCGTTCCGCTCCGGACGACGAGCCGGTTCGCGCCATTGCCGGCGCCGGTCGCCGCGATGAAGTCCACGACGCGGTTGATCTCGACCTTGTCGATCGCGTCCCCCGTGCAACGGTCGACACGCACGTGGTCGAACAGGCACTGCTCGGTGCTGTTGTTGCAGTCGATCCCGACCCCCGTGAAGTCCGAGATGACGCAGCGGTTCACCGTAACGGCGGCGTTGACGAGCTCCAACCCCGAGATGAACCGGCCGCCATAACGGATCGTCGTGAACGCGAGATGGCTGCCGTCGGCGGTGTCATTGAGCATGACCCCACGCCACCAGGCGGCGCTGGGCAGGGAGACCACCCCGTCCGTGTTGGAGTCGCCCCCGACAGCGTCGTCGCGCTCATCCGTGAAATAGACCTGGGCGGCCCCGGTGCCCTGCGAGAGGAGCAGGCCGCTGACGTTCAGCTGCGCGTCAAAGCCGAACTTGCAGATCGCCCCGGGCTGGAACGTCAACGTCCCACCCGCTGCGACCGTGATCGAGTTGGCGTACCGAACCACCCCCTGGATGCCGTTCTGCGGCCCGACGACAACGTTCGTCCCGGCAGCGACGGTGGCGGACGTAACGTTGATCCAGTTCTTCTGGTTCCCGCTCGCCGTGATCCCAGTGAAGCCAGGGAGCGCCTGGATCGGCGCGCTCTCGATCGCAGCGCCGCCGCAGTTGAGGAGCGCCACGTTGGTGAGGGTCGGCCGGCTCGTCGCGTTCAGGTCGATCCCCGCGCTCGTGAAGGCCTCGATCACCGTGTTACGCACGATCGGGTTCGACGACGTGAGCTCCAACGCGGAGATGAAGCGGCCGCCGTAGCGAACGCGGGCATGGTCGAGGGTGCCCCCAGCGCCGGCCTGGAAATTCAAGCCACGCCAAAAGCCTGCGGCGGGCGCCGTGGCGCCGGCATCGCCGTTCCCATCGCCGCCGACCGTGTCGTCGCGCTCTTCCGTGAACGAGACGGGCTGACCTGTCGTGCCGCTCGCGTCGAGGGTGCCGGACACGACCATCTGGGCGTCGAAGGCGAACTTCAGGCTGCAGCCGGCGGCGAGCGCCAGCGTCGCGCCGGAGCTCACGGTGATCGTGTTCGCGCAGCGCAGCGCGCCGTTGACGCCGTTCTGGGGCCCGATCGCGACGGACGCTCCCATCGGGATCACCCCTGCGACGACATTGACCCAGTTTGTCGTGTTGCCGCTGGCCGTGAGCCCGGTGAAGTTCGGCACTGATGTGAGCGCGACGTTGGCGAACGCCGTCCCAGTGCAGCCCACCGCCGCGCAGTTGACGAGCGTCGGCGCGCTCAGAGTATTGAGGTCGTACGCGTCGCTCCCAAAGCTCTCGACCCGGCAGTCACGGAGCGTCAGGCTGCTGCCGCTGAGCTCGAAGGCCGAGATGAACCGGCCGCCGTAGCGGACGGTCAGGCCCCGCACGTTGCTCGCGCCCGAGGTGTTGGTGAACTGGATGCCGCGCCACCAGTTGGCAGCGGGGAGGGTCGCTGCGCCGTCGCCGTTCGAGTCGCCGCCGACTGTGTCGTCGCGGAGGTCGGTGAAGTGCACCGCGTTCGGCCCGGCGCCGTTGACGTTCAGCGTCCCTGCGACGGTGAGCAGCCCATCAAATTGGAACTTCACGACCGCGCCCGACTGGACGGTCAGCGTCGCGCCGGTCGGGACGGTGATGTTGCTCGTGACGTGATAGACCGTCCCGGACAGCAGCGGGCCGGTGGTGGCATCGGACAGGTTCCCGGAGAGGCTCACTTGCGCCTGGGACGTGGCCACCGCGAGCGTCGCGACGAGCGCGCGCAAGAATGAGCGTGGGGAGATGTGTCTGGATTCGATCGACATGGCGAGACCTCTGAGGGTTCGCTGGGCCCCGCGTAGCGAGGCCTCCAGCGAGGGACGATGGGGCGTTCACCGTCCCGTTGAGGCCCCCCGCGCAGGCACGACCGAAAGTTGCTCAAAAACCGCGGCGATCGCGCGACACACGGCAGGCGCCCCCGCCGAGTCCCATGCTGAGACTCGACGGGGGCGCCCGCGCCGCCCGCGGCAGCGCCCGGCTCAGGCGCGCTTGCGCTTGAACTGCTCGAACGGGTCGCCCGCGCCGCCAGGGTTCGGCTGCACCCGCGCGGTCGGGTCGTAGCCAGGCGCGCTCTCGTCCGAGGGCAACGGCGCGGCAGGCTCGTGCGCCGAGGCCGCGGCGCCGAGGGTCCCGGTCGCGCCGCCGCCGGCGTGCTTGGGATCGAAGCGCACGCCGATGTTCTGGAAGCTGCTGAGCAGGCCCTCCTTGTCGACGGCCTTGATGTACGCCTCTTGGGGGTCGACGGCGCCGTCCTTCACGAGCTGCGTCAGCGAGTCGTTCAGGAGGCGCATGCCCGCCTTGCCGCCCATCTGCATCTGCGACGCGATCTGGTGCGTCTTGCCTTCACGGATGATCGACGAGATCGCGGAGTTCACGACGAGCACCTCGAGGGCAGCGACACGCCCGCTGGCCTTCTTCTTGCATAGGGTCTGCGCCACGACGCCCTTGAGCGAGCTCGAGAGCATCGTGCGGATCTGCGCCTGGCGGTCCGCAGGGAACTGATCGATGATCCGGTCGACCGTGGACGCGGCCGTGGTCGTGTGCAGCGTGCCGAAGACGAGGTGGCCGGTCTCCGCCGTCTCGATCGCGATCTCGATCGTCTCGAGGTCGCGCATCTCACCGACGAGCACGATGTCCGGGTCTTCGCGCAGCGCCGCTTTCAGCGCGCGCTTGAAGCTCTTCGTGTGCCCGCCCACCTGGCGCTGATTGATGAGGCAGCGCTTGTCCTTGTGCACGAACTCGATCGGGTCCTCGATCGTGATGATGTGGTCCGAGCGGTTCTTGTTGATGTGATCGACCATCGCCGCGAGGGTGGTCGACTTACCGCTGCCGGTCGGGCCGGTGACGACGACGAGCCCCTTCGAGAGATAGCAGAAGTCGATGACCGACTTGGGCAGCTTGAGCTGCTCGGCGGTCAAGATCTCTTCGGGGATCACGCGGAAGACCGCGCCAGGGCCGCGGTGATCCATGAAGAGGTTCACGCGGAAGCGCGCGATCCCCTCGAGCTGGTATGCAAAGTCCGTGTCGCAGGTGTCCTCGAACTCCTGCCGATTGTGCGGCGGCGTGATCTCGTAGAGGATCTGCCGCATCTGCTCGGGCTTGATGACGGCGCACTCTTCGATCGGGTCCATGTCCCCGTGGAGGCGGAACTGCGGCTTGCACAGCGAGGTCATGTGCAAGTCGGAGGCGCCGACCTCAACCATTCGTTTGAACAATGCGTCGATCCAGGGCATGGCAGCTCGTGTCGAGTCGGGAGTTGGCGGGGGGTCCGCGCTGGCGGGGTCCGGCGGCGGATCGGTCGGGGCGGAGCGGGTCTCCGCTCCCATGTCGGCAGCCCAGGCGCCCGACCTGAGACCTGGAAACGGATTCCGCTCCGCGGCGGGGCCCTGGAAACGAACGCCGGCGAGGGCGATAGACTGGGGTCCACCATGCCGTACGTCGTGCTGTTCCCCGCGCTCGCGCTCGTCCTCGTGCTCGCATCGGTGCTCTCGCCCGCGCGGCTTGGGCGGCTGACCGGCGAGGTGCACGGGCTCCTCCCAGGCCTCGCGGACACCCCGATCCCGAAGCCGAAGCCCAAGCCGACCGAGAAGGTCGTCGCGACGATCTCCCTCTTGCAACTGCGCGACGCCAGGTACCGGCGTGGCCAAGCGCTCGAGGACTGGATCATGGACCTCGACGGGAAGTACATCGCGATCGAGGGCTACATGGCGATCGGCACGCTCGAGGGCCTCTCGCGCTTCGAGTTCGTCCCCGAGGAGTGCGAGTGCGGCGGGTCCAAGGTCAATCACTTCGTCGACGTGACGCTGACCGAGGGCGTGACCCGCTTCAAGCCGGGCCGCTTCTACATGCGCGGCTACTTCTCCGCCGGCGAGGTCATCGAGGACGGGTTCGTTACGAGCGTGTATCGCATGCGTTCGCGCGCCGTCCCGGATTGACCTCGAACACGTCTCCCTTGGAGCCGGTGAGCGGCTCCCACGTACGCTCGAACGCCATGGGCATGCTGCCTCTCCTCTGCGTCACGCTCCTGGCGGGCGCTGCGCAAGAACCGGACCTCTCCCGGCTCGACGTCTTCTTGGACAAGGCGGTGCACGGCTCCGCCGTGATCCGCCCGCAGGCCGCGGCGCGGCTTGTGCCAATGGGCAAACCGGCCGCCGACCGCATCCTCGCGCTGTGCGCCGACGGCCCGCCGGCGATCGCCGCGCTCGGCAGCGAGCTCGTCGAGGTCTTCGGCGCGTTCCAGGACACGCGCCTGCGCGAGCTCCTTTGGCAGTGCCTCGAAGACCGCGACTTCCCGTGGCGCCCGGCGGCGGCGCGCTCGCTGGCCTCGAACCCGCTCGTCGACGGACGCGAGACCGAGACGCGCGCCTTCCACGCGCTGCTGTCCGATCCGATCGCGCCCGTGCGCATGGCGGCGGTGCAAGCGTTCGCGAACCTGCACCCCGAGCCGCTCCCCCAGATGCGCGTCGAGCTGCGCGCGATGTTGAGCGACCCGAGCGACTTCGTGCGCCGCGCGGCTGCGGTCACGCTGGTCAACTGGGGCGAGCCCGAGGCGCTCCTGTGGTTGATCGAGGACCTGCGGCGGAGCGATACGTTCTTCGAGCGCTGGAGCGCCAAGAACGCTGCGTACGAGTCACGGCGCGCGCTGAGCAAGCTGCTCGGCGACACGTTCGGGTACGACCCAGAGCTGCCCGCGGACGCGCCGACCAATGTCGCGGCCGTCAGCGCGCTCGACCGAGCGGCGCGCGCGCGGATCGGCGATCGGCCGGTGCCCGAGCTGCCGGAGGTCGCGCGCGCGTCCGGCCCGGTCACGGACGCGGTCCTCGGGCTGGAGCTCGTCTCGTGCCGCCGCGGCGAGCACTACCTGTGCTGGACGAGCTCCGACGAGCTGCTCGTCGGGCTCGGCAACCCGGCTCGGGTCGCGCTGCCCGAGGGCACGACGGCGCGGCTCCTGGCGCTCGCGCTGGAGGAGGTCGCCAAGGTCGAGAAGCCCTACTACGGCGTCCCTGGCTGCGACCTCGAGGCGCTGCGCATCGCGGACCCGCCGAGGGCCCTCACGCTCGTGGATCCTCTCGAAGGGCCAGGCGAGCGTCGCGGGGCTGCGCCCCGAAGCGCTCGGGCGAGTGATGCGCGCCCTCATCGCCTCGATCCCAGCCGAGCTCGAGGGGGACGACCTGCGCCTCGCGGACCTGCGCGCCGCCGTGCGCGAGACCATGGCCGCGGTCGGCGGCCCGTAGCCAGGTCGCCGCGCGAGGGCCCCTCGACCCGGTCGATGGGGCGCCTTAGAGCTCGCGGCGCACGTCCTGGCCGTCGATCGTGTAGCCGCCGGACGCGTAGCCCGCGTCGTCTGCGATGCCCGTCAGGTGAAAGACGCCGCGCGTGATCACGGGCACGTAGCTCCAATACCCCGCGCCTTCGCCCTGCATGACGACGTCGCACCACTCGTCCGCCTTCGGCGCGCCGCCGAAGCAGCACGCGAGCAGGTCGCGCACGAGCATGAAGTGCGGGACGGTGGTGTCCTTCCAGAGGATCGGGATCATGTACCCGGTCAACGCGACCTTTTCGCCGTCGAGGGCGCGCACGCGGGCGGGCCAATCGATCGGCTCGTCCTTGTAGTCTTCCGGGTACAGGAGCTTCTCGATGAGCAGCTCCTGGTCGAGGCCATCGAGCGAGAGGTCGCGGAAATTGATCTGCACGTACCCGTCGCTGTCGCGTGTCAGGCCGAACTTCGCCAGCGGATCCTCGGAGTCTCCCGCCGAGTCAGCGCCGCCCTCAGGGACCGCGACGCCGACTTCGGCGCTCGACGCCGCGTCCGTCGACGTGTCCGCCGGCGTCGCGTCGACAGGCGCGGCCGCCGCAGCCTGCGCCGCTCGTTCTGCTTCGGCGCGGGCTGCCGCGCCTGGGTCATAGAACGAGCGGCCCGTCGCGACGGTCGCCGTACCCGCTGGCGCGATCGGGCGCTGGTCACCACAGGCGACCAACACGAGCGCGCTGACCATGAGGCCGCAAAGCTGGGAGAGGGTACGCAAGCTGGGTCCTGTCAGATTTGGGGGCGCGGATCAGTGATCGTGGTCGTGCTCGCCGGCGGGCCACGAGACCTCGATGTCCTTGAACGTCGTCCCGAGCATCTCCACCGATGCGACGTCGCCGTGCAAGTGGTCGAGGCCCTTCAGGCGATCGTCTTGGACTTTGTAGGTCGAGCTGTCACCGACCTTTTCGCCAGAGAGCGCGCTCGCGACCTGCTTCAACGTCAACGCAAACGGCTCGCCGCCCTCGGGCTCGACCGTCAGCGCCAGCGTCTCCTGCGCCGCGCGCACCGTGTTGCTCGCGTGTCCGTCGAGCAAGTAGATCGTCAGCTCGCCGGTCTCCGGCGCGAGCAGGACCTCCAAGTTCGCGACATGGTCGCCGAGCTCGACGAGCGCGCCGCCGAACATCGGCTCGTGGACGTGGGCGTGCTCTTCGGCTTGGCCGTGCTCCGCGGTGGCGAGTTCTTGCTTGCCATCACAGGCGACGAGCGCGGCCGCGGCGAGGAGGGCGAAGGCGTGGGCAGAGAGGTTCATGGTTCGGTTCGAGGAGCGGACCAGGTCGGTGCCGGGTTGGAGGGACGGTCAGACACGCGCGAGAGTCCCCGCGACGTCCGTAGAGTATGCCTTGAACGCGGGCAGGAGCCCGGAGAGCGCGCCGACGAGCACCATGGCGGGCGGCGTCAGGTAGAGCGCAGGGTGCACCGCCGTCACGTCGAGCACGACGCCGGTCTGCGCGCGGATCACCGACGCCGCGACCAAGAGAACGGCGAAGTAGACGACGTAGCCGAGGAGGCTGCCGAGCAGCGCGATGGTGCTGGCCTCGGCGACGATGACGCTGAAGATCGTCCGCCGCTTCGCCCCGAGCGCGCGCAGGACCGCGATCTCCTTGCGGCGCTCGTTCATCGTGTTGTAGATGCTGGCGAGGAGCGAGAAGCCCGCGACGACGACGACGAGGTAGGCGATCAGGGTCAGGACCTTCGTCACCCAGCCCATCTTGGCGAAGAACTTCGCCATCACGTCGGCGATCGGCCACGCGAGCGTCGCCACCGAGCCGCGCCGGACCTCGTCCTTCATGAAGAGGCCCGCGGCGGGGCTCTTGAACTTCAACATCACCGCGCTGACCTCTTTCCACTCGTCAGGCGTCTCCGCCATGTCGGCGGTGACCTCCTGGGTGCCGCCGGCGAGCTTGTGACCCCCCATGCGGAAGATGCCCTCGATCGGGATCCAGATGGCGCGGTCCGCCGGCGTGTTCGTCGGGCGCATCACGCCCGTGATCAGGTATTGCTCCTCGTGCGGCGCGCTCCCCGGCGCGAACTGCAGGCCGTGGTACGGCTGGAACGTGTCGCCGACGCGGAGGCCGAGCTCCTCGGCGACGACGCTGCCAAAGACGGCCTCCATCCGATCCTGCGCGAACCACTGGCCGCCGGCGAGCTCGTACTTCTGGCCGGACTGGTACTCGAAGACCGTGTGGATCTCGTCGGTCGTGCCGACGATGCGATAGCCGTAGAGGTTGTCGCCGAGCGCGTACGGGATCGCGTAGCGCACGCGCTTGTCGACCTTCACGGCCTGGTAGAGCGACCACGGGATGTTCCCGGGCGAGGTCTCAAGGTGGAAGACCGTATTGAGCACGAGCTGCAGCTCGCTGCCCTTCGCGCCGAGCACCGCGTCATAGCCGATGTCGCCGCCGGTGAACGCGGCCTTCGACTGGTCCGCGACCGTGAAGACGCTCATCACGAGGCCGCTGGCGAGGGCCGCCGACATGATCGTGATGACGGACGACAGCGCGTGCTGGCGCAGCGAGCGCAGCACGATCATGAAGAGGACGCCGATGCGGCTCATCGCGTCGCCCCCTGCGGCGTTTGACCCGGGGCGACGTAGCCGGTCGCGGCGCGGTTGAGCTGCGAGAGGTCGAAGCGCGCCTCGAACTCGTCCAGCACGCGCGTGTCGTGGCTGACGACGAGCAAGGCCGCGCCGACATCGCTGCAGAGGCCGCGCAAGAGCCCGAGGGCCTCCAGCGCGTGCCGGGGGTCGAGGTTGCCCGTCGGCTCGTCCGCGAGCACGACCCGCGGCCGGTTCGCGAGGGCGCGCGCGAGCGCGACGCGCTGCTGCTGGCCGATCGAGAGCTGGCTCGGGCGGTGGTTGAGGCGGTGCCCGAGCTCCAGCTTCTCGAGCAGCTCGCGCGCAAACGCGCGGTCCGGGCCCGGCCCGAACGTCATGCCGAGCACGACGTTCTCGAGCGCGGTGTAGCCGCCGAGCAGGTGGAACGACTGGAACACATAGCCCAGGTTCTGCGCGCGCCACGCGTCGCGCGCGGCCTCGGACAGCGCGTTGATGACGACGCCGTCGAAGCGCACCTGGCCCGAGTCCGGGCGCAGCAAGCCCGCGATCACGTTGAGCAGCGTCGTCTTGCCCGAGCCGCTCGTCCCCGCGAGCGCCACTTGCGCGCGCGCGTCGAGGTCGAGCGACGGAACGTCCAACACGGGCTGGAAGTCGCCCTCGGGCGACCGATAGCCCTTCTTGATGTCGCGGAGCTCGAGGAGTGCCATGGGGCGACGATCATAGACCGCGCGGAGTGGCGCCGCGCGCCGAACCGCCCTCGATTACGCGCCCCTCACGCAAAACGGCGCGCGCGTGCTCCACTTCGACATTGGCGCAAGTGAGGCACCGTGCGCGCGCCTGCTCAGGTGCTCAAAGGTGTGCGCCCGGCTCCGGCAGGCCGCCCTCGAGCAGGCGCCGCGTGAGGTAGTCGAACGCGTCGTCGACCGAGTCCGTGCGATAGAAGAGGTCCACGTCGTCCGGGCTGATCGTGCCGTACTTGATGAGCGGATCGAAGTTGAGCACCTCGTTCCAGTACTGCGTGCCGAACAGCACGATCGGCAGCTCCTTCTTGATCTTCAGCGTCTGCACGAGCGTCACGACCTCCATGAACTCGTCCAGCGTGCCGAAGCCGCCTGGCATCACGACGATCGCCTTCGCGAGGTACGTGAACCAGAACTTCCGCATGAAGAAGTAGTGGAACTCGAGCGACAGCTTGCGCGTGATGTACGGGTTGTCGTTCTGCTCGAACGGCAACGAGATGTTCAGGCCGACGTTGACGCCCTTCGCCTCGGAGGCGCCGCGGTTCGCGGCCTCCATGATGCCGGGGCCGCCGCCGGAGCAGATGACAAAGCGCTGCGAGCCCTCTTGGAGCGACTTCGACCAGGTCGTGAGGCGCGCGGAGAGCTCGCGCGTGTCCTCGTAGTAACGTGACATGAAGAGCGCCATTTCGGCGCGCTCCAAGGCGACGGCGTCGACGCCGTTCGCGCGCGCCTGAGCGAGGCGCTCCTCCGCGACGTCGCGCGGCAGGATCCGCGCGGACCCGAAGATCACGATCGTGTCCTCGACGCCCATCTCTTCGAACCGGGACTCCGGCTCGAGGTACTCGGCGAGGATGCGCAGGGGTCGCGCCTCACGACCGTGGATCCATCCTTGGTTCTGGTACGCCTTGACGGCGCGGTAGCGGCTGTCGCTCATGGGACGGAGATTCTCGGCACGTCGAGCCCGCGACTCCATGGGGATCCGCGGAAGTCGAGGTTTGGAGCCCCCGCGGGCGCGCTCGGGTCCCTTCAGAAGGGCTCGGGCGCCGCGTCGTCACTGTCGCGGTCGCCCCGGCGCTCGACCTTCTTCCGCGCCTTGTCGAAGAGGTCGTCCAGGTCCCGGGCGCGGCTGTGCTCCTTGGCGAGCGCCGCATCGAACGCGTCGGTCGCCTTGTTCGTCCGGCCCTGGACCCGGGCGCTCGCTTGGTCCCAGCGGGCCGGGTCGAGGATCAACTTGCCCGTCTCGTCGACCTGCTGCGGCGGCGCGTGCTTCAGCACCGTCCGGGTCCGGACGTCGATGACGAGCGTCGATTCGCAACACGGGCACCGGACCTCGATCTCCTTGTCACTCATGGAATTTGCAGGATACGAACAGTCACTTGCGGATTTTGCGACGTCAAAGGAACCGGGGGCCGCCGTTACTTCGGACACACGCCCGGCTAGTCCGTCCCACCCGAGGCCCGACATCATGCTCCAACCTACCTTCCCGCGACCGCGCCCAGGCTTGCTCAAGGACGCTCAGGCGCTCGAACGCGCCCTCGGGGTCGTGCTCTGGGTCGGGCTCTGTGTTGTTTTGCTCGGACGCTGACGCGTCCGAAGCGTGTCGTCTTGCTCGGACGCTGACGGGTCCGAGGCGGGTTGTCTTGCGCGGGGGCTGACGGGCGACTGGACGGGGGCTGAGGCTGGCCCTAGGTTGCGCGCTTCCCCTCTGGAGCTTCGCGCGTGACCCATCGACGGCCTGCACCGCTTTCCCGCCCCTGGTCGCTGCTCGCGGCCTTCTTCGGCGCGACCCTCGTCGCCTCGGCTGCGTGTGCGTCCCCGCACCACGGGCCGGCTGAGCCCTCAGCGCCAGGCGCCCAGGACGCCGCCGCAGAGCCCCCGCACGGGGCCCCGCACAGGGCCCCGCACCCGCGGGCCATTCGGCGCGACATGCCGCTCACGCGGGTGATCCGCCAGGCATACGAACAGGGCACCCGCGCCCCTTCAGGTGAGCCGGGGCCGAACTACTGGCAGCTCCGCACCGACTTCACGATCCGCGCGAGCCTCGACCCGGCGACCCACACGATCACCGGGACCGAGACGATCGAGGTCCACAACCCGAGCCCCACAGCGCTCGACACGATCGCGATCCGGCTCGACCACAACTTGTTTCTGCCTCGTGTCCAACGGGGCGGGTCCGTCCCGGCCGAGACGACCGAGGGCATGGTCGTGACCCGCATCACGGTCGACGGAGACGAGGTGGAGCTCGCGGCCCAGCGCGGTCGAGGAGGTCGCGATCGCGGCGGCGACGGCGCGCGCAAGGCTCGCGCACAGGGGCTCGACCAGACCCTGGCGCGGGTGATGCTCGCCCAGCCGATCCCCGCGGGCGGGACGGCCTCGATCGAGATCGACTGGCACACGACGCTCCCCGGGGGCAACGCCGGCCGCGGCCACCGCATGACCCAGCGCATCGGCGAGACCCTCTTCCAGCCGACGCAGTGGTACCCGCGCCTCGCGAAGTACGACGACCTCCGCGGCTGGGACTCGAACCCCTACCTAGGGCCGGCCGAGTTCTACAACAACTTCGGGCGCTTCGACGTGAGCCTCGACGTCCCCGCCGGGTGGATCGTCAGCGGCACAGGCGTGTTGCAGAACCCCGAAGAGGTCCTGACCGCCACCGCACGCGAGCGCCTCGCGCGCGTGCTCGACTCCGACGAGACGCTCACGATCGTCGGCGACGATGAGGTCGGGCCCGGCGCCGCGACGGCCGCGGGCGAGCGCCTCGTCTGGCGCTTCCTCGCCGACAACGTGAACGACTTCGCCTGGGCGACCGCCGAGAAGTTCAACTGGACCGCGACGCGCGCGACGATCCCCGGGCGCGGGCCGGTGCCCATTCACATGGTCTTCCTGCCGGAGCGCGCCAAGCGCTTCGAAAAGGCCGGGCCGGTCACGCGCCACGCCCTCGAGTTCTATTCCGCGCTGTGGGCGCCGTACCCGTTTCCGCAGCTCACGCTGCAGGACGGACCGAGCGCCGGGATGGAGTACCCGATGGTGATCAACTCGAACCAGGACGCGGCAGACCACGAGACCGCGCACCAGTGGTGGCCGATGATGGTCGGCACCAACGAGACCTGGTACGGGTGGATGGACGAGGGCCTGAACGAGTACATGAACATCCTCTCGGACGCCGATGCCCGCGGCGTGCCGCCGAACCTCGACGGCCGCGGGCGCGCCTACGGCCGCTTCAGCGGCGACGAGCTCGAGCCCACGATGATGTGGATCTCGAACTACGCCGGGCCGATGACGAGCTTCCAGACGTACAGCAAGACGCCGATGATGCTCTCGATGCTCGGCGGCATCGTCGGGGACGAAGAGGTCCAGCGCGCGATCCGCGAATACACGGCGACCTGGGCCTTCAAGCACCCCTCGCCGTGGGACTTCACCGCGTGCATGGATCGCGCGCTCGGCCGAGACCTCGGGTGGTTCTGGTACTACTGGCTCTTCACGACGGAGGCCGTGCACGGCGCGATCGAGCGCGTCACGACTTCGGGCACGGACACGGGCGTTGTGGTCACAGTGCGCCAGACCGGCCAGATGCCCTCGCCGGTGGTGCTGAAGGTCGAGCTCGAACCCGGCAGCGCCCCGCCCGCGGTCTCCCAAGCGGACCCCCGCTGCGCGGTCGAGCTCATCGACGATCACACCGTCGAAGTGACCTGGCCCGTCGACGTCTGGTTCGACGGGCGCTGGACCTTCGACGCGCAGCTCGACTTCGGGCGCCCCGTCCAAAAGGTCACGCTCGACCCGCACCAACGCTTTCCGGACGCGGACATCGACGACAACGTCTGGCAAGCGGGCGGCTGACGCCTCCAGCTCGAGGCGTCGGGCGAGATGGAGGCTGCATCGAGGTTCGCGTAGAGTGACGGGATGGCACTGCACCTCGCGCTCCTTCCGCTCTTCGCCCTGGCGCTCGCATCTGCGGCCCCGGCCCAGGACGCGCCGCGCCGCGCGAACGTCATCCACGTGATGGCGGACGAGCTCGGCTACTACGAGCTCTCGTGCCTCGGGAACCCGAACCTGCGCACGCCGAACCTCGACCGGATGGCGGCCGAGGGCATGCGCTTCACGCAGTGCTTGGCCGGGTCCGCAGTGTGCGCGCCGACACGCGCGTGCCTGATGACGGGCAAGCACTCGGGGCACACCTCCGTGCGCACCAACGGCGGCGGCACGCCGCTGCGCGCGGACGAAGCGACCGTCGCTTCGATGCTGAAGTCGGCGAGCTATGCGACGGGCGGCTTCGGCAAGTGGGGCTGCGGCGGGCGCGGCTCGACCGGTGTGCCGGAGCTGCACGGCTTCGACACGTTTGTCGGCTACTACGACCAGGTCCACGCGCACTCGTACTATCCGCCGTACATCTTGGAGAACAGCCGCGAGCTGGTCCTCGAAGGCAACGACGGCGGCCGCGCCGGTGCGACCTACTCACACGCGGTGATCATGGAGCGCGCGCGGCAATTCATCCGCGCGCACAAGGACGAGCCGTTCTTTTGCTACATGCCCGTGACGCCGCCGCACGGCATGTTCGACCTGCCCGAGAACGACCCGGCCTGGGCCGAGTTCAAGGACGCGCCGTGGCCCATCGAGGCGCGGCGCTACGCGGCCATGGTCGCGATGCTCGACCGCGAGGTCGGCGAGCTGTTCGCGCTCCTCGATGCGCTCGGCTTGACGGAGAACACGCTCGTCTTGTTCAGCGGCGACAACGGCGGCGCCGACTACTTCGCGAGCCAAGAGCACCCGCGCGGCATCCACGGCGCGAACGTCGACCCCCGCACGGGCGTCGAGTTCCGCGGCAAGAAGGGCGAGCTGTTCGAGGGCGGGTTGCGCGTCCCGATGATCGCGCGCTGGCCGGGCCGCATCGCGCCGGGCACGGTCACGGACCACCTGTGCTACTTCCCGGACTTCCTGCCGACGATCGCCGACGTCACGGGCGCGACGCCGCCGAGCGACATCGACGGCGTGTCGTTCGCGCCGACCCTCTTCGGCGGAGAGCAACCCGAGCACGGGCACCTCTACTGGGAGATCGGCGGCTGGACGGCCGTGCGCGCGGGTGATTGGAAGCTCGTGCGCACGAAGGCCAAGGAGCCGTGGCTGCTGTTCGACCTCGCCACGGACGTGTCCGAGGCGCACGACGTCGCGAGCGAGCACCCGGACGTCGTCGAGCGCCTCGCAGCGCTCGCTGCGCGCTCTCACGAGCCCGCGCGCGAGGGGACCTTCGCGGACCGGACGCTGCATGAACGCGACCGCGCTGCGAAGTGGGGCAGCGCCGGCCCGCCGGCGAAGCCCGCCCCGGCCGCGAACACGACGCAGAGCGACCGCGCAGCTTGGCCACGAGGGGACCTATTGCCGACCAAGGACTGGCGCGTCGTGCGCGTCAGCAGCGAGTCGAGCTCGAACGGCAAGGTCGCGCGCAACGCGTTTGATGGCGACCCGAGCACGCTCTGGCACAGCAACTGGCAAGGCACCGCCGCGAAGCACCCGCACGAGCTCGTCCTGGACCTCGGTGGCTCCGTGACCGTGCGCGGTGTCCGCTACTTGGCGCGGCAGGACGGGGGTTGGAACGGCGCGCTCGCAGCATGTGAGCTGACGATCGGCGACGACCCCGATGCGTTCCCGGCGCCGCAGATCACGACGACGTTCAAGAAGTCGAAGGACGCACAGACGGTCACGTGCGAGCCGGTCCGCGGCCGCTACCTGCGCGTGCGGGCTTTGTCCGAGGTGAACGGCGGCCCCTGGGCGTCGATCGCGGAGCTGGGCGTGCTGGGTGGCTGATCCGAGACCACCGGCGCGCGCCTCCTGCGGCGCGAGGCCTCGTGGTCCGGACCTGCCTGAAACCGGGTCTTGTGATGGGACGCGAGGGCGCGCAGGTGGGCTCTCCCTCGGGTGCCTCAGGCCGTTGTTTCGGCTAGCCTAGGGCCGCGAAGAGCACCGAATGGGTCAGCGGCGTCGAGACACGGGGCCGCGCTACACCCACCGCCAGACAGCCCCCGATGAACGCGAAGACCAAGTCCCGCCTGCGCCGCCTTGGAGGCATCCTCTTCCTGCAGCTCGCGGTGATCGTGGCGTGCGAGCTGCGCTGCCGCTCGTTCATTCGCGAGTACGGCGTCACACCGTTCCAGGTGAGCGCGGACCCCGAGCTCTCCTCGGAGCTGCGGCCGGGTTTCTCGACGACGTACACAGGGGTGCACGTCCGGATCAACAGCTCGGGGTACCGCGGCGCGGAGTTCCCGGCGCCGCTCCCAGGCGTGCCGCGGATCGCACTCATCGGAGACTCGTACGTCTTCGGCAGCGGAGTCGACGAGCAGGACACGCTCGGCGCGTCGCTCGAGCGGGCCCTCACTGAGGCAGGTCACCCCTGCCAGGTCCTGGCCTTCGGCGTGCCCGGGTACACGGGGCTCGACACCGCGCGGGTCCTGGAGTCCCGCGTGATGGAGCACCAGCCCGACCTGGTGCTCTACGTCAACTTCGCGAACGACATCCAGCTCCCGATCAAGTACACGTCGATCCCGCCTGACGCGGTGATCGACCCGACCGTGAAGTACCGCCTGCACTCAGCGGCGATCGAGTACGGCGTGCTGCTCGCTCGCCGCGTCGGGTGGGCCCTCGGCTATTACATCGGCAGCGACCATGAGGCGAATATCAAGGCCGAGTACGCGGGCCCAGGTGGCGCTGGGCTGCGGGCGGCGATCGCGCGCATGCAGGCCGTCTGCAGCGCGGCGGGCCTGCCGTACCAGATCGCCATTTACCCTCACCTCGGCGTCCCGGAGCTCGATCCGTTGCGGGTCACGGATCGCCTCCTGATGGAAGAGGCGCCGTCGCTGGGCGTGAACGTGATCGACCTCTTGCCTGCGTTCGAAGGCGAGCGCAACCTGACGCACTATTGGGTGGGGCCCTTCGACAGCCACCCGAACGCCGCGGGACACCTCCGCGCGAGCCGCTTCCTGGCGGACCAACTGCTGAGCCTCGACGTGATCACGGCCGCCCGGGCGCACGCCGCGACCCGCGGCAGCTGAGCGAACGGCGCGCCCCGAGGGCCTCTGGCGGCGCCACGGACCGCGCACACACGCGGAACGCGGGCCGCTCAGGGCGCAGCGTCAAAGGTCAGCGTCCACGCGTAGCGGCACGGCGGCGCCGCGCGCACCGAGGCAGGGATCGTGACGACGACCTCGTCGCCCTCCAAGGACCACGCGAGCTCACCCTCGACGCCCAGCATCCCGAGCGCGCGGCCCGTCATCGGCCGAGGACCGCGCCAGCGAACGGTCTCTGGCGGCGCGTCCTCGCCCTCGCCGGCGAGCACGATCGCGTGCACGCGGCCGTCCTTCGCGCGCGTGAACGCCACCGCGCCCGACTTGTACGGCGCGATCGGTCGCGACGCGTGGATCGCGACGCCATTGACGGCCATCCACTCGCCGAGCTCCGCCAGGCGCGACAGCGCCTCCGGCGGCAGCTCGCCCAACGGATCCGGGCCGACGCCGAGCAGCAGGTTGCCGCCTTTCGCGACGACGTCGACCACCAAGCGCACGAGCTCGCGCGTCGGCTTATAGACGTCGTCGGGCTTGTAGCTCCACTGCTGCGCCATCGTCACGCACGACTCCCAGGGCTCCAATAGCGGCTCGTCCGGCACATGCTGCTCAGGCGTGACGTAGTCCTCGTAGGGGCCATGGACCGTGCGATCGACGATGATCAGCCCTGGCTGGTGTCGCCGCGCCATGGCCGCGATGCGCGGCATGTCGATGTCCTGGTCTTCGGGGCTCTTGCACCACACGGCGACGTCTGGCGTGATCGTCGCCTTCGGGCGCACCCAGCCGCCGTCCAGCCAGAGCAGGTCCACGCGGCCGTAGCGGCTCATCAGCTCTTCGAGCTGCGCGTACACGAAGCCCTTGAACCGCTGCCAGCGCTCGGCATAACGCTCCAGCGAGTAATTGACGTTCCGGTCCGGCGTCGCGAAGCGTCGCCACCAATAGTCGTTCGAGTGCCAGTCCGGCTTGCTGAAGTAGGCGCCGATCAAGAAGCCGCGCGCGCGGAACGCCTCGAAGAGCCGCGCGGTCACGTCGGGCCGCGGCTGCAGCGAGTATGCACAGGCCGGGTCGGTGACCTTGTAGTCGGTCTGCGCGGTGTCCCACATGCAGAAGCCGTCGTGGTGCTTCGTCGTGAAGACGACGTAGCGCAAGCCCGCGGCGTGCGCCGCGTCCGCCCACGCCCCGGGGTCGAACCGCACGGGATTGAACGTCTCTTGCAGCGCCTCGTAGCGGCGCGTGTACTCGCCGTAGTCCTCGAGGTGCCGCGCGCACCAGGGCTCGTCCTCGGAGCACAGGGTCCACGACTCGACGATCCCCCACTGCGAGTACGTGCCCCAGTGCAAGAGCAGCCCGACCTTGGCGTCACGCCAGTCCTCGAGCCGCTCGAGCACCAGCGGGTCGCCCCCACGCGCCGCGCGGTCGCTCGGGGCCTGGCCGCTCACTTGAGCGCACACAGGGGCGGAGAAGGCAGCGCTCGACAGCGCGAGGGCGAGGTGGAGGTAGCGCAAGAGAGGTGCAAAGGGGGCTGAGGGGCTCGCAGGGGAACCGCTGCTGGCCCCGGACACAAGCGCGCGCCGCGGGACCCGCCGCGTGCCCATCCAAAGGACCGGGCGCCGCCGCTGTCTCGCTGAGACACACACTGGGCCGCGGCAATCGCCAGTTCGTCATGCTGGCGCCCTGCGGATGGGTGGTGATCTGGACGATACTACTCACGTGTCGCCTGCGCGCGAGGCATCCCAGCGGGGGGGCCCACGCGCGGCCGATGACCCGAAGCATGCCCAAGCCCAGAATCGACCGCGCGACGAGCGCGCACGTCCTGCGCCGCGTCGGCTTCGGCGCGCCGCGCGAGGCCGTCGACGCCGCGACCGAGCGCGGCCTCGACGCGACGTTGGAGGAGCTGTTCGCGCGCCGCGCGGGCCACGCAGCCCCCGAGGCGGTGCAGCGCGACCTCGACGCGGCGCTCGCGACACAAGACCTCGTCAAGCTGCAGGCGCGCTGGATGGCGCTGATCCTCGACGACGCAGCGCCGCTCGTCGAGCGCGTGACGTTGATGTGGCACGGCCACTTCGCGACGTCCGACGCGAAGCTCGGCCGGGTCCGGCTGATGCACCGCCAGAACCAGCTCTTCCGCGAGCAAGGCCTCGGCGACTTCCGCGCGCTGTTGCACGCCGTCGCGAAGGACCCCGCGATGCTGCTCTGGCTCGACGGTAACCAGAACAAGGTCGGCCGCCCGAATGAGAACTTTGCGCGCGAGGTCATGGAGCTCTTCGCGCTCGGCGTCAACGGCGGCTACACCGAAGGTGACATCAAAGAGGCCGCCCGCGCCTTCTCGGGCTGGAGCGTCGAGGGCAGCGAGTACGCGTTCCACGCCGAGGAGCACGACCGAGGCGAGAAGACGCTGTTCGGTCGCGGCGGCGTGTTCACGGGCGAAGAGGCGCTCGAGCGCGTGCTGGCGCACCCCGCGTGCCCGCGTTGGGTCGCGCGACGCCTGTTGACGACGTTCTGCGTGCCCGACCCCACAGCGGCGCAGTGCGAAGAGTGGGGCCGCGTGCTCGTCGAGCGCGAATGGCGCATCGACGCCACCCTCGAGCGGCTGCTGCGGAGCGACCTCTTCCTGGGGCCCCTAGCGCGGCGCAGCCGAATCGCGGGCCCCGTGGAGCTCGTGGCCAACGTCGCGCTCTCGCTGCGCGCGAAGGTCGCGCCGATCGACGCTATGCGCGCCGCCGCGATCATGGGGCAGGTGTTGTTCATGCCGCCGAGCGTCAAGGGCTGGGACGGCGGGCGGACTTGGATCCACCCGGGGACGTGGCTCGCGCGGCACAACCACCTCATGGAGCTGATCCTCGCCGGTGACGCGTTCGATGCGCGCCGGGCCTACGGCGCGGACCTCGACCAGGCCCACGTCGTCGAGCGAGTCGGCGCGACGCTGTTGCCCGATGGGCTCGACGACACGCTGCGCGCGGTGCTCGAGGACACAGCCAAACGCGCAGGCTCCCCCGTCGGCGCCGCGCGCGACGCGACCGCGTTGCTGTTGACGGCGCCCGAGTTCCACCTCTATTGATCGCCGCGCTCTCCGTGCCATGACGCGCCACTCCACCGACTCGAACGACCCCCGTGGGCCGCGTCCCTTGACGCGCAGGACCGTACTCGTCGACGGCGCGCGTCTGTCCCTCCTGCTGCCGCTCTTGCCCGAGCTCGCGCTGGGGTCGGCGCAGCGCGAGGACGCGGCGGGCGCGCCGGTGCTCGTCGTGGTCCAGCTCTCTGGCGGCAACGACGGCCTCAACACCGTCGTACCGTGGCGCCAAGACGAGTATCGGAAGCAGCGCCGGCTGATCGGGCTGCCCGCGCAGGACCTGCACCGCTTCGACGACGACTTCGGGCTGCACCCGAGCCTCCCCGGGCTGAGCGGGCTCGCCGCCGACGGGCTCATGGCCTTGGTGCACGGGGTCGGCACGCCGCGCCCGGACCGCAGCCACTTCCGCTCCTTGGAGATCTGGCACACCTCGGAGCCGGACAAGCCCGTCGGCTCGGTGGGCTGGCTCGGGAACCTGGCTGACCAGCTCGCGCGCAAGCACCCGGGCTCGCTGCCTGCATTGGCGGTCGGCGGGCGCGAGCTCGTGCTGTCGATGCGCGGCGCGGAGGTCCTGCCCGCGACGCTGCCCGACGACCGTGGCTTCACGTTGTCGCGTGTGTCGCAGCGCCTCGCCGAGCACCGCGACTTCATCCTTGGGCACCCCAAGCACGACGGAGCGCCAAAGAGCGACCTCGAGTTCCTGCGTCAGGCCGCTCGGACGTCGTATTCAGCGGCGGAGCGCATGCAGAAGATCGTCGCGACCAAGTCGCCTGTCGTGTACCCAGATCGCCCGCTCGCGCGCGACCTGCGCCTCGTCGCGCGCTTGATCGCGGGCGGCTTCGGCACGCGCATCTTCCACGCGTCGCTCGGCGGGTTCGACACGCACGCGAGCCAGGCGAGCGTGCACGCCGCCCTCTTGAGCGACCTCGACGGGGCGCTGACCGCGTTCCAGCGCGACCTCGTCGCGAGCGGCGTGGCGGACCAGGTGATCACCTTGGTCTTCAGCGAGTTCGGCCGGCGTGTGCGCGAGAACGGCTCACGCGGGACCGACCACGGCCACGGCGGTCCGGTCTTCGTGCTGGGCCCGCAGGTCGCGCCGGGCGGGCACGGAGCGCATCCGGACCTCGCGCACCCGGTCGACGGCGACATACCGAGCACCACGGACTTCCGCGGCGTATACCGGCGCTTGGAGCGTGACTGGATGGGGCTCGAGCCGTTCGCGCGCGCGGAGATCGACGCGCCGCCGTTCCTTCGCTAGGCTCGTCCGGGAGGGCGCATTTGCTACGCTCCCGGCTCCTTCCAAGGGACCTCCGAGGCGCGCAATGACAGATCAACTGACCGGGCTCAAGCAACACTCACTCGTCGTCGCGGACACTGGCGACTTCGCCAGCATCCAGAAGTACCAGCCGCGCGACGCGACGACGAACCCGAGCTTGCTGCTGAAGGCGGCGACGATGCCTGAGTACGCGCCGCTCGTCGAGGAGACCCTCGGCCGCTCGCGCAAAGAGGACGGTGGGTCAGTCGACGCAGCCCTCGATCGCCTCGCGGTGGCCTTCGGGCTCGAGATCTTGAAGATCGTGCCGGGGCGCGTCTCGACGGAGGTGGACGCGCGGCTGTCGTTCGACCAGGCTGCCACGATCGCGAAGGCGAAGCACCTCATCTCGCTCTACGACGCGGCCGGCATCGACCGCGAGCGGATCCTGATCAAGATCGCGTCGACTTGGGAGGGCATCCAAGCCGCTGCGGCGCTGCGCAAGGACGGGATCAAGTGCAACTTGACGCTCTTGTTCTCGTTCGCCCAGGCGGTCGCGTGCGCGGAGGCCGGCGTGCAGCTGATCTCGCCCT
Organism: Planctomycetota bacterium; assembly: GCA_041398605.1. Classification (GTDB taxonomy): domain Bacteria; phylum Planctomycetota; class UBA1135; order UBA1135; genus JAWKUK01. Next base: position 272,820 of record JAWKUK010000008.1, read on the forward strand.
TTGTCGGGCGCATCCTCGACTGGCACAAGAAGAGCACGGGCAAGAGCGAGTACGCGCCGGCCGAGGACCCGGGCGTGATCTCGGTCACCCGGATCTACGAGTACTACAAGAAGTTCGACTATCCCACCGAGGTCATGGGCGCGAGCTTCCGGAACACGGGCGAGCTCTTGCAGCTCGCGGGCTGTGACCTGTTGACGATCAGCCCGTCGCTGCTCGATGAGCTGCAGAGCGCCACCGGCGAGGTGCCGCGCCAGCTCACGGTCGAGTGTGCGCGCGCCTCGGATGTGGAGCGCCTCGAGCTCGACGAAGCCCGCTTCCGCTGGCTGCAGAACGAAGACGCGATGGCCACGGAGAAGCTCGCCGAGGGCATCCGTGGTTTCGCCGCAGACACGCGCAAGCTCGAGGCCACGATCGCCCCGCGCTTGGCCTGAGCGACGCGGCGCGCCGCGCACGGGGTGCTCCTCGCCGCGGCCGCCCTCAGCGCGCTCTTTGTGCAGAGACCACCCGTACGTCTCGTGGCGCGCCTGCGTCCAACTCCTCGCGTGTCCCGACCCAGAGCGAGAGCTCACCGAGGGGCGCCGCGGGCAGCACAAAGCGCCCCCCGGCCCCGGTCTCGGACACGAAGACCGAGCCGCCCTCCAAGCCTGGCAGCGGGACGGCGCGGCCCGCGCCGTCCCGCAGGGCGACGCACGGCTCGTATCCGGGCGAGTCGCCGACGCGACCGCGCAAGACGCCGGTCGGGCCGAGCACGAACCGCACGTGGAGCTCGCCGGGCATCAAGTCCACCGGGCCCGTACCGACGCGTGTCAGCGGGCGCCCTTCGACGTCGAGGCCCGTAGCGCCGAGGTAACAAGGGCCCGCGCCGAGCGGCGCGCTCCCCGCTCCTCGCAACACCGCGCGCTGCCGCCGCTCGAATCCACGGGCCGGGTTCCAGCCCTGTGGGTCGTCCACGGAGTCCGAGCCGAGCAACGGCCGCGGCGCGTGATCTTCGCCCGCGGCGTCGTGAACGAGCCAGAGCTCGGCGGCGTCCGCGTCGATGACCTCGAACGTTGCGTGGAGCTGCACCTCTGCGCCGACGGGCCCTTGCGCCGCGCGCGTTTCGGGCCACGGCGCCGCGTCGTCCCAGGGGCCGATCTCGAGCGCTGTCGTGCCGTCCTGCGCGGCGACGATCGCTGACGTCCCAGCGCTCGAGTCCAACGTGCCCAGGACCACGCGCGAGCCGCGCCTGCGCGCCCCGGGCACAGCCTTGCCGTCGTTGCCCTGCGGCACGACGAACATCAGCTCGAGGTGCGCCGGGACGTCCGTGAAGCGCGCGACGCCGTCCGTCCCAGTCTCGGTGAACTGAACGAGCTCGTGCCAGTTGAACAAGGGCGCCTGCCCCACCCCCAGCTCGCTCAACGCGATCATCAGTCCGATGGCCTCACCCGCGCGCGGCGCGCCGCGCTCGTCCACGGCGCGGACCGTGAGCTGGGTCGGGCGCGCGAGCACCACCTCGACCGGCTCGAAGCCGCCGCGGGCCAGCGGCGTCGCCACCGCCGGCACCCCTAGGACCCAGCCCGGGTCAGACACGTCGAGGACAAGCGGTCGCTCGGCCCGCAGGCGCTCGAAGCGGAATTGGCCGTGTTCGTCGCTGACCGCCGCCGCGGCAGCGACGCCGCGCGCCGTCAGCGGGACCCCCTCGATAGGCTGACCAAACGCGTCGAGCACGGTCCCCGTCAGGTCGCCCCACGGGTGGCGGGTCAGCACGACGGGCCCTTCAAATGGCCCTTCAGTGGGCCCTTCAGTGGGCCGATCGACAGGCGGGCGGTCGCCGCCGCTGCGGGTCGACCAGCGCGCGGGGCGCCGTCGCTCGTCGCCAGCGACGACGAGCGAGAGCCACACGAGGTCCTCGGGCGGCGCCGGCAATTCGAGGGAGAAGCGCCCGTAGACGTCCGTCTGCGCCGTGCGCGTCGCGCGTCCACCGCCGCCGACGTAGCCGAGCCCCTGCGTGGTCTCGAGCGTCGGCTGGCCTAACGTCGCCTGCACTTCGACTCCGCGGGCCGGAACGCCTGCGCCAGGGGCCGCGCCGAGCTCGAGGTCCTCGACGTATCCCACCAGGACGTGGACCTGCGCCGACGCAGGCCCTGCTGCGCTCTGCGTCGCGGGCTGACGGGTCTCTGCTGCGCCCGCCGCCGCCAGCCCCGGGGCACCGAGCTTCGCGGCCTCGATCGAGACGGGGACGAGCGCCGCGCCGCCCTGCGCCGGCGCGCGCCGCAGCACGGCGACGCCAAGCGCGGTCGCCGCCACCAACGTGACCGTCGCCGCGACCGCGGGGACGCTGCGTCGCGGCCGCAAGGCACCGATCGCGCAGAGGCCGCGCAACCACCGCTCTCGGCCGCCGTCGGCTTCGAGGCGTCGACGCAGCTCGACCAGCGCCCGCTCGAGCCGCGCCTTCACGGTCGCGACCGGGACGCCGAGCCTCGCGGCGATCGCGCGCGGCGGCAGGTCCTCCAGGTAACGCAGCACGAGGGCCTCACGCAGGAGCGGCGGCAGCGCTTCGACGTGTGCGACGAGCCGATGTGTCTCCTCCAGCCGCTCGAGCGTCGCGGCGCCGCCCTCGTGGGCCTCGGGCCGTGCAGCCCTTCGTTCCCGGCGCAGCCGACGCGTGTGCCCGCGGCGTTCGTTGGCGAGGCGTCGAGTGAGGACCGTCGCCAGGAATCCGCGCAGCGCGCCAGGTCGCGCGGCGGGCCTCGCCGACGACGCCGCGAGCGACTCAGCGAGCGTGTCCTGGACGGCGTCGTCCGCCCCAGCCAAATCCCGCGCCAGCCGGCGCGCGAGCGCGCGGAGGAAGTCGACCTGGCCAATGAGGGCTTCGGGTGCGTAGGTGGAGTCCATGCCCTTGATTCACCGCGGCCGCGCGATCGACGGTATGCAACCGGCGGAACCGGTGGTGTTGGGCCCCAGCATCGCATACGCGCTGGACAGCGGCGCTGGGCGCGCCCTCGAGACAAGAACGTGACGGGTGGGGTCCGCGCTCGGCGGTCACCGCGGGCGCAGCGCGAGGACGCCGAACCTCGCGTCCGTGAACGGCATTGCGCCGAAGAGCGCCACAGGCGAGTAGCGCTCATCGATCCAGGCGCCCAGCTCGCGGCCGTAGTCGCGGCCAAAGAACCGCACGCCATAGTCCGATGTGAACCTCTGCACCAGCAGCACGACATCGGGTGGGCGCTCCTCGAGCGCCCGCACGAGCGAGCCCTCGCCAAACATCTGGATCTCCGTGGGCATGAAGCCCAGGTAGCGTGTCGGCGAGCGCCTGCGCGCCCAGTAGTTCAGCGAGAGCCCCTCCGGTAGGACCAGCACCGTGGCATCGGGCGCGGTGTTCTCGTCGATCCATGCGAGCGCCGCCGCGACCTCATCACCGCGGCCGTCCGCCAAGATGCGATCGGCGCCTTGTCCGACCTCGTTCACCTTGTAGCTCATCCACAGCGAGAGCGAGCGCACATGGACACAAGCGAGCGCGACGAGCAAGCCCGCGATCCACCATTGACCAGGCGCCCTCCGCGCAGGCGTCGCATGCGTATCGAGGGCCGCGGCGCAGCGCAGCAGCGCCGCAGCAGAGATGGCAAACGCAGGCAGCGCGTGCACGAAGCCATAGAAGATCCAGGTCTGCTTCAAGCCCAGCTTCATCAACAGGACGAGCGCGAACGTCGACCATGAAACGCGCTCGACGAGCGGCTGGAGCGGAGCGCCGTGCGCGCGCAACGCGCTGCGCACCTGTGCGAGGAGGATCACAGCGAGGACGAGCGCGGTCGGACGTCCGACGTTGAGCACGTCCTGGGTGTCCAAGGCAAAGAGCCCGGCGGCGACAGCCAGGCCGAACAGCGCGGCGCTGAAGACAGTGCGCGAGGGCAGGCGCGCGCCCACGAAGCGCATCGCCAACGGCACCGGCGCGAGCGCGCACAGCCACGCCACGGTCCAGGCCAAGGTCGTGCGCAGCTCGACGGCGGGCCGATCGAGCCCTGCCAGGCGCTTGTAGAAGTACGCCTCCGTGACCCCTCCGTTGAAGATGTGCGGCCACGCGCCGAGGAGCCCATGCAGCGCCTCGGGCAGCGGGAGCTGCAGCGCCAAGAGCGCCAGGGCGAGGCCGAAGCCAGCGCTGAAGCCAGCGAGCACGCCCGCAGCGAGGCGCAGCCGTTCCGCGCCGCGCTGCAACGCGACGAAGGCGATCGCGCCCGACGCCGCCGCGGCAAAGGGCTCGGCCTTGGTCGCGAACGTCGCAGCGAGCGCGAGCCCCGCGAGCACGGCGAGCCCCGCGCGCCCCGTTCGACCGCGGCGCTCGTTGCGCGCGCCATGCAGCGCCAAGAGCGCGAGCGCGCCGAGCAACGTGCCGTGTACGGCCTCGTGCGAATAGGGCGTCACATGGTTGTAGTTCCCGATCCCGGCGTGCTGTCCGAAGGCGAAGATCGTCACGGCGACCGACGTCACGACTGACGCGATGCCACGCGACGTGTGCCGCGCGATGAGCGTGTATGCGAGCCCGAACGTGAGGATGGCCAGCGCGGTGTTCCACACGATCAGCGCCGTCAACGAGGCGCCGCAGACGCGGAACACGAGCCCGTTGAGCTGCGCCGACAGCGGCCCGCTGAACCAGGCGATGTCGCGGTACAGCACGTCGCCGCTGGCGATCCGCCAAGCGACGTAGAGCTCGCGCCCGAAGTCGACGGTCACGTCCGTCCAGCCCCGATACGTATGGACGAACAGCGCGCTGAATACGACCGCGACGACGCCGGCCGGCGCCGCGGCGACCACTCGAGCGCGCAGCGAGCTCGGAGCTCTCGACGTTTGGTTCTTCCGCAAGGTCCCTCGGCGCGATCGATCAGCTCTGGACGCCGGCTCTAGGCGAGCGGAGCGCCGCGGCGACCGCGCCGGTGAAGAGCGACCTCACCGGCAGGGTGTTGCGCCGCGGTACCACACCCTGGCCATGCTCAACGCTCTTGCCAGCGCGTCGCGCGGCGTTCACCCTCGACAATGGGCGCCGTGCTCCGGGTGGCTCGTCAGTTCCAGGTGACGGACACGCCCTGGGTGAAGTTGCTCGTTGGGCCGGCGACCGCGTCGCGGAACCAAGCTTGGAAGCGCCACGTCTCGCCCGCCGCCGCCGGCACCAGCGCGTTCGGGGTCGGGAGCTGGCCCGTGTCGACGGTCAGAGCGAGGACCCCCGCCGTGCCGGCACCGACGATCTGGCCCGGGCCGACGAAGCGCCCGATGGGGCCCGTGAGGCAGAGCCGACCGATGCTCCCCGCTGGCGTGGTCGTGCCTTCGGCTCGCGCTGCGAGGAAGATCCCGAACGTGTTGCGCGGGACGTGCCGCGCGACGAGGAGGACCTGTCCGCCCGACGCGCTGCTAGAACCTTGGATCGTGAGCTCTGCAGGCGCGCCGCTCGCGCCGACGACCGCCGGACCACAGAACGACTGACCGATCGGACCCAGGCTCGGGTTGTCGATGACGTAAACACGACCGCTCGCCTCGAACCCCGCGACCAAGTCCTCGTCCCCGTCGCCATCGACGTCGGCGACGTCGAAGTCCGCGACGGACTGAAACGACGGCTGCACGGCGCCCCGGGCGGCAAACACGCCACCGCCGAGGTTCTCGACCCAGCGTGATGAAGCGAAGTAGCCGCTCACGACGAGGTCTACGTCACCGTCCGCGTCGAGGTCCAGGGCCGCGACGTTCCCACCGGCGACGGGGTCGAGCGCTGAAGCCGCAGCGAAGGTGGCGCCCCCCGTATTGCGCGCCCAGCGGATTCCAGCGCCATCCGAGGTCACGACGTCCAGGCGCCCGTCACCGTCGAGGTCCGCCATCGTGTAGTCGCTCGGCAGGTCGAGGTAGGGTGTCGCCGTGGCGCCCGACGCGAAGGAGCCGCCGCCAAGCCCGCGGTACACGAAGACGTACGGCGAGTTCCATTTCAGCGCAGTGACGTCGAGGACCCCGTCGCCGTCGACGTCATGGGCTCGCATCTTGACCAGGAGCCTGCTGCTGACGTCGAGCGTTACAGGCGCTCCGAACGAGCCGGCGCCGTCACCCGGCAGCCACACGATGGGGCCGTTGTTCGGCTGGCCGAAGGCGACATCGACGTCGCCATCGCCGTCGAAGTCCGCTACGGTCAGGCCGACGGGCGCCGCGGCTGCGGTCACGATCGCACGCGCGGTTTCGTACGGGCCCGCAGGGGTCCTGCGATACCACTGAACGTGTCGGTCGAGGTACGAGCTCGCGACGACGTCTCGCAGCCCGTCACCGTCGACGTCGCCGACCTGCACCGCGAGCGCGCCATCACCTTGGGCGCCGATCGGCGCCTGGGGCGCGAACTCGCCGCCGCCGAGGTTCTCGTACAGCGCGATTAAGTCGTCATCGAAGGAAGCAGAGAAGACATCGAGGTCTCCGTCGCCGTCTGCGTCGGCCGCGAGCACGTCACGCACCCCGTCGGCGGTGCGCGCGAGGGGGTGCGCTGCGCCGAACGAGCCTCCTACGTTCTCGATCCAATGCAGCCCCGTCGAGTCAGGCGTGGTCAACGCGTCGGGGTCGCCATCCCCGTCGACGTCGAGCGCGACGATCGACTCGCTGTACAGCTCGGCGTCGACGACGACGCCTGGCGCGAACCCGAGCGGGCCGAGGTTCTCGAACCAATGCGTGCTACCGTTGATGAGCGCGCCGAGGACGTCCAAGTCACCGTCCCCATCGACGTCGGCGACGTCGACCGAGAACGGCCGGTCCGCGGGCCCAGCGCACTCCACGAGGGCGCCGAAGGTCCCTGCGCCGAGGTTCTCGTAGACGCCAAACTGCTGGCTGAACTCGAGCGCAACGACCAGGTCCAGGTCGCCGTCGCCATCGATGTCCGCAGGGAGCACGTCCCGCGCGTCGGAGACGCCAGCGGCGACGAGCCGCTCCGGCCCGAAGACCCCGCCGCCTAGGTTCGGGAGCCACGCGACTCGGTCCGCCTGGAACGTCCCGAAGACGACGTCCAAGTCCCCGTCTCCATCGAGGTCGGCGAGCTCCGCGACGAGCGGCGCGATCCCGGCGCCGAGCGGCTGCGGCGCGCCGAACGCGCCGCCTCCGTTGACGATCAGGCGCAGCCCCCCGTTGAGGCTGGTCGCGACGAGGTCGAGGTCTCCGTCGCCATCGACGTCCCCGGCGGCCACCGTCGCGCTCGGCGCCGCCAGGCTCGCGATGTTCTGCGCCGGACCGAACGCGCCGCCACCGAGGCCGTCGTAGAGAAGGACCGCGCTGGGCGAGTTCGCCACGGCGACGAGGTCGAGGTCCCCGTCTTGGTCGAGGTCCTCTGCGATCAAGTCTGTGATGTAGCTCCCCACGACAGCCGCCGTTTCGCGGCGCGCGAAGTCACCGGTGCCGCCGATCGAGCGGAACAGATAGACGTTGCCGTCGCCCGCAGCGGCCAAGACGTCGAGGTCCCCGTCATTGTCGACATCCACCGGCACGAGCGCGCGGCAGCGCCCCGTCGCGTCCGTCAATTCCGTAAAGGAGCCGAGCTGGGGCGCGAGGGCGAGCAGAGTCAGGTAGAGCATGCGATGGAGCCGACTCGGTGAGGGAGCAGGCGTGCGAGGGCAGCGGTGAGCGTCGAATTCGTTCGGAGGGGCGACCGATCGTGGACCGGCGGGGCCTCTGCGGCCGCGGCGAGCCCTCCTGAAAGGGGCCTCCTCCTCCACCGTAACCGATCGATTCGAACCCTGTCCTGAGCGGGCCCATACTGGCAGAAGGGCACGGGCCAGCGCCCCGGCGCCCCGGCGCCCCGGCGCCCCGGCGCCCCGGCGCTCCGCAGCAACGGAGCGATCAGCGCGCCTGCCTCGCCATGTCAAGCTCAGCGACGAAGCGCTGATCGAGCGACCGAAAATGGGCGATCCGTACGTCGAGGGGCATGTCACGGCAGAGCGCGAGGGCGCGCGCGATCGCGCCCACGATCCACTCGCGCCGGTTCCCGAACACGCCGCCACCGAGCTGCGTCAGCCAGACCTTCCCTGAGCCGCGCCCAGACGCACGGTCGACGGCGGCCGCCAACAGCGTCGCCTCGTACGCTGCGTCGAGGGCGATCGTCGCGAGCGGCTCCCACTCCATCAGGGGCACATCGCGCTGGTATGCGCAGGACACCGCCGAGCAGTACGCCTGAGAGACGTGCGTCGGTTGAATCGGCTCGCGCCAGCGGTCCGCGAACGTCACGCCGACGGCGCTGTGGAACCCGATCCGAACGCCGCCGATCAGCTCATCGCGGTCGAGGGCGCCGAGCGCCCCCAGCGCTGCGCGGTCGACAAAGGTATAGCCATTACGGACGACGATGCCGGGGACCAAGCGACTGATCTCCGCGAGGTTCTCGATCTGCCGCTCGCGGGTCTGCCCGACAGCGCCCTGTAGCGGGACCAAGTAGTTCCGAAAGACGGTCCCTGCTGCCGCTGCGAGCGCGCAAGCGGGCCCTTGCGTCGGATCGCTCGCGTAGCAAGTGACCCCGTGCTCGGGTGTTCGCGTGGGGTCGATGAACTCGAGGCAATTGAACTGCGACGCAGCCTGAAACGTCGCGCCACGATTCTCGTCGAGCGCGTGCAATGGGAGCACGTCGCCGATCACTTCGTGCGTCACACGCAGTTGAAGCGCGTCGCTGGGCGCGCCCGCCTCGGACGAGGCACGCGCGGCCTGGCGGTGCAATGCGCGGAGCCCTGCGACCGTCGGCAGCGAGAAGCGCCCGAGCTCGAACTCACGGCCATTGGCGAGCGAATGCAGGCGCTCGCCGTCGACGCGAAACCGCGCTCGTGTCGCGTGCCAGTCCGCTTCGTCGAAGCCGAAGAGGCGCCGGAACCAAGGTGTATGGGCCGTCACATCAGAAAGTGTACGGGCCGAGGAGGGTGAGGCATGCACGACGGACGCGTCTCGAGCGCGGTCGCAACTTGGCCCCCTGCGGCGCCAGGCATGGCTTCCATCACGCGAGAGGCGCCGCGCCGACCGAGGCTCGGCCGACACGGCGCCAAAGGAAGCTCTCCGTCTCTCAAATGGAGTGCTCGCCGTAGCCCGTCTCCACACTCACTCGCCAATCTCACTCGTGGCGACGGGCAGGTCCAAATCAGAAGAACATCGTCAGCTGCGCATAGAGGACCTCGCGGTCGTCCTCGTCGCGGCCGTAGCCGACCCAGCCGTGGACGCCGTTCCCGATCGGCGTCCCGAGCATGACGTCGAGCTCGTTGTTCTTGTTCCCGGCTGCATCAAAGTTGATGTAGGCGAGGTCGATATCGAGCTTCTCCGTCGGCTTCAACTTGACGCCGAGCTGGTTCGTGATCAGCTCGCTGCGCCACGCGCCGCCGTACTGGTGCAGGAGGCCCGCCGTGTTGAAGTCGCCCGGGTTGATGTGCATCGCGCCCTCGGCGTCGGTGCGGGTCAAGGTGACCTTCTTGACGACGCCGTCGGTGACCTCGGCGAGGTCCTTCGACACGACCGCGCGGTACGCCGTGCGCGAGTCATCCGTCGCGTCGACCTCGCGCTGGGCGAACTCGACGTTCCAATCGAAGAGCGACGGGTGGTCCTCCTGCTTGCCCACCGCGCCGTGCACGGTGAGGCCGAACCACTGGTCCTCGTTGACGACGTCGCCGTCGCCGGTGCCGAGGAGCACCCACGGCTCGATCGCCTCGAGCACGTCGTTCCCGAGGCCGATGCGGCCGGTCGCGCCGACGAAGCGCGAGCCCGTCGCGGCGGACGTCTGGGTCCCGTTGTTGTCGAACGCAAAGACCTCGAGCGCGTGCTGGTCGTCCTCGCCGAAGTGCTTCGAGAACCAAGCGCCAGTGCCAGCGGCGGGGTACTGCAAGAAGTCGCAGGAGCCGTAGACGAGGCCGGACGCGAGCGTGAAGTAGCTGCGGCCGATGCGCAGCTCCTCGCCCAGACCCAGGAGGTCCTCACTGAGGAGGTAAGCCTGGCTGATGCCGTTGAACGTCTGGCCCGAGTACGCGTCGGAGTAGGACTCCGACCCGGCGAACGTCTCGGAGAAGTTGAACTGAACGAAGGCGCGCGCCTTCTCGTTCAGCACGTAGTTCATGTTGACGCGCGCGCGGCTCGCGATCTGATCCGCGCGGCCGTTGTAGGGTGCGTCGTTCGGCGAGTCGCCCGAACGCGCACGGAACCGGATGTCACCGGTGATCGTGAGCTCGTTGGAGCGAAGGATCAGGTTCTCGCTGATGTTGCCGACCTCGGAGGGCGGCGGCGCGAAGCTGAAGCACTGCGGGCTGCCGGACTCATAGCCACACTGCGCCATGGAAGGCGACGCGAGTGCAAGGACAGAGAGAACGGGCGGCGCCAGGACGGTGAGGCCGGCACGAATCGAAGTCATGGTTTCGGTACTGGGGGGGTCCGTAGGGAGTCGCAGACCAGTCCGTTCCCGGAATCAGCTTCGAATCATGCGCGCGTCGCGTCCGAGCCGCGACTGCTCGCGCGGCGGACGAGGAAAGGGACGACCGCCCCCTTCAGCGGCAAGAAGCGTCAGCCTCTGGTCCGCGAGGGGTGTCCTCAGGTGTGAGGACGGTGGAGGGTTGAGGGTCGCAGTTCCACGGGCGGTCAGTGGATCGGGAGGGCGAGGATCGCGCAAGGGAGAAAGTCCTCGGCGTCGCGGGCCGGGGAGCATCGGATTGCGATGGCGCGCCCGCTCTGCGCCGGCGCCGCGGCGACCGTCGTGGGGCTAGGAGTCTGCGCCACAGAACGCGGTTCGCAGCGTGGTGCTCCCGTGCGTTGGAGCAAGGCGCAGCAAGCTCCTCATAGCTGGATGCTCTTTGGGACCTCGCTGCAACGCGGCTCCGGCGCGCGGGAGCGCCTCGCTGCGAATCGCGTTTTGTGGCGCAGGCTCCTAGCGGTTGACAGGAGCGCCAAGGATCATTTCCATGCCTACGCCGTGACCGCGCACGCCCAGACCCCCCACCGGCCTCCACAGCGGAGCGCCCGCGAGGCATTCCGCTGACTGGCGATGAGCCACCTGCCGCCGTTCGCGGCAGGGCGCGCTCGGGGGCCGGTCGGTCCCCGCTCTTAGGGCCCGCCGATGTGGGCCGTGAGCGCGCCCCGCTGCGTCGACTTCCCAGCCGCCGCACCCCCGCCCTCCCGCCGCCCCATGCCCGCCCCCGTTGAGCCCTTTCGCGCCGCGCCCTCGCCCGGGGACGACGGGACCGACGACCGTCCGATTCGGGCGGCGACCGTCATCGCCGAAGCCGACGCCCGCTGGGGCGCACGGTGCGGCGGATGCACTACGGCCCTGATCGGTCACGACGTCGTGCTGAGCATGCTCATGGGGCTGCGCGACGCGCCGCGCTGCGCCGCCTGCCTCGCCGCCAGCGTGGGAGACGAACTGCGGCCGTTCCTGACGCGCGCGCACGCCAACGTCCGTCGGCTCGATTGCTTCGCGGCCGGCTGGCGACACAGCGACCGCCGGCTCGCGGCCGAGCACGCGTCGTGGCCCGAAGAGCGCATGCCCGCGGCCCTGAGGCTCGCGTTGGACGAAGTCGAGCCCGACGAGGAGGGCGCGGTCGGTCACCTCCCGCCGACGGAGCGCGCCCCCGCGCCTGCGCCGACACGCTCGGTCCCGGCCCACCTGACCCCCGCCCCCCCTGAGGTCGCCGCCTCCTTCGACGCAGGCGATATGGGCTGCGGGGACTTGGTGCTCGAGCTGCGCAGCAAGCTGATGGCCCTCGCGCCCGGCGCGGTGCTCGAGGTGCGCGCGACGGACCCGGGCGCGCCCGGCGACCTGCCCGCCTGGTGTCGCGTCACGCGGCACGCGCTCGTGCACAGCGAACACCCACGCTACTGGATCCGGCGCCGCGACGACGCCTGAGCCCCTCCCTTCAACTCCCTACGAATCGACCACGTTATGGCCAACCGTTTCTGCATCAGCCTGACCTCCGCGAAGAACGACACCGACAAGGCGACCGTCGCGTTTGTCGTCGCGAACGCCGCCGCCGCCTCCGAGAAGGAGACGCTCGTCTTCCTCAGCACCGAGGCCGTGCACCTGTCGCAGGCCGGCTATGCCGACGACATCCACGAGGAGGGCTTTGCCAAGCTCGCAGAGCTCATGGCCAACTTCGTCAAGGCCGGCGGCAAGATCTGGGTGTGCTCGCCGTGCTTCAAGAAGCGCGGGCTCGACGAGTCGAAGCTGATCCCCGGCGCGACGATCGTCGGCGGCGCGAGCCTCGTCGAGTTCCTTTCGACGGGCGCGCCGAGCCTCTCCTACTGAGTCTCTTCTCGTGGTCCGCTTACACTGAGCTGGGCGGCGAGCTCCAACCCCAGCGGCGACCTGCGGGGGCGGCGCGATTCCACGCGGCCCGCCCCCACGCGCGATGAGCGAAACGCCCTCACCCGACGCCGTCTGCGATGGCGGCGACCTCGACTGCGGCAGCGGCTTGCTGCTGATCATCCGCGAAGCGATGCAGCCGCTCGCCCCAGGCGGCTTGCTCGAGGTGCGCAGCCGCGAGTCCAGCGTCGCGGTCGACTTGCCGGCCTGGTGCCGCCTCGTGGGACATGACCTCATCGAGGCGACCCCGTTCGTCACGTCGGGCCCGCAGCCCGGCGCGAGCTACTTCGTGCGCAAGAAGCTGGCGGAGGACGAGGCCCTCGCGGCGGACCTCGAGCGCGCGCGCGCGCACGTCTGGACGGTCCGCGCGCGCGCACGCGAGGGCATGGGCGCGCGCCTCTTCGCGCGCAACCATGCGTTCGACGTCGGGCAACCCGCGAGCTTCGACACCGCGGACGCAGCGCCGAGCGCCGTCGAATATCTCCTGGGCGCGCTCGCTGGGTGCCTCGCCGTCGGCATGCGCTGGCGCGCGGTTCGGCGCGGCATCGAGGTCTTCGAGCTCGAGGTCAGCCTGCGCGCGCGCCTCGACGACCCGCTCGTGTTCCTCGGCCTCTCGAGCGCAGGGCGCTCGGGCCTCGCAGGCGTCGAAGGTCGCCTCTTCATCGACGCCGTCGCCGACGACGACGTCCTCGACGAGCTGTGGCGCGAGACGCTGCAGCGCTCCCCCGTGGCCGCCACGCTCGAAGGCCACGTCCCCCTCACCATCGAACGCAGGTCCCACTGATGCGCGCCGTGCTGCCCCGCTTCCCTGTCACGACCGTCGGGAGCTGGCCGCGCTCTCAAGCGCTGCTGCTGGCGATGAAGCGCCGCGCCCCGGAGCTGCCGCGGCTGCAGGACGAGGCCGTCCTCGCGGCGCTGCGCGCGCAAGAAGCGGCCGGCGCCGACATCGTCACGGACGGCGAGCAACGACGCGACAACTTCACGTCGTTCCTCTCCGAGCGCGTCGAGGGCTTCGAGCGCATGTCGATGGCCGACCTGCTCGACCACGTCGAGGACAAGAGCGCGTTCGAGTCGCTGCTGCAGACGCTCGACGTCCCGGCGTACGCGATCCGCAACAACGTCGCCGTCGGGCGCCTCCGCGCCGTCAAGCCGCTCGTGCTCGACGACTACCTGTTCCTGCGCGAGCACACCGACAAGCCGATCAAGGTGACGCTGCCGGGCCCCTACATCCTCGTGCGCTCGGCGTGGGTCGAGGCGCTCTCGCGGCGCGCGTTCGCGAGCCGCGACGAGCTGTGTGACGACGTCGTCGCGCTGCTGCGGGCCGAGCTGCAAGCGCTCGCCGAAGCTGGCGCCGACGTGGTCCAATTCGACGAACCGGTCCTGACGGAGCTCGTCTTCGCCGGCAAGTCGAACACACACACGTTCATGTGCGCGGCGCTCGCGGCCAGCGCCGACCCGGGCGGCGAGCTCGAGCTCGCGGTCGACTTGATGAACCGCGTCGTCGATGGGGTCGAAGGCCCGCTGCGCGCCGTGCACGTCTGCCGCGGCAACTGGAGCCGCGACGAGTCGGTGCTGCTCAAAGGCAGCTACGACGAGCTGATGCCGCACCTCGCGCGCATGCACGTCGACCAGTTCGTGCTCGAGTACGCGACGCCGCGGGCGGGCGACCAAGCGCTGCTCGCGGGCCTGCCGGCGACGTCGCACATCGGCTTCGGCGTGGTGAACCCCCGCACGAGCGAGCTCGAAGACCCGCAGGCGATCGCCGCGCGCGTGCGCGCGCTCGCCGCGACGCTCGGCCACGAGCGCATCCACCTGAACCCGGACTGCGGCTTCGGGACGTTCGCAGAGCGCCCGATGAACTCCGCTGACTGCGCGGCCGACAAGGTGCGTGTCCTCGCAGAGGCCGCCGCCCTGCTGCGCGGGTAGGGCCGCCCCGCGGGGACGACGCGGTCAGCGATACTCCTTGACGACGACGGGCGGCACGCCGCCTTGCGCCGCCGCCAAGTCGCGATACGCCACGAAGACGCGCCCGGACGGCCCGATCGCGAGCGAGACCGAGTCGGCTTCGCCCGCGCTCGCGCCTTGCGCCTCGCCGTTCGGGAGCACGCTCAAGAGCTCCGGCCAGGTCTGCGAGGCCGCGTGGAAGCGCCGCACGACGATGCGGCCGCCGTACGCGGCCCCATTCGCGCGGTACGCGATCAGCGGCTGGTCGAACGGGTCGAACTCCATCTGCGCCCAGTCGCGGTACTGCATGCCCGGCAGGTCACCAAACCCGACGGACGGGAACGCCGGCGCCCAAACCGAGGTCAACAGCGTCGGGCCGAGCTCGAGCCGGCTGAAGACAAACTGCGCGCCCGTGAAGTAGATGACGTGGGGCCGGTCGTTGTGGTCGAGGCGCAGGTGGAGGTTGCGCGCGTCACCGATGGTAAAGCCGGGAGCGCCGACGGGCTCCCAGAGGTCGCGCAAGGCGTCATAGCGCGCCGCCACCGCGCGCCGCCCATAGGTCTCGTCTCGCCAAACCGACCACACCGTGCCGCTCCGATCGACCTCGACGTTGTTGTGCCACGTCTCGCGCCCGCCGGAGAACCCGGGCGCGCCGAGGTAGCGGCTCGTCCAAGCGCCTTGCGCGTTGCGCTCGAACTTCATGACCGAGTTCCGGCCGAAGTGCTCTTGCTGCCGCCGCACGCCGTTCTCGATGCGCAGGATACCGTCATCGAACGCGACGATCGGGTCGCCGCTCGGGGTGAGCGCGAGGTCCGGGCAATGGGCCTGGCCCATGCTGAGCGCCGGCCCGCCCAGCGTCAGCCATTGCTGCGCCGACGCCTCGAACCCTCGGACGTTCAGCCCGCGCTGATCGTAGGAGACGGTCTCCGCGCCATAGTCGAGGCTCGCGACAAACGGCGCCCCGTTGAGGTCGGTCGTAAGCGAGTTGAAGAACGAACGGTCCTCGCTCGCGCCATAACGCGGACCGACGAGGACCCACGCGTCCTGCGCCGCGTCATAGCGCATCACCGTGAGCTGCCCACACCCGCCGGCGACCGTGCAGTCCTCGAAGGCGATCCAGACGCGGTCGAAGCGATCGACGTGCAGCCTCGGGTCTGTCGCAGGTTCGGTGGTGACCGGCCGCCCGAGCGAGCGCCACGTACGCTGCGCCAGGGCCCCTTGCGACGACTGCAGGGCCGCGCCAAGGACCAAGAGTGCCGGCGCGAAGCGTGCCGAGCGGCCGGAATGCGGGAGCTTCAAAGCCTGATTTGAGTGACGCGACATGCGAGCGGGCGCCTTCCTTCCTGACCGTCTTCGCGTCGATCCTCGGCGCGAGCGCTGGAACCTATCCACACCCCAGGTGGTTGGCGAGCGGATTCGAGGGCGCGGAGCGCGCGCGCGACGCCCGGACGGCGCCAGGGCCCCCCGGCTCGCGTCGGCCCGCGGCTGACGTACCGATCTGGGACGACCCGCAGGGCTCCCTAGGGAGGTCCCGCTCGGCGCCGGGGCCGGGGTGGCACGGGTCAGGGACCTCCAGGATTGGAACCGCGCCCAGACGCGCGCATGATGTCGGGCACGCATGTCGAATGACCAGCTGACGGTCCTTGCGATCCTCGGATCCGCGGTGCTCCTCTTCGTCCGCCGCGTGCGCGTCGACCTGGTGGCGGTGCTCGTCGTGCTGGCGCTGACCTTGACGGGGATCTGCACCCCTGCGCGCGCCGTCGCAGGCTTTGGCAGCACCGTCGTCGTGATGATCGCGAGCCTGCTCGTGGTCGGGGACGCCCTCGCGCGGACGGGCGTGGCCAACGTCGTCGGGGGCTGGATCGCGCGTATCGGGCGCGGGAACGAGGGCCGCACGCGGACCACGATCATCCTCGCCTCCGGCCTGCTCGGCAGCGTGATGAACTCGACGGCAGTGGTCGCGCTGTTCCTGCCCGTCGTGATCCGCGTCGGCCAGGAGCAGCGGATCCCGCCGGGGCGCCTCCTCTTGCCCCTCGCCTACGGCGTGCTCATCAGCGGCATGATGACGCTGATCGGCACCGCGCCGAACCTGATCGTGCACGCGGAGCTGCTCAGCCGGCACGCCGAAGGGTTCCACTTCTTCGACTTCACGCCGATCGGAGCCGCCGTGCTGATCGCCGCGGCGCTCTCCTTCGGCGTCGGCGCGCGGTACCTCCTGCCGGCCCCGCCGGAGAGCCGGGCGCAGCAGCGGCGGCCGCGGATGCACGAGCTCTGGGGTCAGTTCGTCCCCGACAGCGAGATGACGCGCCTGACGCTCAGCGCGCGCTCGCCGCTCATCGGCAAGCGGCTCTCCGAGGCCGCGCTCGGGAGCCGCTTCGGGGTCTGGGCGCTCGCGATCGAGCGGCCCAACTTGAGGGCGCTGACGCGGCACGCGAGCCTCCAACCGAACCAGCACATGACGCTGCAGGTCGGCGACGTGCTGACCGTCGCCGGCACGGGCGAGCGCTTGGCAGCCCTCGGGGCCGAGCCGGGCATCACCAGCGCGCCGCTGTCCGCGCGGAACTTCGCGCACCTCGACCGTGACCTCGGCGTCGCGGTCGTCGTCATTCCGCCGGACTCGGAGCTCATTGGGAAGACGCTGACCGAGGCCTCGTTCCGCGCGCGGCACAACCTGTACGTCGCCGGTGTGCGGCGCGACGGCGAGCCGTTGTCCGACTTCGCGCACGTCGCGCTGCGCACCTCGGACAGCCTCCTCGTCATGGGGCCGTGGACGCGCATCGCGAAGCTGCAGGAAGAGCTGCGCGACTTCGTCGTGTTGACGCTGCCCGCCGAGCTCGCGACGGCGGCGCACGAGCGCGCGCGCATGCCCATCGCGCTCCTCATCGTCGCCCTGATGGTCGTCGCGTCGGCGCTCGGCATCCTGCCGGTGATGACGAGCGCCCTCGCGGCCGCTGTGCTGCTCGTCATCACGCGCTGCATCCCGATCTCCGAGGCCTACCGCGGCATCCAGCTCAGCAGCTTGGTCCTGATCGCAGGGATGCTGCCCCTCGCGCAGGCGCTGTCGGACACGGGCCTCTTGAAGCTCGCGGTGGAGGGCATGACCGCGCTCATGTCCGGCGCCAGCCCGCGCGCCATGATCGCGATGGTCTTCCTGACGACCGCAGGCCTCGGCTCGATCGTCTCGAACTCGGCGACCGCGGTCCTGATGGGCCCGATCGCGATCGGGCTCGCGGAGGCGACCGGTGTGCAGCCGCAGGCGTTTGCCATGACCGTCGCGATCGCCGCGTCTTCCGCGTACCTCACGCCGATGGCCTCGCCCGTCATGACGCTGGTCGTCGAGCCCGGCGGCTACGTGCCGAAGGACTTCATGCGCGCCGGCATGCCCTTGATGCTCGCCACGCTCGCGATCTGCGTCGCGCTGATTCCGTGGCTCTTCCCCCTCTGAACGCCGGAGGTGCCGTGAGCCGCGAAAATCCACCGACCAGGTTCTTCACCGACGAAGAGGTCGCGCCGCTCCCCGCCGCAATCGGGCCCTATCGCATCCTCGAAGCGCTCGGCGAAGGTGGCATGGGCACCGTGTATCTCGCCGAGCAACGCGAGCCCGTACGCCGCCGCGTCGCGCTGAAGCTGATCAAGCTCGGCATGGACACGCGCGAGGTGATCGGACGGTTCCATGCGGAGCGACAGGCGCTCGCCTGCATGAACCACCCGAACATCGCGAAGGTCCTGGAGGCCGGGACGACGCCGGAGGGACGGCCCTACTTCGCGATGGAGTACGTCCCGGGCGTGCCGATCACCGAATACTGCCTGCGCAACCGTTCGAGCTTGGCAGAGCGCATCGAGCTCTTCCGGCGCGTCTGCTTGGGCATTCAGCACGCCCACCAAAAGGGCGTCGTGCACCGTGACATCAAGCCGGGCAACATCCTCGTCCAGCTGCAGGACACGCAGCCCGTGCCGAAGATCATCGACTTCGGCGTCGCGAAGGCGCTGGACAATCGGCTCGTCGAGCAGACGCTGTACACCGAGCAAGGGCGCCTCGTCGGGACCCCCGAGTACATGTCGCCGGAGCAGGCCGAGCTCACGGGGCTCGACGTCGACACGCGCACGGACATCTATTCGCTCGGCGTGCTGCTCTACGAGCTGCTCACGGGCCAGCTGCCGTTCGATCGCCGCGAGCTGCGCAACGTCGGCTACCTGGAGATCCAGCGCCGCATCCGCGAGGACGAGCCCCTGCGGCCCAGCACGCGGCTCAAGACCAACCCAGAGACGGACCGCATCGCCAAGGGGTTCTCGACCGACACGGGCTCGCTCACGCGCGCGCTGCGGGGCGACCTCGACTGGATCGTCATGCGCTGCCTCGAGAAGGCGCCGACGCGCCGCTACCAGTCAGCGTCGGAGCTCGAGGCGGACCTGGAGCGGCACCTGAGGCACGAGCCCGTCGAGGCCGGACCGCCCAGCGCGCGCTATCGGCTCGGCAAGTTCCTGCGCAAGCGGCGCGGCGCGGTCGCGGTCGCTGCGACGCTGTTGTTGACGTTGTTCGCCGCGACGGCGGTGTCGTTGCGACAGGCGCGCATCGCCGAACGCGCAGCGACGAACGCGAAGGAGGCTGAATCTGCCGAGCGCGACGCGCGCCTCGAGGAGCGCGCGCAGCGCGAGCGGGCGGAGCAAGCCGAGGCGCTCGCCAACACGACGTCGGAGCGACTGCGCGTGCGGACGGACGAGTTCGAACGGCTCGAGGGTGTCGTGCTCTTGCAACGCGCGCGGCGCGAGCTCGCGCAGCTCGACCCGCCTTGGCCCGCGCGACTCCCCGCGATCGAAGCTTGGCTCGCGGGGGACGCAGCGCGCCTCGTTCAGCTCGAGCAGGTGCTCGAGGGCGCGTTGACCGAGATGCGGTCCCGCGCAGCGCCCTGGTCCGCAGCGGAGCGCGAGGACGACCGCGCGCAGCACCCTGCGTTCGCGGAGCGGGAGCGCGCGCAGCGCGCGCTCGCGGCTTTGAGGCGCGCCGCAGACGTGCGCGCAGGCAAGCTGCGGGTCGATCGACCTCAGCTCCCGGCTGCGCTCGCGGGCTCGAAGGCCGGCGTCCTCGTGCACGTCGCCTACATGCGTTGCGCGCCGCCGAGCCGCGAGGAGCGCACGATCTACGGCGAGGAGCCCTTTGGCCTCGCCTGCGCCGAACGCGCGCTGGAGCTCGTGCGCGAAGGAGACCCGAGCCTGCCAGCCAGCGCGGCCTACCCCGTGTTGGTCCAGGCGCTATTCGAGAACGGGCTCGACGGCGAGGCCCAGCAGCGCACCGCCGAGTACTTGGCGACGTTGATCGGCGCCGAGCGCGACGCGGTTGAGTCGAACCTCAGGGCGATCGCTGAAGTGTCTGGTCGTGCGGGCAGCGCGACGCGCCTGCTAGAGCTCGAGGCGCGCATCGCGGACCTCGAGATCCAGCTCGCAGAGCGCCAGACCTGGACGTTCCCCGTCGAAGCGGACCAGTATCTTCATGACACGCTCGTCGACCTTCTGAGGGAGATCCAAGCGTTCGAGCGGACGGACCTCGAAGCGGTGCGCCAGCGCAAGCGTTGGGCCGAAGGGCTCGCGGCGTTGGAGCGCGCGCCGGAGCACCGTGAGCGCTGGCGCGCCGCGCGCGCCGCGCTGGCGCTGGCCGACGGGCGCGTCGCGAGCGTCCTGTACGCCGCGGACCGTCACCCCGCCCACCCGCTCAATGTACCGCTGCAGCACGGCCTCGTCCCGATCGGGATGAACCCGCAAAGCGGCCTATGGGAGTTCTACGACCTGCGCTCGGCGTGGGACCCTGCGTCCGATACCACGCCGCAAGACCTCGCGGTCCCGACGGTCGCGGACTATGACGCGGACGGGGGGCTCGCTGCGAGCGAGCGCTGGGCCGGCATCGTGTTCGTCCTCGTGCCAGGCGGGACCTTCACGATCGGCGCGCAGGACAGCGATCCGGACGCGCCGCGCTTCGACCCCGACGGCTCGCGCACTGAGGGCTGGCCTCAGCCTGTGACGCTGGCGCCGTTCTTCCTCGCGAAGCACGAGCTGACCCAGGGACAGTGGGCGCGGCTCTCGGACGGCGACGCGCCCAGCGGGCACCGCGTCGGCTACGGCCATCAAGGCACCGAGCACCGCGTGACATGGCTGAACCCGGTCGAGAAGGTGTCATGGCGCATGGCGACGGAGCTCGCGCGCCGTGGAGGGCTACAGCTTCCGACAGAAGCACAATGGGAGTACGCGTGCCGCGCGGGCACCGACACCTCCTTCTCGACGGGCGACGACGCCGATTCGCTCGCAGGCTACGCCAACGTGCACGACCTCACGGCCGCGCGCCTCAGCGGGGTCGAGGCCGACGTCTCGTTCGACGATACGCACCGCATCACGGCGCCGGCGGGCTCGTTCCGGCCGAACCCATGGGGCTTCCACGACCTGCACGGCAACGTCTGGGAATGGTGCCGTGACGGATCGATGGGTCGCAGCTATTCGGGCCTCTGGGGCCAAGGAGACGGGCTGACGCCCGAGGACGGCGAGAAGCTGCGCATCATCCGCGGCGGCAGCTACGCCGATTCGGCGCGGGACGCGCGCAGCGCGAGGCGCTCGGCGCAGCCGCCGGAGTACCGCGAGGCGGACCTCGGGGTGCGCTTCGCGCGCGC
Organism: Planctomycetota bacterium; assembly: GCA_041398605.1. Taxonomy (GTDB): domain Bacteria; phylum Planctomycetota; class UBA1135; order UBA1135; genus JAWKUK01. The sequence goes on from JAWKUK010000008.1 coordinate 293,709, forward strand.
GCTCGAGCTGGAGTGACCGCGCGCTCGACGCTGCGCGCAGGCGCGCCGCTCAGGTACGGGGCGCTGCGCTCGGGCGCTATCCTCTTGGCATGCTGCCGCTCTGTCTCGCGCTCGTTGGCGCCGCGCTCTACCCGACGCTCCTCCAAAGCGCAGGCTCGGACCCTGCGACCTCGATCCGAGCTGACGCGCCGAACATCGTGCTCGTCTATACCGACGACGTCGGCTACGCGGACGTGTCGTGTTACGCAGGCTGTGCCTTCGAAACGCCGAACATCGCGCGGCTCGCGGCCGAGGGCGCGCGGTTCACGGACGCGCACGCCTCGGCGGCGACGTGCACGCCGTCGCGCTACGCGCTCTTGACCGGCTCGTACGCGTTCCGCAACGAGCGCGCGCGCATCTTGCCGGGGACAGCGCCGCTGATCATCGATCCGGCCTCGGACACGCTGCCGAAGCGGCTGCGAGCGGCAGGCTACGCGACCGCCGTCGTCGGCAAGTGGCACCTCGGCCTCGGCAACGGTGACGTCGATTGGAACGAGGAGCTCACGCCGGGCCCGCGAGAGGTGGGGTTTGAGCGCTCATTCATCGTCCCGGCCACCGGCGACCGGACGCCGTGTGTCTACGTCGAGGACGGGCGCGTCGTGGGGCTCGACCCAGACGACCCAATCCAGGTCAGCTACGGGCCGCGCATCGACCAGGGCCCATCCGGCAAGGAGGCGCGCGACACGTTGAAGATGGATTGGTCCCACGGGCACAACCAGACGATCGTCAACGGCATCTCGCGCATCGGGTGGATGACGGGCGGTCAGGCCGCGCGCTGGGTCGACGAGGACATGGCGGACACACTGACCGCGCGCGCGCTCGCCTTCATCGAGGCGAACGCTGACCGGCCGTTCTTCCTGTACTTCTCGACGCACGACATCCATGTCCCGCGTGCGCCGCACGCACGCTTCGTCGGCAGGAGCGGTACGGGCGCGCGCGGCGACGCGATGCTGCAAACGGACTGGTGCGTGGGCGAGCTCCTGCGCGCGCTCGATGCGCACGGGCTCGGCGAGAACACCCTCGTCGTGTTCACGTCTGACAACGGCCCCGTCCTCGATGACGGCTACGTCGACCGCGCCAACGAGGACCTCGGCGAGCACGACCCGAACGGGCCGCTGCGGGCCGGCAAGTACTCGCTCTTCGAAGGCGGGACGCGTGTCCCGTTCCTCGTACGTTGGCCGGGCAAGATCACGCCGGGCACGGTCACACCGGCGCTCTTCGGTCAGGTGGACCTGGCGCGCACCTTGTGCCTGCTCGCGGGCGCGGAGGTCCCCGACGCGTCGTTCCCGGACAGCCGCGATGCGCGGGCGGCGCTCGTCGGCGAGGACCGCGCGGGCCGCCCGCACCTGGTCCTTGAGGGCCCGCGCCTCGCGCTGCGTGAGGGGCCATGGAAGTGCATTTCACCGGGGCCTGTGCAAGACGGCCTCGGCCCATGGACCCGGGCCACGGTCGCAGCGCCGGCTGCGCTCTTCCATCTCGCAGAGGACCTCGGAGAGGCCCACGACGTCGCCGCACAGCAGGTCGAGCGCGTCGCCGGCATGTTGGCGCGGCTGGAGCGCCTGCGAGCCGAGCGAGACCGCTGAGCGATCGGGCGCGAGCGCGCGCGCTCTGCGAACTTCAGCGCGGAGTGCCGCCGCGCAGCCGCAAGGGCGGGGTCCACGGGAGGAACGCCTCTTTCGGGTCCGCGAAGCCCGGGCGCAGCGGGCCGATGACCGGCGCGCCCGGCGGCCGCGGATCGTCGGACCAAGGATCCGCATGCCCTTGGAGGGCGGCCGCCTGCGCCGTTCGCAGCGCAGCCGCGTCTGCTAGGACGCGCGGCGCCTCTGCTGGCTGAGCCGCGTCGTGCTCGATGACCCGCAGCACAAACAGCTCGTGCAGCGCATGCTCACCCGTCGCCGGGTCCGCCCAATCCGCCTCGATCGCGACCGGCACGCGCGGCTCGCCGAGGAACGCGAGGCGCTGCGTCAGGAGCTCGCGCTCAGGGTGACGCGCGAACCAACGCAGCACGACCTCCATGCGCTCGCCGCTGCGTTGCGCGGTGACGTTGATCCATGCGACGTCGCGGCCGACCGCCTCGAAGCGTCGCGCGTGGTCGTCGGAGAGGATCTCTTGGCTCGCGCGGTACGCCTCGACTTCGATGCGGTGACGCCCGGTCGCGCGCATCGTGACCGGGGACCACTCGCCTGTGGGGACGAGCACACGCTGCTCCCCGCGGAGCAGGACGAGGTCTGCCTCGTCGCGCACAAACGACATCGGTCCGGTCCACGTGCCCGGCGGACAGTGCAAGAGCCCGTTGCGCGCGAACCAGAGGTGCCCGATCGCTTCGCCGCTGACGCCTGGCCAGCGCTCGTCGATGGTCTCGCCTGCGCCGGTCCTCAACGCCGCAGGGCCGGCGCCCTGGCGCTCCGAACAGCGGCTCCCTGAGCGATCGAAGACGACGGAGGCGCTCGCAGCGCCGTCGCGGCTCGACCAGCGCTGGACCTCGAAGCCGCCCGCGCTCGACACGCCGAGCGACGCGGGAAAGACATCGTGTGTCGCGAGCCCTGGTTGGCCGACGTGGTTCCTCCAGACGAAGCCGACGGCGACGACAAGGACCGCGGCGCGCGTGATTCGGTCGGCGCGCAAACGCCCTGCCTCGGTTCGATGGGCCACCGTTACAACGCGCGAAGCCAATCAGGGACGAAGGGGGCGCGCTCGGGCGCGGCGAGCACGGCGTCGAGCACCTCGACCAACGCGGCCTTGTCCTTCGGGAACGTGCCCTTGAGCGCGAGGTAGTTCGACGCGTGGTTCGAGCGAAAGATCGAGCTGTCGAGCTCGAGGTGCGCGATGAACTCGCGCAGCTCACGCGCGAGCTCGACCGGGGTCAGGTCGTCGACCTCGCCGCGTTGCGCCTCGTCGAACAGCGGCGTCCCTTCGACGGGGGTCATCACGAGCGTGCTGACAAACCGCGGCTGGATCGCGTTGATGACGCGCGCGCTGTGCCGGGCGTGCTCGAGCGAGCGCGCGCGGTTCCCGGCGCCGAGCAGCACCATCGTCGAGAGCCGGATCCCGGCCTCGTGCGCCTTCTTCGCGACGCGCACCATCTCGGCCGCGTCGACGCCTTTGTCGAGGCGCCGCAGGACCTCGTCATCGCCGGACTCGACGCCCAGGTAATACTGCGTGAGGCCCTTCTCGCGGAGGCGCGCCATCTCGTCGACGGAGCGCACGGCGAGCGCCTGCGGAGACGCGTAACACGACACGCGGCGCAGGTCAGGGAACGTGCCCCGGAGGGCGTCGAGCACCTGGCCCAGAAAGCGCTCCTTCGCGATCAGCGCGTCGCCGTCGGCGAGGAACACCTTGCGCACCCGCGGCGCCCGGGCCGCGACGTAGGCGATCTCCGCCGCGAGCTCCTCGAACGGCCGCACCCGAAAGCGCTTGTCGCGGTACATCGCGCAGAACGTGCACCGGTTGTACGAGCACCCGATCGTCGCCTGCAGGATGAGGCTGTCGGCCTCGGACGGCGGCCGGTAGAGCGTCCCTTCGTATTGGATCACCCTCGCAGGATAGCGCGCGGGCCTTCGGACCCGGGCGTCCTTTGAGGCGCTCGGATTCAGGACGCCGGTCGCGCTTGACCTCGGGGGTCGTGGGCCTTATTCCCTTGGGCTCGATTCTCCGACAGGACCCCCGCACATGCCGACCACAGAAGACGTCTACGACCAGCTCCGCCAGGTGTTCGACCCCGAGATCCCCGTGAACATCGTGGACCTGGGCCTGATCTACACCGTCGCGGTCGAGGACACGACCGCCAAGATCACGATGACCCTGACATCACAATCGTGCCCCGAGGCGCGCACGATCCCCGAGGTCATGAAGCGCCGCGTCAACACGATCGACGGCATCGACGAGACGGACATCGAGATCGTCTGGGAGCCGCAGTGGGGCCCCCACCTGATCTCGGAAGAGGGCCGCAAGGTCCTCGGTATCGGCGGCGACGAGGAGTGAGCGCCGGCGCAGCCCGCTCGGTCACTGGATGACCGGCATCGAGCCCGCAGGCCCGGGCGGGCGGGCGTCAGGGTTCTTCTTGAGTTCTTCCTTCCAGGAGAGCATGCGCGCCTTCGCGCCCTCTTTCTCGGCCTCCTCGATCATGCCCTTGCGCTGATAGAACATCGAGAGCGAGGTGTGCGCGAACGAGTCGTTCGGGTCGAGCTCGACGATGCGCTGCCCGACCTCGATCGCTTCGTCGAAGCGACCGAGCTGCATCAGCGCCATCGCCTTCCCGTGCAGGGCATCGGTCCAGTCGGGGCTGATCGCGAGCGTCTCCTCGTACTTCGCGATCGCGTCCTCGTGGCGGTCTTCACCAAACGCTTTGAGGCCGGCGAGGTAAGGGACCTGGCGCTGTTCTTCGAGGTCGGAGCTCATGTCGCGGGCAGTATAGGCCACAAACGACGCGAGCCGCACCGGAGGTGCGGCTCGCGCGTTGGGATCGTGGCGAACCGGCGCCGCAGGAGGCCTTCCTGCGGCCCAGGTCACATGATCGGCTCGATGCCGAGCTTGCCGAACTGCTTGTCCTCGAAGTTCTTGCGGAACATGTCCCGCAGCTTCGTCGCTGCGGCGTCGTAGGCGGCGCCGTCGGACCAAAGCCCGCGCGGGTCGAGCACCTTCGAGTCGACCCCCGGGCAGCTCGTCGGCACGCGCATGCCGAACGTCGGGTGCGTCGTGTAGGTCATGCTGTCGGCGTGCAAGTCACCGCGCAGCGCCGCGTTCAGGAGCGCGCGGGTGTCCTTGATCGAGATGCGCTTGCCGACGCCGTAGGGGCCGCCGCTCCAGCCGGTGTTCAGGAGGACGCAGCGCGCCTCGTGCTTGCCCATCATCTCCGCGAGGAGCTTCGCGTACACCGGCGGGTGCTGCGCCATGAACGGCGCGCCGAAGCACGCGCTGAACGCGGCCTTCGGCTCGGTCACGCCGACCTCGGTGCCCGCGAGCTTCGCCGTAAAGCCAGACACGAAGTGGTACATCACTTCCTTCGGGCTCAGCACCGCCACGGGCGGCAAGACGCCGAACGCGTCGGCGGTCAACAGCACGATCGTCTGAGGGTGCGGGCCACGCGCGCCGGGGGCGACGTTCGGGTTCGCGCTCAGCGGGTACGAGATCCGCGTGTTCTCGGTGATCGAGTTGTCCGTCAGGTCGAAGTCCTGCGGGTCCGTGTCCTCGAGGCGCTTGCCCTTCAGCGGCGGCACGTTCTCGATGACCGTGCCAGGCGTGCTGAGCGCGGCCGCGATGATCGGCTCGGCCTCCTTGTTCAGGTCGATCAGCTTCGCGTAGCAGCCGTCCTCGAGGTTCGAGACGCCGTCCTTGGTCCACGCGTGCTCGTCGTCACCGATGAGCTGGCGGTCGGGGTCCGCGGAGAGGGTCGTCTTGCCGGTGCCCGAGAGCCCGAACAGGATCGCCCCGTCCCCGTTCGCGCCGACGTTCGCCGAGCAGTGCATCGACATCATGCCGAGGTCGGGGAGCTGGTAGTTCATCACCGTGAACATCCCCTTCTTGTTGACCCCGCAGTAGTCGGCGCGGCCGACGACGAGCAGGATCCGGCGCCGCACATCGGTGATCACCGCGCGCGCGGAGAGCGTCCCGTCGACCTCCGGGTCGGCGTGGAAGCTCGGGACGTTCAGGAGCGTCCAGCGCTTGCCCTCCGGGTCCGCGATCCCTTGCACGTCCTTCGGGAACATGTTGTGCACGAACATCGCGTGCGTCGCGTACTCGCCGACGAAGCGGTAGGGCGCAGCGTAGGCGGGGTCCGTGCCACAGAACACCTCCTGCACGTAGAGGCGCGCGTTCTTGGCGTTCAGGTGCGCCGCGACCCGGCCGAGCAGCGCGTCGAACTTGGCGGGGTCGAACTTCTTGACGTCCGCCTTCCACCAGATCTTCGTCTCGAGCTCGGGGTAGGCCACCATGAAGGTGTCCGCCACCGGGCGGCCGGTGCACGACGGGTCGCTGAAGAACATCAGCGGGCCCTCGACCCCGAGCTTCGTGGCATAGGCCTTGTGGTCGTCGTCAGGGCCGTCCGGACGGATCCGTCCGCGGTCGTTGGCGAGCGCTTCGTGGAAGAGCTGCGTCTTGTCGAGGTTGACTCGATAGTCGACGGTCTTCAGTCCGAACTGACGCTCCAGGTCCTCTCGGTGGCCCATGTGCGGTGCTTCTTCTGCGCGGGGGAGGCGAGCGCGCGGCAAAGAACGTCAGCCGCGCTTTCGAGGCGAAGAAAGGTACCCATGCGGGGACCCAGCGGCAACCTCGGAGGGGGCGCCCCGTGCCGCGTGCCCCCAATCGGGCCTTAGCGACGTTCCGCCGCGGCCGATTCTACCCCGAGGACGGCGCCCCTCCCCCCGCGACGCGCCCAAGGGGCGTCCGAGCCCGCCTGGCGCCGCTCAGCGCGCGGCTTCGTAGCCCGCGCGGTACCAGGCGAGGGTCCGCGCGAGGCCCTCGCGCCAAGGAACGATCGGCAGCTCGCCGAGGGCGGCGCGCAGGCGCTCGAGGCTCGCGAGGCTGTGGCGAACGTCCCCGGCGCGCTCCGCGGCGAACTTCGGCTCGACCGAGACGCCGAGGGTCTCGGCCATCGCCCGGAAGAGCTCGAGCAGCGAGATCCGGTCGCCCGTGCCCACGTTCACGACCGTCCCCGAGGGGACGTCCCGATCCATCGCCGCCAGGTTCGCCGCGACGACGTTGTCGACGTAGGTGAAGTCGCGGGTCTGACCGCCGTCCCCGAAGATCGTCGGGACGCGGCCCTCCAGCAAGGCGCGCGCGAAGATCGCGATGACGCCGGTGTACGGGCTGTCATCGGCCTGGCGCGGGCCGAAGACGTTGAAGTAACGCAGGGCGACCGTGTGCATGCCGTAGCAGCTCCCGTAGACGCGCAGGAGGTGCTCGCCGGCGACCTTGCCCGAGGCATAGGGCGACAGGGGCTGCGGGACCATGCCCTCGTGCTTCGGCAGCTCCTCGGTGTTGCCGTACGCCGCGGACGAGGCCGCGAAGACGACCCGGTTGACGCCCTCGGCCCGCGCGGCCTCGAGGAGGCGCAGCGTGCCATTGACGTTCACGTCGTAGCTGCGGACAGGGTCCTCCACGCTGCGCGGCACCGACACCTGCGCCGCCTCGTGGAAGAGCCCGCGCGCGCCGACGACGGCGCGGCGGCAGGCCTCGGGGTCGACGACATCGCCGCGCAGGACCTCGACGGCGGCGCCGCTGCCATATTCGCCGACCTCGAGGTGGGAGAGGTTCGTGTCCCGGCCGGAGGAGAAGTCGTCGAGCACGCGGACGCGATCCCCGCGCTGGACGAGGGCCGTCGTAATGTGGCTGCCGATGAAGCCGGCGCCGCCGGTGACGAGATAGAGGTGGTTCGCGGACATCGAGGGTTCGGTTCGGTGCAACGAGCGGGGCTCGGGGGACGGGCCAGGTCGGCGCGTTGCGGGGCGCAGAGCAGGCAGGTTACGCGAGCGCGCGGCGGCCCGCCGTCGTACTTTCTCGGCTGTGGGCCCCCCTCCGCTGCACTTCGAGACCGAGCGCTTGCGGCTCTTCGTCCCTGGCCCGGAGGACGCGGAGCGGATGCTCGACTACGCCCTCCGGAACCGAGAGCACCTGCGCCGCTGGGAGCCGCGGCGCGGCCCCGAGTTCTGGACGCTGGCCCACTGGCTGCGCCAGCTCGACGCGGTCCGCGACGAAGCCGCGCGCGGCGATGGGTTCCGGACCGCGCTCGTGCCCCGTTCCGAGCCAGAGGGGCCGATCCTCGGGATCGCCAATCTGAGCCAGATCGTCCGTGGCGCCTTTCAGTCCGCGATGCTCGGCTACTCCGTCGACCGGGAGCACGAGGGCCTCGGCCTGATGCGCGAGGCCCTGGGTGGGCTGGCACGATTCTCCTTCGAACAGCTAGGCCTGCACCGAATCCAGGCCAACTACCGCCCGGAGAACGTCCGCTCGGCCCGCGTGCTCGAGGCCCTCGGGTTCCAGCGGGAGGGCCTGGCGCGCAACTACCTCTTCATCGACGGCGCGTGGCGCGACCACATCCTGACGGCGCTGCTCAACCCGCTCGGGCATCCGCCAGCGTGACGCGAGCGCGCGCCGACGGCGCCGCGCGTTACCCGACGAAGAAGGCCTGCCGGTCTTTACCGTCAGGCCCTCCACGTGACTCGTGCGAGTCAGGATCCCCAGCACAGCTCTCGGCTGTACCCCCTAGAGCCGCGGCCTTCGGGGAAGCGAACGCCGTCGCTGCGAAGAAATTCCAGGCGCTGCTGAGCGACCGCGACGGAGCAACCGTCGCTTCGCGACGCTGGGACCCACGCTCGGCCGACAGAAGCGGGACCCATGTAAGAAGGGCCCACCGGCGCTCACCGGCGGGCCCAGCTGACTCGTCAGGAGTCAGGATCCCCAGCGCAGCTCTCTCAGGCTGCACGCTCGAGAGCCGGCGCCGGCGCCGCTCCGAACGACGTTCCCAGAGGGATTTCCGAGCCGCTGGGACGCGCTGACCCGAGGTAGGTCGGCGCTGCCGGTGGCGCGGCTCCCGCGCCTGTGAAAGCGGCCCGGCGTCCTGGTCAGGACGTCGGGCCGCATGATTCTCGGATTCCCTTTGCTGATCTCTCACTCTCTCAGATGCGTCCCACAGAGGGGCGCCTCGCTCAGCTCCAACTCTCTCTACTCAGTCTCACTACTCTCAGTCTCGACTCTCACGGCTCTCACTCTCTGCCTCGGAGCCGGCTGGACCCTCCTGCGCAACATCGAGCACCCTGCGGGGCCAGCGCTGCGTGTCGGGCAACCGCTCCGGGACTTAGAGCCGCGAGCGTCTGAAACCCGAACGCATCCGCGGGAGAGTTTCTGATGAGGTGCCAAATCGTGGTGAGGGCCCCGCACGGGGCCGCGCGCTCAGCCGCGCCCGAAGAGGCCGACCGTCTGCGTCTTGCGGATGTCCTCGGTCTTCGTCCAGAGGAGCTCGCCCGTCTCGACGTTCACGGCGCCCATGTAGAACTGGTAGTAGAGGTCCTTGCGCTTGGAGCCCAGGCTCTCGATCGAACGTCCGCGCTCCTTGCGGATGTCAGAGAGCGCGCCGAAGATGACGACGTCGGCGTTGAGCTGACGACCGAACTGGCGCGCCGAGGCCTCGTCCGTCAGGCCGCTGTTCTGGAAGCGCAGCTGCTTCTGCACTTCTTCCTGACCGGCCGCCTCGTCGCCGACCACAAACCGGAACTTGCCCAGCTCGAAGAGCTCGGACTGAACGAGGCGCGAGATCTGGTCCGTATTGATGTGCTCGCTCGTCTCGTTCGCGATGCCGCCGAAGACCGCGATGACGCGCATGTCGCGCTCCTTCCCAGGCGCGTCGAGGTACGCCAAGTTCGGCGACGCCGCGAGCGAGTCGATCATGTACTTCGCGAACGTCTGGAGGTCCTTCGAGCCCCAGTCGATCGTCACGGTCTCGGTGGCATCAGGATCGCCGTAGTTCACAGAGCTGCACCCAGCGCCGAGGCCGAGGCAGAACAGAGGGAGGAGCAGGTTCGCGGGGTTCATCAAGTGTCTCCGAAGTGAGGATGGTCTGGTCACGGCGCGTCGACGCGCGCGCCGCCGACGGCGTGCGCGTACGTGCGGCCGCGGAGCGAACGGGCGAAGACGAACATGGTCTCGCCCGCTGTAAGTTGGAATGTGCCGAGGGGAACGGCGGCGCCACCCGTGACACCGACCTGCACCTCGACCGGCTCGCCGGGCGTCACGAAGGCGCGCGCGGCTTGCCAGTTGGACGGGAGCGTCCGCCAGGCGCGCAGGTCCGCGCGCTCGGTCGCGATCGTGAAGATGTCAGCGGCCAGCCCGAGCAGCGCGCCGCCCTTCTTGTTGTCCCGCAATTGGTCCGCGAGCTGGCGCTTCAGGAGGCCGCGGATCGCCGACTTGGCGGAGAGCCACAGGATTCGGTCCGAGAGGTTCTTCGCGGCGACGGAGGAGACATCCTCGATCACTGAAGCGCGCAGGCGCTGGCCCGTCGCGGGGAAGAACAGCGACAGCTCTCCACCGCCGTCGCCCGCGACCGCCTCCGGCACCGCCCACGAGAACACGCCATCGGGCAACGGGATGTCGATCTTGATCTCGCGCTTGGCCGGGCCCATCCCAGCGCCGCCGACGAGGACGATCGACGCCGCGCCCTCGGGCCGCTCGAGGTCAGGTCCGTACGTCTCGATCCAGCGCGCGAGGTCGCGCTTGCGGCCGAGCTGGCTCGACAGGCGCACGAGCGCGCGCGATGTGAGGTCGCCGCCGACGCCCTTCTCCGCCATGCGCTGGTAGTCGATGTAGGCCTCGCCAGGTTTGCCGACGAGCTCGTACGCGAGCGCCGACAGGAAGTGCCCGAGCCCGCCCGCGCCGTACTCCGTCTCGTACAGCGCCTCCTCGGCGACGAGCAGCTGGTCGACGCGGCGCGCCTCGACCAACACGGAGTCGACCTGGCCGAGCGCGAGGTAGGCGAGCCCGAGGCACGCGTGGGCCATGACACGCTCGTAGCCCTCGCCGTCGTAGCTCTGCTGCCCTTCGTTCAGCGCAAAGGACAAGAGCCCCTCGCCGACGGACTCAACCCCGATCGCGGCGCGCTCCTCGATGTCCTTGACCGCATCGAGCGCGGCGTGGAAGCGGTCCTTGGCCGTTTCCCAATCGCCGCCGACGAACGCAGCCATGCCGCCCTCTGCCCCGCGCAGGAAGCCGGAGCCCACGACCTTGGGGTTCGTGAACCCCGCCTGGGCCGCCGCAAAATCACCTGACTCGAACTGCCCGAGGGGCACCGAGACGCGCTCGTTGTAGGTCGCGCAGCCCGCGGCGCCGAACGCGGCGACGAGCGAGAGCGCGGTGACCGCGGCGGCTGGACGGACGAGGGAGAGCACGGGGAACCTGGGGGCGTTCGCGATGGGACGAGCCACTACGTGCGAGCGAACCACATCTTCACCATCGGCGCGAGGGAACGCTCGAATCGAGGCCCGATATCCTCGCGGCATGAACCTCGGCTTCCAAGCGCGCGCCCTGGCCCTGTCCTCGCTGCTCAGTATGACGCAGGCACCCGCGCAGGTACCCGCGCAGGCACCCGGTCCAGTGACCTCTGGAGAGGCCACCCCGACGCTGGACCGCACCCGAGGCGTCCAGCGCATCGACCTGACGACCGGAGCGGACGGCCGCCCGCAGCGCTGGACCGCGTCGAACCCAGAGTCCTGGACCCTGACCACGCCGGGGCGGCTCCCGATCCTGGCGCTCGAGGCCACCGAGGACCACTACGCGCCCCCCGTCCGGTCGCCCCACCGCATCGCGCTGGCCGACGGGGCGACGTTCGGCGACTTCCGCCTGACCGTCGAGGCCCAGCAGACGAGCCGCGAGTACGGCCACCGTGACCTGTGCGTGGTCTTCGGCTTCCAAGCGCCCGACCGCTTCTACTACACCCACTTCGCGACGACGCCGGACCAGAACGCCTGCAACGTCTTCCTCGTCGACGGGGCGCCGCGGCGGCCGCTGGCGCCGATCCCGGCCCGCGGCGTCGACTGGGGCGCGACCCGCGGTGAGGGCGCCGAGCCGCCGTGGCGCAGGCTCACCGTCGAGCGCCAAGGGGACCTCGTGCGCGCTTGGTTCGAGGGCGAGCTCATCCTCGAGGCGCGCGACACGACCCTCGGCGCCGGGCTCGTCGGGCTCGGCTCGTTCGACGACTCGGGGCGCTTCCGGAACCTCGTCGTGACGGGCACCCCCGGCCCCCCGTCGACGTCGCCGTTCCCTGCCATCGCAGCGCGCGCGACGCTGGAGCCGGCCGCAGCCTGGCCGGCAGGCGCGGGGCCGCGCGGCGATTGGAGCTCGACGGGCCCGTCCGCGCCGCTCACGTTCAACGCAAACACGGGCGAGAACGTCCTGTGGCGCGCGCCGATGCCGGCGACAGGACAGGGCGGCATCGCCGTGCACAGCGGCCGCGTCTTCGTCGCGACGATGCGCCCTTGGGACCCGCGCGAAGCGCTCTCGGCCGAGGACGCCGCGCGCTTCCAGCACGCGACCGAGGGCCGCTCGATCGTCGGCAAGCACATCCTCGCGCGGTGCCACGACGCGGACACCGGCGCGCTCCTGTGGGAGCGCGAGCTCTCGGGCGAAGTGCCGGCGATCCATTCGTACCCGTTCTCGGACGCGACGAGCGCCTCGCCCGTCACCGATGGGACGCACGTCTGGTTCACGAACGCCGCCGGTCGCGTCGTGTGCTTCACGCTGGAGGGCGAGGTCGTGTGGGAGCGGACCTATACCCCCGCCTTCGACGGCCCGTTCAACAAGCAGTTCGAGCCGTTCCTGGTTCAGGACGGCGCGCGCGCGGTGTTCGTCCATATGGAGCCCTTCCCCGCGCCGGGCGCGGACCCCGAGGCGCTCGTCGGGCGCTGGCACCACCTCGTCGGGCTCGACGCCGCGACAGGTGAGCTCCTTTGGCGCAGCGCCGACGCGCTGACCCAGTACAACGCGCCGACGCTCGTCGCGACCGACGATGGCATGTGCGCGTTGATCGGGCGCGGCGGGCCCCACGACGTCCCCGAGCGCCCGGTCGGCGCCTCGCTCGTGCGCTTGAACGGCGCGCGCGCTGGGACGAGCGTGTGGCGCTACGAGGACCCACGCGGCAACCACGAAGCCGCGCTGCACGTCATGACGCACGACGAGCGCTACGCCTATTGGGTCCTGCGCGACCCGGCCAGCGCGATCGTCGCGTTGGACCTGGCGACGGGCGCTGAGGTCGCGACGGTCTCGCTGGGCAGCGGCGTGACACAGACGACGTTCGACGGGGCCGCAGGTGTCTGGCGCACCGCGCAGGACGTCACCCTCGACCGCGGCGTCTTCCCGGCGCGCTACAGCGCGCACGCGGCGAACGGCTGGGTCTACTTCCAGTGCTACGACACCGCGTTCGGGCGCGCCACCCTGGCGCCCTCGTTCTCGTTCGGGCGCGCGGACGTCGTCCATGGTCGCGTGGAGTATCTCGAGGTGCCGACCGACGTCACGCGCGACGAGCGCGGCGCCGCGCGCTTCGTCTGGCGCGCGCCCCGCGCGGCGCGCGCGCTCGATCGGAACGGCGTCGAGGTCACGGGCGACGAGCGCTCGCGCTGGAGCGGCTGGGACTGGGTCTTCAACGGCGCGCCGACACGCGTGAACGACCGGCTCTCGTACACGCTCGCCAACGGGCTCGTGTACACCTTCGACGCGCGCGCTGCGGCGTTCAACGGCGACGCGCTGCTCGCCGTGAACGAGCTCGGACCCGCGGGCGGAGTCTGGACGGCAAACTCGCTGACCTATGCCAACGGCAGGCTCTACCACCGAACGAGCGCTGAGCTGCTCTGCTTCGCGCTGACGCCCGGGAGAGAGTGAAGGCCGCGCAGCGGTCGCGGCCCTGGCGGCGAATTCGAGCGTTCGGTCCGAGCGCTCATCTCGCTGTCATGATCAGAGCAGCTGCCCCGCTGCTCGCCCCAGCGAGCGCGCTGCCGCGACTCACACGCTCGCCGCCTTTCCCCTGTCGCGTACGCTTCGGGGTTCGCCCCGGACTTTCACTATGCTGCGCACCCTCGCTGCCGTGTCCCTTGGCCTCGCCACGTTGTCCCTCGCACGCTCGGTCCACGCCGATGGCACCAACGCCGGGATCGACCACGCCCCCGGCGTGGCAGGCTGGGTCCCCGCGACCCCGAAGGACGGCGTCTTCAGCGATCCCGCGATCGGCAGCCCCGTGTGCGAAGATCGGATCACGCTGAGCCCGGTGCTGATGTACTCGTCAGCGGGCGGCACCCTCTTGGGGCTGCAGATGGACCAGGTCACGGTGTACTCGAGCGGCTTGGTGCTGCTCGCCAGCGCGGAGAGCCACTCCGGCTCGATGAGCGCGCGCATGGCGCAGGTGTCGCCGCTCGAGGTCCTGCGGCTCGGACGTGAGCTCGCGCGGCTCGGTGCGAGCTCCATGTGCGACCAGATCTACGACGTGAGCGATGTCCCGCTGAAGACGATCTCGGTCGCGAGCGCGATCGGCCCCGACGTGCGGCTGCACAGCTTCAGCTACTGGCTCGCGACGGACCAACATGCGATCGTGGAGTCCGCGATCGAGCAGTGGATGCTCGACAACGGCCTCATCGGGAGCACCCGCGAGTGACTTGATGGACCGCCGATGAGCAAGCCCGAGGGGAGCGCCACATGACGCTCCCCTCGGGCTCCGCGGCTGCCTTCACCGGCGCAATGTGCGCTGCTGGCGGCGTGCGCCCAGCGCTCACGTCAGCGACGAGTCACTGGAACACGACGGTCACGGCCTCGGAGAAGTTAGAGGTGGTCGTCGGGTTCGCGTCACGGTGCCACGCCTGGAACGTCCACGTCTCGCCCGCCTGCACCGCGCTCAGAGGCGACGGCATGTTGGCCAGGTCGATGTCGGTGAACAGCAAGCCCGCTGTGCCGGAGTTGCCCGCCTGCGCGAAGAAGCGGCCGATCGTGCCGCCGAGACACAACGTCCCCTGGCTGTTCGGCGGCGTCACGCCCCCTTGGGTCGTCTGGCTGGCCACCAAGTAACCGAGCGCAAACGCCGGCAGGTTGGACGCGCGCACGTGCAGGTGATCCGACCCGAGCACGCTCGTCCCGAAGACCTGGAGCCGCGCCGGCACGCCGGTGCTATTCGGGGTGACAGGGCACGTCGTTGTCGCGCCGATCACGCTCAATGAAGTGATCACGCGCACGAGGCCGCGGATCTGATTCGTGCCGTAGTCGAACTCGGCGTCGAACAGGAGCTCCGGTCGGCCGTCTCCGTCGATGTCACCCGTCTGAACGAGCCCGCCGCCGGCGGCGGCGCTCAGCGCGCCATCGACGCGATAGAGCAGCGCGCCCGTCCCGCTGAAGAGGAAGAGCTGCGCGTTCTGCGTCGGAGCGGCGTTCCAGGAGTAGCCATAGGACGCCACTGCGAACTCCCCGCGACCGTCTCCATCGAGGTCCGGCAACGCCTCGCATGCGACACCGAAGCTCGTGGATTGGAGCTGCGCAGCGTCGTAGTGGAAGAGCTGCTGCCCGGTCGCTCCGGAGTAGACATTGGCGCTGCCGCTGTAGCTGCCCTGGATTGTGATGATCAGCGCGCTCACGACGAGGTCGTTGGTCCCGTCACCGTCGATGTCCGAGTCCGCATCCACAGTACCGAAGAAGTCGAGCCCCGAGCTGATGCCGCGGATGACGGTCCCATCGAGTCCGGACCTGGTCTGCACACGCGAGCCGAACTGGGTGATCACTGCGAAGTCCGGGGTGCCATCAGCGTTCTGGTCGCCAGCAAAGGACAAGGATGACCCGAGCCGAGCGCCCGGCGCGCCGAGCTGCGAGGCGAGCAGGCTGCCGTCGAGGCCCGAGACGACGTGGACCGCGCCGTCCATGTTGAAGTTGGCGTCGTACGCCGACACGACGAAGTCCTGGTGCCCGTCTCCGTTCACGTCACCCAAGCGGCACATCGCGGCCCCGAAGGCCTGGTTGGAGGCGGTGCCCTCGACGCTCAGGAGCTCCAGCCCAGTGGCGCCGGAGAACACGCGAACACGCCCTGCATTGAAGAACCCATTGTCGAACTCCAGCGCCGAAGCGCCGAGGTCGTCGATGCCATCACCGTCGACATCACCCAGCCCCTTGACAACTGTCCCCAGCTGCTCTTGGCCGACCCCCGGGTGCACCCGAAGGACCGAGCCATCGAGGCCCGAGAAGACGCGGACGACGCCGGTCCCTAGGCCGAAGGTGTAATCCCGCGGGTACCCGATCGCGTAGTCACCGACGCCATCGGCGTTCACGTCACCGACCCCGTCCATCCCGCGCGCGATCGCCAGGCCCGAATAGAACGTGTCATGGGTCCTGAGCACGACCTGCGCGTGCGCCGTCGAGCAGAAGCCCGCGAGCGTGAGGAGGACAAGGGACACATGGAACGGCGGGCGTGTGCGCATCGAATCAAAATGAAGGTGAGAGGTGGACGGTCCAGGGTACAGGGCGGCTCGCGACCATGCGTGCGGCGCAGAAAAGCCAGAAACGCCTCTGCCCTCACGAAGGCGCCCCCCTGGGTGGGCTGCCTCACGTGAGCACGGCTCGGCACGCGCCATTCCCGCGCGGTGCCCAGAGCGAACGCTGCGAGTCATCCAAGACCCATTCAGGGGCCGATCATCGCCGTCACGACGTCCGTAAAGGACCATTGCGAACTCAATGGGGCGCTGTCCCGGTACCCCGCCTGGAACGAGAGGGACAGCCCGGCAGCCACGCCCGCCGAGGCAAACGCCGGCGCGCCGAGGTCGACCTGGAACGTTTGGCTGCTCCCGCCCCAGGAGCTTGTCGCGCAGCGCGTGACGGGCCGGCTGAGGCACAGCCTCCCGAATCCAACCGGAGTCGCAGGTCCAAGCGGGCCGTAGAAGACCACGCCAAACGAGGCCTGCGGGACCCCGAACAGCAGCCACTGCTGCGGCGGCGCGCTGATCCTGAGCGGCGGGCCCTCGATGCGTGCCCCGCCGAGGTACCCGAGCGCATTCGTCGGCTGAGGGCAGGAGTGCGCCGGATACGGCACATCCCAGAGCTCGACATCGTCGACCCAGAGGTCGATGCTGCCTGCTTGGACGGGATACGGAGACTGGAACTGCAGCGAGGCGACGGTAAGGAAGCGGGCAGCGTTGGAGTGGAGGTCGACCGCGACCGCTGCGCCGTTCATCGTGATCGTCGCGCCCCGGTCGGGGAAGACATCGATGGCCAAGGCGAGCGGTACGCCTGGAGACCAGGTCGCCCCGAGCTGGGTGATCAAGAGCCCCGGGAGTCCGACGTTGCCGTTGATCGCCGTAATCGTCCCCGAAGGATCGAACCTCAGCGTCATGGACTGCGACCCGAGCGCGTCGGCGAGCATGAGGTCAAAGGGCACGCTCGCAAACGCCGGCAACAGGGTGAGGCCTGCTCGCCCCCGATGGGATCCGAGGCTCATGCCGAACATCGTGCCGTTCACGGGATTCGGCGCGCCGCGGTAGTGCAGCGCGTGGCCACCGAGCACGGAGGACGCATCGACCGCGGCGCTCGGGGTGGTCGAGCTGTTCCAAGGTGCGGGCAGGACGCCGAGCGGTTGCGACTCGAAGCTCTCTTGATACACGACCTGTGCGTGGGCCGTGGAGAGCGCGACGAGCGCTGCGAGGACCTTGATGGGCAGGATGGTCGGCATGGCGACCTAGAGGACGCATTGTTCGGGCCGTTTGGTTCCCGGCATGCGGAGAATCGATACAGGGCCTCGACGTGACAGGAGCCGGGCGCCCCTCGGATTCACTTCACAGCAGCCGCTGCCGACAAGCGCACGGTCTCGCTCCCTTGGGGGGCGCCACGGACCTGGACACGATTGGCCTCCTGGCCGACCCACGACACCGTCAAATCAGCCGCGGCCGGGGCGAGCAAGGTCGCGCGGCCTTGGCGGTCGAGCGTGACCTCGCGGCGGAAGACCAGCGCCTCGACGGACCCAGCCTCTGGGGCCTTGCCGTTCGGCAGCGCCGAGGCGTAGTCCTTCCCAAAGGTGCCCTCGACCAAGACCACGCCGCCTGCCGCGGGCTCGGCGCCGCGCTTGGCAAGGACCTCGAGCTCGAAGGCCAGCGGCTGGAGCATCAATGAATCGCCGCCACGCGCGACAAAGAAGGGCGCTGAGTAGCGACCGCGCGCGCAGGGGTGCTCCACGGACCAGTAGTAGCCCTCGCCGACGAAGGGCGCAAATCCCGTGGGCCGGGTCGTGTTCAACGTTTGCTGTTGCCACGCGTACTCGAGCGCGAGACCGTCCACTTTGGTCGTTTTCCCGCCAGGCTCCATCAGAGCGCCGAACGTGCGGTCGTTCTTGTGGCTCCTCGGCACCTCGACCCACATGAGCGCGGGCGCGTCGCCGTCGACGCCTGGCTCGGAGAGCGCGCCGCCACCCTCGACCAAGCGCTGGAACTCCGGCGCGCTGAGGCGCACCACGAGGTCTTTGGGGAGCAATCGAGTCGCCTCTCTCTTCAGCACCTCGACCGCGACCGTGCGGTAAGACGGAGGCTTCGGCGCTACGACTGAGAGCTCGCCGCCCTGGTGCTGTTCTTCGGCTTCGAACAGCACGAAGCTCGTCACGCTCTGGCTCGACAGCCAGGCGACGGCGAAGCGGCCCGGACACGGCACTCGCAGCTCGAATGCATCGCGCGCGCTGGAGCGGTCGAGCAGAGGCAGGGGCACGATCGGCTCGTCCCCCGACGCCGACACCAACACCACTTCCTCGAAGCTGCCCCGCTTGCCCTTTACGACGCAGTAGGCTGCGCCCACGGCGATACTTGTTGTCGCGACGCGACGCCCGACACCGCTCGAAAAGGACAGCTCCAGCGCGCCGCGCCACGGCGCGAGGCCTGGATGATCGAACAAGACGTTGACCGTCGCAGGCGGCTCGCCATCGACCACAAAGGCGGTCATGTCGAGCTCCAGAGAGCCGTTCAGCAGCGCCGTTGCGGTGAGTTCGCGCGCGGAGCCGGCGGGCTGCTCCAGGGTCCGAGGGCCCTTTGGCAACACGACTCGCAGCGCGCCCGGCGCGTGCGCGTCGCGGCGAGGGATCTCGGTCGAGTTGATCCGCAAGACCAGGACGAACCGCTCCGGAGTGAGCTCGGCGAGCGGCTCGAGCGTGTCCACGTCTGGCGGCGCGGCCGCGACTTGACTGCGAGACTCGACCCGCTGGGTCGGAGCCGCGGGCATCGAGTCGAGCTCTGCGTCATGGGCGCCGCGCAGCGCAGCGCCGGCCGTTGCGAGCGACGCGGGCCTGGGCGCCGCCTCGCCGGCGAGCGCGCCACCAGCCCCAGGGTGAGGCGCGCCCCTCAGGGCGGCGATCACCGCGAGGCTCAAGAGCGCTGCGACCGTCAGCGCACCGAGCGCAAAGGCAGGCTTCGAGGCTGCAGCCTGGACCGCCGACAAGATGGGCTTCCCGGCAAGAGCCGCTCCCCCACCGCCGGCGACGGTCGCGGCGGCGTGCTGCCGCGCCGCTTCGAGGACAGCTTCACGCACCACCCCAAGGCCGCCGCGCGGGATCGCGAACATCGCCGCGCCCGCGGCGAAGCCCTCGGGCAGCACCTTGCGCAGCATATCGAGGCCGCGATGCAACTGAACACGAACCGTGCCCGGCGCGCGCTCGACGTCGAGCGCGATCTCTTGGGGCGCCTTCCCCGCGATCAGGTGCGCCGAGACCACCTCGCGGTACGGCGAAGCGAGCTGCGCGAGCCCTCGCTCCAGCGCCGCGCGCAGCTCGACCTCACCGGCGACTCGGTCGGGCGTCGCGACCTCGCGCTCCGTGAGCCGCGACGCCTCGGGCGTGCGCGCGGCTCGACGCCGCTGCACGCGCGCTTGGTTGACGAGGATCCCGATGAGCCACGGGACGAGGGGGCGGCGCTGGTCGTAGCCCTGCGCGCCCTCGATCGCGGCCAGGAACGTCGCGCCGATCAAGTCATCCGCGTCCGCGATGTCGCGCGCCAGGTGGCTCGCAATCACGAGCAGCTCCGGCGCGACGAGGTCGAACAATTCGCCGAGCGCGGCGGCGTCGCCGCGCTTGCGATAGCGCAGGAAGAGGGCCTCGGGTCGAGACTTCATCGCTGAGTCAAGCGTCGCCCGAGCGAACGTTCAGGCGGTTGACCCGCGGCAGGCGACGGCTGGACGGTCAAGGCTATCGTGCGATCGTACCCAGGCGGCGGCGCCAACACCGGCTGTGTTCCGACCCCACGACCTGTCACACCGCGGGCTGTGAGCCTCAAGTCGGCGTCACTCGGGACGATGATCGCCGCTCTGCCGTGCTCGTCGAGGGTGGCGCTGAGCTCGAGCTGCACGCGAAAGTCAGTGACCCCAGAGTCAGCGACGCCCCGACCGCGGCGCACGCCTTGCGCCTGTGCCACGCCGCTGAGCGTCGCGGTCCCGCGCGCGAGCTCGCCCTCCGAGTCGGACGCCGCGATCACGATGCGCGCCGCACGGACGGTGAACGTCACACGGTCGAACGCCGCGAGCTCGACCACGGCCTCGGTCGTCCAGACCCCATCGAAGAACGGCCGTTGCGCGCGCAAGGTCACGGGCCCGGTCGGCGCGCCGTTCAGCGTCACGACGCCCGCGCCATTCAGGGTCCCCTCGACCGAGCACCACGCGATCGAATCGCGCCACTCCGGCTCGTCGCGCTCGCGTCGCAGATCGTAGCCCCAGGGCTCGCGACCGTCCGGGACGTGAGTCGTGCGCTGCCACGTCAATTGTGGTCCGTCGAGGGCGCTCGCGGCGCGCTCGACGGCGGCCGTGTCGCTGAAACCACGGCCGTCGCGCGCGATCAACTCGACGCCGAGGCCCGCGGGGTCGAAGCCGACCGGGAACTTCGCCTCGATCACCTGCGCGGTCGAGTGCGGCGCGAACCGTCGGCGGACGTGGACGACCCCGTCGCCGACGTCCGCCCCTGCACCCACGTCAGGTGGGACATGGACGATCACGTAGGACGGGTGCGCGTTGGCGCGGAGAGCGACGACCAGCCAATCTCCGGGGCGCGGGACACGCAGCTCGTAATCGCCCGCGTCAGCGCACTCGTCGACGACCTCGAGCGGCTCGGCTCGCCGCGCGGGCGAGAACTCGACCAGCGCGACGGAGTCCGCCTCCAACGCGGCTCCACGGACGCGGGCGATATAAGGCGAGAGGCGTATGGAGACGGTGCCTGCGTAGCGCGGGTGCCCCTCGACGTCGGTGCCCGTGCGCGACACGCGACGCGCGAGGTCGACCCTGACGTGCGCGCGCGCGTAACCCGCGTGCGAGACAGTCACGACGCAGGACCCAGGCACCGGATTGTTCTTCGGCCGCGGCACCTCGAACTGCACCAGGCGGCCGAGCTCGACCCCGCTGGTGAACTGGCCTTCCGCGTCGTCAAAGCGTAAGGAGACCGTGGCGGCGCCCAGCGGGTCTCGCCGCGGCGGGCCGTAGCCGGACACGCGGACTTGGATCAGCAGGATCGGGTTCGGGGGCTCTCCCGCAGCGCCTGACGCAGCAGCAGAGTCGCGGGCGAGCCTGGCGCGGGGGTCTGGGTGCGTGCGCCTTTCCCGCGGGTCGCCGCCCGCTGACGGCGCACCTTCGCGGCGGAGGGCGGCGGCCCGTCCGGCGGCCCGTCCGGCAGCCCGTCCGGCGGCCTCTTGGGGCTCGACGGGGACGAGCTCGGCCTCCTGGCTGACGTCGAAGTCTGTGGTGACCGCGCGCGCTTCGGCATCGAGGGCGCGCCGCCCACCGGGCCCGGGGCCGGCCGCAGCCGCCCAGAGCGCCACCCCAAGGGCGACGACGACGAGGGCCAAGGCTACAAGGGTCGAGGCTGCGGGGGCCAAAGCTGCGGGGGCAGAGCGCACAACCAGCCTTGCGCCAACGAGCACGGGCGTTACGCAGGGAACTTGGAATCTCAACCCACGCGCAGGCGGCGCCGCGCGCGGGCTGCGGGCGCTCTCGGCGCTGCGCGAGGCCCTCGGCGGCGCCCACGATGGGCACGCGGCCCGCGCGGGTCAGCGTGGCACAAGGGAGACTGTGAGGCGGGTCGTCTCGCCGCGGCGTACGAGCGCCTCGAGGGACTGCTCCTTGTACGCGAGGCCCACCTGGCGCACGACGTAGGTGCCCGCGGGGAGGGCGCGCTCCAGGCAATAGGGGCCGTCCGTCGTGATCGCTCGCGCGCTGTCATGGCCGCGCGGGTCGACCGTGAAGAGCGTCGGAAACACGACGTTGCCGCCCTCCTCGACGAGCTGAAAGCTCGGTGGATCCAGCAGCGGGTCGCGGCCCACGAGCCCGACCTCGATGCGGCCGCCCACCGCGAGGCGGCTCGACACGACCGTCGCCTCGCCGCTGCGCAGCTCGAGCTCTACGTTGGCGAACAAGGCGAGGTCGTACGGCAGGTCCGCCAGCGCCGTCGACTGTGGGATGTGGACCCACGGTCGCCCCAACCAACTCCCCGTCGGCGCGGGGCGGAACGTGGCCACACCGGCGATGATCGGCGCCGGGCCGAGCTGCTTCGGGGCGCCTGTGCCCGAATACAGCACCGCATAGAGCTGTGCACCGTCCAACTTGCCAGGGCCGTCGTACGCGACACGCCACTCGAGCGTCGCCGGCGCCTCGCTGTCGCCCAGGGAGATCACAAATGGGCCGCGCAATGCGCCGCGCTCGATGGGCAAGCGTGTCGGGTCGAGCCGCGCCACCACGCTCGCAAAGGACGGCGCCGACGCCCGCAACGTCGTCGTCCGATCCGGCGGGACGAGCACATACGCCTCGCCCCCATGCCCCAGCCGGACCACGGAATCGCGCCGCAGCCCCTCTGGGACCGCGCCAAGGCCGTCCTCGTCGTCTAGCACGGCGCGCAGCTCCGCGCCGGTGACGGGCCCCGATCGCTCCAGAGAGACACCCTCGACGACGACGTGCACGACGGCGAGGCTCTGCTCGAGCGCGACGTTCGACGCAGGGGCCGTCACCGCCCGCCCAAACGACGACAACGCGAGCAGCGAGACGCGCACGCCGTCGACCTTGTCTGGCACGAACACGAGGTTATAGGTCCAACCAGGCTCCAGCCCGAACAGCTCGAACGAGCCATCGGCCTCCACCTGCGCCGAAACGAGCTCGTTGTGCAAGCGCCCATCTCTGACCTGGAAGCCGAGGGCGCGCTCGTTCCACGCCGCCGGCGCGTACGGCGCGCTCGCGATGACCGCCGCGCGGCGCGTGAAGGCGACTGCCTGGCCAGGAGCCAACACACGCCCGCTGATGCGCGCCCCGCGAGTCAACGTCAACTCGCCGACATCGACATCGCCGAGCTGGTCCGCGCGCACGGCGACGTGCCGCGCGCAATAGCCCTCTGCGACCGCGATGAGCTCGCCCGGCTCCTCCGTCGCGAGCGGCAGCTCGAACGCGCCGTCGCGCGCCGCCCGCTCATTGGCGAGCACGAAGGTCGGGTCGTCGCGCAGCGCGCCGACAGGGACAAACTCGACCATGTTGCCTCTCCCGATCGGCGCGCCGTCCTCGCTGACGAGGCGGCCGCGCAAGGTCCTCGCGATCGGACGGCCGACGAGCGCGATGCGCAACGTGTGCTCGCCCTTGCGCCCCTCGTCGACGTGCGCCGCCCACCCATATGACTCCAAGTGGCCCTCACCGAGCAGCGCCACGTGAAATCGCTGCGCGACGTCGACGCTGCCCAGGACCTCCTCGAGCGCCTCGTTGAGCTCCACCTCGACAGGGCCGTCGCCCGACACGGGCACCGCGCAGAGCTTGCGCGCCGGGACGCCGCACCGCACGAGCAGCTCGAGCCCAGCGGAGGTCGGGCGCGTGCCCACGACCGTCGCGCGCAACACCACCCGTGGCGCGGCGTCAGAGGCCACGCTCGGGCCCGCCTCCGGCGCAGGCGCCTCGATCGACTCCACCGGCGCGACCGACTCCGCGGCGCGCGCCGACACCGACGCAGGCGGCGCCAACACGACGTCGACCGACGCTTCCGCCGTCGCAACAGGTACGTCGGTCGCCAAGGGGGCGCCAAGGCGCATGGTGTCCGGGCCGTCCGAGAGCATGAGCGCCGCAAGCGCGATCACAGCAGCAGCGACGAACGCCGCGATGGACTTGGTCCCCATTACGATGACTCCAACGAGCGGGAGCGCCGGAACACGCGGCTGGCGAGGCTGGCGAGGCTGGCGAGGCTCTTCGGGAGCTG
>JAWKUK010000009.1:0-313020 GCA_041398605.1 Planctomycetota bacterium
GGCTGAACGAGCTCGTGGTCGAGGTCTCGAACCACGGCGGCGGCTTCGGGTTCCAGATGCGGATGGCCAGCGCGCTGCCGTTCGACGAGGCGCCAGAGCTCGCGCTGGCCCTCGCCACGCCCGCGGACGCGCGCACGGACGCGTCGCGCGAGCTGATCCGTCGCAGCTTCCGCTCGCGGCACGCGCCGGATTGGATCGCGCTGGCCGATGCGCGCGCGGCGCAGGCCAAGGCGCTCGCGGACGCCGACGCCGCCTTGCCGACGACGATGATCTCGCGCCAGCTGGCGATGCCGCGTCCGGCGCACATCCTCGTGCGCGGCGCGTACGACAAGCTGGGCGACGCGGTCAGCGCCGACGTGCCTGCGATCCTGCCGCCGTTGCCGAAGGACGCGCCGCACGACCGCCTGGGCCTCGCCCGGTGGCTCGTCGACCCGGCGCACCCCTTGACGGCGCGCGTCGCGGTGAACCGCGCGTGGCAGCAGTTCTTCGGGCGCGGCCTCGTCGCGACGCCGGAGGACTTCGGCGCGCAGGGCAAGTTCCCGACGCACCCTGAGCTGCTCGATTGGCTCGCGGTGGACTTCGTCGAGAGCGGCTGGGACGTCAAGCGCCTGCACAAGCTGCTCGTGACATCGCGTACGTACCGCCAGTGCGCCGCGGTCGACCCACGCGCGTTGGAGCTCGACCCGCACAACGCGCTGTTGTCTCACGCGGCCCGGCCGCGGCTCGACGCGGAGGTCCTGCGCGACCAGGCGCTCTTCATGGCGGGCCTCTTGAATGAGACGATGGGCGGCGTCGGCGTGCGGCCGTACCAGCCGGTCGGGATCTGGGAAGCGGTCGCGTACTCGGGCAGCAACACGGCGCGTTACACGCAGGGCCCCCGCGAGGGCCTGCATCGCCGCAGCCTCTATACGTTCTGGAAGCGCACGGCGCCGCTGCCGATCCTGACCACGTTCGACGCGCCGTCGCGCGAGTCGTGCACGGTGCAGCGCGAGCGCACGAACACGCCAATGCAAGCGCTGGCTGCGCTGAACGCGACGGTCTACGTCGAGGCGGCGCGCTTCTTGGCCGCGCACGTGATCGCGCGGGCGAGCGAAGGCGACGCGCCGCGCTTGGAGCAGCTCTTCCGCATCGCGACCGGGCGCCGCCCTGACGCGCGCGAGGTCGAGGTGCTGGAGCGCACGCTCGCGGCCTTGCGCGCGGACTTCGCGGCGGCGCCCGAGCGCGCGGCGGCCCTGTTGGAGGTCGGCGACCTCGACCTGCCCGGCGGGTCACGCTCGGGCGGGCTGGGCGACGACGAGCTCGCCGCTTGGACGATGCTCGCCAACACGATCCTGAACCTCGACGAAGTCCTC
The DNA here is from genome assembly GCA_041398605.1 of Planctomycetota bacterium. Lineage (GTDB taxonomy): Bacteria > Planctomycetota > UBA1135 > UBA1135 > JAWKUK01. The sequence goes on from JAWKUK010000009.1 coordinate 1,353, forward strand.
GTGCGCGGCTGAGCACACGACCCTGCGTTCTCGAAGAGACGACGATGCAACCCTCCCCCATCGATGACTTCGCCGCGTCGCTAACGCGCCGCTCGTTCCTGGGCCGTTCGGCGGTCGGCGCCGCGGCGTTCGCCTCGCTCGGCGGCCCCATGGCGCTCGCAGCCGGCGCGGCAGGCAACGACCCCGCGCGCTTTGGCGGCCTGCCAGGCGTGCCGCACTTCGCGCCGAAGGCGAAGCGCGTGATCTACCTGTGCATGTCGGGGGCGCCGAGCCAGTTCGAGACGTGGGATTGGAAGCCGAAGCTGCGCGACCTGTTCGGCACGGAGCTGCCCGAGTCGATCCGCAACGGCCAGCGCTTGACCACCATGACGTCGGGCCAGACGAGCTTCCCGATCGCGCCGTCGAAGTTCGACTTCGCGCGCCACGGCGAGTGCGGCACCGAGGTGTGCGAGACGCTGCCGTGGACGGCGAAGATGGTGGATGACCTGTGTGTGCTGCGCGCGGTGCACACGGACGCGATCAACCACGACCCGGCGATCACGTTCATGCAGACCGGCCACCAGCAGCCGGGCCGCCCGAGCTTCGGCGCGTGGCTCTCCTATGGCTTGGGCAGCCTCAACCGCGACCTGCCGAGCTTCGTCGTGATGACGCCGCGCTGGAAGGGCCGCCAAGAGGCGCAGGCGCTGTACCAGCGCCTGTGGGGCTCGGGCTTCTTGCCAAGCGAGTACCAGGGCGTGTCGCTGCGCGCGGCGGGCGACCCGGTCCTGTACCTCAAGGACCCGAGCGGCGTCGAGCGCGAGACGCGCCGGACGACGTTGGACGCGCTGGCGGAGCTGAACCAGAAGCGCGCCGACGAGCTGGGCGACCCGGAGATCCGCGCGCGGATCGAGCAGTACGAGATGGCCTTCCGCATGCAGAGCGCGGTCCCGGACCTCGTCAACCTCGACGACGAGCCGCAGGACGTGCTCGACCTGTACGGCCCGGAGGCGAAGCTGTCGGGCTCCTTTGCAGCGTCGTGCCTCTTGGCGCGCCGGTTGGTCGAGCGCGACGTGCGCTTTGTGCAGATCTACCACCGCGGCTGGGACCAGCACGGCAACTTGCCGATGGACCTCGGCAACAACTGCCTGGACGTCGACCAGCCGTGTTACGGCCTAATCCAGGACCTGAAGCGCAAAGGCCTCTTGGAGGACACGCTCGTGATTTGGTCGGGCGAGTTCGGCCGCACGGTCTATTGCCAGGGCGGCCTCTCGCGTGACAACTACGGCCGCGACCACCACCCGCGTTGTTTCTCGATGTGGATGGCGGGCGCGGGCGTGAAGACGGGCCAGGTCTACGGAGAGACGGACGACTTCTCGTACAACATCGTGAAGGACGGCGTGTCCGTGCACGACCTGAACGCGACGATCCTGCACCTCTTGGGCATCGACCACGAGCGCTTGACCTTCCGCTTCGCCGGCCGCGACTTCCGCCTGACGGACGTGCACGGCGAGTTGATCCGTCCCGTGCTGGCGTGAACGACAGCGCGCACGAGAGGCATGGTGCAGCGCGCCGGATCAGGCATGGTGCAGCGCGCCGGATCGGGCATGGTGCAGCGCGCCGGAACGAGCCTGTTCCGGCGCACGTGCGCCTGTCTGAGCGAGCAAGCAGCCCAGGAGGCTACACCACTGACTCCTAGAAGAACGTGATCTCGCGGCCGTCCGTAAAGTTCGAAGTCGCCGTCCCACCGATTGAGTCACGGAACCATGCCTGGAAGCTCCAGGTCTCGCCCGGCGCGACCGAGACGAGGCCGGTCGGCGTCGGATGCAGCGTGAGGTCGACAGGCAAGCTGAAGGCACCAGCAACGCCGGAGTTCAGCACCTGGCCTGCGCCGACGTAACGCCCGATGCTGCCGCCGAGGCACAGGTCGCCCTGGCTGCCGCCCGGGGACTGCACAAAGCCCTGCGTCCGGCTCGTCATGAAGAAGCCGAATGAATTGCTCGGCAGGACGCTCGCCGAGAGGACGAGGTTGTTGTTCGCGACGACGGCGGTGCCGCTCGCGCTCATCAGCGCCGAGCCGCCCGTCGAGTTCGCGACGGCCGGTCCGCAGTAGCTCGTCCCGATGCTGTTGCTGCAGGTCGTCGGCGCGGTCCCGACGCCGTCGTACCAAGAGCGGTCATCGTTCCCCGGGTTGTCGTCGATGTAGACGTCGATGGTGCCGCTCGCGCTCGCGCTCGTGCACCCGACGAAGTACTGGTACATGTCCCGGTTGCCCTCCTGAATCAGGATGGGCTCGTTGGCAAAGAGGCTCGTGATCGGCGAGCCATCGGTATAGAGGAAGTGCGTGATGCCGGCCTGAGTGAACCCGGCGCCCAAGTCCCATTCGCCGTTCCCAAAGGGATCAGCCCACCAGTAGTACACGTAGACGTCGTAACCGGCGCCCGGCACCAAGCCCGAGATCGTCGTCCGGATGACTGGAGCGTCCGAGGCGCCGTTGACCGCGAGGATGTCACCACCGTTCGCGAACCCGGTGCGCTCCCACCACTGGTTGTCGGGCGGGGCCCCGGCGGTCGTCAGCGGGGGCGTGAACGGGGTGCCGTCGGCGTTGGTCGTGTTGGTCGATCCCGGTTGGTTCGATGTGTCGGCATCGAGATACGTAATCTGAGCCTGCGCAGTGGCAGTGCAAAGCGCGAGCATTGCAGCGGCAGCCGTCGTCAAGTTGTGCGCGTTCATGTTGCAAGCAGGGGTTTAGGGGGGCATGACCCCTGCGCTCGAACGGCAGGGGGCAGGTGGCCCAGCGTAGTCGTTTCCGCGCGCGGGTGAGAGCTTCAAGCGGCCACGCAGCGCGGAGTCCCAGATGGGCGGCCAGACGCGCGTGTCGATCGACAGGTCCGGACCGAAGGGCCGCGTGTTTCCGCCCGAGGGGTCCAAGCTGCGCCGACGCGGCGGACAGGAGAGGGGCGAGCGCCAGCGCGAGGGGCAGGCGCCTCAGACCTCGAACGTACGAGCGCGCGCCGTGCCGCTCCGGTGCGGGGCAGGCCCGTCCAGCGAGTGCTGGTCGGCACGGGCCAGCGGGCGAAAGCGCTCGCCGAGGCCTGCGTCCCCGACCCACGCGCGAGGCGACCTGACCTGCAGAGGTACCGATGGCCGCGGCGCCTCGTGCACGGCACGGTTCTTGAGCTAGGACGTCCATGAAGACCACCGGCCTCACCTCCACGCTCTTTGCCGCGCTCTTTGCCGGGCTCTTTGCCGCGCTCCTTGCCGGGCCCGCAGCCCTCGGTCAAGGGACCTGCGCCACGGCGGTGTTGCCCTCGCCCGCCACGTTGGGCTCAGTGGAGCTGCGCGGCGCAGGGGCGCCAGGCGGCGCCGTCGAAGCCTGGTACCGGGTCGAACTGCAGCCTGGGGAAGCGCTGTTCATGGGCGCCGCGACCCTCGCGGGGCAGGGGCCAGAGCCTGACGGCGATACGGTCATCGAGGTGCGCGACGACGCTTGCGGCGCGGTCATCCGCACCTTGGACCCGAGCGCGTACCAGCCCGTCCGGAACCTCTCAACGCAGCCGATCTCGCTGCGGGTGGGGGTCCGTGACGTGTCCGGTAGGGACACGCGCACATTGGTGCTGGTGGACATCCATGTCGACCTCGACCCATGCGGACGTATCGGACCGGACGTGTTCGAACCAAACGACACGCTCGCGACGGGCGCGCCGCTCGGTGCTGGGAGCTATGACAGCCTGACGGTCGCGTACTTCGAGCCAGACCACTTCCTCTTCGACGTCGCCGCCGGCGAGCGCCTCACGGTCGCATTGCGCCCCGCGTACGATGGGCCCGTGTGGCCCCGCATGCGCCTCGAACTGCTCGAGGCGCAGAGCGGCGGAGTGCTGACCTCCGTTGCGAGCGCGGGCGCCGGGACGACACGCGTCGCGAGCTGGCTGAACGGAGGCAGCGCCACCCGAGTGGCCGCGCGCGTCACGACGCAGTGGTCGCACGCCTGCGGCGTGTACGGCCTCGACGTCGCGCTCACCCCGTCTGCCTGCAGCGCGGTGCTCGAAGACGCGCTCGAAGGCGGCGACGCGTGCGGAACGGGCTTCGTCTTGGGCGCCGGGACCTACCGCGACCTCGTCGTCTACAGCGCCGACCCCGACGCCTTCACCCTCGACGTGCCGCTGCTGTCGCCCACGTCCACAGCGGTGAAGGTGCGAGTGTCCGGCGGAGGCGCGTCGCTCTCAGGGAGCGTGCGCCAGAGCTGTTCCGATCAGGGGATCCCGCTGCAGCTACAGCCGGACGGCTCGCTGGCCACGGTCCTGCAATTGCCGGCCTTCGCGGCCGAACGACCGGAGGTCCTGTTGGGCTTCAGCAGCTCGATCCCGGTCCCGTCGTGCGCGACGTACGACCTCGAGGTGTCGTGGCTGCCCCAAGCCCTCGGCGCGGAGTTCTGCGCCCAGCCCATGCTCGGTTATGCGACGGAGCTGCACCTGTGGGGCTCCGCGGAGGTCGCGCGGGACGAGCTGTTCTTCACGGTCTCGGGCGGCAGCGCCGCAGCGCTGCCTTTGATCGTGTTCATCGGGAGCGAGCGAGGCGCCTCACTCTGGCCCGTCTTCGGCGGTCCGACCGCCCCGTTCACGCTCTGCCTCGGCGGGCAGATCCACCGCATTCAGCGCCACACACAGTTCTCCGGGGCTCAGATCAGCCGGCGCCTCGACTTGGCAGGGGCCGCAGCGGTCGCCTTGCAGCCTGGAACGACGTGGGTGTTCCAGGCCTATCTGCGCGGCTACGACTGGCGCGCTCTAACGAACGCGGTGGCGCTCGAGCTACGCTGACGGCGAGCGGCGAGCAACGTCGCATCAAGGACCGAGCCGAACCGCAACGAGGAAGAGCAGCCTGCGCCTATGAGCCTGCGCCATCAGGATTGGCGCCAATCTCGATGGATCATCCGGACTAGTCGAATCTGACCGCGATTGCCTCCGTGAGGCCGGAGGTCGGGAACCCGAGTACGAAGTCCCTGTGCCAAGCTTGGAAGAACCAATGCTGCCCAGACAGGGCCGGAACGAAGCCATTGGGCGTCGGCATCTGGGTGAGGTGCAAGCGCAGCTCCGCTGAGCCAGCCGCACCGGAGTTCAACAGCTGTCCCGGTCCGACATAGCGCCCGATGGCTCCACCAAGACAGAGCCGCCCGCCCCCAACGTTGACTGAGCCAGTGGTACGACTCGCGAGGAAGAAGGTCGTCGCGTTCAGTGGCAGCTGCGTCGCACGGAGAAGGAGGTCGTCATTGGAGACCACCGTGCTACCGATCGCGGTGAGTCGTCCCGGAACGCCCGTAGAGTTAGGAACGCCGTCACAGTAGTTCGCCGGCGCGGGGAAAGTATAGATCCGAACTTCACCGCCCATCGCGACCGAGTCATTGCGCTCGGGCGCCCCGACGATCACCTCGGGCACTCCATCGCAATCGAGGTCACCGGCGGAACCGATCGACGCGCCGAACTCGTGGAGCGGGTTCGCGCTGTCGATCCGACTCACGATCGTGCCCGTCCGGCCGGAGACGAAGAGGACGTAGGTCTCGACGAGGATGTTTGAGTCGTTCCGATGCAAGTTGGCGATGACGATGTCTCGGACGCCGTCGCGATCGAAGTCACCCGCAGAAGCTACGTTCTGTCGACCTACATCAGCGCTGTTGAACCCTTGCGCGCGAAAGCTATAGAGCGTCGCGCCGGTCGCTCCGGAGATCGCGAAAGCATCTCGTCGCCCACCGGCCAGGAGGTCCGGAACGCCGTCCGAGTCAAGGTCACCTGCGCCGCTCACCGAGAATCCGAGTTGGGTATCCGTGTTGGCACCGACAACGTCTAACAAGAGCGCGCCGGAGCCGCCGGCTCGAACCTGTACACGTCCGCTACCGCGCGGGCTTCCGATTGCGATGTCGTCGAGGCCGTCTCCGTTGACATCGCCAACACCCGCCACAGACTGACCCAGGAGCTCCGTCTGGCTGGTACCAGTGATCGTATAGAGCACCGCACCGGTAAGTCCCGAGAAGACCTGCGCGCGGCCCGCAGCAATCACGCCGCCACCAGAGTACTCGTCACCGACGACGAAGTCAGGGGTGCCATCGCCATCGAAGTCTCCCGCTGCACTGATCACGCTACCGAACTTGGAGTTCATCGCAGGGCTGTCGAGCTGATGAATCAGCGAGCCATCCGCGCCAGAGTAGACATGGACGACGCCGGCATAGTTCGAGGGGCCGGACGGAAAGGTGACGCCCGCCATCCCCACCGCGACATCGTCGTGCCCGTCGCCATTGACGTCACCGAGGCCGCACACGGCGCTGCCGGCCCTGGCACCAACCACTTGTCCACGAAAATCGAAGAGCTGGTTGCCAGTCCGACCGGAGTACACGACCGCTCGCCCGCCGTAGCCGAACGTGCCGCTCGCTAGCGGATCGCCAACGATCACGTCTGCGAAGCCATCGGCGTCGACATCCCCAGCCGAGCCTACCGCCCGGCCAAAATTCTGATTGGGTCCAGCGCCGGGATAGGTCCGGAGCACCTGCTGGGCTCCGACCGAGGAAAGTGCGCAGAAGGACACGAGCGACGTGGCCACTTGGATTCGAAGTTTCATGGTAGTGATCCCTCGGCACTGACTGGTCTCAGCCGTTCGGAACGCGAGCGCCTTCATGATCATCCGAGGTCACGGCGTTGGGCGTACCTTGCCGCTCCTGACCGTGACCAGGCTTGACGCGGGGCCAAGCCTACTTCATTCATCAAGGTTGGGGCACTACCTCGGTAGAACTCAGGAAATTCGGTGCACGCCCTGCCACCGGTAGACCCATGCCCTCAGCGTATGCGCACAGCCACGCCCGACGAAAAGTCAGTCCATTCGCCATCAGCTCGTTGCATCCGTGAGCGAAGGAGGCGGCGGTCCGCCCCATCGAACTCGGTGATGTCCTGGAACAAAGCGAGACGCGACGGATCGTCGAAGGCCGGGCCCTCGGCCTCCGCAGTCAGGACCGAGCCGCTCGAATCGAGCCAACAGCGATAGGTCCACATCCGACTGGAAGATGAATCGACCCAGAACCCGACGAAGCCCTCTGCACTGGCGTCATAGGCGAACGCAAGGCGCGCCTCGAACCCTCCGGACTCGCCTCCGGACCGAATGCGCGACACGATCCAGGGGCCCATGGCCTCTACAGATTCAGAGGCGTCCATCTTGATGACGGAGCCATCTGTACCAGCGGTGACCTCGCTGTGAATGCTCCAATCACCTACAAGGCGCTGCAAGTAGGGGTGCAGCTCGGCGCTCGGTGGAGCCCCAAGGGACGCGGCATCGGCGGTCGCTGCGCCAGAGTTGGCGCCAGTCGCTGAACAAGATACGAGCAGCAGCAGAGCGATCAGTTCCTTCATGATCTGCACAGGCTATCAGGTCCGCTGCTTGCAGCGCGACGTGTGACAGCGGGACGAAGCGCTGTCCAACCAAATGGAAGACCCCAGGCGTCGCCCCGAGCCAAAGGTCGCCACGGCGGTCGCGTCGAATCTCGCAGACACGGTCGCTGCACAGCCCGTCCTCGCGAGCGTTGTCATCCACACGACGCCGTTGTGGTCCAGGAGGAGCGCCAAGGACCCCCGATGCGCGGCGTTGCAGGCGTGGAGGCCTGCGATGTCGCGCAGTCCGCGTCCCGTCGGGCGGTCGCCGGCGCGCTTACACTTGGCCCGGCACCGCGGAGGCTTGCGCTCCATTCCCTCGCCAACGCGCCCGGACACCACCTCACGCCGCCTCCGCCGCGCCATGCCACGCACGCTCACCATGGACGACGCACTCGATCTCCTCCAGTTCCGCGGGCGGCTCGGGCCCGAATACGAGGCGCTGCGGCAGCGCGTGCAGCGATACCTCGCAGCGACCGTCGCGCCCGCGATCGACGCGGCTTGGGAGGCCGGCGAGTTTCGACGCGAGCTCGTCGCGCCCCTGGCGGAGCTCGGCGTGCTCGGCTCGCGCCTCTCGGGGCACGGGTGCGCGGGGCTCGACGCGCTCGGGCTCGGGCTCGTGCGCTATGAGCTCGCGCGCGTCGACGGCTCCATCGGCACCTTCTTCGGCGTGCAGTCCGGGCTCGCCATGGGCGCGATCGGGCGGCTCGGCTCCGAGGAGCAACGCGCGCGCTGGCTGCCCGCCATGGCGCGCCTCGAGCGCATCGGCGCGTTTGCCCTCTCCGAGCCCGAGCGCGGCTCCGACGCCGCCAACGTCCTCACACGCGCGCAGCGCGCCACGCAGGACGGCGTCGAGGGCTACACGTTGCACGGGCAGAAGCGCTGGATCGGCAACGCCCCCATCGCCGACCTCTGGATCGTCTGGGCGCGCGACGACGACGGGCGCCTCGGCGGGTTCGTGCTGGAGGACCCGCTGCGCGCGCCGGGCGCCGCCGTGACGACGATCACCGGGAAGGTCTCCAAGCGCAGCGTGCTGAATGGCGCGATCACCCTCGACGGCGCGTTTGTGCCCGCCGGGCACCGCCTCGCGCACGTGCGCGGCTTCGCCGACGTCTCCGCGGTGCTGACCGAAACACGCTACACGGTGTGCTGGGAGGCCGCCGGCATCGCCGCCTCGTGCTTCGAGCTCGCGCGCGCCTACGCGCTGCGGCGGCAGCAATTCGGCAAGCCGATCGCCGCCTACCAACTGACCCAGAAGAAGCTCGTCGACATGGCCGCCGACCTCGCTGGGATGTTCGGCGTGTGCTTCCAGCTCGCCGCGCTCGTCGACGCGGGGACCGTGACCGTGGACGCGGTGTCGCTCGCGAAGTACTCGCTCTCGGAGAAGGCGCGCGTCATCGCAGCGCGCGCCCGCGAAGTGTTCGGCGGCGACGGCATCCTCCTCGAGAACCGGGTCGCGCGGCTGATGCTCGACGCCGAAGCGCTCGTGACCTACGAAGGCACGAGCGAGGTCAATCTCCTGATCGCGGGCCGCGCGCTGACCGGCATCTCCGCCTTCTAAGAGTCTGCGCCACAGAACGCGGTTCGCGGCGTGGTGCTCCCGTGCGTTGGAGCAAGGCGCAGCAAGTTCCTCATAGCTTGACGCTATTTGGAACCTTGCTGCAACGCGGCTCCGGCGCGCGGGAGCGCCACGCTGCGAATCGCGCTCTGTGGCGCAGGCTCCGAAGGGCCCGCGGACGTACACTTCGCCGCGCTCCAAGGACGCCCCCATGTGGATCTCCTCCCTCCTCGCCGCCGGCGGCCTCGCGCCCCTGCTCCTCGCCCCGAACAGCCTGGCCAGGATGGACGCGGCCCCGCGTGAGCTGTCCAGCGCCGACGGGGCCCTGCGCGCCGTCCGCATTACGAGCGAGACGTTGCACTCCGGCACCGAGCCGACGCGCGAGGTCCAGGTGCAAGTCCAGGTGCAAGTCGACATCGACGCGAGCATCCCGCTCGTGGGGCTCGCCCTCGAGCTGCCTGGGCTCGTCGTCCCGCGCTTCAACGACTCGCGCTCGCTCGAGCGCGCGGAGCACGGCCTCGACGGCTCCACCTGGGTCGAGCTGCAAGACGAGGACGGCGACGGGCTCCTGACGTGGACCGTCAACACACAACGCGACGCCCCGCTGCCCCTCGACGCGGGCGAGCTGCGCGTGCAGCTCTACGCAGAGGTCGGCGGCGGCTCGTTTGTGCTGCCGCTGCCTGCGTTCGCGGTCGCGGCGCCGCCGCTGCCGACCTTCGCTTCGCCGGCAGAGGGCGCAGAGGTCGCCGCCGGCGCCCGGCTGGTGCTCACGCCGGACGGCTACGACGACGAGCAGTTCCTGTCGCTCGAGACGCTCTTGGGTCCCGTCCGCGAGCTCGCGCCCGAGCCGGACGAAGACGGGCGCATCGGCTACCCGGCGCCCCCGGCGCTCTTCGGCGCGGTCATCGCGACGGCCTCGCGGTCCCGCGAGGACTCCTTCGAGCGCGAAGGGGTCCTCGTCGAGCGCCTCGAGCGCGCGGCGGTCCAAAGGCGCTTCCAGATCGGCGGCTCGCAGCTCGACGCGCTGCTGGAGCGACCAGAGGACGTCGGGTTCGTTGAGCGCGGCGTCACGTCCTTCGATGTCTGGACCCTCGACCCCCTCGGCCAGACCTTCGCGCACCACGCGACGGTCGCGACGCCGAGCGGCGCCCTGATCCATGTCCTGGGCACGAGCGAGGCCACGCTCGATGAGGTGCACCGTCTGCGCGAGATGCTCGCCTTCGTCGTGCGCCGGACGGCCGCGAGCGAGCTCGCGCTCGGCCGACAAGCCGACGCCCTGGCGGCGCGCAAGACGTGCTTTGTGATCGGTTACGAGCAGTCGTTCGAGGCGGCCGTGCAGCAAGCGCTCGACCTCGGCCTCGACCCTGTTTGGATGCCCGCCGAGCACGCGTTCGTCGAAGGCTCGGACGCGGACCTGCAGAGCCTCGGCGTCGACGCGATGCTGGAGGTCGTGCTGCGCGCGCTGATCGACGAGGCGCTGCGCGCAACGGGTCCGGCGCACGACACGCTGCGCGCCGCCTTCGAGCGCGCGCGAACGGCGGGGCTCTGGAGAGGCGACGCCCCCCGGGACGAACAGAGCGCGTCATCCGTCGGGGCCGCCTCGTACATCGTCGCGCTCGCGCAGGCCGCGTTCGGGCAATGGGGCGCCTTCGCCGCCGAGGACGGGCGCGTCGACGGCGCGCCCTTGCCTTGCAGTGACCGCGCATCGCTCGAGCGCATCGACCCGGCCGGCGCAGCGCTCGTGCGCGACCTGCTCGGCGAGCGCTTCGACGGCCTCACGTTGATCGACCCCTCCTTCGACGGGCGCTACTACCTGACGCGCCGGAGCGACCTCGGCTACACCCACCGCTCGCAGTACATCGACCGCGCGCGCCTGAGCGGTTGGAGCGAGAGCGGCCTCGTCGGGAACGACCACGACAACGAGCTCGGCGGCAACCCGGGCAACAACACGCTCATCGGCGGCGGCGGGCGCGACGTCGCGCTGTTCGCCGGCGAGATGAGCGAGTATTCGATCGAGCGCGCGGACGGCGCCGTCCGGGTCACCGACAGGTTCGAGGGCCGCGACGGACAAGACCTGTGCTTCGGGATCGAGGTCCTGCGCTTCGCCGACGGCGAGCTGGCCGTCGCGGACTTGCCGCGCTGAACCGCGGACCTACGGGTCTTGGAAGCCCGCGAGGCGCCACGTCAGGACGAGCGTGTCCCGGTGCCCGGGGCGCGCTGGGTCCTCCGGCTGGATCGGCGTCGTCTCGTGGATCGTGCACGCGTCATCGATCAGGAGCGTGGTGCCGGGCTCGCTCATCGTGAAGCGCTGGCCGTTCGGGCCGTTCGCCTCGAACACGCGGGTCTCGCCGCCCTTGATGTTCGCGCGGTCCATCAGGATCACGGCGACCATGTCCACGCCGTCGCGGTGCGCGCCCTCTGGCGTCGGGCGTCCGATGCCCTCGTCCGTCGTGATCCGGAACGCGTGCGCTTCGACGTACCACGGGCCGGCCGCACCGCGCAGCGCGCTCGCCTGCTCGGTCAGCGTCAGCAGCAAGCGCGCCCAGACCGGGTGCTCGACGAGGCCCTCCTGCAGCGGCTCGAACCAACGCTCGATGCCGCCGTGCAGGGCGTTGTAGTCGACGGGCTGCCAGTGCGCGCGGTGCGGCACGGCGCGCAGCGCGCCGCCTTCGACGACACACGACGCGTGCCTCCGATACCGATACCGGCCGCCGTCGCGCAGGTGCGCGTCGAGCGGGAGGTCGGACCAGAACTGCCCCAGCTCGGCGAGGGGCGCCTCCTGCTCGTCGCGCCCCATGAGCGCCGCGAGGCCCCGCGGCGCGAGCACGACGTAGCCACGTTCGCGGAGGAGGACGCCCGCGTGCGCGGGCTCGGCGTGGGGCGGAGTGAAGGCCGTGGACATGCTGCCCTAGCATTGAATCCCAAACCGCGGCCCGCTCCGAGGGCGATCGGGAGCAGAATTCCGCTGTTGAAGTTGTCCTCGATCGCGCGCGGGCGGCGATAGGCCGCCGTGAGGCACCAGCCAGCTCCGAACCTCGAGGTCCTCCTCGAGCAAGCAGCGCTCATCCGAGCGCTCGCGCGGGGCCTCGTGCGCGACGCTGCGGCGGCCGACGACGTTGTGCAGGAGGCGCTGCTGGGCGCGCTGCGACGTCCTGGCACAGTCGAGCTCGTCGAGGGCGACGCCGGCGGCGCATGGGCCGCGCGAGTGATGGCGCGCCTCGCGCGCACCCGCGCGCGGGGTGAAGGCCGACGCGCCAGGCGCGAGGCCGAGGGCGCGCGCGCCGAAGCGGTCCCGAGCGCCGCCGACGACGCGATCGCGAGGGAGCGCGGGCGCGAGCTCATCGAGGCGGTCCTCGGGCTCGATGAGCCGTACCGCACGGTGGTCCTGCTGCGCTATTGCGACGACGTCGCCCCGCGGGAGATCGTGCGGCGCACCGGGCAGTCCGTCGAGGCGGTCAAGAAGCAGCTCCAACGCGGCCTCGCCCAGCTGCGCGCGCGCCTCGAAGCGCGGCTCGGCGGCGAAGGCGCGTGGGCGGTGGCGCTGCTGCCGTTGACCGGCGAGCAGGCCGTGCGCACCGGCGCCCTCGCGGCGCTCGGCGACGTTGGGCGCCGCGCGGCCCTCGCGCTCGCGCTGCTCGGCGGCAGCGCCTTCCTGACGCGCGCGCTCTGGCGCGGCACGCCTGAGCGCCTCGAGACGGGGCGCGCGATCACCGCGGCGCTCGACGCGGCGCCCGAGCGCGAAGGCGCCCCCGCCCCGCTCGATCCGCGCGGCGCGGGCGCCGCCGCGCGGGCATCGGCGGCCCCACGACCCGCCGACGGCGAGCGCGCCGAGGGCCGCGCGCCCACCGCTGACATGGCGCGCACGACAGGCGCGCCCCCGCGCTTCGCGCCGCCGTTCCGCGCGCGCGTCGTCGACGCCTTCGATCGCCCTTTGAGCCGCACCGCCCTCGCGGAGCTGACCTTCGAGTACCGCTTCAGCGAGCGCGGCACGCGCCTCTTCGGCGAACCCTCCGTCGTCGCCCTCGCGCCCGATCCCGAAGGCCAGGTCGCATCGGCACTGGTGCCGGACCTGGGCTCCGGCGGCCTTGGACGCCTGGACGTGGCGCGCGGCCCGTGGTCGATCTTGAAGGTCGGACGCAGGACCCGTGCCGTCGACGTGGGCGTCGAGATGGGCGTCGACCCTGACGACGCGGAGACGCGCATCGTGCTGCTGCCCAAGGTCCGCATCGCAGGGGTGGTGGTCGACGCGGCTGACGCGCCCATCCCGGGCATCGCGGTCTCCGTGCTCGCGGACCTCGAGGCGCTCGGGACCTATCCCGGCGGGCTGGCGACGACCGCCGGGCAGCGGCGCTGGCAGACGACGACCGACGAACACGGGCGCTTTGCGCTCGCCAACGTCCCAGGCAGCGAGCGCTTCGAGCTCGTCGCGGGCACCCTCGAACGCGGGCTCGCCCGGGTCGCGTTGCCCACCGCGGACCGCGCCGACTTGGTCCTGCGCATCGTCGACGAAGAGCGACCGGGGCAAGTGGCCGTCCGCGGCCGCGTCGTCGAGGCGAACGGCGCGCCCGTCAAGGGCGCGCGGGTGGACCTCGGCTGGCTCCAGGCAAGCGCAGCGGACGATGGCAGCTTCACCTTCGAAGCGACGCCGTCACAGCTCGCGTCCATCGAGGCGGGGACGTCCCAGCTGTCGGCGCTCACGAGCGACGCGCGGTTCACGCGCGTCGAGTTCACCTCGGCGCGCCTCGCCGACTACGTCCTGCGCCTGCCGAGCGCCATGGCGAGGCTCTCGTTGCAGGTCCTGGATCCCGCCGGCGCCCCGCTGCCAGGCGCGTCCGTCTTTGTCTACGACGGGGCGCCGCTCGGCAGCTCGTCGCTGTCGCTCGAGGACTTCCGCAGCGGCGCGGTGCCTGTGACGGACCAAGACGGTCGGATCACGCTCCATGGCCTCGAGCTGCGCCCCTACGTCTTGCGCGTCATCCAGGCCGAGCCGTTCCTGGTGTTCGACACCGAGGTCGTCCTGCCGGCGATCGACGAGCTCACGTTGCGCGCCCCAGGTGACCACGCCTTCGCGCCGCTGCGAGGGCGCGCGCTCGACCTGCGCGGCCGCCCGCTCGCGGGCATCCAGGTGACGCCGCTCGCCTACCAGCGCGCCCCGGGCGCGACGCGTATGGCGATCCGCGGCCGGAGCGCGACGACCGACGCCGACGGGCGCTTCGAGCTCCCGCGCTGGCCGCCGAGCGGCGCGACGCTCGAGCTCGATGCCAGCCCGAACGACGCGGGCGGCCGCAGCGAAGTGCTCCTCGAAGCGGGCGACCTCGCGCAGCTCGTCGAGCTCACGCTCGACCTCGAGTGCGACTTCGTGCCGACGCTCCGCGAGGGTGCGATCGAGGGCGCCCTGACCTTCCACGACGCGCAGGGCCGCGCGGTGCGAGCCAAGCAAGTCGTCCCAAACGGGACGAGATCCGCCGACCTCGTGCGCCAGGGCGCCGACGGCACCTTCGGGCGCCTCGTCGTCTCGCAGCGCGCGACCCGTGTGGACGTCCACGATCGCTCCGGCAACGTCCTGCGCTCGGTCGAGCTCGACCTCTCGCCTACGCGACGCACCCTGCTCGAGCTCTGAACCGCGCACAAGGCGCGCCGCGCCCCCACCCAAGCTCACCTATCCACGCACCGAGCTCGAGCCCCTCGAGCAATCGACCGCAAGGCACCTCTCCGCTCCTTCATCAAGACCATCACGTGCAGACCACCTCACTGATCACCTCACTGGCCTCCTCGCTCCTGGCCCTCGCTCTCGCGCCCGCGCTCTTCGCCCAAGGCACGACGACCGCACCTGCCGGGGGCTTCGGCCCGGGCGGCGCTTATCCGTCCCTGCAAGCCTGGTTCGCGTCGCCCCAGTTCCGCCAACACGGCTATTGCGGCACGCTGACCCGCGCGCAAGTCGCGGCGCAGTTCAGCCACAACTCGCTGCTCGGCGGCGACTGCTCCGATTCGAGCACGAACCCGCAAGCCATCTATTCGCCGAGCACGCTGCCGGTCATCGAGATCCCGGTTGTCTTCCACGTATTCAGCGACACGCTGGGCACGGGCGACCTCTCGGAAGCGGTCATTCAATCGCAGCTCGACGTCCTCAACGAGGACTTCCGCGCCATCGGCGGCTCGCCGGCCGGCGCCAGCGTCGACACCCGCATCCAGTTCAAGCTCGCGGACGTCGACCCCATGGGCAACCCGACAAACGGCATCACGCGCGACATGGACGACAACTGGTTCAACGCCGTCGGCGACTACTGGACCCCGACCTCCTGGGACTCGACGCGTTACATCAACATCTACACGTTGAACATCATCCCGCTCGGCCTGCTCGGCCGCGCGGTGTTCCCGTTCGACATGGAGGCGGGCACCCCGGCTGACCGCATCATCATGGACTACACGGTGATCGGTCGGAACTCTTCGAGCGGCCCGCCATTCGACCTCGGGCACACGCTCGCGCACGAGATGGGGCACCAACTGGGCCTCTTCCACGTGTTCGAGGGCGGCTGCGACACCGGCGCGGGCTGCTACGCGTCCGGCGACACGATCTGCGACACCAACAACCAGGAGGTCGAGCACTTTGGCGATTGCACGCCGCAGATCTCCTGTGGTGACGCCGACCCGCTGGACAACTTCATGAACTACAGCGACGACGTGTGCCTCGCGCGGTTCACCGAAGAGCAAGCGCGCCGGATGCGGTGCGCGACGGCGTTCTATCGCCCGGGCGTGTTCACGGAGCAGTCGATCGGGAACGGCTATTGCGCCGCGAACGCCAACAGCACCGGCGACGCCTCGACATGCTACGGCGCTGGGTCGAACAGCATCGCGTCGAACGACCTCGTCGTGACCGCGGAGCGCGTCCCCCAGGGCTCGATGGGCTACTTCGTGTGCTCGCGCGACCAGACCTTCCGCCCGAACCAGGCGGGTACGCAGGGCAACCTCTGCGTCGGTGCACCGACGGGGCGCTTCGCGGGGCAAGTCGCGCTGTCCAACGCGCAGGGCGAGATCAGCGTCTCGGTCGACGTCACCGCGATCCCGCACCCCACGGGCAACGTGACGGCCATGGCCGGCGAGCGCTGGAACTTCCAGCTCTGGTACCGCGACATGAACCCGGGCTCGACGTCGAACTTCTCGAACGGCTACAGCGTCGTATTCCAGCTGTAGGAACCACTGGGCGCGTCGAAGGCGCCCGTGAAGTTGGACTGCAAGCGGCGGCCCGCCGTCGCGAGTCGCTGAACGCGCCGCGCCCCGACCGGGCGCGGCGCGCTTCGTTCAGCGGAAGGCGTAGCCGACGAGGCGCTCGTTGGCGGTCAGCGGCGCGCGCCGACACGTGACGAACGGGACCTCGACGCCGCCCTCCGAGATGACGGCGAGCGAGGTGTAGTCTTCCTGCTCGGTGCCGGGCAGGAACCCAGTCGAACCGAGGGGCAGCCACGCGCCTCCGCGGAACGAGAAGACCTTGACACGATCGACTTGGCTCGCGTCAGGGGCGAGGTGAGAGAGGTAGAGGCCGTCCGCCGGCCCGACGGCGAACGGCGTCCGCTCGCGGTACCCGGCCTCGACGGAGAAGCCCGGATAGGCGCCGCCGCTGAGCTGGCTCGCGCTGATGTCGGCGCCGACCTGCGACCACGTCAGCGTGCCGAGGTCCATGCGGTACACCAGGAAGCGCAGCGGTCCGTTGCCGCGGAACGCAATCAGCGGACGCCCCGTGGAGTCGACGGCGATCGCGACGTGCGAGCCGATGTTCGGGAGCCCGTTGGCCGGGCTTCCGACAAGGGTCCAGGTCCCAGGGCCCGCGTCGAAGCGCGCGACGCGTGGGTGCTCGCCGCCTTGGGCGTGCTCGATCCAGGCGGCCCAGAGCGTGCCATTGGCGGAGACAGCCAGGTCGCCGTGCGTGGCATCGCTCGGGGTCGTGAAGGCCCGCGTGAAGGCCGCGCCGCCGAGGGCCGTCGCAGCGCCCGAGCCGGGGTCGATGCGCAGCACGGTCAGGGCGCCGCCCGAGCCAGGGCCCGCGGGCTGCGCCGTCGTCCCGTCCTGGAAGGCCAGAACGGGACGACCCGACGTGTCGAGCTCGAGGTCGATGTAGTGCGCCTCTCCGACGCTCAGCGGTTGGCTGCCAAAGGGCGCCCAGCTCGCCGTGCCCGGGTCGTAGCGCCAGAAGCCGAGGCCGTCGTTGGCGAAGCCGTAGTCCCGATTGGCGCGGTAGAGGACGCCGGCGCTGCCCGCCTGCACTGCGCCCCACCAGTCGGTGCCGACTGAGGCCGCCCCTGCGGCGCCGAGGTAACGCCACGTTTGAGCCGCCGCGTCGTAGCGCACCACCGAGCCACGGTTCGCGCCCGCCGTGCGATCTTGGAACGAGCAGAGCAAGCCCGAGGCGGAGCTTGCCTCCAGCCGCGGCAGCATGGTCCGCCCCGGAACGACCGCCGTCCCGAGCGCCCGCCACTCGCGCTCGCTCGTCACTGCGCTGGCGCCGGCGCCGCCGCCACACCCCGCCGCGCACGCGACGAGCGCGGTCGCAGCCAACACGAAGGCGACGCGCCCGATCCTCCGGCCCAATCGCCCGCGGCCGCAACGTCGCTGGCCGCACCACGGAACTCGCACACAGGCCTCGGGTGTCATCTGGACGTGATCTCGTTCCTGGGTTGAACCTCTGCGACGCCGCTATCATCGACCGGCGCAGCCGCCGCGTCCGAGCGGGATTGCCTGCGACGCCCAGGTGGGGTGGCGATTCTCGAAATGGAGCGCTCATCCTTGTCCCGGATCCTCGACGAGCGACGTCGGCGCAGACATGGAACCTCATGCAACAGCCAGCCTGGACGTCCTCTTGCAGCAGCAGGGGCGCATCCGCGGCCTCGCGCGCCGGCTCGTCAGGGACGCCGCGGCCGCGGACGACCTCGTACAGGAGGCGCTCCTCGCGGCGCTCCGGAGGCCCGCGACCGTGCACGGCGACGCCAACGGCGAAGGGCGCGGGTTCGCCTCGCGCGTCATCGGCAACCTGGCGCGTGACCGCGCGCGACGTGAGCGCCGTCGGTCGCGGCACGAGCTCGATGGCGCGAAACACGAGGCGCTGCCCGGCGCCAGCGAAGCGGTCGTCGCCGCCGAGCGCCAGCGCGCGCTCGTCGACGCGGTGCTCGCCCTCGACGACCCGTACCGCACCGTTGTCCTGCTGCGCTTCTTCGAAGAGCTGCCGCCGCGCGAGATCGTACGGCGCACCGGGCTCTCGGCCGAGGCCGTCAAGAAGCAGCTCCAGCGCGGGCTCATGAAGCTGCGAGAGCGGCTCGAAGCCGCCTTCGGTCGCGACGGCGCGTGGGCCGTCGCGCTGCTGCCGCTCGCGGGGCCGCGAGCGGTCCGCTTCGGCGCGCTCGTCGGCGGCGCGGCGCTCGCGAGACGCGCGGCCTTCGCGGTCGTATTGCTCGGCGGCGCGGGGCTCGGCGCGCGCGCGCTCTGGCCGCTGCCGGACCCGCCGGTCGCCGCGCTCGCGCAGACGGAGCGGCGCGACGCAGCAGGCGCGGCCGCCGCGGCGCTCACCGAGGTGACCCCGAGCGCGAGCCGCATGCTGGCGGGCAGCGCGAGCGCACCCAAAGAGAGCCTGCACGGGGCCACGACACACGCCACGACGCACGCCATGCCGGACGCCATGCCGGACGCCATGCCGGACGCAACGCCCGGCGCAACGCCGCGCCCAGGGCGCTTCGACCCCCCGTTCCGCGCGCAGCTCGTCGACCACTATGGCCAGCCGCTCGCGGCGCACGCGCTCGCAGGGCTCGTGCTGGAGTTCCGCTATGCCGCGGGTTGGGCGGGGACCGACGGGCGGCCGGAGCAGCTCGTGCTGCGCCCCGACGCGGCGGGCTGGATCGGATCGAGTGAGGTGCCGGACAGCGGCGGCAGCGGCGTCGGGACGCTCGGCGTCAGGAGCGGCGACTACGCCGTGTTGGCGATCGGACGCAGCGCGCCCGACGCGAGCGAAGCACGGGTCGTATTGATGCCCGCGGTCCGGGTCGCGGGGACGGTCCTCGACGCGCATGGCGCGCCGGCGGCCGGCGTGCCGCTGCAGCTCTTCGCAGACCTTCCATCCCTCGGCACGTACCCGGGCGGGCTGGCCGCGACGGATACCTCGCCGCGTCGGCGCACGACGACCGACCGCGAGGGCCGCTTCGACCTGGGCAGAGTGCCTCGGCACGGGCGCTTCGAGCTCGAAGCCGACGCAGGCCAGGGCTGTCGGGCGGCGATCCCAGTCCCCGAGCGAGACCGCGCGGACCTCGTGCTGCGCCTCCCTGCGCCGCGCGCCGCCACCGAGGTCGTCATCACCGGCCGAGTCATCGAAGCAAACGGCGCTCCGGTCCCGGGCGCGCAGGTCCAGCTCGGCTGGCTTGAAACGCTCACGGATGAGGGCGGGTCATTCGAGCTGCAGCAGACGCGGGAGCGGCTCGAGGCGATCGAGGGCATGGGCTGCGGGCTCAGCGCCGTCGCGGCCGATGGTCGGTTCGCGCACACGGCGTTCTCGACCGCGCAGCTCGGGGCGCGCGTGCTGCGTGTCCCTGCTTCGATGGCCAGCCTCGGTGCGCGCGTCGTCGACGCGCTCGGGGCGCCTGTCACCGGCGCCGAGGTCTTCGTCTACGACGGGACGCCGCGCGGCGCCTCCTCCGCGACGCTGGAGCGCGGCGGCGCTGTTCGGACCGACGCGGACGGCCGGTTCGAGCTCGCGCACCTCGAGCAGCGGCCGTACACGCTGCGCCTGATCCGTGCGGCGCCGTTCTTCGTGTTCGACGTCCCCGGCGTGATGCCGGGCGCGGAGTCGCTGACGATTCGAGTCCCAGACGGGCACATGCGCGAGGGCGTGCACGGGCGCGCGCTGAACCTGCGCGGACAACCGCTCGCTGGGGTCCAGGTGCAGCTGCTCGCCTACGAGACTCAGCCGGCGCCAGCGCGTTCGAGCACGCTCGGCCCTGCGGTCCTGACCGATGCGCTCGGGTGGTTCACGCTCGCGCACGTGCCCAGCGCCGCGGCGGTGCTCCGGTTTCGACGGTCGGCCAGCGAGGCGCACGGCGACACGCAGCTCGATGTCGAGGGCCTCGACCTCTCCGGTCCGTTCGAGGTGCGCCTGGACCTCGCGTGCGATGTGATGCCGACGCTGCGCGAGGGCGCCATCGGCGCGCGGCTGCGCTTCCTCGCCGAGGACGGGCGGAGGGTCAACGTGACCGAGCTCGTCCCGAACGGCCAGAGCTGGCGCGCTGACGTGCCGCAGCACACGGACGGCACGTTCGGCCGGCTGCTCGTCTCGCAGAGGGCGACGCGCGTCGAGGTGCGAGCGAGCAACGGCGCCGTGCTGCGCGTCGTTGAGCTCGACCTCTCGCCCTTGGTCCCGACGAGGCCGGAGCTGTGATCCTCGAGGGGGGCTGGCGGCGGGACGGCCCCCGCCGGTAGGGCCGTCCCCGGTGGACGCCAGACCGAAGGCGGGCGCGGCCAGCACGACCGCTCTTTTGCCACAGACCTCGGAGAGATCGCGCGCGTGCCGCGCTGTGGGACGACCAGCCGATGCGAGGTCTAGCGGCGCGGCACGAAATCGGTTCGACTCACCGGATGAGACTCCAATCCTGTCCCTCCATGAGCGCCCCGCTGCCTTTGCTGGCGCTCGGCCTCTGCCTCGCCAGCGCCGCGACTGCGCAGACGACCTACCAAATTCCGTTGAACTACAACTTCAACGGAATCGTGCATGCCGGAGAGGCGGGTCAACCCGACCTCGTCACCGGGTACCGCTCGATCTCGGACCGCGGCCTCGACTTCAGCGCGGGCGTCCCGGTGCACCCATTGCTCGCGCCCTACTCCCTCGTCAGCACAGCGGGCACGCTCGACATCGTTCACCTCGGTAACCGCAACACGGTCGACAACGGCAACTGGGCCTTCGACCTCGTCGCGGACGGCGACAACATTGGCGTCCCGCCGACGTGGCTGACCGTGATCGACCAGAGCACGCCGCAGGTCACGACGCTCGCCGCGCCGATCCTGATGGAGAGCACCTCGACCGCCAGCTTCCTGTATCAGATCAGCAACGGCGGCGGCACGTTCACCGTGACGTTCTCGTTCACGAGCGGCCCCGACGTGTCGATGCCGCTCAGCGCCGGCGACTGGTTCGGCGGCGCGTTCCTCGGGACGGACAGCGTCGATTTGGCGAACCCGGGCAACAACCTCTCGATCACCGAGGGCACGATCGACCTCAGCGGCGAGGCCGGCCGCAGCCTGACGTCGATCTCGTTCAACTCGGCGTCCAACGGCGCTGCGGGCATCGCGATCCTCGCGGCGAACATCCTGACGGACCCGCGCGTGCTCGTCGCGACGCCGATCGCCTTGAACTACAACTTCAACGGCATCGTGCACGTCGGCGAGAACTTCAACCCCGATGACCCGATGGGCTTCCGCTCGATCTCGGACCGCGCGCTCGACTTCACGGGTGGCGTCCCCTTCGACCCGACCCTGAGCGGGTACACGCTCGTCGCGCAGGCGGGCGCGCTCGACATCGTGCACCTCGGCAACCGGAACACCGTGTCCGGTGGCAACTGGGCGTTTGACGCAGTCCCCGACGGCGACGACATCGGCACGCAGCCGACGTGGCTCGCGAACCCGGATCAATCAGGCCCGCAAACGACAACGCTCGCGCAGCCGCTGCTCATCGCAAACGGCTCCCAGGCCTCGTTCATCTATCAGATCAGCAACGGCGGCGGCAGCTTTGACGTCCGCCTCGACTTCGTCGGGGGCACGTCGACCTCGGCGAACCTGACGGGTGGTGACTGGTTCGGCGGCCCGCTCTTCGGCTGCGGCGCTGTCGACCAAGCGCTCCCCGACGCGAACCTGTCGGTGACCGAAGGTCGCGTCGACCTGTCCGCGTTTGCGGGCCGCATGTTGTCGGCGATCACGTTCGAGAACCCCTCGAACGCAAACGCTGGCTACGCGATCCTCGCCGCCAATGTGACCGGGCTCGAGTTTGGCATGCCGTACTGCTCGCCGGCCGTCGCGAACTCGACGGGCGCCTCGGGCACCCTGCGCGCGGATGGCAGCCCCATTGCGTCACAGAACAACCTGACGCTCATCGCGGAGTCGCTGCCGAACAACTCGTTCGGCTTCTTCCTGACGAGCCGCTCGCAGGGCCTCGTCATGAACCCGGGCGGCAGCCAAGGCAACCTGTGCCTCGGCGGCGCGATCGGGCGCTACGTCGGCCCAGGCCAGATCAAGAACAGCGGCATGACGGGCGGGTTCCAACTGGCGCTCAACCTGACCCAGCACCCGACGCCGACCGGCTTCGTGACCGTGCTCTCGAACGACACCTGGAACTTCCAGGCGTGGTACCGCGACTCGATCAACGGCAGCGCGACGTCGAACTTCACGAGCGCGCTCACGGTTCTGTTCCAGTGACCTCCACACCGGCGTTGCGCACCGACTCCGGGCTCCGGAGCGCCGGGCGCAGTGGTCGGTGAGGGCGCGAGCCCAAACATCGCATGCCGCGCAGCGGGGACAAGTGGTCTCGGCTGCGCGGCATGCGCTCGTTATGAGGAGCGTGTGCCCCAAGGCCGAGACACGCAGCGTCGGGCGTCCTGGAGCGTCCGCGGGAGGCCAGAGGTCACCTGCTGGACCAAGTTGTGTTCTGATGGGCCCCACCGAGAGTGAATCGGCGAAATCGCCGTGGCCCTCGTACACACAGCGGGTAGCTGTCGTTGGACCCGTGTCACCCAACTGAGGACCTCCATGAACATCGCCTGCCTCTCCGCCGCCCTGGCCGCCTTGGTCACCCTTGCGCCGCTCTCCAAGGCCGCTCCAGTCGCCGCTGCGCAGTCGGAGGCGACCTGGATCGCCCAACATCGCACCACCGGCCGAGCCTCGCTGCGCGCGCTCGAGCTGCACCCCGCAGGCGGCGCCGTCGTGGCCCTCACCTGGGGCACGACGGTCGGCTCGACCGAGGATGTCGATGACATCGAAGTGCGCTGGATCAGCGAGGACGGCGACTGGCTCTGGCGCGCGCTGCCCCCGACGCTGCCAGGCATGTTCTTGGACCTCGCGGTCGACGGCGCGGGCAACGTCGCGGTCGCGACGGAGGCCCTCGGGCAGGTCTGGATCAGCTGCCTCGATACGACGGGCTCACTGCGCTGGACGGTCGAGGCGCCGAGCGTCGCCGCCGGCGCTTCGTTTAGGCTCCGCGCGCTCGGCTTTGCAGCGGCGGGCGAAGTGCTGGTCACCGGCATCCAGGACGCTTTCAACACGCCCCCGTTTGATGGTCGCGCGAGCGTGCTGGCGCTCGATCTGACAACCGGCCAGACCCAGTGGCGGGTCGATCGACCCGCGATCTATGACGCCATCGCGACGATCGCCGGCGGCGAGGCCTTCGTCGTCTACACGGGGTTCCCCGGGTTGCTGCTCGACCGCATCGGCGGCGGAGGGCAGCTCGTGTACTCCGCGCCGGTGCCCAATGCGACGCGCATCTTGCAGGGGGACGGCATCGCGGCGGACGGAGCGGGGCGCGCGGCCCTCTCGCTCCGCTCCTCGTTCTACACCACCGGCCCCAACGTGCTTACGTTCGACGCGAACGGAGGCCTCGCGTGGTCGAACACGCTCCAACTCGACTTCGGCGGCACCGTCACGTTCACAACGAGCGGTGATGTAGTCGTCTGTGACCGCGCGTATCGGCGCGACGTCTGGCGCATGGATGGCGTCGGCGCGGTCCTCTGGCAGCGCAGCGCACCGAGCAACGTCAACATCTACGGGTACGGCCCGCTCGCGGCGACGCCGAGCGATGGCGTCGTGCTCGCCTCTGCGGACACACTGAGCTCGCAGAACGCAGGGGTCGGGCTTGTGCAAGCGATCGACGCCGCAGGGACGACGTCGTGGGTCGAGACGCTGCCCGGGCTTGCGTGGGACTCCAGCCGCTTCACGTCGCTCGCGGTCGACAGCCGTGGCAACGTTTGGGCTGGCCTGTCGCGGCTCGACGGCTCGGGCCAGCCCTTCGAGGGCGCAGCGGCCAAGATCGTCGCCGGGGGCGACCCGAGCACCGCCTACTGCGCGCCGAGTGTCGCCAATTCAACGGGGGCCTCGGGCGCGCTGCGCGCCGCTGGCAGCGTCGTCGCCGCGCATGACAACGTCACGCTCCTCATGGGGTCGCTGCCCGAGGGCGCGCCCGTGCTGGTGCTCAACTCGCGTGCGGCGGGGTCCGTGCCGGGCGCGGGCGGCAGCCAGGGCACGCTGTGCCTCGGCGGCGCGATCGGTCGCTACGTTGGGGTCGGCCAGGTGCGCCGCGCCAACGCGGCCGGCCTCGCGTGGCTTCAGCTCGAGCTCTCAAACACGCCGACGCCGACCGGCGCGCGCGCGGTCCTCGCCGGCGAGACCTGGAACTTCCAGGCCTGGCACCGGGACGCGAACCCGGGCCCGACGTCGAACTTCACGAACGCGATCTCCGTCCTCTTTCAGTAGGCGACGGGCGCGTGGGCGCGGCTGGAGTTGGCCCTCCCGCATTGCACGAGCGTGCCTTCTTGGAGCTCGGAGGGCGACCTGGAGGGCGCGGAGGCCTCTCGGATGCACGAGCATGCATCTCCGATTGACCTCCGCACCCCAGCGGCCGGGACTCGCAGCAGACATGCACGAGCGCGCATGCATCGAGGGGCTCGCGACCAACGTTCGCCGGCGGCGAGACGCGCTTGAGCTGAGGCAGGTCGAGCTGGTAGAGCCTCGCAGGCTGCTCGACCCGCTTCGTACACACCCTCGAAGCGGGCAAGCAGACGCAACGGCTCGACAAGCTGCTCGCTGTGCTCCACGTCCTCGGGCTGCGCCTCGACCCCGTGGTGCTGCTCCGCGCGCGCAAAGCGACGATGCGCCGCAGCAACAAGGGCGCGCCTTGGCCGCGCGCGCGTGGATTGCGCGCGATCCAGCTATCGAGCGACCCGCACTTTTGATCACCTATGGACATGCGCATCCATAACTCTCCGTGGATCCTCGGATTCGGCGCGCTGATCGCCTGCAGTGGCCTCCTCAGCGCCTCGCGCGCGCCGCAAGAGCCGGGCGCTGGCGCGCCCCCTGGCGCGGGCGTCCGGACGTCGGAGTCCTGCGCGTTGTGCCACTCGGCGAGCGACCGCGCGAGCGCGATGCGCGACAGCGCCGGGCGCTCGGTCGCGCCGTTCGACCTCTGGCGCTCGACGATGATGGCGAACTCCGCGCGCGACCCGTTCTGGCGCGCGGTGATGTCCGCCGAGATGGTGAAAGCGCCAGCGTCGAAGGAGCTCATCGCGGAGACCTGCCTCAAGTGCCACGCGCCGCTCGCGCAACGCGTCGGGCTCGACGCGCACGGCACGGGGGACCCCTTGCACGCGCTGGAGTGCGAGGACCAACTCGGCCAGCTCGCGCGCGACGGCGCGTCGTGCACGATCTGCCACGGCATGGCGCCCGACGGGCTCGGCACGCCGGCCTCGTTCAGCGCCGGCTTTGAGCTCGACCCATGGCGCCGCCTCTTCGGCCCGCACAAGGACCCCGTGCCTGGGCCGATGCGGATGCACTCCGGCTTCACGCCGACGTACGGCGAGCAGATCACGCGCTCGTCGCTGTGCGGGAGCTGCCACACCCTGATCACACATCCGCTGCACGAAGACGGCACAGAAGAAGAGTCCATCGCCTTCCACGAGCAGTCGCCGTACCTCGAGTGGCGCAACTCGATGTTCACGAACGAGGGCCCCGATGGCGAGCTCTTGGAGCAGGCGAGCCCGATGGCGCGCACCTGCCAGGATTGCCACTTGCCGCGCAAGGACGTCGACGGCAAGGAGATCGTGACGCGGCTCGCGCACAACCCGCCCGGCACGGACTTCCCGTTCATCGAGCCGCGCAAGCCGTTCGGGCGCCACCTCTTGGTCGGCGGCAACGCGTTCATGCTGTCGATCCTGCGCGACAACGCCGAGGCGCTCGACGTGCAGGCGCCAAAAGAGGCGTTTGACGCGACGATCGCGGCGACGCGCGAGCAGCTCGGCGCGCGCGCCGCGAGCGTCTCGATCGGCGAGGTCACGCGCGCGGAGGATACGGCGTCGTTCGACGTCACCGTCACGAACCGCACGGGGCACAAGCTGCCGACCGGGCACCCGAGCCGTCGGATGTGGCTCGAAGTGGTCGTGCGCGACGCGGCGGGCGCTGTGGTGTTTGCATCGGGGCGCTGCGACGACGAGGGCCGCATCATCGGTGCCGACGGCGCGGCGCTGCCGACGGAAGCGGCCGGCGGGCCTGTCGAGCCGCACCGCGACGTCGTGACAAGCGGCGACGAAGTCGCGCGCTACCGCGCGGTGATCGGCGACATGGATGGGGCGCCCTCCCACACGCTGCTGCAGGGCGCGACTTGGTACGTCGATGATCGTGTGCTGCCGTTCGGCTGGAAGCCCGACCACGCCGACGCGCGCGCGACGCGGCCCTACGGCGTCGACGGAGACACGAACTTCGGCGCGGGCCGCGATACGGTGCGCTACACGATCCCTGTGGCGGCGGGGGCCGCGGACCTGAAGGTCGAGGCGCGCCTCCTGTATCAGTCGGTGTCGCCGCGCTGGGTCGCGGAGCTCAGGGCCTATGACACGCCGGAGATCCAGACGTTCATGGCGATGTACGACCGCGCCGAGCGCGCGCCAGAGGTCTTGGCGCAGGCCCGGCGCTGAAGCCCGCCCTTGGGGGGAGGGACACATGAGGGCCTGTGCAAAGCGAGTGTGGTCTATGATCGCGGCATGTGGACCGCACTCGCTCTCACCCTCGCGCTCGCTGCACAGACGGCCTCCCAACAGGAGCCTGACGCGCCCGCGCCGCCGCCGATCCGAGTCGAGCTGACCGCGCAGCTCCCTGAGAAGGGCGTAGGTCCGCGCTGGAGCCCGAAAGGCGCGGCTGTGCCGCTGACTTCGGTGGGACCGATGCTGATCGGTGAGTTCACGCTCGGCCCGGCCAAGACCATGCCGGTGCAGGTCGCGCTCGGGCGCACGGCGGGGGCCGCGCAGATCGATCGCTTGATGATCGACTGCAACCGCAACGGCGCGTTCGAGCTGGAGGAGACGTTCACGACCGAGCCGCGCGAGCAGCGCGGCAAGTGGTGGGCGAGCTTCCAAGCGACCGTCGACGTCCCCTTCCCTGTCGAAGGCGGCGCGCCGCGGCACGACCCCTACCCGATGTCGCTGTGGTACGTCTTCGACCCGCTCGAGCCGGACGCGGCGCCGGCCTTGCGTTGGTCGCGCCGCGGCTGGCATGAGGGCACGTTCGAGCTCGGGGGCGCGCCCGCCTTCGCGTTCCTGTCGGAGCTGAACCAAGACGGCCTCTTCACGCGGGATGACGTTTGGCTCCTGGCGCGCGAGCGCAAGGACCTCTACGCGCCTGGCGCCCGCTCGCTCGGCGGGCACGCGTGGCTCGACGGGCGCGCGTACCGCGTCGTCACGCTCGCGGAAGACGGCAGCGCGCTCACGCTCGAGCCCTTTGACCCGGGCGTGACCGAGGCCGAAGAGCGCGAGCGCGCCGACTTGATGAAGGCCGACCGCGAGGCGCCGCGCGCGGCGACGCCGCTCGCGTTCGGCCACGACCTCGCGGCGGCGCTCGCGGAAGCGAAGGCCAAGGGGAAGCGCGTGTTCGTCGACTTCGAGACGACGTGGTGCGGCCCGTGCAAGCAGATGGACGAGGTCGTGTACACGGCCGCGGACGTCGTCGCTGCGGCGAGCGGCGTCGTCGCTGTCAAGCTGGACGGCGACGTCGAGCGCGAGCTCGTGAAGCGCTACGGGGTCAAGGCGTACCCGACGCTGCTCTTGCTCGACGCCGAGGGCGCGGTGCTCCGTCGAACCGTCGGCTACACAAGCGTCGTGAACACCGCGAAGTTCCTGCGCGAGTGATCCGCACCGTTCGTGCCACGTGCGGCGCACCCAGCCTGCTGCAGACGACGCAAGCGGCTGGGAAGGGTCACCCTGGAGCCACGCCGAGAATGCGCGGGATTCGCCCGATGGATCGAAGCTCCCGATCAGGTACGTCGTGAAGGGCGCCCTATCCAGCCCCCTCACCACGCTTCGCTCCGGCGAGGGCACCCATGAGCACCGAAGAGATGCAAGCGATCCTCGAGCAAGACGACTGGCTGCGACGCATGGCGCGTCGCCTCTTCCACGATCCGTCCGTCGCCGACGACGCAGCGCAAGACGCGTGGATCGCACAGCTCGCGCGACAGTCCCCCGTGACGGACTCGCGCTCATGGCTCGGCGGCGTCCTGCGCAACGTCCGACGCGAGGAGCGACGCGCCGCGGCGAGGCGCAGTGACCACGCCAGCGACATGCGGCTGCGCGGTGATGCGTTCGCGCCGGCCACGGACGACCTTGTCGCCGACCTGCAACTGCGCAACCACGCGACGCGGGCCTTGCTCGCCCTGGAAGAGCCGCTGCGGACGACGCTCTACCTCCGCTTCGTCCAGGACCTCCCCGTGACCGAGGTCGCGCGCCGCATGGACGTCGCGCAGTCCACGACGTCCGAGCGCATCGCGCGTGGCCTCGAGTCGCTCCGGTCCTCCCTCGACCAACGACACGGCGGGGACCGCCGCGCATGGCTCAGCGCCCTCGCGCCCCTCGCGCTGGAAGCCAGGAGGCCCGCCGGCGCAGGGCTCGCCAGCGCGCAGGCCGTCGGCTGGATCGCCGCCGCAGCCGCTGCCGCCGTCGGAACCACGCTCGTCCTGCGCGGCCTCGGGGCCGAGCTCAGGCCCGATCCAGCGACCTCCATCGTCGCAGCGACCCCGGCCACGACGGACAGCGAGACGAATGAACCGGCGGCGTCAACGGCGCTCCTCAGCCCGCCGCCCTCGACCCGGAGCGACGCCCGATCCGTGGCGAGCTTTGTGCGTCCCTCGACTCAGGCGGAAGCTGCAACGAACGTCCAGGACGCGACGCCGAAGCCTCCGCCCCAAGCCCGGCTCCGCGCGCAGGTCCTCCTGCCGGATGGCAAGCCAGCCAGCGGCGCACGCTGGATGCTCACCGCCGTCGGCGGCGCTGCCCAACTGCAAGGCTGGACGGACCTGGCCGGCGCGGTCGGCGAGGACGGGGAGCTCGACGTCTCCTTCCAGCCGCCCCCGCGGACCTTCGTCAGTCTGACGGTCACCCTCGACGGGTATGTGCGCAGCGGCAAGCAATGGAACGAGCTGCGGCCGAGCGCGGACGAGACCTTCGGTCCGCTCCGGCTGCGACCTGCGGGGCGGCTGCGAGGACGCCTGGTCGACACGAAGGGGGACCCGATCCTTGACCGGGCCAACCGGCTGCAACTCATGGCGCCTGGTCGCGTCCGGGGCGTTCCGCTCAGCTTCGGCCCGGACCACGTGATCGATCCTAAGACCGGCCGCTTCGAGCTCGCGGGGCTCCCGCCCGGCAAGGCTCAGCTCAACTACCTCGCGCAGGACGCAGGCTGGGTCGCTGGCCCATTGGTGGAGATCGTCGCCGGCGAGGCGCTGGAGGTCGACATCGTGTGGTCCGACGCGGAAGTGGCGGCTGCTGCCGCGCGAGCGAACGAGCAGGTCGACGTCTCCAAGCTGAAGCCGCTCGACCCACCGACCCCCAAGAAGGATGCAGAGCAGGGCGCGCCACCCAAGGCCAAGCTGGCCCCGGTCCAACTCACCCTCGACCTCGGCAACGCGGTCGGCCCAGAGGACAAGGTCCAAGCGGCCATCATGGGCAAGAAGGACCTGAATGCGACGCTGCTCGCGGGCACCGGCGCGCGCCTCGGACCTGTGAGCGTCGACCCGGGCGCGGCAGAGACGCTGTGGCTCCGCGGAGAGGGCTGGTTGGCGCGCGTGGACAAGCCGGCGCTCCAAGCAGGCGGTGAGCAAACGCTCCAGCTCGACCTGCAATTGATCGAGCGCCGCGTGCTCGTCCTCCGCGACGGTCAGCCGGTGAGGAACCGCGAGTTCTCAATCCAGGTCCTGCCGATGCAGTTCCACATGCGCCCTGGCGCAGGTTTCTGGAAGTCGGACGAAGAGGGTCGCGCGACCCTCAAGCTCGGGCGCCTTCCAAAGGGCGAGGGGTATCGCTTCACCTTGCAAGACATGCGGAACGCTGCCGAGCTCCGCCTGTTCGGGACGGCCGAATGGGCGGGCTCCGCCGACGATCTGACGGTGACGTTGAAGGAGCCATCAGAGAAGCGCTGAGCGCCTCGCCTGCGTTGCTACAAAGCGCGCGACCGTCGATCCGCAGATGGAGCACCCCGTCAGGCACCAGCTCCGAGGAGCCAGGGCTGGACGGGCAGACGGGCAGCGCCGCGGCGGTCGCGACCGAGCGCTCGGGCAGCTCCGGCGCCGACCAAGGAGTGCGCGGTGAACACGAGCGTCGCGCCGTCGCGACGTGTTCGCGCGAGCAAGACACGCGCGAGCCCAGCGGCAGACAGGTCGGCGCCAGCGAATAGGCGACCCAGCGCAGCGCGGTGCGCAAAGGGCGTCGACCTTGGTCGGCCCGGTTCGGCTAGATCGCGAAGGCCCGCATGCCTTGCAAGCCTACCGCGGGCCTCGCTGGAGGTGCCCGAGATCAGCCTCCACCTCGATAGACGAGCCACCAACCGTCCCTTACGGGCCGCGCTTGCAGCGGGACGTCGACGCCTCGAGGGCCGTGGAGGACTCGATGGTGGTGAGGGGCCCTCTTTGAGGCCGGTGGGTGTCGGCTCAGGCCGCAGCGTACCTCGCGCAGTGGAGGAGCCCTTCACCACCATCTTGGAGCCTGCGCACTCAATCGCACGAGCGCGGCGTCAAGGCCACCCGCGCAGTCGACCAGCGCAACGGTGTCCTGAAGCGAGGCTCCAGCGCTCCCTCGGCGCGACCCGAGCAGGTCGACGAAACCCAAAGTCGCAGGTTCGCTACGCTGATTGAGACGATTGCAGGGAACGCGCAGCCAACGAGACGTGCATGACCCCTTGTCATGACCCGCTTCGAACCTAACTTGCCCCCGACCGAGCTCGCTGCGCTGCTACGGCATGGCGAGCCCGCGCTTGTCGCGCTGGCGCGCCGTGTCCTCGCCGGCCGCGATGGCTCCGAGGACGCCGTGCAGGACGCATGGCTCGCCACGCTCGAGGACCCCGCCGAAGCCCAGGTCGGAGGCTGGCCGCTCGCGCGTATCGTCAAGCGCTTCGCACAAAGCCGCAAACAGCGCGAGGCGCGCCGTGCCCGTCACGAACACGCCGTCGCGGCAGCAGCCTCCACCACCCATCGCTCGGAGTCCGCCGCCAGCGCCGCCGAGCGCGCGGACACGCGCCGCGTCGTCCTCGAAGAGCTGCTCGCGCTCGGGGTCGAGCACCGCGACGTACTGCTGCTGCGCTTCGTCGAGGGCCGCTCCGTCGACGAGGTCGCGGGGCTGCTCGACGTGCCCGCCGCGACCGTCCGCACGCGCGTGCACCGCGCGCTGCCACGCCTTCGTGAACGGCTCGAGCGCCGCTTCGGTGTCGGCCGAGAGGGTTGGGTCGCCGCGCTGGCGCCGCTCGCCCTCGTCGGACACCCCGTCATCGGCGCGGCTGCGGGCCAGGCCGCGTACGTCGAGGGCGCAGCCGGCGCGGGGCTCGCCCTCTGGCTCGCGCGCGGCTTGGCGGTCGCGGCCTTGTTTGTCGTGGCGCGCGTGGGAGTGCAGCTTGCGCTCGAGCCAGCGGCGCTCACCGAGCCGGAGCGCACCCTGGTGCTCACGCCGCTCGCGGGACCACCGAGCAGCTCCGGCGCGTCCGTCGCCGCACACGACGCGCAGACCGTCCGCGTCGCAGCGCCTACAGTCGGGGAGCACGAGCGCGCCGCCCGCGAGGTCGGCCTCGCCCCGTCCGGCTCGTTGACGGTGCGCGTCGAGGACACGCTCGGCGCGCCGCTCGCCGATGCAACGGTGCGCCTCCAGCTCGACCGCGAGGGTGACACCGAAGCCCAGACCCTGACGACCGACGCAACCGGTCGCCTGACCATCGAACGTGTCGAGTCATTCGAGCTCCTCGGCGTCGCGGCGCCCGACCGCGTCGTCGTAAGCGCCAGCGGCGGCATGGACCGAACCGAAGGCGGCTTCGACGACGTCGTCGTCGTCCTGGCCAAAGCCGCGCGATTGACAGTACAAACCGTCGACGCAGCGAGCGGCGCGCCCCTCCCCGGGGTCGTCGTCCGCGTCCGCGTCGCAGATGACGAGCCGCGGATGTGCGGCGACGACGGGCTGCTCGAAGGCCCTGACGACCGGCCCGTGGACACCAGCGGGCGAGCCACCTTCGACCACGTGCCCTCGGCCCAGCGCCTCGCTGTGACGCTCGAGTTCGCGGGCGGTCGGCGCTTGACCGCGCTGCGCACGCGCGGCGCAGACCTCATCGCGTGCCGCTCGCCGCGCGCCGCCCAAGACGCGACAGGCGATCGACTCGTCTTGCACCCTGGCGAAGACCGCGTGCTGCGGATCGCCTTGCCGACCCTCCCGCTGCTGCGCCTCGCGCTGACCGACGAGAGCGGCGCGCCGCTAAAGGACACGGGCGCTTCGCTCGCGCGGATCCTGCCCTCCGAGCCGTGGGCGTCGGCAGACGCGTGGGAAGGGAGCGAGTGGATCGCGTTCAGCGCCGAGGGCGCCACGCCGGGGGTCGTCGAGTTCTTTGGCGGCGACGAGGACCTGTCGGGACAGCTCTACGTCGAGGCGTGGCAACACGGGGCTCGGGACATCGATCGGCGCGCGGTCTTCCTGCTCGACGCGGCGCGCTGCGCGGCGTCACTTGCGACGCCAATCATCGTGCCGCTGCCGCGCGTGGCGCCGATCCGCGGTGAGTTCGAGAACCCGTGGGGCTACACGGCCCTCGCCATCGCCCATGACCCGGTGGCGCGCCTCTCGACCGCGGTCCGTGACGGTCACCTCGCTGGCGGAGTCGGAATCGACGGCCGCTTCACCACCGATGGACTCATCCCAGGGGCCTACGACCTCCTCATCGCGCCGTGCCAGCCAGAGGCGCTCCCGCAGTTTTGGCGCTACGGGCCGTTCGACGCGGGCGCCGAGGGCGTGCAGATTGGGAGCCGGACGCCGGCCCATGGGCGGCTGACCATCGAGGTCCGCGGCCTCGCCGATCCGGACGGCGCCTCCCTGCGCGTCCTACGCGCGACGTCAGGGCCGCGCGGGCTCCCGCAGCTCGGGCGCGGCGCCACGCGTGTGATACGCGACGCCGCCGGGCCGACGCCGCGCGATCGACACTGGTGCCGACACGACGGGCTCGAGCTGCTCACAGACGGCACGCTCGTGACGTCGCAGTGGCGCGACGTCATCGGCGGCCGCGTAGAGGTCCCCTACCTGAGCCCGGGGCCCGTGTACGTGCTCGTCGAGCAAGAGCCCAACACGCTGCCGTTGCGCGTGCCGCGCCTGCGCGAGGCAGCCTCCGGCTGGCTCGAATTCACCGGCGGCGATGCGCGGCTCGTGTTCGAGCTGCAGCCCGCCGCGCGCGTGACCGGCCGAATCCCCGACCTGCCCCTCGGTGCGGACTGGGGCGTCGCCGCCGTCGACGGCGAGGGCCGTCCGCTCAACGTGCTCGGCCCGCTCGGACCTGCCACGATCGTCCCGCTAGCAGCGACAGGTCGCTTCGCGTTCGAGCAAGCCCCTGTGGGCCCGATCGAGCTGCGCTTTGGCCCGCGCGCAGACCTCGCAGCAGGGCTCTGGTCGCGCACACTGCGGGCCACGCTCGCAGCGGGTGAGAACGGGCCGCTGCTCGTGCGTTGACCGCAGCAGTCGGTCGCGCTCGATAGTCGTTGGTGCGCCGGACTCGCTCGGCGACGCCTGGCCATTCGACCCTCAATGTGCGGCTCAGCTGCCCCCGTCGCTCTGAGGGCGCGCGGCGCTTGGTTGCGGCTCCATGACAACTTGCTTCCGCTCTTCTGCGCGCCGCTCGAGGTCTCTTGCGGCCGCGAGCCTCGCCGGATCTCGCCCCGCGACTCGCGCGAGGAACACGAGCGCCATGTACCCGCCCTCGTACGTCTGACCGTTCGCCGACGACACGACGGGCAGTGGGGCCGCTCCGATCCCAGCCACGAGGTCCCGCAGCTGCGCCTCAGACGCGCTGAGCTGCTCCGTTTGGTCGGTCTTCAAGCGCATCGCAGCCAACATCAGGATCGCGTCTGCGTGCCGCGCGCCCCACGGCTCGGCCGCGAACTCCGCGTCGATCAGGCGCTGCAGCACGGCCGCAGCGCATTCGTAGTCCTGCACGATCTGCGCGCTCATAGCGAGCGTATGCAGCACCTGTCGTGTGCGCGAATCCGCCAATCCGTGCGCCTCGACGCAAGCCGCTACGAGTCCAGTCGATTGACACAAGGACACCGCGTCCACATGGCGGCCGGCGCCCACGAGGCACCCGAGCTGAAGGCGACGCACACGCACCACCAAGGGGTGCGCCGCCGGCAACCTGGCGCCGATCGACGCTGCGAGGCCCGCGAGCATCGGCAACGCCTCGCCGAAGCGCCCTGTCCGCCCCAGCACATCTGCGATCGTGAGCTCCGCTTGCTCTGTCATGAAGTTGTCCGCCCCGTGCGACGCGAGCAACCGCTCGTGTGCGCGGCGCGCCCGATCGAGCGCGCGCGCGAACTCGCCGTCTGCGAGGTCGAGGTCCGCCAACGTGAGGAGAAAGAGGCTCTCTTCCGCGCCGAGCGCACCGTCGTGCGCGCCGTTCCAAGCGAGCGCATTCTCCAGCGCGACCCGCGCTTCACTGGGGCGCCCGAGGCTCTCAAGGTTGACGCCGAGCAGCCCGCGAGCGCGCGCGACCCGCACGTCGTCCTCCGGAACGCCGGCGCGCTCCAGCACGGCCAACGATCGAGCGCGCGCGGCGTACGAGGCCTCCAAGCGCCCAGCGTCACGCTGGAGGTCCGCCTCGGTCGCGTAGAACACGTGCAGCTCCAGCGCGTCGTCGCCGTACCTCTCGCGCGCCAGCTGCAAGGCCTCGGCGAGCTGCGCCTCGGCCTCCTCGAAGCGGCGTAGCAGCATCAGGTTGTGCGCAGAGCGCCGCAGGCCGTACATGCGCTGGGCGCGCGCGTCCTCGTCGTCGCGCGCAGCGTAGTACTCGAGCGCCGCATCGAAGTGCGGCTGCGCCGAGCCCACCTCGGTCAGCAGGCCAAAGAGCTCACCGAGCACGAGCTGGATGCGGGCCTTGGAGTCCGGGCGCCCCGCGAGCGCTGGCAGCTCCTGAGCCCCGAGCTGCAGCATCTGCCGCGCATCCGGGACCGCGCCTCCGTTCCGACCCGGCGTGGCCCGCCGGAACATCCCCAGCGTGAAGTTGACGACGTCCTCGAGCTCGGCGTTCGCGGCCAGCGCCTCGCCCTTGGCCGCGCGCTCCTTGTCGACGAGCGCTTCGAGCGCGGTCGAATGCCTGCGCTCCAGCCACAGGAACACCAGCGGCCCGCCGACGACGAGCAGCGCGAGCGACGCCGAAGCCAACGCTGCCGCAGGGCGCCGCTGCACCCAGCGCGCGACGATGGTCCAGGCGCTGGGCGCCTTCGCGCGCACGGGGCGGCGGGCGAGGAGGTTCTCGAGGTCCTCCCTCAGGGCGGTCGCCGAGGGGTAGCGGTCCGCGGCGCTCTTGGCCATCGCCTTCGCGACGACGACCTCGACATCCGCCGTGACGCGACGGTTGCGTCCCCGCAAGCGGTCCGCGTCACCCATCAACACCGCGCGCTGGATCGCCAGCGAGCTCTCGCCGCCAAACGGCGCCTGGAGCGCGAGCAGCTCATAGAGCGTCACGCCGAGCGAATACACGTCAGCCCGCGCATCGGACGTCTCTCGCCCTTCGAGCTGCTCCGGCGCCATGTACACCAGCGTCCCGACGGGATTCCCGGTCGCCGTGAGCCGCTGTGGCGACGCCGCGTGGGTCGCGGTGAGCCCGAAGTCGAACAGGACCACCCGGCCCGACGGCGCGAGCATCACGTTCGAGGGCTTCACGTCGCGGTGCACGACGCCGCGCGAGTGCGCGTGCTCGAGCGCGCCCGCGAGCTGGACGCCGACGCGCAGGACAGCGTCGACCCACGCACCCTCGAAGAGCGCGGCGGGCGCTGTACGCCGAGGTGGGCCACTGCCCTCACCGCCCTCACCGCCCTCACCGCCCTCACCGGGCTCACCGGCAGCACTTTGGCCGCCGCCGAGCGCCGCGAGCAGGTCCGCGCCGGTCAGCGCCTCCGGCGCGCAGCCACACAGCGCGCGGAGCACCTCGGAGAGCGAGCGCCCTTCCAAGAGCTCCATCGCAAAATACGGCAGGTTCGCGCGCTCGTCCGCGCCCGCATAGGCACCGACGGAGTGGACCGCAACGATGTTCGGGTGTGTGAGCTGCGCGACGGTCTCGACCTCGCGCTGGAAGCGCAGGAGCGCGCCCTCGAAGAGCAGCCGCTCGGGCCGGATCAGCTTCAGGGCGACATCACGCCCGAGGCGCTCGTCGTGGGCGCGGAAGACGATGCCCATGCCGCCGCTGCCGATGCGCTCGAGGCGCGTGAACGAGTCGATGCGCGCCGGCACCCAGGTCGGCTCGTCGACGCCGAGCGCGGCGCTAGGCGTGAACGCTTCCAAAGCGCGGATCATTCGGAGACGCTCGCGCAGCTCGTCCGCGATGCGAGGGTCCCGGCGCGCCTCGTCCTCCACGGCGTCATCCCAAGCGTCCATCGGTCGATCGAGGCAGCGCGCGAAGACGTCCTCGACCGGCAATTCCCTAGGCAGGCTACGATCTATCGGCATGGCAGAGCTGAGTCCGGACGAGGATAGCCGCGATCGAGTCGAGCGTGCGTCGCGCGGGGATGCCCTCGCGGTCGAGCGTGTGCTCGCGGCGTGGTCGCCCGTGCTCGAGGCGTACCTCAGGCGTCGCTCGGGGCCGCGCCTCCTGGAACGGGAATCGGCAGCGGACCTCGCTCAATCGGTGTGCAGGGAGGCGCTGGAGCGCCTCGGCCGAGGCGAGCTCGAATACCGCGGAGACGCGGAGATGCGTAAGTGGCTGCTGGGCGCGGCCGACCTCAAGATCCGCGGCCGCTTGCGTCGGTATGGCGCCGCAAAGCGCGGCGACGTGGTCCGCGTCGACGACGACGCGGGCCCGCCCCTCGACGAGCTGGCCCGCGCTCGTGATCCGAGCCCGAGCCACGCCGCGATGGGGGTCGAAGAGCGCGCCGCGTTTCATGCGGCGCTCGCGCGCCTCGATGAGCGACAGCGCGAAGTGATCCAGTTGTTCCACTTCGAAGGCTTGACGCACGCAGCGATCGCGGCGCGGCTCGGCCTCGAGGAGAGCCACTCGCGGACGCTCTTGGCGCGCTCGCTCGCGCGCCTGACCCAGCTCATGCGCGCGCCCGAGTGAGGGACGGCGGCGCGGGCCTGACGCGCGCGCCCTCACCCAGACGGCGCCTCGCCTCAAGAGAACGGCACCGAGACTGCGTCCGTGAAGTTGGACGTCGCTTGGCCGCCGATGCTGTCTCGGTACCAGGCCTGCCAGTTCCAGGTCTCACCCGCCAAGATCGGCAGCGCGCCCGCAGGCTGGGGCACAGCCGACGCATCGACCGTGATCTCGAAGAAGTCGACGGAGCTCGAGTTCTGCACCTGGTTGAGGTGCCGGCCGATCGCGCCGCCGAGGCAGAGGTTGCCCGAGCTCCCGCCCGGATGGACCACAGAGCCCTGGGTCTGGCTGGTGATGAAGTAGCCCGACGAGAAGTGGGGTAGCCCGTGCACGCTCAAGTGCACTGCCTGGTCGGCGGCGACCGACGAGCCCGACGCGGCGATGGTTGCCGAGCGCCCCGTCGAGTTCACAACGGACGGTCCACAGTAGTTTGCGCCGATGAGGAGGCTCGGGCCGAGCGTGATGTACCGGCAACGCACGCCCTCGAGGACCGGCGTGGACCGAGTGAGCGCTGGGTCGATCACAAACGCGCCGGAGTCGGTCGAGAGGAAGAGGTCACCGTTGCCGAGCTCCATGCAGGCAAAGGGCAGAGACAGACCGAGCGCGGGGCCGATGTCGAACTCCGCGAGAATCCCCCCCCCAGCATCAAACTCAACGATGTCCTGGTGCCCGGCTTGCCGCGCGATGAGGAGGCCACCGGTCGACGGACGCACGATGGGCTGCTGCATGCCTTGCTGGGTGATCGTCGAGTAGAAGTCTCCGATCACGGTTCGGCCGACTGGGTCGAAGCGGAGCGCGCCGCCGCCGTGTGTGACGATGAGCTCACCGTTGAAGGTGCCGACGCCGACTGGGGAATCCACGGTAAGGGTGTGGATCGATGTGCCCGACGTGGTGACCTCGAGCAATGTCCCCGGGACGAACGGAGGGCCCTGCGCGCAGAACCAGGTCGACCCGAGCGCCGCTGCGGAGCCCAGGATGTCGCCGTTCCCCAGGAGCTCCTCGCGCGAGTACTCGACACCGTGAGCGGCGAACACGTGGACGCTCTCCGTCACGCTGTCCGTGATCCACCAGTCGCCATTGATCTGCGCGGCCTGCACCGGCCGATTGGTGACGCCTGAGATGTCAAAATCGATCACGCTCGCCGAGAGCAAGTGGCCGTCGAATGGATCGAAGGCCGCGAGATGGCGCCCCCCGTTCTGAGAGGTGTGAGGGACGTAGAGGGCTTGCGCGGCGGCCGGGCCTACGAGCGCGAGCGCCACGAACGGGGTCAGAGAGCGATTCAACACGGGATCGATTGGATTGGGACGAGACGAAATGGACTTGGGAGCAGGTGCTCCAAGGCTCGGAAGGCCGTTCGCGCTCGCGCGCTACGGACGAACGCACGGATTTCCCGCAGAACCCGCTCGTCGCGCAGCGCCGCCGGGGACGGACAGCGAGGGCCTGCATGCGCTCGACCCGCGCGCGCCCCGCACCCATGGGCCTCCCGGTCAGCCCGAGAACGTCACTTCGATCGCGTCCGAGAGGTTCGCCCCGCTCGGCGTGCTGTCCCGGAACCAGAGCTGGAAGCTCCACGTCTCCCCTACCGCGACCGCCCCGCCGCTCCCGAGCGGCGCTGAGAGGTCGAGCGGGCGCGCGATCGAGCCCAGGAAGTCGACCTGCTGGGCGCTCATGCGGCCGAGCGAGGTGGCGATGCAGAGCCGCCCATCAGCGAGCGGGGTCGACGTCCGCCCATGCCCGTACACGAAGACCGACCACGCTCCGGACGGTGCGGAGCTGGCGTACAACACGAGGTCATTCGCGGCGACCGAACACGTCCCTGAGCGGTCGATGCGCGCCGGCACGCCGCTGCTGTTCGGCAGCGCGTCGCAATACCGGAGCGTCGGCGCGCACGTGACACGCGCGACAGCGACGCCGTCGTACCACGTCCGCGTCAGGCCGCTCTGGCCGACGTCGATGTCGTCGACGTAGACGTCGAGCTCGCCCGTCGCGGGTACGTCTGCGCGCCCGAGCCAGGCGTGGTAGAGGCGCACGCCCGGGCCGGAGATCACGACGGACCCCGCAAAGTCGCTCGATCCGACCGACTGCGCGGACTTCTTCTCGAGGTGCCGCAGCGCTGTCGGGGCGAGGCCCGCGCGCAACGACCACGCGCTGGTCGGGTTCGACCAAAAGGCGACGTAGACGTCGTGGACACCGGGCGCGAGGCCGCTGAGGCGGGTGCGCAGAAGCGGGGCGTTTTCGCCGCCGGCGTCGCTCGAGGCCCAGACTTCACCGCCATTGCCGAGCCCCGTGAGGCGGTGCCAGCGACCGTCGTTCGCGCCTTGATTCGCGCTCGGTCCGGTCGCCGAGACAGGCGATCCGTCAGCGCGCGTCGTGTTCTGGTCCGTCGCGTCGTAGTACTGCGCGGCATCAAAAGGCAGCTCCGGCGCGGTGATCGTGCCGACGATGGCCGTGTCGAAGTCCGTGTACGTCGAGTACGTGCCGCGGTACCAGAGGAGGGCCGTCCGCTCGGCGTCCCAGGCGGGAACGATCGGGCGCAGATTGTCGACGGTCGAGCCCTCGGTGACCGCCGTGAAGGACCACGTCGCGCCCTGGTCTGCGGTGCGCCCCGCATAGAGCTCGTAGTGCGCCGTCGTCGCGCCAGTCCGCGGATCGATCTTGGTCGAGACCCAGGTCCGCGTGCGATCGTTCGGGTCGAGCGCCGCGAGGCCCGTGTAGTCGTCTTCGGCTGCGTAGAGGTAGCCGCCGAGGCGACACACCTCGTGCACGGACCAGGAGGTACCGTCGAACTCGCCGAAGAACAACCGGTGGTCTTGGGCGCTGTCGTTCGCCCGAGCCTGGAACAGCGCGCGCACCCGGCCTCCGCCGTCGCTCTGAACGTCGATCGTCCAGGCGCGGCGCATGACCGTGCCGTTGAAGACCGTGCCCGTCTGGAAGACCGCCGTCACGTCACGCGGGCGCACGCCGGCGCTGTCCATGACGTCGCCGTCGACGATGGTCCCGGCGCTGTCGTGGAGCGCGCCGTTGGCGACATACCCATGGTAGATCGAATTGTCGTAGTTGCGCGGGTGGCGGTCCGAGACGATGACGTCGACCCTCGTCCCGTCGGACGCATACCGCGCATAGGGGCGATCACCGCTGCCCCCTTCGGTGAAGAGCTTGCCACCCCCCGACCACGAGAGGCCGCCATCGACGCTCCGCATGACGTTCGGGTCGTAGTTCAGCGCGCGGCAGAAGTTGTACGTGAGGCCCGGCGTTGCGCCCGTCGGATCCGGAATGTGGTAGAGGTTCGAGTAGGTCAGGCCCGCGCCGTGGTTGTACGTGGACGTCGGCGTCCAAACCGCCGGGTTGCCGGGGTCCGAGACGCGCCAGTACGAGAGCGGCGTCGAGCCGTGCGTCCCGTACATCGCGACGTAGCGACCATCGGGGCGGACCATCAACGCGGGCGAGCTGTGATCGTCATCCTGCAACCGGTCGTGCAGCTCGAACGCGCCGAAGCGACCCGCCGCGAGGTCGAGCCACGCGACGTCGATGTCTCCATCACGCGCGGCGCCGCCGACGCCGCTCGAATCGGCGCAGGACGCCACGAGGAGGCGCCCTGCATTGGTGTCCACGAGCGCGCGCTCGTCCTCGAACCAGCACCAGGCGCCGTTCTCGTTGAATGAAATGAGGCGCCCGTGGACGATGTCCTGGGCGTTGGCGAGCGCGCTGCAGAGCAGCGCTAGGGGGATGAACGCGCGCATAGACGAGTGATTGAGGGCGGTCTGGAGCGCGGCGCGCCAGCCTTAGAGCGAGCAGGTCGCCTGCTCGCTAGTGTCCCGAGTCAGAAGTGCACGTCCGAATTCGCGGCGCCTGCGCGCCCCTGGCGGCGTTGCCGCTCCTCGAAATAGCGCAGTGGCTATGCCGTCGTCGCGGCGCCTTGCCAGGAACCCGCAATCGACGCGACTTCAGACGTGAACTTCTGACTCAGGACACTAGTTGAACGTGACCTCGAGGCCGTCGGTGAAGTTCGACGTCGCCGTCCCGTTGATGGAGTCCCGGAACCAGGCCTGGAAGTTCCAGGTCTCGCCGGGCGCGACGCTGACGAGGCCAGTCGGCGTCGGATGTTGGGTCAGGTCAACGGCGAGCTGGATCGCGCCCGTCGCGCCTGAGTTCTTGATCTGCCCGGCGCCGACATAACGGCCGATGCTGCCGCCGAGGCAGAGGGTCCCCTGCGACCCGCCTGGGTTCATGATCATCCCCTGCGTCCGGCTCGTGAGAAAGAAGCCGAACGCGTTGTTCGGGAGCGCGCTGGCCTCGAGGACAAGGTCGTTGTTCGCGACGGTCGCAGACCCGCTGGCGCCCATCGCCGCGGCATTGCCGGTCGAGTTCGCGACGCCGGGCGCGCAGTAGTTCGTGCCGGGACCACCGCCGCTGCCGGGGCCTGCAGCAAAGCTCGCGGTGACCTCCGCGGCGCTCAACACGTGGCCGTAGATGCGGAACTCGGAGATCGCGCCCGAGAAGTACGGATCCTGCGTGAACTGCGAGCGTCCGAGCCAACAGTTGACGTCGTTGAGCTCGCTCAGGTTCT
The DNA here is from genome assembly GCA_041398605.1 of Planctomycetota bacterium. GTDB lineage: Bacteria > Planctomycetota > UBA1135 > UBA1135 > JAWKUK01. The sequence goes on from JAWKUK010000009.1 coordinate 43,213, forward strand.
CGCTCACGATGGTCTCGGCTTGGAAGACACCATCGAGATAGAGCTTCATCGAGTCGCCCGCGGAGTCGAAGGTCCAGCAGACGTGTGTGAGCACGCCGGTGGCGGTCTGGCTCAGCGAGTAGACCTTGGTCGAGAGCGTGCCCGGCGAGCCCGGCGTCTTGACTGCGCCCGCGGAGGCAGGGCTCGATCCCTGCGGCGTCAGGACGAGGTAGGTGACGCCGACGGTGCCGGTGGAGTCACCGCAGTCCATGAGGCGTTGCCAGTTGGCGCCGCCGTTCCAAGCAAACCAACACTCGAACGATTGCGCGTCGTTCGCGCTCGCGAGGCCGCCTGGGAGCTCGACGTAGTCGTCGACGCCGTCGAAGGCGAGCTCACCCGTGCCGGTGAGGGTCGCGCCGTTCATCAACGTGCCGTCAGCGGCCCCGACGGAGTCGGTCAACGCCGTCCCGTTGCCGTCAAAGGAGTACCGGTGCAGGAGCTGCGCGTGCGCCGTGGGCGCGAGCGCGGCGCCGCAGAGGGCGCCGAGGGAGGAGAGGGTAGAGAGGCTGCGGTGAGGACGAGACATGGCAGTGCGTCGTTCGGGACGATGGAAGCGGAGGACGTACGCGCGGCAGAGCGCGGACGCTGTGCAGGGTAATGTGCCTGCACGGATCAACAAGTCGCTGCCCGAACTGCCCGTCAAGGGCCGCGCTCGGTCGGTGTCGGCGCAGAGACGACCATCACGCAGCGCGCGCCGCGGCGCGTGCTACGTTCTGGATTGGGAGCACACGAGCGCGCGCCGGAGGCCGTCGTACCATGGGGCGCACGGCGCGCGAGCTTCCTTGGCCTCTGCCCTACCAGCGGCCCTACCAGCGGCCCTACCAGCCGCACGCGAGCCGAGCGAGACCGCTCGCCGGCGCCCGGCGCTGCCCCGCCTGACATCACTCACCGCGCCTTGCTCGGGTCACGGCGAGTGTTGGCACGCGCTTTGCCTCTGCCCGCACCCCAGCTCCGAAGGCTCAACGAATCGAACACCCATGCAAACGACACTGCTGCGCTTGGTCACTCTTGCCACATTACTGGTCCCTGCCGCCGCCCAGGACTGGGTCATTCCGGCCGGGACGACGGTGTCCTACGACACGAGCGCGACGGTTCGCCCGTTGCGCTTTGCGAGCGTCATCATCGAAGCGGACGCGCGGCTCGTCGTACGCGGCGACAACCCGTTGTCGATCATCTGCGCGGAGCTCGTCGTCGACGGTGTGCTCGACGTCTCTGGCGACGCCTCGTCGGGCGTCTTGACGTTGAATACGACCAACCAACCTGAACCCGGCGCGGCCGGAGGACCTGGCGGAGGTGCGGGGGGGACCGGCAGCGCGAATACGAGCGCGCAGACGCCGATGGGCCTCCCGGGGCTCACGTTCGAAGGCCTCGGGAGCGGCGGTGACGGCGGCGAGAGCGCGTTCGCGTTGGGCGCCGCCAACGCGCGTCGCGCAGCCGGCGGAGGCGGCGGCCGCCTCGCTGCCGACGTCCTGCTGCACCCGAATCCGCTCGATCCGTCGAACCTTGGGCTCGTGGCGACTGGCGGCTTCAGCGGCAACATGCAAGGGCTCGGCGCCCTCTCGCAGAGCCAGGCGGCGCAGGGCGGCGCGGCGGGCGCGGCCTTCTTCAGCGACGGCGACGCGACGAACGACTTCTGGGGTCGGCGCGCGACGCTGTTCGGCGTGCAACAAGGAGAGGCGCCCCGGCCGACGGGAGGCCGCGGCGGCGGCGCCGGCGGCGATGCAAGCCGGTCGGGGATCTACCCGAGCCCGACCTTCCTTGTCGGCGGGGACGAGAAGGGCGCGGGCGGCGGCGGCGGTGGCGGGCTGCTGTTGGTCAACGCGCGGCGCATCAGCATCGGCGCAGGCGGCCAGATCCTCGCGAACGGCGGCGACGGCGGCGGCGGTGAGAACACGCTGTTCTTCGACCGCATCGGCGGCGGCTCTGGCGCGGGTTCGGGCGGGTGGATCATCCTCCAGGCGGTCGAGTTCGACCTCTCGCGCGCGGGCGCGGACGCGCTGCAGGCGCTCGGGGGCCGCGGCGGACGCGGCGCGCAAAACGTCTACGACGTCGAGGGCGCAGGCGGCAACGGCGGCCCTGGCGTGATCCAACTGCACACGCCCACCGGCACGCTCAGCGGAACGCACCTGCCGTCAGGGGCGTCCCTCGACGACCTGTGTGCGCCCGACGCCTACGTGCTGTTGCCCGCGCTGCGCTGACGCGGGGCACGTCGCGGCCGCTGCGCAATCGCGCGGCGGCCGCGCAGCTCGGCCAAACTCTCCGCGTCTGTCCTCAACCTCGAGGACGACGCTTCGGCGGCAGGCCTCGATGCCATCCATATGGTGTTCGATGGGGCTCGCGACACGCACGAAGTGGCGCAGCTCACTCCCGTCCGGGTCGACCCACTCGCCGCTGCTGGGGCGATGTAGGCCATCGACGACGACCAGCGGCGCCGTTGCAGAGCTCCGTACACGCCCGAGCTCCGCGCAGTCGCGCCCGGTGTGCGCGACAAACCCGGTGCTCGCAGCGCACGCGCACAGGACGACGGGCGGCACGACGACACCCGCATCACGACGGAGCGCACTCCGCTAGATGGTCGCCTCATGGCCGCTTCAGCGCTGCGAGCCGCTTCTGGACTGCGCCAAGCACATCGGGTGAAGACCACACTGCGGCTTGTGTCGCCCCGACCGCGGCGTCTTGGCGGCGCACGCGCTCGCGCGAGGGCTCGCGCAAGAGCGCCTTGGTCAGCGCAAACGAGGCCGACGGGACGCTCGCGAGCGTTTCGGCCACGGACGCGGCGCGCGCGGTCAGCTCCTCGGACGCCACAAGCTCGTCGACGAGCCCGAGGCGCAGCGCGTCCTCGGCCCCGAAGGTCTCGCTGCGTACAACCACCCGCGTCAAGACCGCAGGCGTCAGGCGCGCGCGCAGGACCTCGAGCGCGAGCGGCGGGAACGGCACGCCGACCGCGAGCTCAGGCGCGCCGATCTGGCCGGGTCCCTCAGCCATCAACACGACGTCACAGGCGAGCGCCAAGACACACCCGCCCGCGATCGCGTGCCCGTTGACCGCGGCGATGACCGGCTTGGGCAAGTGGAAGAGCGTGTCCAACACCTCGGCCAAGGCCGCGAGGAACGGCGCGATGTACGCCGCGCCCCCGTCGAGGAGCCGCGCGAGATCGACGCCTGCGCAGAAGCTCCGGCCCGTGCCCGTGAGCAGCAAGGCGCGGCCGCCGCTGGTCGCTTCCTCGCGTAGGGCCGTCGACAGCGCCTGCAAGAGCTCCAGGTCGAGCGCGTGGACCTTGCCGTGCGCGAGGCGCAGCGTCGTGACTCCGTTCCGTTCCGTACGTTCCAGCATCCTCCCAGTATGCCTCCGCAAGCCGCAGCCGACGCGGTCTGTCCGCGCTGTGCGCCCTCCCAAGCGGGATCTGGATCGCACCGGTCGAGGCTCCGGCAATACGCCCCCGTGAGGTGCACACAGCGGTCGCCCTCGACTTCGTAGCTTGCGAGAGCATTGGGCGCTCCTGCAGCACTGCCGTGTACGAGTCACCGCATCCCGCAGGCCTCGATGACGACAGCGAGCGACAGCTCGCGCTCTCGTCGACCGGGCGAGACTTCCAACGTCAACGGGGCTTTGGCGACCCACCGGCCGTCAGGCGCCCCGGCTTCGGACAAGCGCAACGTCCAATGCCCGAGGGCGAGAAGGGGGAGACGCGCAACGCCGGTCGAGTCGGTGCTCGCGACGAGGTTGTGCTCGTCGCGCCTTGTGATGCGGGTCCATTCGCAGCGTCCACCCATGAGCCGCTCAGCCTGGTCGTCTTGCAGGTCGAGCGCGTCGCACTCGACGGTGTCGCGGAGCGCCAGTGGCAGCGGGCCGCGGTTCGGCGAAGTCACGCCGAGGTGCGCATCTGCGTCGAGCGCATCGTCGAGCGCATCGTCGAGCGAATCGTCGAGGCACTGAACGATGACCCAACGCAGGGAGGGACACCAATGACCCGCTCGTAACGACAAACGCCCCTGAGTTGAGCCATAACTTCGGTATGAAGGTCGTCTTGAAGCGAATCGCCGCGGTGCTCGTCGGCGTGGCCGTCGTCATCCAGTTCGTGCCCGCTGCTCGGACCAACCCGCCGGTGACCGCCCCGCTCTACGCCCCCGCCGCAGTCGTCGAAGTGCTCCGCCGTTCGTGTTACGACTGCCACTCCAACGAGGTGCGTTGGCCGTGGTACAGCAAGGTCGCGCCGGTGAGCTGGCTCATCGTCAACGACGTGCGCGAAGCGCGCGCCGAGCTCAACTTCTCGACGTGGGGTGACCTCTCGGCCGCCAAGCAAGCCGACCTGCGCGAGGAGTGCTACGAGGAGGTCTCCGAAGGCAAGATGCCGCTCTGGTTCTACACGCCGCTGCACCCTGAGGCGAAGCTGACCGAGGCTGACCTCGCGCTGCTCCGCGGCTGGTCTGGCAGCACGAACGGCGCCGGAGCCGAGCGCGACTGAAGCGGCCTGTCAGTCATCGCGCGGCGGGTCGCGCTTCTCGTGGTCAAGTCGCGAGCACTTGTGCCTGTCCATGATCGCGACCAGAACGATCGCACAGAGCGCCCCGCCGAGCAGACCGAGCACGACGCCGCCGTACGCGTCGAGCAAGTCCGTGAGAACGTTCACGTAGGCATCGTAGCGGAATCGACAACAGCTCGTTGTGGCCGCGAGAGGCCGGCCGCAACGCACGGTTCTGAGCGAATCGACCGCGTGCCGGCCACCCAACCCGGTATGACTACCGGTGTACGACCGTACGCCCCAGCACCGCAGTCGCGGGAGGAAGCACGCTCGCAGCAGCACTTCCCGTGACCCACGCCAAACAATTCGACGAGCGCCTCTTCACGGAGCTCCACTTTGACGCGCGGCACCTCAGCCCATTGAGGCGGCTGTATCGACACATGCTGGGCAACTGCCTCGGAGCGGGCTTCTCGTTTCGCGAAGCGCCGGGCCTGCACCCGAAGATGACCTGGCACTACGCGTCCAGCCCTCGGACCCTCGCGGCGTTTCGGCACTGCCTCACGAGCAGCGACTTGCGCGAGAGCCTGTCGATCGTCCACGGTGACTCACAGCTCCTCGCCGCTTGCTTCGTCGTCGTGCGAGGCGACACGCCGAGCATGGACTTCCACGTCGACTACGGCGAACGAGCGATCCCTGCTGGCGTGACCGGCACGATGTTGACGCCGCTCCTCGCCTTGGACGCGCAGTTCGGGCACCTGGACTATCGTGAGGGCCGCGGGCAGTTCGAATATCGCTACCAGCTCGGCAAGGCGATCCTCTTCGACGGCAAGTTCGAACATCGCTCCCAGGCCGCCAACTCTGTTGGGCCCGGAACACGAACCCTCGTCTCGTGGAGCATCGCCACGAATGACGCGCAGTACCGCTTCGCGATCGGTCGAATCATCGACAGTCAAACCAAGTGACCTGGCGCTCGCTCGCTCCGACGTCATGGCCGAACCCGAGCTGGCCGAACCCGAGCTGGCCGAGCCCGAGCTAGTCGAGCCCGAGCTAGCCGGGGTAGCGGAGCCAGGGGCCGCTCGCCGGGCAACGCCGGCCCCCGCTGCAGTCGCGAGGGTCAAGAATGGGGTGGCGGCCGCCGAGAGCGCGCCCTTGCACCGGCCTGAGCGTACGATGCTGTCCGGAATGACCCGCCGCCACGAAGCACTGGGCCTCGCGCCTGGCCTCTCCGCTGGCCTAGCGCTTGCCGTCGCGACGCTCGTGCTCGCGGGCTGGCGCACATTCGCGTTCGGCCATTCGCCGGCCTCGGGGATCGAGGCGGTCGGAGGCGAGCGCCTGCGCTGGGTGCGCGAGGACCTCGGGCCGCTCGGCGTGACGGGCGACCTCGACCGCGCCGACGTCGTCGTCGTCGGGGACTCGCGCGTGGCGCACGGCGTACACCTGTCGATCACCGGTTCGCTCGGCCTCGGCGAGGTCGCGCTCGTGTGGCTCAGCAGCGCGACGCTGGAGTCGCTGCTGGAGCCGCTGCTCGCGCTCGAGCCGCCGCGCGACCTCGTCGTCAGCCTCGCGCCGCTGGGCCTCGTCGGTTATCCGCAGAACCTCGCGATCGCCGAGACTCTGCGCGCGCCCAGCATCGCCGCGGATCCGAGCGCGCCGCCGCGCGCCGTGCGCGAGTGGGCGCAGCGCGAGCGTGTGCACCTCGAGGGCGCTGGCTTCGCCCCAGACTTCGCGGCGCGCACGGTCGCGTGGTGGCTGGACAATCACCGCCTCGCGCGCCGCGCGTGGCAGCGCGAACAGCGCTGGCTGGACACGGCGGGCTTCGACGAGCGCCTCGGCCATCGTGTCGATCGCGCGCGCGCGATGCTCTTCGACCCGCTCGAGCCCCAGGTCTGGCAGCGCGCGTGGTTCAAAGCCGTCAACGTCCGTGGCAGCGATGCCGCGTATCGCCGGATCGTCGCGGAGAGCCGCAACGACGAACGTGCGCGCGGCGCTGAGCACGTCGCGGCGCTCCTGGCGGCGTTCCAGGCGCGCGGCTGGCGCGTCGCCTGTGTGCGCTTGCCGATCGACCCGGGCCTGCGCACGCTCGAGGACTCAACGGGCTGCGCAGAAGTGCTCGCCGCGCTGCCGCGAGACCTCGGGCTCCCTTACCGCGACTTCGGCGCCTGGCCCGACGCGACGACGGACGGGTCGCACCTGCACTGGCGCGCTGCCGACCGATTGACGCGCGAGCTCGCCGCGTGGCTAAGAGACGACCTTGGCTGGGGCGCGGCGCAGCGCAAACGCGAGTTGCGCCCCCTCGATTGACCGACCGTCAGCGATCGGCGCCTAGCTAATAGTCTGCGCCACAGAACGCGGCTTCGACGACCTCGAATGGAGCAGGAGCCCTTGACGTGAACCACACGAGGACGCGACGGCGACGGACGAGCGCTGGGTCGCTGACGGCGATTGCGTTCACCGTGATCGACGCGGCCTGCTGACCGTGGGCGTCGAGCCGCGAGGGGGTCAAGCGCGACGGAGGGGTCCCAGCGCCCACCACGGTCACCGAGAGAGAGCGTGCGCGACGCTCAAAGTCCGAGCGCGAGGTCGACGGCTTCGCGCGCGCAGCCCCACGCGACGGTGTAGCCCGAGCCGCCGTGGCCGTAGTTGTGCACGACGAGCGCGCCGTTTGCGAGGCGCTCGCGCTCCAAGCGGACGGTCGGGCGCCAGGGGCGCAGGCCTACCTTCTGGACGAAGATGTCCCGGGCGTCGAGGTGCGGCAACAGCTGCTTCACCCCCGCGAGGATCTGCGCGGAGTCGTCGAGGTCGACCTCGAGGCGCTCGTCCGCGCGCTGCGCCGTGCCGCCGAGCACCAGCTCGTCGCCGCGCGGGATCGCATAGATCGGCCGTGGCCCCGAGTCGTCGATGAGGCCGCGCGGGACGGCTACGCCGCGCGCGACGAGGACCTGCCCGCGGATCGGAACGAGGCTCGTGTCCCCGCAGAGCTCACGCGCCCCGAGGCCCGTGCACTGGAACGTCACGCGGCTGCCGTCGCCCGCCGCCGCCGCGAGCGAGGTCGCCTCGCGCTGGACCACGACGCCGCCCAGGGCCGCGCAGCGCGCGAGCAGCCACGGCAAGTACACACGCGTGTCCGCGACCGGGACCTCGACCTCGACGGCCGCACGGAACGGCGCCGGCACCTCGCCCTGCGGCAACCAACGCAGCGAGGGCACGACATCGCGCCACCACAGGTCAGGCTCGGGCTCCTGGAACACCTCGAGGAAGCGCACCATGCGCACGCCGGCGGCAGGCTCGTCCCGCGCGAGGCGCGCGAGCACCTCGAACGTCGTTCGGCTCCAAGCGAGCACACGCTCGCGCGGCTCCGCGAGGAACGGGTACCACAGCGCCGCCGCGACCGCAGAGGTCGTCGCCGCGGACGCCGCGCGCGTCCAGACCTCGACGCGTGCGCCGCGCTCGAGCGCCTCGACCGCCGTCGTCAATCCGATCACGCCGGCGCCGAGGACCAGCGCATCACTCGCGTCACCCATGGCGCCGCTGCCGTGCATTCAGGGCCTCGTGATCCCGACGATCTTCTCGTCGACGCGCTCGAAGATGACGCGCCGCAGCTCGTTGCGCTCGAGCGCCTTGAACAGCGCCTTGTCGAGGCGCTGCAGCAGCATCTCCTCGCGCACGCCGACGGCCTCGCAGGTGTCGATCAACGCCCTGCCGCGCTGCACCCGCGGGCGGCCCAGCAAGCGCGCGCCGCCGAGGTCCGGCGCCGGCGTCGCGCCGACGCGCCGCGTCAGCGCGATGTACGAGTACGGCAGGCTGCGCATGTCGATGCCGAGCTCGCGCCCGAACTCCGCCCAGCGCCCGTCGATGAAGGCCTCTTGCGCGGGCTCACCGAAGAAGTGGCACCATGTGCGTTCTGCGTCGCCGCGCAGCGCGCCGCACTGCGCAGAGTGGGTGCACGGCGCGACGACGTCGAACTCGTCGAGCAAGGCGTCGCGCACCTCCGACAAGCGGCGCGACGTGATGCGGCTGCCAGGCTCGACCCAGATGACCGCGCCCGCGCGGCGCGCGACCGTCAACAGCTCCATCACGTGCCCCTCGCCGAGCTCGTCCAGCACATGGCTGACGAGCAAGACCTCGTTGCCCTCGAGGTCGTTCGGGCTCGGCGGGCGCTGGAGCGAAGTGACCTTCGCGCCCGGGTGCTCGGCCCGCACTTGCTTCGCCGCGAACGACCGCGCGAGGCCCTCGCGGTCCCACAGTTGCACGTGCTTCGACGCGCCGAGGCCGCCCGCGAGCCACTCGCGCGCCGCGATCCCCGTGCCGCAGCCGTAGTCCAGCACCTTGCCGCCCGGCGCGACGAAGCCGCGCTCCGCGAGCTCGCTCAACGCCGCGCGCCACTTCCAGCCGATGCGCTGCGCGAAGGTCGAGTCGTATAGCTCGAGGTCGCGCTCGAAGTCCCAATAACGCGGCGCCGGCGTGCCCGGCACGCGCTCTTCGATCGACAGGAGGATCCCGCGCAGGTGCTTCAGGCGGGCGAGGTCTTCACGACCGAAATAGTTCGACATGCGGGTGTAGCAGCGCTCCAAGGCTCGACGCGCCCACGACCTGGGCGCGCGACAGGCGACCTGAAACGAGCGAAGTGGAGCAACCCAACGGTCGCTCCACCCCGTGACAGGTCACGCCCGCAATGCTACTGGAAGCGCACCACGAACCCCGAGCTGAAGTTCGAGGTCGGGCCCGGATTGGCGTCCCGGTACCAACACTGGAAGCTCCATGACTCACCGACCGCCGCCGAGGCCGTCCCGTTGGGCTGCGGGAGGCTCGCGGCGTCCACATCGAGCTGCAGGACCCCAGCCGCGCCGGAGCTCCCGAGCTGGGCGTAATACCGCCCCAGCGCGCCGCCGAGGCACAGGTCACCCTGGCTCCCGCCCGGGCTCGCCGTGAAGCCCTGCTGCGACGACACGATGAAGTACCCGCTGGAGAAGGGCGGCAGGTTCGAGGCCGTGAGCTGCACGGAGTTGTCGACGAGCAGCGGCGTGCCGGAGCCTGCGATCGTCGCGGGCGCACCCGTCGAGTTCGGGTTGCCGGCGCAGAACTCCACGCCGACGGGCGGCGTGTAGGAGAGGACAAAGAGCCCGCTCTCCAGGTCGCTGCAGAGGATCGTGCGGCTCGGCAAGTAGGGGTACACGCCCCACAGCGAATTGAACGTCGCGGCCGTCGAGTTGGGCGCGGTGTCGAAGTACGCGACCTCGGCCGGGCTCGTCGGGTTCGAGGTGACGTCGAAGATGCGCAGGCCGCTGGTGTAGTTCGCTTGATAGAGCAGCCCGTGTGCGGCGAACATGTTGTGCCCGATCGCGACGGTGCTGTTCGTGAACGCGCCGACATAGGTCGCCGCCGCCGGGTTCGCGACGTCGAAGACGTGCGTCGTCGTCGAGATGACGCCGTTCTCGTCGAGCTCATCGCCGAGGTAATACAGCGCGCGGTCCTCGGAGAGCCCGCCCTGGTGGCTGTACGCGCGGCCCGGGTACGGCAGCTGGCGCACGAGCTGGATGTTCTGCTTGTCCGTCACGTCGAGGATCGTCAGCGTCGGGTCGGTCCACCCGCCGTTCAGGCCCGCGCAGCAATAGGCGAGCTGCCGCCCCGCGAGCGGCCCGGACGTGTACGTCACGATCTGCGCGTCGTGGACGTAGCGGCTGCTCCACGTCGCGACGTACGCCGGGCTCGACGGGTTCGCGAGGTCGTAGATGCGCAGCCCGTCGCTGCCGCCGCCGCAGCGGTACAGGTAGCCGCTGACCGTGTCGATCGAGACGTTGTGCGAGGCCAGGTTGCCCCCGGTCGTCACCGCGCCCTCCAAGAGCACCGTCCCGTTGTCGACGTCGCTGAGGTCGAGCACCTGGATGCCGCCGCCGCCCTCGCTGACGACGTACGCGCGGTCCTGGTACGTGCGGATGTCGCGCCACAGGCTGTTCGGCCCTGCGATCGTCGCGATGATCGACGGCACGTCGGGGTTCGTGACCTCGACGACGTTCACGCCGCTCGACGTGCCGATGAGCGCGTACTCGCGCTGGCTCGGCGAGACGTAGCCCCAGATGTCGTTGCCGGACGCCGCGCCGCCGAGGTCGCCGAGCGTCAGCCACGAGCGCAGCGTCACGTCCTGCGCCGGGAAGCTCGTCCCGCCGCCGAGCGCCTGGGTCGTGACCCCGCCCCCGGTGAACCGCGCGTTGAGGCCGCCGCCTGGCAGGGGCTGCCCTGGCGCGAGGCCGCGGGCGTACCCGCTGCCGGGCACGGCGGGCTTCTTGTGCAGGACCTTGAGGTCGTCCTCGTGGGCGCGGACGAGGCCGCCGGTGACGAGGCACGAGGCCACGAAGAGGGCGGCGCGCTGGGAGCGGTTCGGTGCGTTCATAGGTGAGGTCTCAAGGGGTGGACGGAGCCCGCGGTCGCGGGGTTCCCTGCACGGCAGCGGGTGCGGGTCGCGGCGGCTCAGCGCAGCGGCACCCGGATCGCGTACTCGCGCCCCGGGTCACCCTGGATCGCCGTCCGCAGCCACGCGTCGAATGTCGGCTGCGGGACGCCGCGGAAGACCTCGTCGCCGTTCAGCTCGATCGTCAGCTCGCCGCTCTTCGCGTCGAGGGGCAGGAGCTCCGGCGCGAGCAGCACCGCGAGCCCGGCGCCATCGCCGCCCTCGACGAGGACCGCGATCCGGCGCTCGTCGGGGAACACCTCGGCGATCACCGTCGTGCGCAGCTTCGGCGCCTCCCAGTCGAGCCAGTAGAACTGGTGCTTCCAAGGGAGCACGGGCGCCCACACGACCTTCTTGGGCCAGGGGTCGCGCGTGAAGCCCTCGATGCGCTCGATGAGCGCGTTCGGCCCGCCCTCGGGGAAGTCGTGCTGGCGATCGGTGACCTCCCAGTACACGAAGTTGTCGTAACCGCCGAAGCGCTCCTTGGCCGCCTCGACGCGCGCGACGGCGCCCTGGTTCGCGTCGGGCGGCACGCGCGGGTCGTCGGTGCTCTGGAAGACCAGGAGCGGCGTGTTGCGCAGGCTCGGCACGACGCCGCCCTGCACGTCGATGATCGTCTTCGACGGCCCGTACACGGGCGTCGGCGCGCCGGCCGACGCGGCGAGGGACGCAAAGAGGTCCGCGTGGTGCGCGCCGACGACCCACGTGCCGTAGCCGCCCATCGAGTGGCCGGTCATGTACACATGGTCGGGGGGCACGCCGTACTCCGCGACCGCCTGGTCCACGAGGCGCACGAGCCACTCCTCGGTGCCCGAGTCCGTCCAGCCGCGCTCGGTCTTCTCGAGCACCTCGGGGAAGAGGCCCACCCACCCGCGCTTCGACAAGAGCCCCTGATACGAGCCGCGCGAGCTCCCCGCGTCGCCGCTGCCCACGCCGCCGCCGTGCAGGCCGATCAACAGCCCCTTGGGCTTCGCCGTCTTGCCCTCGATGAAGAGCCGCCCGCCGGCGCCCTGCTCCACCTCCGCCCCGGTCACGGGGTCGACGAAGTGCTCGCCCGTCTTCGCGGGTAGCTGCGCTTGCTTGGCGCGCGCCTTCGCGATGTCCTTGCGCAGGCGCGCGAGGTCCGACTCCCTGGGCAGCGGCGCCCCAGCGATCGGCGCCAGCAGCGCGTCGAGCGCGCGCCGCCCATCCGCCGCGCACCGGTCGACCGCGACGAGCGCCTCGATCAGCTCGCCGAGCTGCTTCTTCGAGAGCGCGTCCTGCGCCAAGGAGGCGTGAGCGGGCGCGGCGGTCCCTGCGCCCGCGCCGAGCCAGAGCCCGAGCAGCGCGAAGGTGTGGCAGAGGGTCGATCGCATCGCCCCATTCTGCCGCAGGTGTGCCGAGTTCGCATGACCCCTGACGACGGTCACGCCGAAGCGGCCAGCGAGGCCATGACCTTGGCCCGCAGCGCCTCTGGCACCGCAGACCCCGCGAGGTCCGCGCACGTCGTCTCGACGAGGTCGAGCGTCGCGAAGACGGCCGCGCAGTACTCGCACACGAGGCCTTGCGGGAACTCGAACAGCGCGCCGCGGTCGAGCGCGTCCTGCTTCGCCTCGAGCAGGTCCAAACACACCTGGCGCTCGAAGCGCGGCGGCGGCACTTCACGCTCGGGCAGCGCGACCTCGAGCGCCTTGCGGACGCGCAGCCGCGCGCGGTGCAGGCGCGTCTTGACGGTGTTCACCGGCACGCCCATCGCGTGGCCGACCTCCTCCACCGAGAGCCCGACGATCTCCTTCAACACGAAGGTCACGCGGAACTCGTCCGGCAGCTCGCTGATCGCGCGCTGGGCGCGCTCGCGCGCTTCGTGGCGCACGGCGTCGGCCTCTGGGCCGGTGTCGTCAGGGTCGGGCGCGCAGCGCAGCCCGCCGCCGGCGGCAGGCATGAGCTCGTCCAGCGACTCCATGTGGTCCGGTTCGCCGGCGCGCTTGCGGTGGAAGCGCTGGCACGTGCGCCAAGCGATCGAATAGAGCCAGGTCGAGGGCTTCGCGCGCCCATCGAAGCCAGCCCAGTCGCGCCAGGCTTGCAAGAACACCTCTTGCACGAGGTCTTGCGCCTCGTCGGCGCTCCCGCAGAAGCGCAGCGCGAGCTGGTGCAAGCGGCCGGCCTCCGCCTCGAAGAGCCGCGGGACGGCCTCTTCGCGCGGGACTCGACCGTCCAGCGGGGTCGCGCTCGTGTTGGTGGACTCGTTGCCTTGCATGCCGCGCCGGACGCACGCTCAGCGCATCGACCGACGCGGACACAGTGTATCCGATGCCGGTCGATGCCGGTCGCGGCCTCCCCTGCGCGAGGCCGAGCGCCTGCTCAGGCGCCCGCGCTCGCGCCGGCTGCCTTGCGCGGCAAGAGCAGCAGCACGCCGAGGCCCACGCTGACGAGCCCCGCGACGTACGCGAGCGGCGCGCCTCCGAGCTCCTGCGCCAGCGTCACCTTGCCGAGCGCGCCGACCGTCAGGACGTTGGTCTGCAGCCACGGGTCGAGCTCCGCATAGGCGGCGGCGCCGAGCACCATGCCAAAGAGCCCCGACCAAGCGTCGCGCGAGCCAGCGCCCGCCGCGACGACGCCGGTCCCCGGGCAGTACCCGAGCACCGCCATCCCGACCCCGAGGGTCAGGCCGCCGAGCGCATTGGCCAGCAGGTGCGCGCTCTTGATGGCGACGCCGTCGATCCACCCGAGGCTGAGCATCGCGTGGATCCCGACGCTGCCGACGAGGATCGCCGTCAGCATCACGCGCAGCATGGTGTGGTCGCGCAGCCGCAGCTGCCCGACGATGGTCTCGAAGCGCGCGACGCCGCCGCGCTCGAGGAGGAAGCCGAAGACGAGGCCCGTGACCGCGCCGAACGCGAGCGACTTGGGGTCGCCAAGGATGGATTCATACATGGGGTGTGCTCCGCGCAGAGGTTCAGGCGTTGCCGCCGCCGTAGATCGCCCGCGCCGCGGCGATGCCGCCGACGAAGATCGCCGCCAGCGTCACCCACGACGAGACCGCGAACTGCATCGTGCCCGTGATGCCGTGGCCGGAGGTGCAACCGCCGGCGAGCCGCGCGCCGAACAGAACGAGCGCGCCGCCGAGGACCGCGAACCCATGGCGCTTCAAGCGCCCGTCACCGAAGCGCGCGCGCCACAGCGCCGGTAGCTCCGGCCCGCGCCGCGACCGCGAGAGGCCCGCGGACAGCGCGCCTCCGACCAGGAGCGCCAGGACGAGGGCGAACTGCCAGTCGATCAGGCCCGGGCCCTTCAGGTTCTTGACGAGGTAGGCGTTGGCCTCGACGTGGGCGGGGTCGGCGGCGCGCTCGACGGCGCCCGCGACGCGCACAAAGGTCGTCGAGACGCCGAGCTGCTTGCCCATCACGAGGAAGGTGACCCAGGAGAGGACACCGATCCCTGCGCCTACGGCGTAGGGGGACCAGCGAGGTTTGGAGAGGAGGTGTGTCATGGCGAGGGCGCCGCAGCGGGGGCCGCGGCACCCCCGCAGGGGCGGGACGACGCCCGGCGGTTCCTGGGAATCGCCCCTGCCCGGGAATTCCCGCCCCGGGGGCGTTCGCCTCAAGGGGGCCGTTTCGCACGATGTCCCCCATGAGCAAGCAGCGCGTCCACGAGCTCCTCGACGTCCAACGCTCGGTCGACCGGGCGGGCAGCTGGGTCACGGGCATCCTCGCCGTGCTCGTCGTCCTGAACGTCGGCGTCGCGATCGCCGAGACGGTCCCGGGCTTCACGGAGCGCGCGCCGCGGCTGCTCAACGCCTTCGAGGTCGCTTCGTTCAGCGTCTTCGGCCTCGAGTACCTCGCGCGCCTCTGGTCATGCACCGCGGACGCGCGCTATCGGTCCGCGGTGCTCGGGCGCGCGCGCTACGCGTTGACGCCCCTGATGCTGATCGACCTCGGCGTCCTCGTCATGCCGTACTTCGATCTGCGGCCGCTGCGGATCTTGCGCCTCATTCGCCTGGGCCGGTATTCGCGGCGGCTGATGCTGCTCGTCGACGTCGTGCGCGAGCGACGCGATGAGCTGTTCGTCTCGGTCGGCGTCGCGCTCTTGCTGCTCGTGGCGTCCTCGTCCGCGATGTACTGGGTCGAGCGCGGCGTGAACGACCGCTTCGACTCGATCCCCGCGACGATGTGGTGGGGCGTCGCGACGCTTACGACCGTCGGCTACGGTGACGTCACGCCCATCACGCCGCTGGGCAAGGTGCTGGGCGGCATGGTCGCGCTGATCGGCGTCGGGATGTTCGCGCTGCCCGCTGGCATCTTGGCGGGCGGCTTCGCGGAGGCGCTGCAGCGCCTCCGCAAAGAGCGTGAGTCGTGGCGCGAGCCCGGGCATTGCCCCCACTGCGGTCAAGCGCTCGAGTAGCGCGCGCGCCGCGCGGGCCAGCGCCTCAAGGGCGCCAAGCCCAATCGAGCCACAGCCGCCCGTCGTTGAACAACAGCCCGCTGGCGCCCAGCGCCGTGTCGCCGTTCTCGATCGCCGCGTGCACGTTCACGACCGGCGCGAGGATTGCGTCGCGCCCGAGCTCGAAGCGCTGCTTGCGCACGAGCGTCATGTAGGCCTTCGCGAGGTCCAGGGCCCGCCGCTCGCTCGGCATCAACAGCGCGCGCAGGTCCTGATCGCCGCCCGGCGCCGCGCGCAGGACCGCCGCCTCGCGCACTGCGCCGTCCGCCGTGAAGAACCGCGCGAGCATCTCGGTGTTCGAGCGGAACTCGTCGCCGCCGCGCACGCGCTGGAGGTACGTCAAGACTTCGGGCTGCGCGTGCCCGAGCTGCGGCGCGTCCTGCATCCCCGCGAGGTCCTGGTAGCGCCAGCCGTCGAGCCCGGGCGCTTTGCGCGCCAACGTGAACGTATGGTCGACCGTCACGCCGAGCGACGAGTGGCAGCCCATGCAGAACCGGTGCTCTTCGTCGGACTGCAGGCGCAAGCGCCCGGCCTCGTCCTCGATGAACCCCTGCAACCGCCAGCCGAAGTCGTTCGAGAGGCCGATCGTCGGCTCGCCCTGGAAGTACGGGATCACGCCCTCTTCCTTCGCGTTGTACTCCTGCTCGTAGGCGCGCTGGCGGCCCCAGGCATCGAGGCCGAGGTCCTTGCGCGACCAGCGCAGCTCCTTCATGCGGCGCGAGTGCCCGGTCGGGCTCGCGGGGTCGACGTAACGCACCGTGTGCAGGTACTCGACGCCGGCGGGGTTCACGAAGCGCTCCAGCGCCTCGTCGGCAGCGTCACCGAAGTACGTCGCGGGCAAGCCACGCAGGACGGTCGCGCGCCCCTGCACCGCGCCGTCGCCGTCGAGGTCCACCCCGAGCGCTGCCTCGTCGAGCGGCTCGATCGGGTGCACGAGCGCGCGCGGATCGGTCACGCGGAAGTCCGCGGCGAGCGCGACCTCGAGCAGCGTCAAGTTCGCTTTCTCGACCTCGCGCGATGGCTCGCCCGCGCGCGTGCGAAAGCGCTGCGGCAAGCGCACGAACACGTCGTCCGTGGAGCCGTTGGTCGGCCAGAACGTGCCGTTGAAGGGCTTGTAGCGGACCGCGCGCCAGCCGCTGCCATCGCGCGCGAAGCCGTCCTCGTCAAAGCCGGCCTCGAGGTCGAGGTCCGGGCGATAGCCGGGGAACTCTTCGCCCTTGAAGCGCGCCAGCGCTGCCCGCAACGGCGCGTAGTTGTCGCCTGCGAACCAAGCGCGGGCCTCGTCGTCGGTGATCGCGGCGGCCGCCTCGGTGCGGTCCTCGAACAGGTTCGCCCAGTGGTTCTTCAACGCGCCAGCGCTGAACGCGTAGCGCGCTTGCAAGTCGCGGTCGACGAGGTCATTCGGCGCGACGCCGATCGTGTGGCAGACCCAGCACGGGTTCGAGATCCCGTCGGTCTTCGTGTAACACGCTGGCGGCACGGTCGCCTCCCAGTTGGTCTCCGGCGGCGCGCCGCGCTCGCGCGCATAGGCCAACGGGTCGTAGGCCGGCAGGTCAAACGCGAGCTGGGCGTCCTCGGCCGCGCCAAGGCTCCACAGGAGCCCGCTCGACAGCGACAGCGCAAGGGCGGGGAAGGCGATCCGCGAGGGGAGCGAGGGCTGCATCGGAGGGCGCGCTAGCGCGCGCTGGGGCTCGAGGGAGGAGCGAAACAGCCCGCAACCCGTAACGGGCCGCGGGCCAAGTCCGGGCCATGCGCGGCGCGCTCGGGGGGCACCCGGAGCGCGCCGCGCACGGTCCATCGATCAGCGCTGCTGCGGCCAGGTCGACGGGTTCGAGACGAAGTTCTCACCCGGGTGCTGGACGGAGATGAACAGCGTCTTCTCGTCGGCGGAGAACGCCGGGCCGGTCGCCTCCGCGTCGGACGGCATCGCCGCGACGCGGAAGGGCTTGCCGAACGTCGCGTTGACGACGCCCGGCTGACCCGCCTGGTGCGCCGGGTTCAGGTCGAGGTAGTACACGGCGTCCGCGGTGCCGTTGCGGCCGAAGTTGCCGTCGGTGCCGAACCACACGTCGCCGGTGCTGTCGATCATGATGTTGTCCGGGTTGGCCGCGTCGTAGAGGCCTTGCCCGGCGGTCGCGCGCCACACGGTGCGGAACGTGAACGTCGTCGAGGAGCCCGGGTTCGCCGGGTCGGCCTCTTCGATGGCCATGATCGAGCCGAGGCTATCACCCCGGTTCGGCGAGCTCGCGCCGTGCTGCGCGGGCGGGAAGAGCACGCCGTTCTGGTCGAGGGCGACCTGCGCGGTGTGGTTCGTGAACGCGACGTAGAGGCGCGGCGTGCCGCTCGGGTCGAGCGGGTTCCACTCGAGGTCCTCGGGGCGGTTCAGCTCCATCACGCCGAGCTTCATCGCGGCCGTGAAGAGCGCCTTCTTGGCGATCGTGTCGTTCGGGAAGCCGCCGATACCGTTGTACTCACGGTCGCGCAGCGCCTCGCCGACGGTGATGTTCGGCTGGCCGAGCGCCGCGGCGTTCGGGGGCGTGTCGGTGCTGTTCACGGAGAAGCGGATCCAGCGGCCGTTGCCCGGGTTCGCCTCGGTCGGGAGCTGGCCGTTCGACGCGAGGGTCTGGCCGTCCGCGTTGTTCAGGTCAGCGAAGTGGCTGACGTACAGGTCGCCGGAGTCGAGCAGGTCGCGGACCTGCGCCTTCGTCATGCCGGTCGTGTAGACGCCCGACGTAACGAACTTCCAGATGCGGCCGCTGCGGCGGTCCTGGGCGGCGTAGATCACGACGGGCTTCCCGTCGACGAGCTTCCAATCGGCGCCCGTCACGAACGTGGCGTTCTCCCAGCGCGCGCGGCCCATCGCGCCGAGCTTGCGGTGGCCGACGCCGTCGCCGCCGGCCGACAGACCGACGTAGGCGTGGTCCGCGGCGACGCCCGGGTCGATCTCGACGACGTAGCCGAAGAGGTCACGGGTGTGGCGGTCCTTGACGTTGGTCATGCGACCGAAGTCGCCCGAGCGGCTCGGCTCGAACACCGGGTTGACGTTGCTGCCCGGGTCGAAGCCGTTGCCGAGGTTGAAGCGCTGGCCGCTCGACCAGGTCGGCTCGAAGTCACCGTAGTAGTCCTGGACGTTCTCTTCGGCGGTGATGATCGTGCCCCACGGCGTCGTGCCGCCGGAGCAGTCGCCCATGATGCCGGAGACGACGCTCGGCGCGTGGTCCTCGCCGTCCTGGCCGTGGTCGCGGAAGTCGCTCGTCGGCCCGATCGGGAGGCCCGTGACGCGGACCTTCGTGTTGCCCGTCGCGTCGTAGCGGCGGTTCGTGGCGGTCGTGTCGACCTCCCACTGGCCCGACTGCGCGTTCTTGACGATGCGGACCCACGAGCCGCCGAGCTGGCGCTTGTACTCCTGGTCCATGGCGTTGACGTCCGCCTGGCTCCAGACGCTCGACGTGACATCGTTGGTCAGGACGCCGAGGTCGCGCAGGAACTTGGCGAGGGTCAGGAACTGGCCGTTCGGCGCGCTCGTGAGGCTCGGGCTCGAGTTCGAGATGTACTCGTGGTTGACCCAGATCCAGCCGGCGTTGCCGGAGCCGCCGAACTGAGGCGCGGAGCCGACGACGTCGCCGTTCCAATCGGCGTTCCAGCCGTCGCCGAAGAACGTCACGTAGTCACAGTTCGCGCCGAAGCGCAGCGTGGCCGGCGTGTTCGTGCCGTCGAGCGAGTCGAGCCACTTGATCACGGCCGCGCTCGTCGTGCCGCGGATCGAGCGCAGCGTGTCGGAGGTGGTCGAGGCGACCGGGAAGTACGCGGTGGCGGGCAGCGTGCCGGCGACCTCGAGCTCGACGAGGCGGCGGGTCAGCTCGGGCAGCGTCCCCGCGCCGGGGACCACCTGGACGGCCGCCAAGGAGGGGAGCGGATCGTTGGGATCGGGCACGGCGCCGCTGCCCTGCGGGGCGAGGGCCGCGGCTAGAAGGAAGAGAGTGTGCGACATGGAGTTCGTGTGCTGAGAGGCTCGATTGCGGGGCGCGGACGGTGCGGCCCGCAGGACGAGCGCGGAGTCTCCGGACCAACGTCAACGGCCGATCAAGGCGCGCGCCGTCTAACGATGAAACGCTCGTCAAGGCCCGCAGGAGCCCCTCGGCTGGGCCCCCCTGGCTAGGACGGCGCAATCGCGTGGGTCGAGGACGCGCGGCCCAACCTGAGCGAGTTAGGCTGTAGCGCTGCCCACCATGGCGCCCTCAGACGACGACCCCGAGACCGAACGAGCAGACGCGTTCAGCGCCCTCCACGGCGAGATCGCGCCGCGGCTCTGGTCATGGGCGTCGGTGCACATCGGCCCCGGCCTGCGCGCGAAGATCGACCCAGAGGACCTCCTGCAGGAGGTCGCATCGCGCTCTTGGCGGCGCTTCGAGGACTACGACCCGGCGCAGGGCAGCTTCTACGGCTGGTCGCTCGGGATCGCGCGCAAAGTGCTCGGCGAGGCGTTGGCGCGCGTCGCGCGCGGGCACGGCAGCCGCGACCAGTGGAGCACGACGGATTGGACACGCGTCCCCGACGACGCGACCCGCGCGACGGCGCACGTCGCCCGCGAGGAGCAGCTGCGTGCGTTCGTCGCATGGGCCGATACGCTCGAGCGCGACGATCGGCGCCTCTTGATGTACCGCGGCCTCGAGGGCTGGAGCCACGCCCAGCTCGCGGAGCTGCTCGGAGTGTCGGAGGCGACCGCGTCCAAACGCTGGGACCGCCTGCGCGAGCGGCTGCGCGACAACCCGCGCGTGCTGTCGCTCTTGACGCAATAGGATCAACAGGATGAGCTCGGGCGCGCTGGCCCCCGAGCGGCCCCGTCAACGGGCGGTGTAAGGCAGCAGCGCGCGGAAGCCGCGCGACGGCGTCGGCACCCGACCCGGCTGCCCGTCGCGCAGCCCCGAGCGCGCGCTCCGCGCGCCGCGATCGAAGCAGCCGCCGCGGATCGACAGGAGGTCGTACTTGGCCTCGGTCGCGCCGTCGCCGTCGCGGGGCGGGAGCTCCGCCCAGTCCTCCCACGTGCTGCGTGTGAGCTCGCGCACGTTGCCGTGCACGTCGTGGAGGCCCCACGGGTTCGGCCGGAGCCGCCCCACCGGGGCGTGGAAGGCGTAGCCGTCGCGCACGCCGTCCGCGAAGTCCCAGCCGACGTCCGCCTGGCGCTCGCGCGCGGTCTCGTCCGCGATGTTGGCGTACGCGCCGATCTCTGCGACGTCGGCGCCGAACGACCACGGCGTCGTGGTCCCGGCCCGCGCCGCGTGCTCCCACTGCACCTCGGTCGGGAGCTGCAAGCCGAGCTGCCGCAGGACCTCGCGCACTTCGACGTCGGTCACGTACTCAGCCGGATGCAGCAGCGGCGCGTCCAGCATGATGTCCGCCGTGACGTCGTAGTACCCGCCTTTGCCGCCGGTCTGCCGCTCCCATTGCCCGCGCGTGAACTCGTACTTCGCGATGAAGTACGGGTCCAAGCGGACGACCTGGGGCGGCCCGTCCCAGCGGGACATGTCGGGGTCCGGGTTCGGTCCCCCGGCGCTCGGCTCCGAGCAGCCCACCGTCGTGACACCGAAGGGCACGAGCACGAACACGACGCACATGTCCGCCGAGAGCGCGAGCGCGCCGGTCTCAGGGTCACGCCGCGGGACCGCGCCCGAGGCCACGTGCGCGAACTCCTCTAGGCCCGAAGCCGGGTCCGGGCCGAGGGGGACGAGCCCGAGCTGTGGCTCGAGCTCGAAGTCCACGGCGCGCCCGCGCGCCGCGGACGCCGCGAAGCGCGCGTCGGCCCGCACACGGGCCGCTGCCGCGCGCCAAGCCGCGGCAGGCTCGACGAGCGTCACCTGCTCGAGGTCCCGCGCCAGCGCGACGCGCGCTGCCAGCCACTCGCGGCGCGCGCGCAGCTCATCGAAGCGCGCGAACAGCGCCGCGAACTGCGCGCGCAGCCACGCGTTCGCCGCGCCCCCTTTGCGGCTCCAGCCGTCGTCCGTTTCGTCCTTGGGTGGGAGCGCGGCGAGCGCAGCCTCGTGGAGCGGGCGCTGAGCGAGCAGCTCGTCTGCGCCGCGCAGCCAACCCTGCGCGCGCGGCGCGCTGTCGGGGGTCAGCGGAAAGAGCTCGGCGCGCTGCGCAAGGAGCCGCTGCGCGGTCTCGAGGTCTGCGAGGCGGCGGATGTCGCGTAGCTGCGCGTTCGAGTGCACAAAGAGCACGGCGGTCGCGACGGCGAAGACGACGAGCGCTGCCAGGGCCGCCGCGAGCCCCGGGCGGCGTCGCGCCCAGCGACCCGCGCGGAGCAGCGGACCTGGCCGCCGCGCCGAGGGCGACTCGCCGCGGCCGAGCCGCGCCAGGTCGTCCGCGAAGTGCGCCGCGGTGCTGTAGCGGTGGCGCGGCTCCTTCGCGAGCGCCGTCGCGATGACGGTCTCGAGGTCCTTCCGGTCCAGGCCGTGCAATGCGTCCGCCGAGAGCGGCAAGGGGTCCTCGGTCAGGGCGCGCCGCGCTTCACCCTCGCGCGTGGGCGCCGTGAACGGACGCACGCCTGCGAGCGCTTCGTACAGGGTGACGCCGAGCGCCCACACATCCGCGCGTCGATCGGGCGCGCCGATGCTCGTCGTGAGCTGCTCGGGCGCCATGTAAGCCGGCGTGCCGACGAGGTCGCCCGTCAGCGTCAGCGGCGCCGCGGCGGCGTCATCGTGCGCCGCAACGCCGAAGTCGAGCACGACGACCACGCCGTCGTCCCGCACGAGCAGGTTGCTAGGCTTGATGTCGCGGTGCAGGAAGCCCGCTGTGTGCGCGGCCTCCAGGGCGCGCGCCGCTTGCTCGATCCAGCCGACCAGCTCGACGCCGCTGCGCCGTTGGAGCGCGCCCGACGCGATCAGCTCGGCCAGGGTGCGGCCCTGCTCGAAGCGCATCGCGATCCAGGACACGGACTCCGTCGCGCCGACGTCGTACACCACGGAGAGGCCTGGGTGCTGGATGCGCGCGAGCGCTTGAGCCTCACGCTCGAGCCGCGGCCCGAGCGACGCGAACAGCGGCGAGCGCGGCGCCGTCTTCAGCGCGACCTCGCGGCCAAAGCGCCGGTCGACCGCCAGCCAAACGATCCCTTGCGCGCCGCGCCCGAGCTCGCGCCGCAACGTGTACGGCCCCAGGGTCAGCGCCCCCCCTTCGTGCCCCGCCGCTGCGGGCGCGTCGCGAACGGCGCTCGCACGCGTGTCCCCGGGGCGCGGCGCGCCGACGGACGCCTGGACGCTCAGCCACGCGGCGACGATCTCACGCTCGTGGCCGGGGAACAACGTCAGGTACTCGGCGAGCGCGCGCGGGCGCCCCTCTACCTGGTCGCCCGCGAAGAGCGCGAGGAACTCGACGCTGACACTGGAGACGTCGTCGCAGGGGTCGTACACGGCCCGTGATTGGGCGCCGCGCCCCGGATCCGACGCGGAATCGGGGAACTCGGGCGCGGGGGCGCTCACCCTCGGGCGGCGCGCAGGGGCGCTGATGGGAGGAGCGCGTCCAGGAGCAGCGCGACGCTGCCGTCGTCGGGCATCCGCCGCGGCCCTTGGCGCGCCAGGACCATCGCGCCCGCGAGGAACCCGACGACGAGGCGGGCCATCTCCGCCGCGCCGCGGTCGGCCCGGATCGTCCCGCTCGCTTGGCCCCGGCGCAGGACCTCCGAGACGAGGCGCTCGACCTTGCGCCAGTGCTCGCCGGTGATCGCCGCGACCTCGGGGTCATGCGGCGCCAGCTCGACGGTCGCATTGACGACGAAGCAGCCGCGGGGCTCGCCCTGGGCGCACCCCGCGCGTGTCGCAGCGCGCAGCCACGCTTGGAGCGCGTCCGCCGGGGGCCCCTCGCCGAGCGCCGCCGCGAGCTGGCGCCGCCCATTGCCGAGGTACAGCTCGAGCGCCCGCAGGAAGAGCGTCTTCTTGTCGCCAAAGGCTTTGTAGAGGCTGCCTTTTTGGATGCCCATGGCCTCCGTCAGGTCCTGCATCGAGGTCGCCTCGTACCCCTTCGACCAGAAGGTCTCGAGGGCGGCGCCGAGGGCGCGGTCAACGTCGAACTCGCGGGGTCTAGCCATGGCTTGAGGGCGCCTGCGCCCGCCGCACGCTAGCCGTTCGGGACCAAACGGTCAAGATTCGACAGCGGACACGAATCCTCGGAATCCCGTCCGGTCGAGCGCCCGTGGTCACCAGTGCGGGTGTGTGGGGCGTCCGCCCCGCACCTCCCTCCCGCATTGCGAACCACACGACGAGCACTCCGATGTCGAAAGCCCACCTCACCCACCGTCGCTTCACCTCCCTCGGCACATCCCCCGGCACCTCCCTCGCCGCCTTCGGCACGTCCCTCCTGGCCGCGTGCGCCTTCGCGAGCGCCGCCGGCGCCCAGACGCAGGCCAGGGAGTGGAAGGGCGGGATCTTCCGCCCGAGCACCGGCACCTGGATCATGGAGCCGACCCCTGCGTCGGGCCTGAACCTCTTGCCCCAGGACACGCAGAGCACGAGCAGCGTCGACATCCTCCTGCCGCCCGCCGCGCACATGGGCGTGGAAGAGAGCGTGCGGCTCGACCTCGCCGCGCTGGACCCGACCGGCGCGCTCTTGCAGCCTGGCGCGGAGCTCACGTTCACATCCCGCGGCGAGGTCGGCGGCGTAGCGGACCAGCCGCTCGGCGCGCTGCGCTTGACGAAGCAGCCCGGCGGCCGCGTGCAATACGAGTACGACTTCAGCACGATCGGCGCGACGAGCTACACGATCGAGTTCTGGTTGGACCAAACGCTCGTCGGCGTGTCGACCGGGGTCCCCGGCGGGCTCGGCGGCGGGCCCTTGCTCCTGCCCAACTGCGACGCGCACCCGTGGTGCTGCTGGACGGCGCAGGTCTACTATTTCCATGGCCACTGGTACAACGGCTGGCTGTGCGCCATCCCGATCGACTGGCAGAGCCAGATCTACAACTGCAACCGTGTCGTCGTGACGCCCGAGAACCCGACCGTCAGCGTCGGTGACCTGACGAGCTGCTCGATCGCCGCGCGGGGGATCCCCTCGATCCCGCTGACCGACATGCTGCTGACGGGCTACGGGTCGGTGGGCACGAGCTACTGCAACGCGAACCCGAACTCCACGGGGCTGGCGGGTGTGATCACTGCGGTCGGCTCCAACGTCGCCGCTGTGAACCAACTGGACCTCTACGCGTCGCAGCTCCCCAACAGCGCCTTTGGCTACTTCATCGTGTCGCCGTTCCAAGCCTTCGTGCCCAATGCGGGCGGGGCGCAAGGGAACCTCTGCGTAGGGCTGAGCACAGGGCGCTTTCGCTCGCAGCTCGGGAACACGGGGTTCGATGGGCTCTTGAGCGTGCACGTCGACTTGACGAGCTTGCCACAGCCCAATGGCTCGGTCGCGGTGCAAGCAGGGGAGACGTGGAACTTCCAGTGCTGGCACCGGGACGCGAACCCGAGCGCGACCTCGAACTTCAGCGCGGGCTACTCGATCACATTCGAGTGAGATCATGGCGGGCGACGACCTAAAGGCTCGCCCGACGCGAGCGTCGCCGAGCGCGGCCTCCTCCCGTCGTCACCCGCCGCGAACCGATCAGCGCGACAGCCCGCGCGCCGCGCGCAACCCGGTGTCTCGGCCCTTGTATTCGGGGCCATTGAACTGGCGCGCCGCGCTCCGCGCGAGCGTGGCGCGCTGTTCGAAGCTGCCGCCGCGGCGCACGCGGAGGCCCTCGCCCCACAAGCGCCGCTCGAACGTATCGATCAACACCTCATCGGCGCGGTCATAGCCGATGAAGCCCGCGTCGAGGCACCACTCGTTCACGTTGCCGCAAACGTCGTAGAGGCCAAACCCATTCGGCGCAAACGAGCCGACGGGGGCGTGCAACGCAAAGCCATCGTCGCAAGGCTCCGCCGCGCCACCGTCCCCCTGCTGGCGGAAACGGAACGCTACCGCGCGCGCGTCCGCCAGGTTCGCGGCGCCAAACGTCGACTCACGCTCGCCCCCCATCCACCACGGCGACACCGAGCCCGCGCGGGCCGCGTACTCCCACTGCGCCTCGGTCGGCAACGTCAAGCCAACGGCCTCGAGCCCCGCGCGCGCAGCGTTCCAATCCACCGATTCGACGGGGTGCTCTTCCGACCGCACGAGGTCGGGCTGCACCAACGCGGTGTAGCCGCTCGGGCGTTTGCCCGTGATCACCCGCCACTGGGCCTGTGTCACCTCGTACTTGCCGATGAAAAACGGCGCCAGGATCGCGTGCAAAAGCTCGGGGCCCTCCGCGCCCAAGTAGGACTCGCTCGACTGCGCATCCGGGTCGTAGCCGGGGCGCGCAGGATCAGAGGCCTGGGCACCAAGGTCGACACGCGCGCCCGGGATCAAGACCAGCACGATGCCTCCCCCTCGCTGTCCGTCCCCGCCCGATGAGCCGTGCAGGAACTCCCACAACCCCGTCTCCGGGTTACGCGCCAACGGGACCAGCCCCAGCTGTGGGCGAATCACGAGCCCTGCATACCTCGGGCACTCCTGGACGTCTGCGATCGACGCGATCGCGCGCTGCCAAGCCTCCGCGCCAGCGACGAGCGTGCGCTCTTCCAAAGTCGACACATCGGCGAGCCTGCGCTCTAACACAGAGACGAGCCCCTCCTCCTCAACGCCGCCGCGCAGCGGGTCGGGCGGGCGGTCCGTCATCGGCGCGACGTCAGCCAAGAGGCGCTCGATCATCGTGTAGCGCTCGGCGTCGCCAGGCCGTTCAAAGTCGTAGGTCAGTCGCTCGATCGGCCGCGCTGCGTAGCTCTCGCGGTCGTGCTTCAAGCTCGCGAGTCGATCAGTGACCTCCGCTTCGCCGAGGCCCTCCTCCGAGAGGCGGGCCTCAGCGCGCATCGCTCTGAGCTCCGCTTCGTAGTAAGCGATCAGGCGGTCATATCCTTCGATCCAGACGATGCGCAGCTCGGCAGCCGCGCGCTCGCGGGGCGCCTTCGGATCCCAGGGGAGCGCGCGCGCGCGCAAGCGTGTGAACTCGCGCTCATAGCTTGGCAAGTGCCCGAGGACCTCACGCGCCTCGCTGAGCCACGCGCTCAAGAGCGGCGCGTCGCTCGGGCGGCCTGTGCTGATCGTTTGCGCGCGCGCCACCAAGTCCGCGGGCGCGCGAGAGTCGGACTGTAGGCGGAGGCGGTCACGGTCGCGCGCTTGTACGCGCGCGAACATGATCGTCGCCGCCAGCGCAACAGCGAGGCCCGCGCCGATCGACCAGGCGAGCCTGCGATTGCGACCGAACCACTTGACGAGCTCGGCGCGCACGCCGGTCCGATAGGCCTGCACCACGCGGCCCTCGAGGTGCGCGCGCACATCGACCGCCATCTCGCGCATGTCGCGGTAGCGCTCGGAGGGCGCGCGGTTCATCGCCTTGGCGCACACCGCCACAAGCTCAGGCGCGGCCTCCGGCGCGAGCTCTTCCAGCGCGCGCGGGGCGCCTTCCAGGACCCGCGCCAAGACGACCCGCGAGCTGGTCGTCTCACCGCTCGCGACGTACGGCATCTGCCCCGAGAGCAGCTCGTAGAGCATCGCGCCGACCGAATAGACGTCCGAGCGCGGACCGACCTCCTCCAGGCGGCCCGCCGCCTGTTCGGGTGACATGTTGCAAGGCGTCCCGACGACGTCGCCGTCCATCGTGAGCAGCAGCGACTCCCGGTCGTCGACAGGGTGGTCTACGCCGACCCGGAGGCGCAGGTCGTTCACATCGGGTTGGTGCTCCGCCCGCGCCAGCCCCCAGTCCATGACGTAGACCTCGCCGAACTGCCCGACGCGGACGTTCGCCGGCTTCAGGTCTCGATGCACGATCCCACGCGAGTGCGCGTAGGCGACCGTCTCACAGACACGCAGCAGGACGCTGAGCGCCGCCGTCATGCTCCACTCAGGGCTCCCGGAGTGAACGAGCTGGATGATCTCGCGCAGGTCGCGGCCCGCGACGAGCCGCATCGTGAACCAAGCCGCGCCGCCCTCTTCGTCGCCGGTGCCGAAGTCGTAGACGGGGACGATCCCGGGGTGGTCGAGCTGGCCGGTGAGCCGCGCCTCCTTCTCGAAGCGCAGCGCGGTGTTCACGCCCGACCGCAGGGCCGATTTCATGGCGAGGTCGCGCCCGAAGCGCTCGTCCCGGACGCGCTCGACGCGCCCCATCCCGCCGCGCGCGATCTCACCCAGGCGCTCATAGCGCAAGGCGCCACGCGGCTGGGCCGGGGGCGCACCGGACGGCTCCAAGCCGGCCCCGTCCGGCAGCGGCGCAGCCGTCAAGCGCAGGTACTCCCTCGCGATTGCAGGCTGCGCATCGGGGAACCGCGCCAAGTAGAACGCGAGGTCATGCGTCGACCCCGCGGCGCCGTCCAAGTGCCACTGCTCGAGGAAGTCGCAGAGCGCCTCCTCCTCGCCGCGGCCGTGACCCGGCGGCTGCTCGAACTCACTTCGGTGCATGTTCGCGGCGCGAGGGCTTGTCAAGCAAGGCCCGCCCGAGTCCCCTTGTATACCCGCCCGGCAGGCGCTTCAAACGCCCACACCGCCCGTGTCCACCGTGGAATCACCCGACCAGAGCCCGCCCGAGCCGGCGCCCGCGCCCTATGGCGGGCGCGACCCGAGCCGCGCGTTGTCGCTCGCGGCGCTCGGCGAGTTCGACGACTTCGGGGCGCTCTACGAAGCGCTCGCGCCAAGCCTCTTCGCGTGGGCGCGCCTGCGGACCGGCGCGATGGCGCTCGATCCGGATGACCTCTTGCAGGAGGTCTGGATCCGCGCGCTGCAGTCCGGCGCGAGCTTCGACCCGGCGCGCGGCTCATTCCGTGCGTGGGTCTTCGGGATCGCAAAACACGTCTACCTCGAAGCGCTGCGTAAGAGGCCCGTGCGCCGCGACGCGTCACAGGCCTCCGCGGCGCTCAACGCTTGGCCCGAGATCGTCACGAGCATCCGTTCGCGGATGGCCCGCGACGAGTCCGTCAAGAAGCTGGTCGAGCACGTCGAGGCGATCGACGAGCTCGACCGAAAGATCTTCATCCACTGCGGGCTCGAGGACATGCCGTGCACGCTCGCCGCCGTCCGACTCGGCTTGAGCGCCGAGGCCGTCACCAAGCGGTGGCAGCGCTTGCGCGCGAAGCTGCGCTCAGACGGTGTGGCGGAGCACTTGCTCCTATGACCCTGACCGAGCGGGGGGCGCCCATGCGACGGATCGAGGGCGCCAGCTTGAGACGTGCCGATTATGACCGGATTTGGCGCAACGAT
The DNA here is from genome assembly GCA_041398605.1 of Planctomycetota bacterium. Classification (GTDB taxonomy): domain Bacteria; phylum Planctomycetota; class UBA1135; order UBA1135; genus JAWKUK01. The sequence continues at coordinate 71,829 of JAWKUK010000009.1, forward strand.
CGCGCCGCCGCGGCAACCGCTTTGTGGACCGCTCCGACGCCTCAATGACGATCACCATGCCCGCCACGATCACCTCCCGTATCGCCCTCTCTGCGCCGCTCGTGCTCAGCGCAGCCCTCCCTGCCGCCGCCCAGTGCTGGGATCAGCACCTCTCGACTGGCATCTTCGAGCAGTCCCTCGCAGGAGATCTCGCGTACACGTCCGGCCGACTCGCGGTCGGTCTGCCCCGCCGCAATCCGACGGGCTCGGCCGCGATTCGGGACTCGGTGCGAGTGTACGAGGGCGTGCCCGGAGCGATGAGCGAGGTCGCGAGGCTCGAGTCGAGCCTCTCGGTGCAGGGCAACGCGTCCTTCGGCGTCGCGGTCGACCTCGAGGGTGACTGGCTCGCAGTCGGCGACCCGAACGGCTTCGATCCAGCGCTCGGCAGCGGCGGCGCCGTACACCTCTACCAGCGCACCCCCGCCGGCTGGACGCTGCAGCAGGTGCTATTCCAACCGCAGGTCGGCGTCACGTTCGGATCGAGCTTTGGCGCCGCGCTCGACCTCGACCAAGACCTGCTCGTGGTCGGCGCACCGTTCGCCTCCACCTCGAGCACCCAAGGCGTGTTCGAAGACGGCATCGCGTACGTCTTCCAGCGTGGCCCAAGTGGCTGGCAGCTCTTGCACCCGCTCGCCCCGAATCAGGCGCAGCTCTTTGGCGGCTTCGGGACTTCGGTCGCGATCGACGGGGACTTCATCGCCGTGGGTGAGACTGGGCGCCCGATCCCTGGTGGTACGCCGTTCGTCGGCGGCAACGCGGGGGCGGTGCACGTCTACTGTCGCTGCACGTCGACCCAGTTCACACCCGTGACGATGCTGCAAGCCTCCGTGCCGATCGCGGGCGCGCTGCTGGGAAGCAGCGTCGCGATCAGCGGGACCACGATCGTCTCCGGGGCGATCGGCGAGCCGCAAGGGGGGGTCACCAGCGCGGGCCGCGCGTACATCTTCGAGGCGAATGGTCAAGGCGTGTGGTCCGAGACGTCGACGCTCGCAGTCCCGCCCCTGCGCGCGTACATGCACTTCGGCGATGACGTGCGCTTGATAGGCGACACGCTCTATGTGACCTCTGAATCGCTCGCGTCCGCTTGGCGCTACGAGCGCCTTCAGGGCGTCTGGACCGAGGCTGAGCGCTACACCACAGGCGCGGGCGTCGCGTGGCCGACCCCGATGCCCGTCCGCGTCGGCGTCGACGGAGACTCGGTCGCGCTGTCCGATCCGGACGGAGTCACGCTGTTGCCTCGGGTCTCAACGGCCGACGCACGCGTGGGCTGCGACGCGGCCCCGATGCCGCCGAGCAGCCCGAGCTTCCCCGGCGTTCCGGTGTACCTCGACGTACGCGACGAGCTGCGGCGCTCGTCGCCGTCTTTGCGCTTCAACGTCTACGGCGGCTCGGCGGTCGGCACCGGGATCTTGTTCTATGGCTTTACGCCGACGACCGTTTCGCTCGGGACGGGGACGCGCTGTGTCGGTGGCGCCCTGACCCGCGCAGCGGTAGGCGTACCGACGCCTGGCGGGACTCAAACGCCGCTCCTGCTCGACCTCCAAGCGGGGCCAGCGAATGCCGGCCCATGGAGGATCACGGCCGGCGTCGACGTTCACTTCCAGTATTGGTTCCGCACGGCGGGGGGGTCGTCACACCTGACGAACTCGCTCGTCCTGAACTTCTGCCCGTGACGCGCTGGCCTCCGTGTCGGAGGTGCTCAGGCTGGCCCGGCTACAGCCGGCGCCCAGCCTGACTCAGTTCCAGCCTGACACAGTCTACGCGTCGAGCACGTCGTTCTGCGCCTCGGTGAACGCGTCGCGCAGCTTAGTGTAGGCCTCGACGGTCTCTTTGCGCTCCTCCGGCCACATGTCGTCGAGCGAGTTCTGGGCGATGGCGAGCTGGTTCACGACGTCCTTGCGCTTCACTTGGAGCTTACGCTCGCAGTCGGCGAACTCTTTCAGTGCGTCGCCCCCGAGCGTATTGGCGCGTGTCCGGAGCTCCCTAAGCTGGCCATCGTAGTCCGCGATGCCGGCCTCGATCGCGCTTACAAAGTCGGCGCGCTGCATGGAGTGGAAGTCGGCGGTCGTCGCATAGTTGCCCTGCGAGTCGCGGAGGGTGACCTGCGGCTGCGGGCTGTGGCAAGACATGACGGAGAGGAGAAGGATCGGAGCGATGTAGTGGTTCTGCATTGGACTGTGTTGGGAGGATTGTGTTGGGAGGACTGTGTTAGGAACGCGAGCGCGCCCGGCGCACTGGTGCGGCGAGCTCGTAAGGAGAATGGGCGATCGACCTGAGTTTCTGGCCTATCGCGGATGAGCGCACGCTCACCGATGAAACGCGCTGACGCTCACCCCGTAGGGCTACGCTCCGCGCTCATCACTACGGCACTCATTCCAAGGAGGAACTGACATGAACGCTCCGCACAACATCGGTCAACTTCGAGAGTTGCTCTCCGACTTCGAGACGGCGATGCTGAGCTCCCACACTCTGAGCGGCCAAATGAGGAGCCGCCCGATGCACATCGCAGACGTCACGGAGGACGGCCGTATCTGGTTCGTCTGTGGGGCGCACAGCGGCAAGATCGACGAGTTCGAGCGCGACTCGCGCGTCGCCATCGTGCTGCAGAGCTCGAAGCGCTTCGTCTCGATCACGGGGCAGGCGTTCCTCGTCGAGGACCCCGAGCGGCTCGCTGCGATGTGGAAGCGCGCTTGGAGCGCGTGGTTCCCGGGCGGGCCTGAGTCCGCGGAGATCCAACTCTTGGCGGTTCGCCCAGAGGTCGCTGAGTTCTGGGACGTCTCGGGAGCCGCCGGCCTGCGGTATGCCTTTGCGGCGGCCAAGGCCCTCGTCACAGGAGAGCGCATCGACAGCGAAGCGCTCGAGCATGGGACGATGCGGCTCTGAGCGCCGCGGGCCCACCCTCTGCGTCAGCGAGCGCACTGGCGGGCAGCGATCATCGACCCTCAATGGGCAAGGCTCTACAGTGTTGGAATAGCTCAGCCTCGCGATGACAACGCTCTCCCGCCCGCTCCTTCAATGGCGCCGCCTCAAACAGAAGCTCTGGTTCCGCCCAGCGGTCTGGAGCCTCATTGCCGTCGCCGCGACGATCACGTCGTATACGGCGGACAGCTGGTTCCCAGAGCGCTGGGTGCCCAAGATGGACGCCGGCGTCGTCCCGAACCTGTTGCGCATCCTCGCGACGAGCATGCTCGCCGTGAGCACGTTCGCGCTCTCCGTCCTCGTCCAGGCGTTTGCGTCGGCAGCGAACGCGGGGACGCCGCGCGCAACGCGGCTGGTCGTGGCCGAGCCGCGCGCCCAGAGCGCGGTCGGAGTCTTCCTGGCTTCGTTCAACTTCGCGATCATCGGCGTGATCGCGGTAGGGATCGGGACCTGGGGTCCCTCGGCCCTCTTTGCGCTCTTCCTGTGCGCGGTGGCTGTGATCTTCCGGGTGATCTACGCCTTCCTGGAGTATCTCCAGGTGCTGACCCGGATCGGCATGGTCGCGCACACCATCAAGACGGTCGAGCAAGCGACGCGGAGCGCGCTCATCGCGCGCGCGGAGTCTCCCCTGGGCGGCGCGAACCCAGCCGAGCACGCTCCCGCAGGCGCGCTCGGCCTGCTCGCGGACGAGCTCGGGTACGTCCAGCTCGTCGACGTCACCGCGCTGCAAAAGGCATGCGAGGAGTTCCAGGTGCGCGCGCACGTTGAAGTGCGGACTGGGGACTTCGTGCATCCACGGAGCAAGTTGCTCTCCGTCTCGGGCGTGGACGCGCTGTCTAAGGAGCTCGTTGCAGCGCTGCGCAGAGCGTTCATCCTCGGGGGCGCGCGCACGGTCGAACAGGACGGGGCTTACGGCTTGATCGTCCTCGGCGAGGTGGCGCTCCGTGCGCTGTCGCCGGCCGTCAACGATCCCGGGACCGCGATCGCCGTCATCGCGAGCCAAACGCGGCTCCTGCTCGAATCTCTCGCGCGACCGACGAGCCCCGAGCGCGACCGGCACCCGCTCGTGAGCGCGGCGCCGGTCGATCCAGGGATCGCGATTCACCTCGCCTACGAGCCCGTCACCCGCGCAGGCGCGGCAGTGCTCGAAGTGCAGCAGCAGCTGCTCCACCACCTGGAGGCGCTGGCATGCAATACGCCCGAGCCGGCCGCCGCCCGCGCGCGTGAACAGGCCGCGCGCTGCATCGAGCGAGCTCGGGACGGCGCCATGCAGCCACGGGACTTCGCCGTCCTCGAAGCTGCATACGCGCGTGCGTTCCGGAGCTGAGCGCACCTCGGACCCGTGACAGGGAGAGCGTACGCGACCGCCTTCGCGCGCGATCGCGAGCGCTCACCGGTCGGCATGGGTCTCCGATGCAAGGTGGAGGCCGAGCACGTGGCGGGTCGTCCTTGAAGTCCTCGTGCAAGGAGCGGCCCGCGAAGGCGCACGGCGCGCGCCCATCGGCCGCTGGTGAAGGTTGGGCGCGCGCAGAGGTGGGGGTGACATGAAGGCGCGCCCAGAGCGCCTTTGGCGCTACTCGTTGGTGTCCTGTGACGGCCTCGGCGCAATGAAGCGTACGGCGCCAGGATGGACCCGGACCGAGAGCGGGGTCCCGGCGCGTAGGGCAGGCAGCTTCTCGCCATCGATCTGCAGCGCGACATCCCCTCTTGGCTCGATCGTCACGGCGCTCGCGCTCGCGAGCAATACGGGCGCGTCATCGCTCGCCTCGCCGAGCGTCGGCAAGGGGCGGGCCTCATCGAGCCATTGTCGCGCGAGCTCGACCACTGCGCTCAGCGTCCCCTCGCGCACGACGAGGACGTCGAGCAGGCCGTCGCTCGGGTCGATGCCCGCGGCCAGGCGCCCCCCGCCGCGGCCGATCCGACCGATGTTCAGCACGACAACCGCCAATGCATCGAGCTCTCGGCGAGCACCGTCGATCGTGATTGCGAAGCGCGAGCACTCTCCTTGCGTGACCTGCTCGACGGCCGCGCGTAAGTAGGCGCCCCATCCAAGCGTGTCCTTCGCGTCGCGGTCCGCAGCCTCGATCAGCCTTGCATCGGCCCCCAAGCCGACGCGCAGCACGCAGGAGCGCTCGCCGCAATCCAAGAGGTCCAGGCGACGCGCCTCGACCGGTCCGGCAAAGAGCGCCTGCGCCGCAGCCTCGTAGCCCAGGGGAAGCCCGAGCTCTTGCGCGACCACGTTCCCCGTCCCGCCGGGCAAGACGGCGAGCGGCAGGTCGCTGCCAGCGAGGACCCCTGCGACCTCGGACACGGTCCCGTCGCCGCCGGAGACGGCGAGGACATCACCTGCAGCCCGCGACTCCAGCGCGCGCTGTGCGAAGCGCATGGCGTCGCCCGACGCGTGCGATAGGTCGACGTCCCACGTGATCCCCTCGGAGCGAAAGACGCGGTTGAGGATCGCCAAGATGGGCTTGTCCTGCCCAGCGGCAGGATTGACGATGACGCGCACTCGTCGGATCGGCCCGAGCTCACCGCGCGCGGGGTCGGGCGTCGTGTGTGCAGCCGCAGTCATTGTCCGTCCTCCGTGGCCGTCGCGTTGCTCAGCGCCTTGGAGTCGTCTTTGGGCGCGCCGCGCTCCAAGAGCCCGCCGGCGTCGGTGGCGCCGCTCGCGTCGGCCTGCTGCTGCAGCGTCGCGACCTCGCTCGTGAGCGACCCTTCGCCGGCAGCGGCTTCGACCTGCGGGCGCGCGCGCATCCGAGCGGCGCTGCGCGCCTTGCGCGCCGCGTGGCTCGTCCGCGCCTCCGGGGCAGCGTCTCCCGACCGCAACACACGCATCGCGAGCGGCTCCGGGAACAAGACCTCGCGGGCGTCATCCGGCATTGAGATCCCGGCGTCATCGAGCGCCGCCAAAGCCAACCTCATGATCGTCGAACGGACACGCACGCGGCTGTAGCGGGTCGCGTCGACCCAAAAGTACGCTTCGAGCTGGACAGTCGAAGAGCCGAGCTCTTTCACGACGACGATCGGCTCAGGGTCTCCGAGGACGGCCTCTTGCGCGCGCATCACGGTGAGCAGCTCCTCCTGCGCGCGCTCGATCGACGAGTCGTAGCCGATGCCCACGACGAAGGAGTCGCGGCTCTTCGGGTTCGCCGTCATATTTCGAATGACGCCCTTGTAGAGGCTCGTATTCGAGAGGCGCACAACGTTCCCGTCGAAGTCAATCAGCTGGGTGCCGTGGCTCGTGACGGCCCGCACGACGCCGGTATGCCCTGAAGCTTCGATCGTATCGCCGAGCCGAAACGGCCGCTGCATGCTGAGCAAGACGCCGGACAGAAAGTTCTCGGCGATGTCCCGGAACGCGAAGCCAAACGCGAGGCCGATCAGGCTCGTCCCGCCGAGCACCGTGGCAGCGAGGCGCGTCAAGCCGGACACCTGCAAGGCCAGGTACGCGCCTAGCAGCGCCCCCGCGACCAAGGTCGCGCGTCGCAGGAAGGCTGCGATGATCGGGCTATCCAGGCGGCGCTCCGCTGAGCGGCCGACGGCGCGCGCCGCGGCGCCCGCGATCCGGAGCATGAACGCCAACAGGACCAGCCCGATCAAGACCAAAGGCACCGCGCGCAGGGTCGCCCTCCAGAGCTCGACCAGCGCGTTGTGAGCTGGCGCGAGCGACCACAAGGGGGCTTCCTCGAGCGACATGTCGTTGACGACGGCGACCGCGCCCTTCGTGCGCCGCGCGACGCTCGAGGCCCAATCGCGGCGCTCGACGTCAGGCGCTCTTCCTTTGAGGAAGACGATGCCCTCGGTGACCTCTACGTCGAGCTCGTCGAACTGTCGGCTCGCGCCGATGATGGAGCGGAGTCGCGCCTCAATAGACTCATCGGACTCGAGCGCGCGGACCTCGACCGTCTGCTCGCTCGCTTCGATCGCGGGATCTGATGAGCGCTCGGTGGCGGGCGGCGCGGCCTCTGCATTCTGCGGCGTCGACTCCGCGCGCGCGATGAGAGTGAGCGTCAAGACAGCGCAGCAAGTGAGAGCACGGAGGGTCCTCAGGCGCTCGCAGTTGAAGGGCGAATGCATGCCTGCGATCATCGCCCCGCAACATGGAAGGTGCGCGAGGAGCGCCTGAAGCCGCGCTCACTCGCGAACCACTTCTGGCTGCCGTCGTCCGCGTCCACAGTGGCTCCGGGGACCCCGCGGATCCGGGGACCCAGTGGCTCCGGGGACCCCGCGGATCCGGGGACCCAGTGGCTCCGGGGACCCCGCGGACCGGGGACCCAGTGACTCCGGGGACCCCGCGGACCGGGGACCCAGTGACTCCGCGGCCCCAGCGGCTTCGAGCCGCTGCGTCGCGCAGCGACGCAGGGTCAGACGAGACGATTCTCTTCTTCCCAAGCTGCGTCGAGCACTTCGAGGGCAGCCCGTACTTCCGCGGACTGACTCCGACCTTCGCCGACCATCCCCTCGTCCGCGGCCCGCTCCAAGTCAAGCGCGTCGGCATACCACTCCGTCAGGATCGTACGCCGTTGATCCGTCGTAAGCTCGATGCACTGCGCGACCTGCATCGGCGTTGACTCAGGGCTGAGGGGCGCGGGGAGGTTCTGGCGGTTGGGGAAGGTGCTCATCGTCATGTCCTCGATCTGTCGGACGTCCGCGAGCATTCACAGTGAACGGGCGGCGCCCACGCTGGCTACGATGTTGGGCCGGGACTGTGAGCGCCGACGCAAACTCGAGTGAGTCCGCCGTCACGCCGACCGTCGGTGTGAGCGCGCGCTCATGCACCCACGTCTCTCAGCTTCATCCGAGCGGGCTCCACTCCGCCGGGGAGCACCAGGACCACTGCCTCACCGGCGCCACTCCGCGCCCCCGCTCGCATGACGACCTATAGCCGCCGCCATGCGCTCGGCAGCGCCGCGCCCCTCCTTGTCCTTGTCGCGGCGTGCGCCACGCCGCCGCCGCCGCACGACTGGTCGATCTACACCGGGCCAGGCGCCGAGCACTTCCAGCGTGAGGAATACTCCCTGCCGCACCTGGACGATCCGCTGGAGCGGATCAACCGCGGGATCTTCGCCTTCAACGAAGCTGCGCTCCTCGACGTCGCGGAGCCGGTGGCGCAGCTCTATCGCGCGGTCCTGCCCGAGGGTGTGCGGCGCGCGCTCGGGCGTGCGTTCGAGAACCTGCTCTTCCCTGGGCGCGCGGTCAACAACGTGCTCCAGGCCGAGTTCTCCGACGCATGGCAGGAGTCCAAGCGCTTCGCGGTCAATACCACGATCGGCGTCGCCGGGCTCTTCGACCCAGCGCGCCGCTTCGGCCTCGACCCGCGCGACGAGGACCTTGGAACGACGTTCCGCGCTTGGGGCTGGACGGGCTCGACGTTCTTGATGGCGCCGATCCTGGGAGCGACGAGCACACGCGACGCGCTCGGCGATCTCCTCGGGCTCGGCCTCGACCCAGCGACCTACTACTCGCCGGCCTCATACGTCCGAGGGTTCAACCGCATCGCGGACGACCTGCCCGAGCTCGCAGCGGCGCTGCACGTCAACGGTGACCCCTACGAGCTCGCTCGGCTGCTGCACGTCTTGGAGCGCGAGGTCGCGACGGACCCCGCGCCCGAGCAGCGCGGCGAGGACGACGGCGCGACGGAGACGCTCGGCGCGGTCTTTCTGACCGCGGAGGACGAGGACTTTCGCGCCACGGGCCTGGAGCTGACGGTCATCCACCCATCGACCGGGCGTCCCGCGCCGTACACCGTTTGGCTGCAATCCGGCGCGGCGCCCTTGGACTACATCCTTCCGGGCCTCGGGGGCCACCGCGCCAGCGGGAGCGCCGTCGCCCTGGCGGAAGCGGTGCACCAAAGCGGCAAGCACGCCGTCACGATCTCGAGCTCGATGAACCATGAGTTCATCCACGCCGCTTCCAGCGTGGACCTCCCTGGCTTCCTGCCCGTCGACGCACACGACACGCACGTGCTGCTCGACGCGATCGACCGGGACCTCCGCGCGCGCTTCCCCGGGCGCTTCACGTCTCGGCGGCTCGGCGGCATCTCATTCGGCGGCGCGACCACGCTGTTCATCGCAGCGGAGCGAGGCACAGGGCTCATCGACTTTGACGCGTACCTCGCGGTGAACGCGCCCTTGTCGTTGGAGTACGGAGCGCAGCAGCTCGACGCGTTCTACAACGCGCCCATGGAAGTCCCCAAACCGGAGAGGGACGCTTGGGTCGGCGCGCTCTTCGCCAAGACGCTCGCGTTCGACGACGATTCACTCGCGCCGGCGACGGACAGCTTGGAGTTCACCTCGCTCGAGGCGCGCTTCCTCATCGGCCTTGTCTTCCGGGCGACGCTGCGGGAAGTCATCGCAGTGACTCAGCTCCGGCGTGACCTCGGCGTGCTGCACGTGGAGATCACGCCCGAGCGGCGCGCCGCGGCCTATCGCGAGATCGATCAGTTCTCGCTGACTGAGTACGTCTACGCGTTCCTCTTGCCCTACTACGCCGCGCGGCTCGAAGCGATCACTCCGGATGAGGCTGGAGCCCGAGCGCTCTTCCGCGCGTGCGACGTGCGCTCGATCGCGGATGCAGTGCGCGACAATCCCCGAGTGCGCTTCGCTACGACCCGCAACGACTTCCTGTTGGCGCCCGGCGACCTCGAATGGATCACCGAGCTGCTCGGCCCGGACCGGGTGACGGTGTTCGAGCGCGGGGGCCACCTCGGCAACCTGTACCGCGACGACGTTCGAGCCGTGCTCGCGGCAGAGATCGCCGAAGCGGCGAACGAGAGCGCCGACCCGGTCGTCCCAGACGGGTCCTGAGCCTCATTCTGCGGACGGGACTCGCTGCCTGGCGCGGGTTGCGGCGATGCCGTCGCCTGGTTTCATTGGAGCGGGGGGAATGGGCCGGCCGTGTTGCGGCGCCCGGCGAGGCGGCGGCCATTGGGGGCGGCCCCAGGACGCTTCATGGGGGCTCCGGCTCGGGCAGGACGAAAGAGGAGTGGGCCATGAAGAGGAGAGGGCAACGTAGAGGAGGGGGCAACGTAGAGAAGGAGGCAATGAAGAGGAGTGAACTTCGATTTCAGCGCAGATCGACCTTCGTGTGCGAAGGTCCAAGGGCCGCTCGACAGCGAGCCATCTCAGCCTCTGCGTCCCGCTTCAACCTGAAAGGAGATCGACCATGCAAACCTGCCTCCTACCGTCCTCGATCCCATCCGACCTCGGAGCGGCGCCCACTCGACGGTTCTCCAGCGCGCTTCGGGCCAGCTGCGCGGCGCTGTTCTCAACCCTGGCGCTATCGGGGTTCGCCTTGGCAGAGCGCTTCGACGATGGCCCCGCCTACGCCCAAGCTCGCTGTAGCGAGCTCGTCGGCGCAGAGGTCCAGGCCTCGCCGGTCGAGGGCGCCGAGGGCGAGACGCTGGGGGTCATTCACGACCTCCTCGTCCAACCGGAGACGGGCGAAGTGCTGCGCGTGATCGTGCGCACCGGCGGCCTCGGCCGGCTCGGGGACACGCTGCGCTGCTTCGACGCCAAGGCCCTTGGGGCCGTTCGCACGCGGCAGGACCTGGGCGGCGAGCTGCGCTTCTGGCTAGCGGTCACGCCTAACGCGTTCCGCAGCGCGCGGAGCATCAGCGAACGCGACCTCGACGGCTATCGCGCCGAGATCATCGCAACGCAGGGCCACGGTCAGAGGAGAGCGCCGAAGACCTTCCAACCGGCCGCCCCAATCATCCTCGCCAGTGACCTCATGCGGCTCAAGGCCCTGTGCGGCGGCGAGAGCGGCGTCGTGAAGGACGTGTGGCTTGATCTCTCGAAGCGCCAGATGACCCACTTGGACGTGCGCATCGACGGGCAGGTCGTGTCCGCACCGCTGCAGAGCCTCACGCTAGTCGCCGAGCCTCGTACGCGCGCGCTGACGGCTCGCTTCGCAGAGACGCGGCGCCAGCTCGCGCTCCATCGCAGCCCCGCTGGGCAGCCCCACCCTTCCTCCAGCGCCCCCAAGCCCCGCTCTTAGATGACGCCCTTCGGCTTGGCCCTGAGGGTCTGACGGAAGAGCGCTGTCGACGCCTACATCTCCAAGAACTGACCGAGCGCCCTGAAGGAGGCCAACGATGCAGATAGAACTCCGAGCCAGTACCCAGGCCAACGGGACGGGCACGCCGCCCCGCCCGCCCGATGCGAACCCGCCGTCCCCGGATCACTTCGATCTCCCCCAACCGGACCACATCGACTTGCCGCAGCCGAATCAGGTGCCGACGCCCGAAGCGCCGAACCTGCCGACGCCGCCCCCTAACGTGGTACCGGCCCCTACGCCGCCGATCATCGATCCCCCTCCGGGCCCATGATCTGCCCCGTTGCCCCGGCTTTGTTCCACTCGGAGCCAGCGTGTGCGCAGCTCCGCCTCGTCCGCGATCGACCAGGCTGCGTCAGCCCTTCGGCGGGCGAGGCACGAACGCGCTCGTGCGGCGCACGTAGTCGCGGTACTCAGGCCGCCGATCCGCGATGTCCGCCTCGGTGAGCGTCACGCCGGACACCTTCAGCAGCAAGAAGGTGATCAACAGCGGGCCCGCCAACGCCCACCAGGCGGCCGCACCGAAGCCGAGGTCGAGCGCCAGCAGCCCGAGCCCCCACCAGACGACGGCCTCGCCGAAGTAGTTGGGGTGCCGGCTGAAGCGCCACAGCCCCGAATCCAAGACCTTCCCGGCGCTATCGTCGCGCGCTTTGAACCGCGCGAGCTGGCCGTCCGCGATCGCCTCGAAGAAGAACCCGAAGAGAAAGAGCGCGAGGCCGAGCCCGCCGACGACGCCGACCGTGCGCGACCCTGTCGCGCCGACCATCAAGGGCAGCGCGACGACCCAAGCGAGCGCCGCTTGCAAGGTGAAGACGACGAAGAGGCTCTGCCACCACCAGCGCTCCCCCCGTGCCTCGCGCATCTTCTTGTAGCGTCGATCCTCGCCCGTCTGAGCGTGGCGCCGCGCGAGGTGCCACGCGAGCCGCGTGGCCCACGCACCCGCGCAGAGGATCAGCAGCAGCCGCCCGCCTGCGAGCGGGACCGGCGACGCGACAGAGTGGACGACGCCGACGAGCACGATCGTCGGCCCCCACATCGGATCGACGATGCTCGCGTCCTCGTCGGCGAGGTGCACCGCCCAAACGACGGACATCACGAGCAACGCCGCCGCGAGCGCGAGCAGGGCCGGGATCAGCGCAATCATGGCGCGTCGTGCTCGAGGTAGCGCTCACGCAGCACTTGGAGATGGTGCGCCACGTGCCCCGCGGTGAGGTACACGAGGGCGCGCACGCTGATGTCGCGCCCGGACGCCGTGCCACGTCGCTCGAAGGCCGCGGCGTCGAAGCTCCCAAAGAGCGCCAGGTTCGCGCGGCGCAGGTGCTCGAACTCCTGCATGATGCTGGGGAGACCGCGCGCGTCGAAGCCCGCGGCTTCGACATAGGGGTCTTCGTCAAACCCGGGCAACGGGCCAGGGTCCTTACGCGCAAAGCAGAGCGCGCGCAACGAGAACACCCGCTCGGTGTCGGTGAGGTGCCCCATCAGCTCGGCGATCGACCACTTCCCGGGCGCGTAACGATGGTGGTGCCGCCCGACCGGGAGCGACGCCATGAGCGCGAGCACGTCGTCCAACTGCGCTCGCAGCGTCTCGAGCACGTCGCCTGCCTGCACCTGCGCGACGTACTTGACCTGATAGTCGGCGAGGTCCGAGGGCGCTGGCCGGAGCGCCCGCAGCGCCGCGAGCGCTGGGTCCGACACGGTCTGGAGCGGCTGTGGCTGAGGTGGTTGCATGCAGAGACGATAACCGCGCTCGACGGCGAGCGAGGGTTCGCCACGCGACCACCCACGGATGCGCGCAGGCCGCGGCCCGCAGCCCGCGGCGCCGTCCGCCGCCGCGGGCGGGGTCCGGGGGCTCAGTCCTCGAGCCCTGCGAGGCGCCGGACCTCGAGGACCGCGCGCTCGAGCTCGTCATTGACGACCACGTGGTCGTACTTCACGCGCTCGCGGAACTCGTCCTCGGCCTTCTGCAAGCGGCGCTCGAGGACCTCGGGCGACTCCGTGCCGCGCCCCGTCAAGCGCTTGCGCAGGGCCTCGAAGCTCGGCGGCGCGACGAAGACGTAGATCCCAGGCACGTCGAGCGCCTTCAGCTGCAGCGCGCCCTGGACGTCGATCTCAACGAGATAGACGTTGCCTGCCGCGATCGCGGCCTCCATCGGCGCGCGCAGCGTGCCGTACATGTTGCCGTAGACCTCGGCATGCTCGAGGAACGCACCCTCTGAGATGCGGCGGCGGAAGTCTTCCTTGGAGAGGAAGTGATAGTCGACGCCGTCACGCTCACCCGGCCGCGGCGCGCGCGTCGTCGCAGAGACCGAGAAGAAGACTCGCGGGTCCTCGAGGAGCCGCTTGCAGATGGTGCTCTTGCCGCTGCCAGACGGCCCGGAGATCAAGAGCATGTGCCCGCGCTTCGTGTCCATGCCTAAAGCTCCGATCGGCGCTCCTTGCGCGCTCATTCGACGTTCTGCACCTGCTCGCGCATGCGCTCGATGTGCGTCTTCAGGTCGACGACGAGGTGCGCGACCGCGGCGTCGTTGCACTTTGCGCCCGTCGTGTTCGCCTCGCGGAAGAACTCCTGCGCGAGGAAGTCGAGCTTGCGCCCGACCTGACCACCAGCGGAGACCAGGCCGCGCAGCTGGTGCAAGTGGCTACCGAGGCGCGCGAGCTCTTCGCCGACGTCCATACGATCGGCGATGAGCGCGGCCTCGCGCGCCAGGTCGGCCGCCGGGACGTTGGCGCCGATGAGCTCGGCGAGCCGCGCCCGGAGCGCTTCGTGGTGTCCGCGCACGACCTCAGGCATGCGGGCGCGCACGAGCTCGACCAAGCGCTCGACCTCGAGCGCGTTCTCCAAGAGGTCGCGCGCGAGCGCGCCGCCTTCACGCTCGCGCATCTCCGCGAGGGACGCGAGCGCGTCGTCCACACACGCGAACACGAGCTCGGCGACCTCCGGGGCGAGCTCCTGCGACGCGGCCGCGCCCGTCACGACGACCCCAGGCAGGCCGACGAGGACCTCCAGCGTCGGCTGCGCAGCGAGGCCGAGCGTGCGCGCCGCGCTCTCGAGGGTCTCCGTCCAGCGCCGCGCCGCCTCGAGGTCGAAGCCGGTCCCGGCCAGGCCGCCGCCCCGCTCGAGGCTGACATTCAAGCTCACTGCGCCGCGCGCGATGCGGGCGCGCACCCGCGCTTCGACGTCGGACTCGAGCGCCGAGAGCTCCGCGGGCAATCGCGCCTTCACTTGGAGGCCGCGATGGTTCACCGCGCGCACCTCGACCCGCACGGCGATGCCCAGCGCGTCACGCTGGGCCGCGCCGAAGCCGGTCATAGAGGAGAGCACGCCCATGCGCAGGAGTTCCGCCGGTGGGGCGCGCGGGCGCTGGCCGTGGCCAACGCGCAGCGCCCTGATCCGTGCGCGCGATCAGCTACCAGGAGCTTCGCCGCCGTCCATAGGGATGCTGGGCCCGTCGCCGATCGACGTCCCGAGCTCCGCCTTGCGGTTGAGGATGTGGATGGCGATCGCCGAGATCAGGAGCACTGCGGCCGCCACCGCCGTGAAGCGCTGGACCCCGGAGGCCTTGACGCCGAAGGCCTGCTGACCCGCGGTGCCGAGCGCGTCGCCGAAGCCGCCGCCCTTGCCCTCTTGGAGGAGGATGACGACGACGAGGACGATCGCCGCGAGGACGAACAGGATGTAGAGGAGCGTAGTGAGGAGGGCAGTCATGACGCAGAGACGCGGAGAGCCGCGTCGATGATCGGGAGGAAAGAGTCCGCGCGCAAGGAAGCCCCGCCAACCAGGGCCCCGTCGATGTGTGCATCGGCCAGCAGCTCGGCGGCGTTGTCCGCCTTGACGCTGCCGCCGTAGAGGATCCGCACGGCCGCCGCGGCCGCGTCGTCGTAGAGGCCCGCGAAGACGCCGCGAGCGAAGCGGTGCACTGCGCCGGCCTGGGCGGGCGTGGCGGTCCGGCCCGTCCCGATGGCCCAGACAGGCTCGTACGCGATGGACACGGCGTGGAGGAGGTCCCGGCCGACCCCCGCGAGGCCGGCGGTCATCTGGCGCACGACGACCGATTCGGTCTGGTCGCTGTCGCGCTCCTCGAGGGTCTCGCCGACACACAGCATCACTTGGAGGCCGTCGGCGAGGGCGCGGTGGACCTTGCGCTGGATCAGCTCGTCGGTCTCGCCGTATACGTGGCGGCGCTCGGAGTGCCCGAGGAGGACAACCGTCGCGCCGACGTCCTTCAGCATCGCCGCAGAGACCTCGCCCGTGAACGCGCCAGAGGCTTCGTCGCAGCAGTTCTGGCCGCCGACGAGGACCGCGCTGCCCGCGACGGCGCGGGCGACCTCATCGAGGTAGACGGCGGGCGGGAACAGGCCGACGTCGACCCCGCTGACGCGGTGCTGGGCGATGGCCGTGGCCAGCGCCCGCGCGCCTGCGCGGTCGAGGTTCAGCTTCCAGTTGCCGCAGACATAGGGGGTGCGCATGGGGTTCGAGGGGTCCGTCGGGAAGGGCGAGAATACGGGCGTGCAGGCGCGCGGGCAATGCGGTCACGAAGTCCGCGAATGCGGCACCGCGCGGCCGTTCGTAGCGCCGTCGCGGCGCGCGGCGGGCAGGGGGTCGAGCGTCGCGAGGGTGCGGCCGTCGAGCTCCGCCAGCGCGCGCGCATCGTCGACGACGCGCCTCAGTGCGGCGAGGTCGAGCGCTTGTCGCCCGTCGGAGTGCGCCTCTTCGGGCGCGGTGTGCACCTCGATCATGAGGCCGTGCGCGCCCGAGACGAGGCCAGCGCGCGCGAGGCGCGGCACGAGGTCCGCGCGCCCCGCCGCGTGGCTGGGATCGGCGAGGATCGGCAAGTGCGTCGCCTGCGCCAGGTGCGCGATCGCGCCGACGTCGAGCAAGTTGCGCGTGACGCGGTCGAAGCTGCGGACGCCGCGCTCGCACAGGACGACCTGCCCGTTGCCGCCGGCGAGCACGTACTCGGCGGCCCCGAGGAACTCTTCGACGGTGGCGGCGAAGCCGCGCTTCAGGAGCACCGGCTTGCGCAGCTCCCCGAGCTCCTTCAAGAGGGCGTAGTTGGCCATCGAGCGCGCGCCGACCTGCACCATGTCGGCGACGGCGCTCACCCGCTCGACGTCGCGCGGGTCGAGCACCTCCGTGACGATCCCGAGGCCCGTCTCAGCGCGCGCTTCGGCGAGCAGCTCGAGGCCGGGAACACCGAGCCCTTGGAACGAGTAAGGCGACGTGCGCGGCTTGAACGCGCCGCCGCGCAAGAGCACGGCGCCTGCCGCACGGACGCCGTGGGCGACCTCGAGCAAGCGCGCGCGGTCCTCGACCGCACACGGCCCCGCGATGATCGCGACCGAGCTGCCGCCGATCGGGACGCCCGCCACGTTCACGACCGTCGCAGCGCCACCATGGACGCGCTGCCAGAGCTCGCGCACGACGCCGCGATCGAGCACCTCGGCGACCGCGGACAGATCGAGGAAGAGCGCCGGGTGCTGGGGCAGCCCGACGAGGGCATCTGAGCCCTCGAGCTGCAGGAGGTCCGCGCGCTCGCCGACGCTGCGCGGCCGGTAACCGAGCTCCCGCGCGAGGGCGCGGACGGCCTCGAGTTCGGCGGGAGTGGCGCTTGAGCGGAGCCGGAGGAGCATGGGCGTACGGGGGCGGCGCCGCGTTCCAGGGCGGCGAATCGAGCCGCACAGTGTATAGCCTCGCGCCTCGTACCCCCCCCTCAGCGTCCGCCGAAAACCGGCCCTAGGAGCCTACGCCACAGAACACGGTTCGCAGCGCGGCGCTCCCGCACGCCGGAGCGGCGTTGCAGCAAGGTCCCAAATTGCATCAAGCTATGAGGAACTTGCTGCGCCTTGCGCCGACGCACGGGAGCACCACGCTCTGAACCGCGTTCTGTGGCGCAGGCCCCTAGGGCGCTTCCGCGTCCCCGCCCGAGGCCACACGGACCGAGCTCCGAGCTGAGGCAGCGACGCCCGGGTTCCCAGCCATTGGGTCCCCAGCGCGTGGGCCCGGACGTATGGGCCGCGACGCTGCGCCGCTACGGCCTGTCGAGCACGAAGCGCATCAGGACGATCGAGGACAGGACCGGGTACTCAACCCGCAGGCGGTGCACGTCGAACTCGGCCGGGTCCCAGCCGAGGCGCTGGAACACGAAATCGCGCATCGCGCCGTAGCGCGGGACCTCGCAGGCCGCCAGCACGTCGGTGGCGACGCCGATGCGCTCGCACTGCTCGGTGACGGGCAGGCTGTGCTCGTGCGGCCCCTGCGCGAGGCCGAGCTCGCCCCGCACGACGACCTCGGGGTTCGCCGCCGAGAACAAGGAGCGGTGCAGGAAGAGGTCGAAGATCAAGAGGCGCGCGGGGCAAGTCACCGCGACGAGCGCCCCTGCGAGCCGGCTGCCATCCTCGGGCGCCAGGTTGCCGACGCAGCGCACGACGTCGCCGGTGACGCAGGTCGCCGCGCCGACGCGCCCGACGTCGTCGAGCACGAGGCTGTACTGGCGTGACCCCTCGGGCGTCGCCCGGGCCTCGATCTTGAGGCTCGGGTCGCTCAGGAAGATCGCGGCCTCTTCCGAGCTCGGCGTCTCGATGTCGTAGAGCGATTCGACCACCGCGCTGCGCGGCGTGCGCAGGTCGTCCTGGACGGGGGCCGTCTGCGCGATCGGCCAGCGCAGGGCCGGCCGCAGGAGCTCGAGGCCCACCAGCCCGCGCAGGTTGGCCATGTCGGCGAACCCCGGGGTCGCCGACGGCGCGATGAACGCGCTCCGCAGCAGCACGTCCGCGGACGCGCCCCAGACGTAGCAGTTGCCCTCGAACGCCTTGCGCCGGTGCACGAGGTCCGCGGCTTGGCGCCCTTCGTGGCTATGGGCCGCGAGCAGCATGTCGAAGCGCTTGCGGTCGCCGGCGTGCTCGCGCGCGATGCGATCGAGGGCGCGCGCGGCCTCCTCCACGGCGCTGAGGAGCGGCTCCGGCGCCCCCTTGCGCCGCGCGGCGCGCAGGAAGGACCGCAGCCCGCCCGAGCCCGGCAGGTAACGCGCCGCTGCAAACGCGTCGACGCATTGCACCGCGTTGAACACGCGCCACCCGAGCGCCTTGTCGATCCCGAGCAGGTGCTGGAGCTCCGACGCACGGGCGATCGGCCCGGGCAGGGCCTCGATCACCGCGGCGAGATGACGACGCACCTCCCCGATCGCGGCGGTCGCGTGCCCGAGGAAGGTCGGGGACGGAGCGCCGGTCTCGCCTTGGGACGACAGCGGCATGGGGTCTGAGTGTGCCATGGGGCGGGCTGCGTGTGCACTCTCGCCGGTCGGCGGCGTTCTCGCGAGAAGTTTCTGGAAACCAATGGACGCGCCCTTGGGAGGCGGTGCTAGCGTCAAGTCGAAGCGCGGCCGAGTCGCCGCGCAGGCCGACCCCCCCCTCACCAGCAGCCCGCTCCAGATCCCATGCAAGCCCTCCACGCCGGCGCCATCGCCGCGCTCCTCTGCCTCACCCAAGCGACCGCATCGGCGCAGCTCGTCGTCGGCTACTCCAGCGGCGAGACGTACGTGCAGAGCCAACGCACCGGCAGCGTCACCCCGCTCGCGCCGTTCGCGACGTTCCAGGTCTACGCCGCCGCAGCGGACGAGGCCACCCGCACCCTCTGGGTCATCGGCCCGGGCTCGAGCCCGCCGTCCGCGAGCCTCTGGCGTTGGAACTACGACGGCCAAACGCCGCTCGTCGAGGTCGGGCCGATCCAGCACCCGCTCGGCCTCACGACGCGCTGGGACGGGCTCGCGATCGCCAACGGGACCTTCTACGCCGTCCTGCAGTTCGCGCCCCTCGGCGCCCCGGCGGGGCAGGTCGGCCTCTACGAGCTCGACCCGACGACGATGATGACGACGCAGGTGCTGGCCTGGGGCGGCGTGTCGATCGGTGGCATCGAGTACAACCCGGCGGACGGCCTCTTCTACTGCCCCGACGACGTCGCGCGGAAGATCGTCACCGTCGACCTCAACGCGATGTTGATCACGCCCGTGCCCGGCTCGGATTACCCGGCAGGGCACGTCGACCTCGACGCGCTGACGATCGGCGACGGCCGCGTGTACATGGTCGATGACGACGCCAACGCGCCGGTGCTCGTGTTCAACCTGGCGACGGGCCTGTACGAGGCGAACGTCAACGTCTCGACGACGGTGGCCGCTGGCACGTGCGGCGCCGCTTGGGCGCCTAGCCTCGTCGACCTCGTCGGCGCGCGCTATTGCACGCCCGCGACCCCGAACTCCACGGGCGCAGCGGCGACGATCGAGGCCCGCGGCAACCTGCTCGCGGCCTCGAACGACCTCGACCTGAAGGCGCTCGACTTGCCGCAGAACTCCTTCGGGTACTTCCTGACGAGCCGCACGACCGGCGCCCTCGTGGGCGCTGGTGGCAGCCAGGGCACGCTCTGCCTCGGCGGCAACATCGGGCGCTATGTCGGGTCGGGCCAGATCCAGAACTCGGGCGCGGCCGGCTCGTTCGGGCTCGTGCTCGACCTGACGCAGACGCCGACCCCGACGGGGCTCGTGCCGGTCGCCGCCGGCGAGACCTGGCACTTCACCGCGTGGTTCCGGGACTCCGTCAGCGGGACGTCGACCTCGAACTTCACGGACGCCGTGTCCCTGACCTTGCAGTGACGCACCACGGGCGCGAATCGCGGCCGAGATTTGTTTAGCCTCGCGCGGGCGCGCCAGCATAGGCGCGCCCGACGATGCCCACCTCCGACCCGTCCCCAGCCGCGCTCCTGGAGCCGCTCCTGAGGCTCCTGCCGCAGGGCGACCTGCCACGCACAGGCTGGGTGCTCGCCGGGGTCGCGCCGCCCGAGAGCGTCGCGGCCCACGTGCTCGGCGTGGCGCAGCTCGCGCTCGCCCTGGCGCCGCGCGTGACCCCAGCGCTCGACCTCGGGCGGACGCTCGCGATGGCGCTCGTGCACGACGCGAGCGAGGCGCTGTCGGGGGACCTGCCCCGGCGCGCGAGCGCGGCGCTGCCCGCGGGCGCAAAGGCGGCGCTCGATCGCGCGCTCGGCCAGGAGGTCGTCGCGCCCCTGGGCGACGCCGCGCGCGCCGCGCTGGAAGAGTTCCTCGGGCAGATGACACGCGAGGCGCGCTTCGTCAAGTGCTGCGATCGGCTGCAGCTCGGCGTGCGGCTGGTCGGCTACGGGCGCGCCGGTCGCCGCGGCCTGGGTGACTTCTGGCGCGGCCTCGACGGGCTGGACGCCGCTGAGTTCGCGCCCTGCGCGGCGCTGCTCGCGGAGCTGCTCGCGGCCCGCGCGACGTTGCGGGAGGGCGCCCTATGAAGGCCCTCGTGCGGATCATCCCCTACGCCTCGCTCCTCTGGCTCGCGGTGCTCGTCGTGCTCGCCTTCGCGAGCAAGTCGCCTGCGCTCGCGCCGTTCTCGACGCCGCCCGCGCTCCCGCCGCTTGCGTCGCCGGACCTCGGGCTCGGCGCCGCGACCTTGGCGGGCGTGGTGGTCGACCCGAGCGGGCGCGCCGTGCCCGATGCGGGCCTCGTCGCGCTCGCAGGCAAGCGCGTGCGCTCGACGTGGACCGACCGCGAAGGGCGCTTTACGCTGACGCGGCTGCCCGAGGGCGCGCTCGACCTCGCAGTGATCGCGCAGGGCTTCGAACCGAACCGCACGAGCGTCACGCCCGGGCCGGACCCAGTGCGCGTGGAGCTCGGCCGCGCGATCCGTCCCGCGCCGATGCTGCCTGGCCTCGCCGCGCTCGACCTCGTCGGGAAGGTCGCGTTCACGCCGCTCGAGACCCCCGCCGAGGGTTACGAGCTGGCGCTCCTGCCGGTGCTCGGGGTCGAACGCATCGACGCGGGCGCGCCGCGCAGGACCTTGGTGGCGCCCGACGGGACCTACCGCGTGCCTCGGCTCGCGCCCGGCGAGTACGAGGTGCTCCTGCTGCCGCCGGACGCGCGCGGCGGCCTCTGGCCGAACCTCCTCACGGGCGCCGACC
Organism: Planctomycetota bacterium; assembly: GCA_041398605.1. Lineage (GTDB taxonomy): Bacteria > Planctomycetota > UBA1135 > UBA1135 > JAWKUK01. The sequence continues at coordinate 92,809 of JAWKUK010000009.1, forward strand.
TGAACCCCCTGCGCCACGACCACCCCGCGCCGCCGACCGAAGAGCTCGCCACCGAGTTCGAGCCCGTGCGCCTCGACCTCCACTCCCGCGCGGGGAGCCTCGAGGGGCGCCTGACCGATCGACGCCGGGCCCGGGGCGCCGCATGGCTCGGCGGCGCGCTCGTACGGGTCGAGCCCATCGGCGCCAACGGTGAGCCCGACCCGGTCCGCGTCGTCTGGGCGGTCTCTGGCGAGGACGGCGCTTGGAGCGTCCGCCACCTGCCCCCTGGCCGATACCACATCGCCCTCGCCGCCGGCGAGGAGCGCCGCGACGTCGATGTCATCGTGCGCGAACAGCAGCGCGTGCGTTCCGACCTCTAACCCGCTCCAATTCGCAGCATCGGCGCCGGCACATCGGATCGGCCGCATTCGAGACCATGAACCGCGTCACCGCAGTCCTGCTCGCCGCCGGCGCGCTCCTCGTGCAGATGCTCGCGATCTACCGCGACGCATCGGGCCTCGCTGGGCGGCCGTACGAGTACGCGTACGCGGCGTTCCGAGTCGGGCGCAACCTTGCTCGGGAGGGCGTGCTCGCGTGGGACCTCGTCTCCGGCCAGGGGGGCCTCGCGAGCCACCCGTCGCCGCTCCTCATCGGCATCGCGTGGTTCGCAGAGCGGGTGACCCTGTCCGTCACGAAGGTCGCGCAGATCACGGGCATCCTCTGCACGCTCGCGACGGTCGCGATCTCGACGCGCTTCGACACGAACCGCATCGCGGGCGTCGTCCCGGCGCTCCTGCTCGTGTCCTGTGGCGCGCTCGCCGTCGCCGGCCCGAGCGGCACCGAGTGGGCGCCGACGACGATGCTGCTCGTCACCGCCTTCGTCGCGCAAGAGCATCGCAGGCGCGTGGTCCTGGGGATCGCCGCGGCGCTGCTCGTCGCCGCGCGGCCCGAGGGCATCGTGATGGTGCTCGCGCTCGCGACGCAGTGCTTGAAGCGCGACCGCCGGCGGTTGCTGCTGAGCCACGGCCCAGCGGTGATCGTCGCCCTGGCCCTCGCAGCATTGGGCGCGAACCCATTGATGTGGATGCGCGACGCCCTCGATCCAAGCGCCGCACGCGCGGAGGCCGGGGTCGCCGCGCTGTGGGACTTCCTGCGGACCACCGTGTCGCCCGCGCTGTTGGTCTTCCCGCTCATCGCATTGGGCATGGGAGAGCTCTCGGGCATCGGGCGACGCGCGCTCGCGCTCGGGTCGCTGTGGACGTCGCTGATCGTGCTCGAAGGCGGCGGCCCATGGGCGATGCAGCTCGCGTTCGTGCCCGCGTTGCCGCTGGTGTTCATCGCCGTCGAACAGGGCATCGCGCGGGCGCTCGACACCTACAAGCCGGCGATGGAGCGCCTCGCTTGGGTCGCGATCGGCTTGATGATGACCGCATCCGTCCTCGCCGCCCGGTTCCCCGGCGACCTGGGTCCGCTCGGGCTCGAGCGCGTGTACGAGCGCTGGCTCACGCCCGCCGCAGCTCCCCCCCACGGGCACTTGCCCGCGATCGCGCGCGCGTCGCTGCACCATGAGCTGCGCCTCACGGAAGAAGCCGTGCGCGTCGGCGCGTTCGTGCGGGATCACCTCCCCCACGACGCGACGCTGCTGACGCCGTGGCCGGGGGCGATCGGCTACGTCTCGCGGGTGCGCGTCCTCGACCTCTACGGTCGCACGACGCCGCTCGAGGGCGTGAACGACGGCGGACCCCGGCCAGACGGCAGCCCCAGCCCCCGCTGCGCGCCGTGGTGGCCCACCACCAGGACCGCGCCGATCCTCGCGGCGCTCCGGCAAAGGCCCGACTTCATCCTGCCCGGCCTCGCGCCGCGTGAAGGCAAGTCCGAAGGCCTCGTCGGCATCGTCGCGCGCACGCTCGTCGATCCAGCTGACCTCGAGGACCCCAGCTACGAGGCCGAGGTGCGCGCGCTCCTGGCCGAGTACGAGCTGATCGCAGGCGCCTACACCCACGAGCGCGGCGATAGGAGGCCGATCTACCTGCTGCGGCGGATCGACGAGCTCAACTGGCCGCAGCTCGAGCTCGCTACGGACGGTCGCTCCGTGCACGTCACGGCGACGCCGCCGAGCGCTGGACCGCCGTTGTTCGCGCGCCTCGAGGTGACGGCGAAGCTCGCCGACGGAAGCGACGTCTGGATCGATCCGCGCGGCGTCGCGCGGTCGAGTGAGCGAGGCGTGACCCGCGGGCTGTTCGTGCTGGACCCGGGGACGCCGGGGTCGCTCGAGCTCGGGCGCTACCCGCTGCCGCCGCAGGCGGTGACCCTGCGCGCGCGGCTCGTCCTACCGCCGCTCGGGCCCGGGCGGCCGCTGCCGTTTGCACGGGCTGCGCTGCTCGACCTCCCGCCTCCGAAGTGACCGCTGCGCCCGATCTTCTACCGCGGTGGCTCTCATAAAGTACTGCGCGCGAAGGACTTAAGTCGGATCAGGCAATTCAACCCGCACAGGCCCTGGCCGAAAAACCACCGCGGTAGTAGCAATGGGGGGACGCCCCCATGCCGACCACTGATCACGACTCCGACCCTGTCCGCCTCGGCGACCTTCAGCTCGCGATCCTGCGTGTCCTCTGGACTGCGGGGGAGGCGACGGTCGCCCAGGTCCACGCTGCCGTCGAACCGAGCCGTGGCTCGGCGGCCTCGACCATCGCGACGATGCTGTCGAAGATGGAGGCCCGCGGATTGGTGCGCCACCGCAAGAGCGGCCGCCAATTTGTCTACCGCGCCCGCATCGGCGAAGAGCAGGCGAAGCGCTCGATGGTCCGCGATGTGACGTCGCGCCTCTTCGCCGGCGACCCGCTCGCGCTCGTCAGCCACCTGGTGCGGGCAGAGGAGCTCGGCCCCGAGGACCTCGACGCGATCCGCGGCATGATCGAGCGCCACGCGGCCAGGCACGAGGGCAGCCCGAGCGCGGCGGACGATGCGCCTGAGGGCGCCGGCGCCGACGCGCCGCTCGGAGGGACCCCGTGAGCACAGCCCTCGACCCGGCGCTGATGGCGGCCGCGAGCTGGTGCGCGACCTACCTGGTGCACTCCACCTGCGCGATCGGGATCGCAGCGCTCGTCAGCGCGACGCTGCGAAGGGACGCGCGGGCGCGCGAGCTCGCGTGGAAGAGCGCGTTGTGCCTGCCGCTCGTCACGACCAGCCTGCACGTGACGTGGCCCGAGCGCGCGTTTGCGCCGCGCTACTCGGTCGCGATCCCGGCGCGCATCGAGTCCCCAGCAGGGCCGCTCGTCGGGCCCATCACGGCTCGCCTCGCCGAAGCGCCAGAGAGCGCGCAGCCGCGCGAACCGCGGGCGTCCCGCGCGCTCGGCGCGGAACACGTGTCCGGGCCGTCGAGGGTCGGCGGCGTCGCGCGCGCCTCGGGCGCAGGCCCCGCGGCGCGCTCACCGCGCCCCGCCGATGCCGCGCCGACCGCGGCGCTCACGACCACAGGCGCGTCAGGGTCCACGGCGCCCAACGCCCCGCGCGACGGGGACGGCCGTCTGGCCTTGCTCGGCGCAGCAGGCGCGCTCATCGCTGCCGCTGCGCTGCTCGTGCCGCGCGCGCGTTTGGCGTGGCTCTTGCGCAAGCGCGAGCCCCTGCTCGACGGTGTCCTCGCGGCGGAGCTCGCCGCGCTGGCGCCCCTCGCGGCGCGCGGACGCGCGCTGGGCCGCGTGCGCCTCAGCACCTGCGATGTCCTCGAGTCGCCGATCGCGATCGGCGTCCTGCGCCCCGAGATCGTCGTCCCGACACGCGCCTTGTCGGAGCTCTCGCGCCCGCTCGCCCGCGCGCTCATCGCACACGAGCTCGCGCACCACGCGCGGCGCGACCCGCTCTGGGCCGCGTTCGCGCACGCCTTGACGACGCTGCTCGCGCTGCAGCCGCTGAACCGCGTGGCGCGCCGCGAGCTCGTGGCCGTCTCCGAGCTGCTCGCGGACGACCTCGCCCTCGAATGGACCGACGACGGCCTCGGCCTCGCGCGCTGCCTCGCCGAGGTCGCGGGGTGGATGACCAGCGCCAATCGACATCACGTCGCCCCAACGAGCGCCGCGATCGCGATGGTGCGCGCCGCCCATGCGGACGGCCTCGCGGCGCGGGTCGAGCGCGCGCTCCTGCGGCGGCGCGGAGGCCACGGACGGCTGTTGACGCCGTTGGCGCTCGCTCTGGGCACAGCGCTCGGCGCGGCCGCGCCTGGGCTCGCCTTTGTCGCTGCAGAGGCCGCGGCGCCCGCAGCGGCTGACGCGGCCCTCGGCCCGGCTCCAGCGCCGCTCGAGGCGCTCGATGCTGCGGCGCGCGAGCTGACGCGGCTCGAGCGCGAGCTCGACGCGTGCGCGCGCGCGACTGACCCCAACGTACGCGCACGTGCGCGCGCCCTCACCCAGCGCGCGACCGCGCTGCGACACGTCGCAGCCGAGCTCCGTGCACGCCTCTCGCAGTCCATTCCCGTGGGCGCTGACACGCTCCACCCGATCCTTGGAGGAACCAAAATCCGATGAAGTCCCTATTGCTCCTTACGCTCGCGGCTGGCGCCGCGTCCCTGCCCGCGCTCCAGCGCCCGAACCAAGAGCCCTCGCCGAGCGCCGCCCCCGAGGTCGTCGTCGAGCGGCCCGCGCCCGACGCGTTCGACCCTCTCGGCGCGCTCGACGCGCTCATCGACGTGACGGTGGCACCGTTCGAGGACGCGCATGCACGCGAAGCCGAGCTGCGCGCGGAGCTCGCGAGCTTGCGGCTGCATCGCATCGAAATCGAGCGCGAGCAGCGCCAGCGCGACGCCGAGATCGAGATGCTAGCGCTGGAACGCCGCTATGAGCGCCAGCGGCAGACTCGAAGCGAGATGCGCGCGATCGCCGATGAGACGCGCCGCATCGAGCGCCGCATGCGCCAGTTCGAGAGTGACTTCGAGCGCACACGCGCGCGTGCAGAGCGCCAGTTCGAGGGCCAAATGGAAGCCCTCGAACGCTCGACGGAGCGGTCGCTGGACGCCATGGAGGCCACCCTCGAGGACCGACTCGAGCAGCAGCAGTTGACCTTTGAACGCGAACTGGAACGGCTCCAGGAGGCGGACGCTCCGCGTGAGCGATTGGCGGCGTTGGAGCAGGAGCATGCGCAGCTCACCCGGGCGCTCCGCGATGAGTCCCGCGCGGCCTCGGACAGCGTGCGGGACGAGCGCGAAGCGCGCTCCGCGGCGCTTCGCGCGGAGTTCGACGAGGAGCTCGCGAAGCTCGAGAGCGGCTACGAAGACGAGGTGCTCAGCCTCGAAGAGCGCCGCGCGACGCTCGATTCCCGCGCTGAGGACATGGAGACCGAGGCGCACTTCCTGGAACAGCGCGACGAGCTACAGATGGGGATGGAGAGCGAGCACCACGCGTACGAGGTGCAGCTCGAATCCGAGCGGCTAGAGCAGCAGATCGAGCGCCTGGAAGCGCTGCTCGACGCCTCGGAGTGGAGCTCGAGCGAGTGCGATGAGTGCGATGAGTGCGATGGCTGCGATGGCTGCGATGAGTGCGACGAGTGCGACGAATGCGATGAGTGCGACGAATGCGACGAATGCGACGAATGCGATGACTGCGATGACTGCGATGACTGCGATGGAGCACCCGCGGCCGACGAGGACGAAGGCTCCATCGAGCTCGAGGACCTGATCGTCGGCGCGGACGCGACCGAGCTGTGGGGCGCGATCCACGCGCTCCAGGAGGAGGTCGCGGCCCTGAGGAGGGACGTCGATTCGCTCCTGAAGTCCGCGGCGCTCGGCGAGGAGCGGTTCCGTTGAGCGCGTAAGGGCGGTCCCCTACCCGCAGACAGCCCCAGCTTGCGGCCTGGGGTCCCGGAGATACGCTGGAGAGCGCGGCCCACGGCCGCGCTCTCCGCTTGTCCGAACCACCTGGCTCGACTCCTATGACATCTAGAACTTCGCTCTCCCTCCTCGCGCTCACCGCGCTCGCCTCGCCGTCGCTCGCACAGAACGACGAATGCACCGGCGCGTTCCCGATCGGCCTCACGCCGACCGTGTACGACACGACGATGGCCACGCTCAGCCCCGAGCTCTGGCCGTGCGCCACGGGCGGCGGCCCGGACCTCTGGTTCGCGTTCACCGCGCCGAACGACGCGGCGTACACGTTCGACACCTGCGGCAGCAGCTACGACTCCGCGATCGAGCTCTTCACCGGGACGTGTGGCGCGCTCACGTCCGTTGCGTGCAATGACGACTACTGCGGCGTGCAGAGCTCGGTCACGTGGTCGCTCACCGCTGGCAGCGTCGCGTACCTGCGCGTGGGAGGCTACGCCGGCACGACGGGCGTCGGCACGATCAACGTCACCGAGACGGTCATCCCCGGCCCCTCCGGCTCGGTCACCTCCTGGCTCAGCGCCGTCGGCTCAGGCACCCCGGCGATCTACACGAACTCGCTGCTCCCGGGCCCGATCATCGACGACATCGGCACGCCGACGGGCGCGACGAGCGTGAGCTACGAGTTTGTCGTCTACGGCGACAACGGCGGCACGAGCAGCGGCCTGCTCGGCAACATCGGGTCGGGCGTGGGCTCCAGCGCGTCGCTGAAGTTCGAGCAGTGGTCGAACACGTTCATGTACGGCGTGACGCAGTATGGGGTCGCGGACCACATCTTCCCGGGCGGTGTCAACACGGAGCTGCAGGACATCCACCTCGTGTACGTCGCGGACATCGTGAACAACACCACAGAGCTCTTCGTGAACGGCGTGAGCTTCGGCACGACGCCCTTCGCGCCGCTGCTGCAAGGCCTGCAAGGCATCGGCCAGGTCTACCGCGCCAACGGCAACCACATCGACCGCATGTGGCTCGGCCGCGTCCGCGGCGTCGCGGTGTACGACGCGGCGCTCTCGCTCGCAGAGATCGTTGCGCACCATGACGCGTACTTCAGCGGGACGCTGGGCACGCTCTACTGCTCGCCCGCCGTCGCAAACTCGACGGGCGCGCCGGGCGCGATGTCCGCGTCGGGGACGGTGGTCGCCGCCGCGAACAACCTGACGATCGCATGCGAGGACCTGCCGAACAACTCGTTCGGCTTCTTCTTGACGAGCCGGACCCAGGGCGCCGTCGGCCAGCCGGGCGGGAGCCAAGGTGTGCTCTGCCTCAGCGGCTCCATCGGCCGCTACGTCGGCCCTGGGCAGATCAAGAATACGGGTACGACGGGCGCGTTTGACCTCGCCCTGAACTTGACGCAGACCCCGACGCCGACGGGCCTCGTGTCCGTGCTCGCGGGCGACACCTGGAACTTCCAGGCCTGGTACCGCGACTCGGTCGGGGGCGTCGCGACGTCGAACTTCACGAACGGCCTCTCGGTCCTGTTCCAGTAACGACCTGGGTCCTCGCAGGGCCCCAAGCAGGCCCCTAGGGCCCCCCTGACCCTTGGCTGAGCCCCGCCGGCTCGGCGTTGGACGACGGCGCGAGCGGTGCTCGCGCCGTCGTCGTTCGTCGGTGGAACGACGCGGGCGGCGCCGGCGCGGCAGATACGCAAACGGAACAGACGCCCCCTTGCGGGAACTCAACTACCCAGGTAGTACTACCTGGGGAGTCGAGATCAGCCCTCGCCCCCCAGACCCCACCATGTCCAACGATCCGAAGCTCGGCGAACTGCAACACGCGATCATGCGTGTGCTCTGGGAACAAGGCGAGTGCAGCGTCTCTGACGTGCACCTCGCGCTCCTCGACGAGCGCGGGCTCGCCCCAACCACCATCGCGACGATGCTCGTCAAGATGGAGAAGAAGGGCGTCGTCCAGCGCCGCACCGAAGGACGGCAGTTCCGCTACTCGCCCGCCGTGACGGAGTCCGAGGTCCAGCGCTCGATGGTCTCCGAGCTGACCTCTCGACTGTTCGACGGCAACGCAGCGGCGCTCGTCAGCCACCTGTTGCAAGAGCAAGCGATCGACCGCAAGGAGCTGCAAGCCATCCAGCGCCTCATCGCCGAGCACGCGGAACAGAGCGCGAAGAAGAAGCGCGGGGGGTCGCGATGAGCGGGCTCGAGCTCGCAGGCGCGCCGGCGCTCGGCGCGCAGGTCACGACTTGGTTCGTGACCTATCTGCTGCACAGCACGCTGCTCTTGGGCGCAGCCTGGGTGTCCGCGCGCTGGATCACCGCCCCGCGCCGGCGCGAGCTCGTATGGCGCGCCGCGTTGCTGGGCGGGCTCGTCACGGCGAGCGCGCAGCTCGTGCTCGACGTGCGCCCGACCTTTGGGCCGATTTGTTTCGGGCAGCGCGCGGCCGCGCTCGACGCGACCGAGCCCACTGGCGCGGGGGCTGCGGCGGCGCTGGACGCGCTGCTCGCGCAAGATCAGGTCTCGCTGCACCGTGCGCAGCCGTCGAACCCGCAGCAGCCGGGTCTCCTCGCGCCCGCCCGTGCGCGCTGGGCGTCCCTCCAGGCGGCGCTCGAAGGCCGGCTGGTCGGCGACCTGCGGCACGTCGGCCCGACGGCGCTGACCCTCGGCGCGCTGTTCGCCAGCGCCTCGGTCGCCTGCGGCCTGATCGTGCTGAGCCGCCGCAGGCGCTGCCAGACACGCGTCACGTCGGGGCCGCTCGCGCGCTTGCACGCCGAGCTCGCGGCGGGCTCGCGGCGCCTCGCGCAGATCGAGCTCTGGCTCTGTCCGCGCAGCGACACACCCTACGCAGCGGGCCAATGGCGCCCGCGGATCGTCGTCCCAAGGCGCGCGCTCACGGACCTCTGCGAGGACGAACAGCGGGCAATGCTCGCGCACGAGCTGGCGCACATTGAGCGCCGGGACCCGCTGTGGCTCGGGCTGACGCGCGCGCTGCAGCTGTGCCTGCCGCTGCAACCCTTGAACACGGTCGCGCGGCGCCAGTTGGCCGCCTGCGCCGAGCTCCTGTGCGACGAGCGCGCGATCGAGCGCACACATGACCGGCTGGCTCTAGCGCAGAGCCTGGCCAAGGTCGCCGGCTGGCTGACCCGCGAGGACGAGCTGCCGGACGCCGCGTGCCCGATGGCGAACCACCGCTCCCTGCTCGGGACACGCGTCGCGCGCATCCTCGACGAGGAGGCGGTCGCCACGGCCGGGGTCCAGCCGCTGCGGGTCACCCTCGCGCTCGCGCTGGCGGGCACCGCGCTCGCTGCGCCGACTGTCGAGCTGGGGCTCGCGAACGGAGACCTCGGCGCGGCGCTCATGCGCGACGACGCGCGCGGCGTCTCCGACGCGGACGCGGTGACAAGCGCGGACCTCGTCGCGCGAACGGGCTCTGCGAATGACGCGGAGGCGGGCGCGCTGCCGGCCGCTGTGCGCAGCGAGCTCAACCTGCTCGCGGACGCCTTGGACATGGCCGTGGCAGAGCTCGAGGACGAGCTCGCGGGCCTCGACGAGGCGCGCAACGGCCGGGCCCTCGCGCCGGACCTTGCGGCGCGGGTCGAGGCGATGGAGCAACGCGCGGGCGAAGTGCGCGCGCGTGCAAAGAGGATCCGGGCGCTGCTCGCACGAGCAGCCTCGGGCGGCGTGGAGGCGCCGCAAGGTGGGCGGAATCGCGCTGCGGCTCCGTCCATCCCACCGCGCGCTCGGTAAGTCACCGGCGCGCAGACCATAGATTTGGAGGAACCGATTCGATGAAAGCCATCTTCACACTGCTCGCGACGACCGCGGTCGCCGCGGGAACAACCTGGAGCGGAGGCGCCGCGCAACAAGCCGCGCTCGCGCCCGGATCGCAGGCGATCGCCCCGCAGACGGCCGCGCCAGCGACGACAACGACCTTCGTGTCCGCGCCGGCGCTGGGCGTGCCAATCCTGAGTGAGCTGCCCCTCCTCGGTGAGGTCTTCGCCGTATCCACGGTCGCGCCGCTCGCCAGCGTAGACGTGAGCGTGGGCGAAGCCGCTGCGCCCGGGCTCGCGGCCTTGCTCGCGCCTCCGGCGCAGGAGCCCAGCTCCTCGGCAGCACAGGCGCAACAGGACGCGGAGCTCGCGCAGCTCAAGGCTCGGCTGGCCGTGCTCGAGGCAGAGCTCGCGCGCCGCGAGCAGCCCGCGGAAGTGCCCTCCGAGCCGGCGGCCGGCGACGGGCGCGGGGCAGCGGTCGAGATCATCCGAGCGCGCGCCCTCGAGGCGCGCGAACGAGCGGCCGTAGAGCGGCGAGCGGCGGCCGAGGCCCTTCAACAAGCAGATATCCTCTCGCGTCAACAACTGGCCGCGCGCGCGCAGGACGCCCGCGAGTCGGCCCTCGCACGCGCGCTCGAGGCGCAGGAAGTCGACAGGATTGCGCGGGTCGGCGAGAGCGTCGACCGCCTCAGGCTGATGACCGGGTCGCGCGGAGACGCAGAGGAGTACGTGCGAGGCGCGGAGGAACCTACGGCGACCTCCGAGCCCGCCCGCGCCATGCTCGAAGAGCGCCTCGAGACGTTCCGTAACCGGCAAGGGACGCTGAAGAAGGAGCTCGAGCTCGCGCGTGAGCAGCTCGACGAGGCACGGAGGCAGCTACAGGTCCGAGGGACTGTTGTCGAGGCACCTTTCGCTGCCGTCGAGAGCCCCCCGCGGCGCGACGCGTTCGGCGGGGCCCAGCAGTCGGGCCCGGATGCGCGGGTCCGTCGTGGGCGCTCTGCAACGTTGACGCCTTTCGCCGCTGTCCTCGCTGTCCCCCCCGTGGCACCTGTGGCACCTGTGGCGCCTGTGGCGCCCGAGGCGCCTGCACCGCCGGTTCAACGGAGGACGAGCGCTGCCGCTCCCGCTCCCGCTCCAGCGGCGGGGAATCCGATCCACATTCACGTCGAGCATGGCGACGTGCACATCCACAACGGGGGCGGCGCTCCGCACATGGTGATCGAAGGCGCCAAGCTGACTCTTCCGGCGGATTCGAAGGCTGAGAGCGAGTCCAAGGACCGCGTCAGCGCCATTTGGCCCACCGTCGATGACGGCACGGCGTTCGCTCATCTCGCGACCCGTTTGGATTCAATCGTCGACAGCGCGGCGCGGGCTCGGCTCGCTGTGCCCGCCTGGCCCTTGGACACCCTTTCCTGGCCCTTGGACACCCTAATGGAGGTTGCGGACTCCGGCGATATGACCGAGCTCGTCGAGTACGCGCGAATCGACGGCGCGGGCGCCAATGCCGACGCAAGCTCGATGGACGAGCTGCTGCAGCTCGTGCGCGAAGTGCACGCCGATGTGCAAGCGCTGCGCGAGGACATGCGCGCGCTGCGCTCGGACGTCGAGCGCGCGCCCCGCGCAGGTCGGCAGCGCGGCTCAGGCTCGGGCGGCTCAGGCTCGGGCGGCGCGGCCTCGGGCGGCGCAGGCGCAGGCTCCGGCGGCGCTGGCACGGTCGGCTCCGGCCGCTCGGGCTACGGCGCCAAGTGAGCGCCCCGAGGCCCGCGGGGGGCGCGTGCGGTCAACGCGCGCGCCCCCCGCGCTCGTTCCGGTCGCTGCCGCCTCAAGCGCGGCGCTTGCGCTGCTCCCAGATCTCGAGCAGCTCATTGCCGATCAACGCGGCGAGCACGAGCGCACCGCCGCTGAGGACGTGCACCGATGGCTCCTCGCCCGCGCCGAGCCACGCCCAGGCGACGCCGAAGAGCACCTCCAACAACGCGAGCAGCGACGCCTCGGGCGCGCTCAGCGCGCGCGCGACGATCATGACGAGCGAGCACGGGATCGCGAGCTGCACGACCCCGAGGAGCGCCAACAAGCCGAGGTCATGCTGAGAGGCGACAAACGGCAGCGACAGCGGTAAGGTCGCCAGCGCAGACACGATCGCGCCCAGCATCACCGCGGGCACGAGGTCGCGCCGCGCCGCGCGCTGGTTGTGCTGGATCAACGTCCAGTTCACGGCGCCCGCGAGCGGCACCGCGAGCGCGATCAACATTCCCTGCACGCTGCGCGCGTCATTGGCGCCGACCTCGCGCGCGTACATCCAAGCGATACCCAGGCCCGCGAGCAAGATCGCGACGAGCGTCCGGCGGGCGAGGCGGTGCCCGAGCGCCACGCGCGCCGCGAGGGCGGTAAAGAGCGGCCCCGTCGCGAGCGTCACGAGCACGTTCGCGACCGACGTCATCGTGATCGCGACCATGAACGCCGTGTACATGATGCTCCAGCAAACCGTCGCCACGACGAGCGGCCAGCCGCCCGCGCCGATGCTGGCCGCGAACCGCCGCGGACCACGGATCAGCGGCAGGAAGACCATCAGCGCGCCGGCGTTGAAGGCGCTGCGCCAGAACGTGACCTCGAACGCCGGCGCCGCGTCGAGGTGTCGCGTCACGACGCCCGCGATGCTCCACATGAGCGTGATCGCGACCATCGCAAAGACGGCGTTCCGGTGGCTCAACGGGCCGCGCCCTGGCGCCGGGTCGAGGGCCCGCGGCACCGCCCGCGAGACAGGCGCAACCAGCCCGTCTGGGTCCAGCGCTCCTCTGTCGAAGGGCGCCGAGCCCTCGCCAGCGCGGGGTTGTTGGTCCAAGGCCGCGCTCAGCGGCGAGGAATGGGTCGGGTTCGACGGCTGGCTCAAGGGGGGGTCGCTCGCGCCCAGATCGGCCAGGGTGTGGCGCCGAAGAGGCGCCGATCCGGGCACGGACTCAGGTCTGGGCTGGAAGGGCGAAGAGCTTGCCAGAAAGGGCCGACGCCGGGCTGGGCCGGTTAGAATGCCGCGCGATTTCCGCCTCCTCGCGCGTTCCGCAGCCCCTCCCAATAGCCACGATGACCAGCGCCCCGACCAGCGCCCCGATGACGAAGCCGTCCCTCGCCGAGCTCCGCCCCCACTTCGGCCAATGGGAGGTCGTCGGCGACCTGATCGATCAGTGCATCGACCTGACCCTCAACCTGCGCCAGAGCGGGCACCCGGGCGGCTCACGCTCCAAAGTGCCGTTCATGGTCGCGACGACGCTCGGAGGGTTCATGCGCTTCGACCTGCGCCGCCCCGAGCACCCGTTCGGCGACCGGTATGTGCTCGTCGCAGGCCACTGCAACCCGGGCACCTACGCGATGCTCGCCGTCTACAACGAGGCCCTGCGCATCATGCACGAGCGCACGGGCGACGCGCGGTACCTCGTGCCGAACGCGGCGCACAAGCAGCTCGTCTGGGAGGACCTCCTGTGGCTGCGGCACAACAAGCACCTGCCGGGGCACGCGGAGATGGAGGGCAAGACGCTCTTCTTCAAGTTCAACACTGGCCCGAGCGGCCACGGCGCGCCCGCGGCGCTGGGCGAAGCGATGGCGCTGAAGCACGCCGGCGCGCCGACGCGCGTCTTCGCCGTCGAGGGTGAGGGCGGCCACACGGCCGGCGCGCACCACGAGGTCAAGAACTCGGCGTACGGCCTCGGGCTCGACAACCTCATCTACCTGTTCGACTGGAACGACCACGGCATCGACTCCTTCGCCAACTCGACCGTGCAGTTCGGGACGCCGAAGGAGTGGTTCGAGTCGCACGGCTGGCGCGTCGCCGGCGCCGAGGACGGGCACGACTACGAGCAGATCACGACAGCCCTCGAGGCGGTCATCTCGGCCGACGAGACCGACAAGCGGCCAGGCTGCGTGTGGTTCCGCACCCGCAAGGGCCGTGGCTATCACGTCTACGACGCGCCCTCTCACGGCAAAGCACACGCGCGCAACTCCGAGCTCTTCTGGCGCTGCCGCGAGGACTTCGCGTCGAAGTACGGCGTCAAGTTCGAAGGCCACGGTGACACGACCGACACCGGCGAAGACGGGTGCCGCGAGCAGTCGAAGAGCTGGTTCAAGACCGTCTTCAGCGTCCTGCGCGACACGCCGGGCCTCGCGGAGTACGTCGCGAACACGCTGTGCGGCCTCGGCGACTCGATCCCCACGCAGCCCGAGACGTTCCGCCTCGACGCCGCGCGCAACATGCACGAGGACCGCTCATGGCTCGACCTCGCGCAGCTGCCGCAGTCGCTCTTCGTCGCCCCGGGCACGAAGGCCGCGAACAAGGACGGCTTCGCGAAGTTCGGCGCGTGGGTCAACGCGGTCGCGCGCGAGCGCATGGGGCGCCCGCTCGTCCTCGCGTGCTCGGCGGACCTCGCAGACTCGACGGCGATCTCGGGCTTCGCGAAGAACTTCCAGATCGAAGCCGGCGCCGAGGCGACCAAGGGCTTTGGCTGGTACGAGCGCGACTCGAACGTCGGAGGCGCGCTGCTGCCGCAGCAGATCACCGAGTTCACCAACTCGGGCCTCGTCTGCGGCGCCGCGACGGTGAACATGTCAGCGGACCCGGAGGCCTCGTTCCTCGGCTATTGGGGCGCGTGCTCGACCTACGGCAGCTTCAGCTACTTGAAGTACGGGATGATGCGCCTGTTCAGCCAACTGGCGCAGGACTGCGAGCTGAAGGTCGGCAAGGTCATCTGGGTCGCCGGCCACTCCGGCCCGGAGACCGCCGAGGACAGCCGCACGCACTTCGGCATCTTCTCGCCGATCGTGACGCAGCTCTTCCCCGACGGCCACGTCATCAACCTGCGCCCGTGGGAGCACAACGAGGTCGCGCCGTGCCTCGCGGCGGCGCTCGCGACCGACGTGCCGATCATCGCGCTGCACCTGACACGTCCGAACGTCGTGACGCCTGACCGCGCCAAGCTCGGCATGGCGAGCCACATGGACGCCGCGAAGGGCGCGTACATCGTGCGCGACCACGACTCGCAGCGGCCGAAGGAGGGCACGGTGATCGTCGAGGGCACGTCGACGATGGAGTCCATCATGGAGCTCCTGCCGCTGTTGCACTCCGGCGAGGCGCCGAACGTCAAGGTGGTCGCCGCGATCAGCTATGAGCTGTTCATGCGGCAGTCGAAGGAGTACCGCGACAGCGTCCTGCACAAGTCGGACTGGCTCGACTCGACGGTCATCTCGAACGGCGCGCGCATCGGGATGCACCCATGGCTCTCCAGCAAGGTCGCCGAGCAGTACGCGATGACGTCGGACCATGACGACCGCTGGCGGACCGGCGGCACGGTGGCCGAGGTCAAGCGCGAGGCGCACCTCGACCCGGAGCACCTCCTGGAGGGCATCCGCCGCTTTGCGCGGGACCGCCAAGAGCGCCTCGGGCGCCTCAGCCTGCCCTGAGCCGGCCCTGAGCCGACCCTGAGCCTGCATTCAGCGGCCTTGGAGGCGCCTGCGCGCGCAGAGGCGACCCGGAGCCATGACAAGCGCCGCCGCGGGAGACCCCGCGGCGGCGCTTGTTCTTGAGGAGCCTGGTGTCCGTCGATCAGTGCGATGGAGAGGTCCGGGCGTGCCGCCCGAGCGCCTCGGACAGCGCCTCGATGTTGACCGGCTTGGTGACGCACTCGTCCATGCCTTCGCGCCGGCAGCGCTCGTGGTCCTCTTCGAGCGCGCTGGCGGTCAGCGCCAGAATGGGCATCGGCAAGAGGCCCCGCTCGCGCTCGATCTCACGTCGCCGACGCGTCGTCTCATAGCCGTCCATACGCGGCATCTGGCAGTCCATGAGCGTCAGGTCGAACTCCTGTGCCGCCATGCAAGCGAGCCCCTCGACGCCGTCCTTGGCGACCGTGACCTGACACCCGAGCAGCCCGAGGAGGCGCAGCGCGACCCTCTGGTTCACTGCGTTGTCTTCGACGACAAGGACCCGAAGACCGTCGAACCGAGCGGTGTCGCCCGAGGCGCCGGCGCGCTTCGAGCGTGCGATCCGCTGCGGCTCATGGCAGACATGCAGCGGCACCCGGACAGTGAACGTGCTGCCAGAATGTGGCGCAGACTTCAGGCTCAGTTCACCGGACATCAACTGCACGAGCCGCCGCGTGATGGCGAGCCCGAGGCCTGTGCCGCCGTAGCGCACCGCCGTCTCCGCGTCCGCCTGCTCGAACGGTTCGAAGATCCGCGCTTGCGCCGCTGCGGAGATCCCGATGCCGTCGTCCGCCACCTTGAGCTCCAACGCGAAGCGACCATCCGGCAGCATGTCACCGCCCACATGGATCGTGACATTCCCATCCTCAGCGAACTTCAGCGCATTGCCCGCGAGGTTCAAGATGACTTGACGGAGCCGCCCTTCGTCGCCGTCAAGGTACTCCGGCAGGCCGGGAGCCAGCTCCGTGCGAAGCGCCACGCGATTGGCCGTCGCCCGGGGCCTGAGGATGCGCTCGACGCCTTGTGCCATATGGCCGAGCGCAAAGGGGCGTGACACCAGCTGCAACTTGCCCGACTCGATCTTGGAGAAGTCGAGGATATCCCCCACGATGGCCAGGAGCGCGCGCGAGGACGAACGAATGGTCTCCGCGCATTCCCTCTGATCGTCGTCGAGGTCGCCTTCCAGCAGCGCGTCGGCCATGCCCTCGATGCCGTTCATCGGCGTGCGGAACTCGTGGCTCATGCTGGAGAGGAATGAGCTCCTGGCGACGGCCGCGGACTCAACTCGCTTCCGCGAGGCGTCAAGATCCGCGCGCAGGTCGGCCTCCGCGATGGTGCGGTTCCTGAGTGACGTCGCGATCGTTGCCGCAAGCGCAGTCTGAACGAGCGCGATCCCGAAGTGGTAGGCCAGCTTCGTGACACCAACGTAGCCGACGTCGAAGAAATAGAGCTGGACCCCGGAGTTCTGCAGCGTCGCGAACAAGACATGCTGGCCAATGATCAACGCGACGCCAGGCCAGAGCGCGCGCGGATCCTTGTACGCGATCATCGCGGTCGTGGCCGTAAAGAACCAGAAGTGCTGCTCTGCGAGCCCGTGATACTGATAGATGTGCAGCGCGCAGAATGTCTGGAGCGCGACACCGGCCGTTGCACGTGACAGGAAGGTCTGCGGCGCGAGCCACTTGACGCCGAAGAACATCGCTAGCGCGGCCGGCGCGACGACCAGCGTGACCCACCACGTCGAGTACGCGGACGCCATGCATAGGGCCAAGACGCCGTGGACGATCAAGAGCCGCGACATCAGCCGATCCCCACGGCGTCGGATCTCGGCGAGCGCGAGCTGCGCCTCGGGGGTCAGCGACATGGCCTCGGTGGGTGTCATCGGGGCGCTCCTGCGGCCAGGATGGCCCGTTCAACGCAGTCGGAGGGGAGCGGGCAACCGTACGCCGGCGGCGGGGTCGGCACCGTGGCGACCCGTTTGTCGTCCCGTTCGCCGAGCAGAGCTTCGACGGCAATCCTCACGAGCTGCTGAGAGGGGTCGACACAATAGCGCGAGGGCGCATAGTTCCCGACATACACGACACGAAGGTCCCGGTCGAGGAGCACCGCGGTCGGCGTCGAATAGACGCCGAAGGAGTCCGCGAGCGCACCGTTGTCGTCAATGAACGTCGGGAGCTCGAGCAGCGTCGAGGAAGGCTGCCCTGGATCACGCTCGATGACAAAGACGATGTCGACCTGTCCCTCAAAACGCTGGGCCAACTCGCGCAGGTGGTCGAGGTTAAAGCGCGAGCAGGGACAGCTCGGATTGAAGAAGTGCAGCAGCAAGGGCCGGTCGCCGGCCACGAGTGAGCGCAGCGTGGTGGGCACCTCGCGCTGTTCGCCCGGCGCCGCGGCGACGAGGCCGGGGGGCCGCTCGGTCGGCAGCCCATAACGCCAGTCTTCGACCCAGAACGCGGCCGCGATCAGCGCAAGGCACACCGTCGCCCAGGAGACTGCGACGAACTCGCGCGCGCGCCGCCGGCGCTTCGGCCTGCATGAGATCGGTAGGCCTGCAACCCCGCTCACCTCGTCGGCGAGCCCCGTGCCGTCTGGTATCGATCGGTCGCTTTGTTGCACGACGGGGAGATCGTCCGCCGCTCGCCTCGCCATAAAGGGAATGCCCTTAATGTACCCCCCTTAGCAGCCCGCTCCCCCTACTTGTCGAGCGGCACGGAGGGAGGCGCTCCGAGCGACGCGAGCTCAGCCTCGAGGTGCTCAAGTCGCTCTTTGGACTTCACCCGACGGCGGTCATCCTCGAGCAACGCATGGTCGGCCAACCAGCGCGCCTTCAGGCGCTCGAGCGCCGCGATCGCGGCCGAGGTGTCACCAAGCGCCAGCTCGACGCGAGCGAGCGCGCGCAAGACGACCTCGCGGTCTTCACCGAGCGCGATCGAGGCTGCGATGTGTGTGCGCGCGAGGTCGAAGGCGCCTGCCCGCTCCAGCAAGGCCGCTGCGTCGAGGTGCGCTGCGGACTGCGCGCGTGGACACTCCAACATGGCGATCGTTTCGTTCAAGATGGCGTCCGCGGCGGAGGCACCGTGCTCAGGGTCGAGCGCGAGCGCGAGCGACGCGCGATGGAGCGTCGCCTCCTCCATGCACGGGAAGAGCGTCTCCACGGTGCGCAGCGCCGCGCGCGCGCGCCCCAGGTCGCCTTCGCGCTCGTAGCGGCTCGCGAGATCGAACGCGAGCCTCGCGCGCGGATCGCAGACACGCCAGTCCATGCTCACTGGTTTGATGCGGCCCTCGAGCAAGCTCGTCGAAGCGCGCGCGAGGACCTCGCGCGCCGCGTCTCGGTCGCCGCTGCGCTCGATCGCCCGCGCGAGGGAGCGCCACGCCTCCGTATCGGACGGGTCCTTCGCGAGCGCGCGCTCCAGCGTCTCCACCTGGCTCTCCAGGTCCCCGCTGCGTGCGCTCGCAGCAGCCTCGGCATGCAGCGCCGCGGCATCGTCTTCGAGATCCAGGGCACAGCCGGCCTGCAAGTCCACGAGCACTCGCCGCCCATCCGCGAGCCAGAGCACGATGCCCGCGCCGTTGGCCGTCGAACGTACGAGCGGCGCGCGCTCGTCGTCGAGGGCATCGAGGCCCAGCGCGCGCCCGTCCAGGAGCCCGCGCAGCGCTCCGCGGCCGTCGAAGCGCCCGAGGGTAATAGCGCCGCCTGCGGACCAGAGCAGGACGAGCTCACCCTCCCTCGTGCAAAGGGCGTGTGTCGGCACACCGATCCGAGCGCAGAGCGGCTCGATCTCATTTCCAGCCAGGCGTGAAAGCGCGGCCAGCACCGACGCGGACGACCTCGAGTAGCGCCCTGCAGGCCACGCTCCCCGGGCGGCGCCGGGCTGAGGGGTGTCTGGGCGGAAGTGTCCTGTACAGGGCTCCCCAGCACTGAGCAGCCCGACAACTAGCGCTTCGATCCACATGTCCATCCCCCCCCTTGGCCGCGCATGGTCCGCGGCGGCCGACAGGGCTATCGGCTCGTTCGCCCGCTAAAATGAAGCGGAACCGGGGAGAAGGGCCGGCGGAGTCGACAGACTCAGCCCGTCGGCTGGTGCGCCCTTCGTACACTCCTGGCTGCCGTGATCGCCATGCAAACTCGCCTCTCACTCATCGTGCTCCTCGGAGCCCTATCGGTCGCATGCACGAGCCCAAACGGCCCGCCGCGAGATGCCAAGTCGCAGCCCGACACTGCGACCCAGGCTGAAGCGATCCAAGCCGCCAAGGACACGGCTCGACAGGCGATGGTGGCCGACCTGTACGAGCGCTGGCGGTACGAATACGTGCTCTATCGCAAGGCGGTGTCCGACGCTGTAGCCCGCTCGAGCGCGCCGCCCGCAGGTACCGGCGAGGCGCCGGGGAGCGCCCCCGTGCGCTCGCTCGACGAGCTCCTGCGCGCCTCGGCGCCCGAAGAACACAACCCCGAAGCCCTGCGGCTGAACCAGGCATGGATCGAGACGAGCCGCGTGTACGACGCCCGCTTGCGCGAGCTGGCGAGCGATCCCGACGAGGACCCGCGCTCGCCGCTGCGGCCTGATGTGCGCGAGGCGCTCGCGCCCTCCACGCCTTCGCAGTGAGCGCGTAGGGCAACCCCACACGCTCCGCGGCGGCAGCCCGCCCGCAGGGCGCTCACAGGGCGCTCACAGGGCGCTCAGTCGTTGGCCACGAGGTTGAGCGGCGTGCCTTCGACGAGCGTGGTCCGCACTGTCTCAGGCCCGCGGCCGGGCGCGCGGAACACGACCGTATAGGGGCCCGCGGGCGCGACGAGCGCTGCGGTGCCGTCGGCGCCGGTCTTGGCCTGCGCGACCCGCTGCAAGGCGGGCTCGCGTAAGAGAACGACTTGAACGTCGGCGAGCGGATCATCGTCCGTGTCCCCGACCCGTATAGCGAGCGACGCGAGCACGACATCGCGTTCGACGCTCAAGTCGAACAAGCCGCCTGGGCCCGATGACTGTTGGCACACGAGGACCTCGAGCTCGCCGCTCGCGGGTAGCGTCGCGATCGTAACGGGCAGCGCGGGCTCGGGCAGGTCGAGCGCCGGCCCACGCCTCCCGACGGCGAGCGCGAGCTCGGGGAACGACTCATCACGACGCGCCCGCGGGTCGCCTTGCGCGTCCGCCCGACGCGGATCGACCAAGCCCGCGACAAACGGCGCGCGACGCGCGAGGAACGCGCGGAGCTGCTTGCGCGCGCGCTGGAGCGTGGGCTCGACGCTGAGCGCAATCGTCGAGCCTGGTGCGCCACGGACTAGGAAGCGCTGCCTCGGGTGCGCGACGTCGGTCCAGCCGTGCGCGACCTCGTCACCCGCCGCAGTCAGCCATCGCGTGGCATCGGCCGGCACAACGCGATAGCCGGCATGGCGCACGACCAAGTAGCGGAAATAGTTCTCCTCCGCGATCACGTGCAACGTGTAGCGACCAGCGCTTGGCGCGACAAACGCCAAGAAGTCATCGAACTGCGCTCCACCCGCGCGCGACCGCTGCGCCAGCACGCTCCCGGACGTGTCACGCACTTCGAGCCGCGAGCCGGCGTTCCAGCCGCGGGCGTAGCCGAAGGCCGTCAACGCGAAGAGCGAGAGCTCGCCCTCGAGCGCGTCGAAGCGCAAGGTCGCGCTCTGTCCCTGCTCGGTGAGCCGCCCAACGACCGCCGCGTCTCGCGCGAGGTCCGCGGGCGAGGGGGGGGCCTCCCCCGGCTCGAACTCGATCCCAGGCGGCGCAGGGTAAGGTTGCGGGGCTGGCTGTTGATCGCCTTGGACCACCAGGGCTGCCGGGGCCGACGCGCCCGCGAGCGGGCCCTGGAGCGCAGGCGTCGCGCGGGGCGCGCCGCAAGCGACCGACACGTGCATACACGCCAGCAAAGGGAGGAGCAAAGAGAGGCGAGGGAGCGCGCGCGTCAAAGGGTCACCTGTCTTCGGAGGCTTGGTGTGGGTTGGGCTGGGCCAAGGCACCGTGGGGCGCGAAGGTCGCGCCTAGGATCGGGGCCGATGGGAGGCCCAACCAACGCTCGATCACACCAGCGTAGACCTCGCGGAAGTCGGTCGTGTGACGCAGGTTCCCGTGCTCGTCCAGATGGGCGAGGTCGGGCGGCGCGCCGTGCAGCCCTGGCGTGATGCCTGCGCCGAACAAGAGCTGCATCGAGGCTGCGCCGTGGTCGCTGCCTGCGCGCTCGCCGAAGCCGTTCTGACGGACCCGGCGGCCGAAGTCGCTCATCGTCATCACCAGGACGCGGTCGGAGAGGCCGCGCGCAGCGAGCTCACCGAGGAAGGCGTGGAGCGCTTCGTCCAGGTCGCGCAGGAGCGCCGCATGCGGCTCGCGTTGCAGCGCGTGAGTGTCGTAGCCGGGCTGCGATACGAAGAAGAAGCGCGTCGGCAAGCGCTTGTCGATGACACGCGCGACGAGCTCCAAGTCGCGCGCGAGCTCGGACTTCGGCCAGGCGAACTTCGGTGTGAAGTCTTCCGCACGCGCGAGGTCGAGCGCGACTTGACGGGCCGCCCGTGCGCCCGCTGCGAGGCGCAGCCCTTGCGCCGATTGACTCCCTGCGCCCGCTCCGTCGACGCCACCCGCTTCTTCCGTCGCAGCCCGCTGCAGCGTCTCGAGCACCGCACGGCGCGCAGCCTCCTCTGCCATGCTCGCGCCGCGCGGCGCGGCGGCGATCGCCGCGTCCTCGAGCCGAGGCACCGCGACGGCGAGGCCGCGCGCGGCGCGCAGCATCCGCGGAGCGACGTCCTGACCCAACGCGAGCAGCGTCAGCGGCGGGTACTCTCCAGCGCGCGTCGCATCGGCCGCGCGGCCGAGCCACCCGGTCGCCGGCAGCGGCATCCGTGTCGTGCCCGAGTGCCAAATGTCGAGGCTCGTGAAGTGCGAGAGGTTCGGGTCCGGGTACCCGACACCTTGGATCGCAGCGACCTGCCCCTCTCGGAATCGACGCGCCGTGTGCACGAGGCTCGGGTGCCAGCGGTGATGCCCGGCATCCGGCGCGCGCCCTGATTCACCGAGCGCGAGCCCTTCGGCCGCAGCGATGCCGAGGCTCGGGCGCGCCTTGAAGTACAAGTCATCACCGACCGGCGCGAGCGTGTTGAGGCCGTCGTTTCCGCCGTTCAGCTGAACGACGACGACGCAGCGCTCCGCTCGCGCCGCGGCCTCGGCGGCGATGCCCGCCCCAGCGGCCTGCGCGCCCCCGTCGTCCGGCAAGCCGGGCGCGCACGCGCGGAGCCACGCGGGCGCAGCGCCGAGCACGGCGGCGCGGCGCAACAGCTCACGTCGTGAGGGCATCCAAGACATCTGCGCCCGATCCTACTCCAATGCCACTTCGGGGAGGGCCAAGACCATGTGGAGCGTCGCGCGCACGGCCGCGCGCAACCGCTTCTGGGGCGCGAGCTCCGCCGGCGCGCGGTCCAGCGCGCCGCGCGCGATCGACACGAGCGCCGCATGCCGGACGTCGTCGAGCGGCGCCGATCCGCTGCGCGCGGCCTCGGGCCACAGTCGATGTAGCAGCGCATCGACGATCCCGTCGCTCGGGTCCTCGGCGGCGAGCTCGTCACCGTCGAGCAACGCGTCCACGTCGATCGTCGCCCGGCCGACGATGCGTCGTGAAGCATGCGGGAGCTCCGACAGCGCGAGCGCGACTTCGAGCCGGGCCGCCGCTGTCCCTGGCCCCGCCCACGCGAGCCCGTGCTCCCAACCGCCGACGGACGGCGGCTCGAGCAAGCGCATGCCCATGCGGCTCGTCGCGCGCTCGAGCCCAGCTCGATCCGCGTTCTGCACTGCGATCGCGCGCGCGGCGGCGACGACGTACGTCACCGGGTTCCGCACCATCGCAAAGCGTCGCGCAGGATCGAAGAACCAGCGCGAGCGAAAGAGCGTCCGCAGCGCGACGCGGATGTCGAGGTCATGCTCGGCCAGGACCGCAGCGAGCTCGTCCACCACCGAGTCACCGACGAGGTCCATGTCATGCGCTCCGAACCAGCCGAGGAGCTTCGTCGCCAGGAACCGCGCGCAGTCCGGACGGGCCACGATTCGATCCAACGCCTCTTCGCCTTCGAGGACGCCGTCGTCGCCATCGCGCCCGCGCAGGCCTTCGCCAAACAGCACCTTGTCCTCGGCGTCGTGCAGCGCAGCGTCGAATTGGAACGTGTTCTCACCCAGGCCGGGCGTCGTCCAGCCGGTGAACACCCGAGCGAGCTCGACGATGTCCTCCTGGGTGTAGTGGTCGACGCCTAGCGCGAACAGCTCCAACAGCTCGCGGGCCCAGTTCTCGTTGGGCGCCTCCTTCGTCGAGAGGCGATTGTCGAGATAGTGGAGCATCGCCGGGTCGCGGGCGACGGCGCCCAACAGCGCGCGGAAGGGCCCCGCGCCGTACTGCCGAAAGGTGCGGTTCTGGTCGAGCAGCATCGGGAGCCGAACGACCTTCGACTCCTGGCACGCAAAGTGGTCGTGCCAGAGCAGAGTCAGCTTCTCTTGCAGCTCGTGGGTGCCGTGCACCATGCGGTGGATCCACCAGCGGCGCAGCGGGTCCAATGGCCCGACCCCAGGCGCGACAGAGAAGTCGACCAGCGGCCCGCCGAGGGCCGAGAGCTCGGCCTCGAGCGCTTCGTCGCGCGCGGGAAAGTCGGTGTAGCTCGCGACGGCGCGCTCCGGTCCGAGCGCGACGAGCTCCCGCAGCCGGGCGCGGGTCGCGCCGAAGCCGGCTCGCCGCGCGAGGTGCGCCGCCCGCGCCTCATCGAAGGGGTCCGCGTCGGTCGGTTCGTAGGGGCTGAGCAGCTGCATTGCGCGGGGAGAGCTTCGGCCTTTCTGGCGCACTGCACAACCCCTTCTGTCGAGCCTCCGAAGGGCCGCCGCAGCCTTCGCGTCCCTGAATGGCGCTGGCGACGCGGCCCGCCCACCCCCCCTCCAGCCGGTGACGAACCTTCAAGGACGTGGCCACAGCGAGATTCGACGTCGATGGCGAGCGACCACCCTTCTCGCGGGGGCGCGGTTGGGCGAAAATGGTCGCCCATCGCTCCCCAACGCATCACACGTATGAACCCTCCCTCTCCGACCCCGCTCCATCACACCAGCGCCCGCGCCTGGGCAGCGCGCATCGCGCCGACCAGATCGGCGGCGCTAGCCGGCCTCGCCGGCCTCGCGCTCCTGACCGCGTCCTGCGGCGGCGGCGGCAGCGAGAACGTCGCCGGCGGCACGATCGCCGGCAGCATGATCGTGCTGCAGCCCTCCAATAGCACGCTCGAGGCCGAGCCCAACGACGACGTCGGGCAAGCCCACGTCATCGGGACGATCTCCCCGGGCGAGACGCGCTCTGTGCTCGGCGCGATCACCAGCGCCGGCGGCGACGACTTCGACGCGTTCCGGTTCACCGCGACGAGCCGCGTCTCGGTCGCGTTGGAGCTCGTCACTGAGAACGGCACCGCGGACCTGGATGTCTACATCCTGGACCCGGTGAGCCTGCAAGAGGTCGAGCGCTACACCACGAACAGTGCCAGCGAGAGCGGGGTCTTCCTGGCCGACGGCAGCTTCTTCGTCGTGATCGACGCGTTCACCGGCGACTCGGCCTACGAGCTGCGCCTGACCGCGACGGCCGCTCCGAGCGTGATCGCAGAAGTCGAGCCCAACGACAACGGGGGCGAGGCGATGTACCTCGGCGTGCTCACGGACGCCGAGTCCATCTCGCTCAGCGGATCGGTCGGCGGGACGGACGCCTTCGACCGCTTCCTCGTCGCGGTGCCAGCGGCGGGGCCCTTCTCGTTCAGCCTCACGCACGGCGGCAGCGGCGTCGACTTCGACGTCCGGTTGAGCGACGCGACGGCGGACTTCGTGAACCCGACCTCCATCCAGCTGTTCAACAGCGGCACGTCGCCCGAGACGGGCATGATCAACCTCGGCGCGATGACGCTCGTAGAGCTACGCATCGAGCCGTTCGCGTTGAGCGGCCCGTGGCAGCTCTCCATCCAAGCCGGCGCGATGCCGCGCTTGGCGGCGCTGGATGGACCCGTCGCGGCGCTCTCGACCGCGCCGCGGGGGAACGTCGATCGGGTGAATGCGCGCTGGCGCAGCGCCGGCAGCGCGCGGTCGTTCGACGCCGTCTCTACGCCGCTCTGGAACGGAGACGTCATCCTGAGCCCGCGCTCGGAGGTCGACGTCGACATGCGCTTGGCGAGCCGCGGCGGCCGCACGGCGGCGCGTGTGCCGAACGGGCCGCGCAAGGTCTCCTTCGAGCTGCCCGACAACCTCGATGACGCGCAGCGCGCGCGGTACACCGTCGCGCTCGCAGCCACGTTGGCAGGCGCTGAGGGGGTCGAGTTCGCCGAGCCCGACTATCGCGTGTTCCCGCTGTTCGACACACGGCCGAACGACACGCACTACAACCTGCAGTGGCACTACGAGCAGATCCAACTGCCTGCCGCATGGGACATCACGCGCGGCAGCAGCTCGGTTCGGGTCGCCGTGCTCGATACGGGCTCGACGCCGCACCCGGACCTCGCCGGCCGTGAGATCGCGGGGATCGACATGATCTCCAGCGCGACGATCGCCGGCGACGGGAACGGGATCGACAATGACCCGTTCGACGTCGGTGATTCAAA
Source organism: Planctomycetota bacterium (assembly GCA_041398605.1). GTDB lineage: Bacteria > Planctomycetota > UBA1135 > UBA1135 > JAWKUK01. The sequence continues at coordinate 118,441 of JAWKUK010000009.1, forward strand.
CGGCGTGCAGCCCTCGAGCTTCCATGGCTCGCACGTTGCGGGCACGATCGGCGCGGTCACGGACAACAGCACCGGCGTCGCCGGCGTCACTTGGCTCGGCGGGATCATGCACGTGCGCGTGCTCGGGATCGGCGGCGGGTCGACCTTCGACATCCTGAACGGGATCCTCTACGCGGCGGGCCTCGCGAACTCGTCCAACCAAGTGCCGGCGCAAGCCGCGGACGTCATCAACATGAGCCTCGGGGGCTCTGGCTTCAGCCAGGCCACCCAGAACGCGGTCACCGCGGCGCGCAACGCTGGCGTGGTCATCATCGCCGCGGCGGGCAACGAGAACAGCTCGCAGCCCTCCTATCCCGCGGCCTACGACGGCGTCGTGTCCGTCGCGGCTGTGGACTTCGAGGGCAACCGCGCGCCGTACTCGAACTTCCATGCGACGGTGGACATCGCAGCGCCGGGCGGCGACGTCTCGCGCGACCGCAACGGTGACGGGTATGCCGACGGCGTGCTGTCGACGAAGCCCGACGACTCTGTCAACCCGACAAACTACGCGAGCTACGCGTTTTATCAGGGCACGTCGATGGCGGCGCCGCACGTCGCGGGCGTGGCGGCGCTCGTGCTCGCGGTGGACCCGAACCTGACGCCGGCGCAGGTCGAGTCGATCTTGACCTCGACCGCGACCGATCTCGGCGCGACAGGCCGTGACAATATCTACGGCAACGGCCTCGTCAACGCGTTCGCCGCCGTGCAAGCGGCGGGCGGCGGCGGTGGCGGCGGCTCACCCGTGCTCTCGCTCGCGTCGTCAACGGTGCTGTTCTCGTCGCGCTCCGACGTTGCCCGCATCGGCGTCGCCAACGTCGGGGGCAGCTCCCTCGCCGTGCAATCGGTGACGGCGACGACGAACTCCGGCGGCAACTGGCTCAGCGCGGCGCGCGTCACCGTCACGGGCAGCGCCGCGACGGACACGTCTGCGATCGACGTCACCGTGTCCGCCACGAGCTTGGCGGACGGGTTCTACTCGGGCCAGATCGACGTCCAGTCCACGGGCGGCAGCGCGACGTTGGATGTCACGCTGGTCCTCGGAGCTGGCACGGGCAGCTCGAACTACATCGTCTACGTCCTCGCGGTCGACGCGACGACGTTCGAGACGTTGGCCCAGGACGAGGTGCAGACGAGCGCGCTCTCCAACGGGTATTCCTTGCCGGGCCTCGATGACGGCGACTACTACATCGTCGCGGGCACGGACGAGGACAACGACGGCTTCATCTGTGACCCAGGCGAGCCGCTGTGCGGCTTGTATCCGTCCCTCGGCCTCCCCGAGGTGCTCACCATCTCGAACGGCACGAGCTTGACCGGTCGGAACTTCCCGCTCGAGTCCGCGCTCCTGCCCGCGTCGGTGTCCCAAGGGTTCCGCCGCCTCAACCACTCGCCGGAGGTCGCGCGCTGATGCCCTCACTCTCCATCCTCATCGGTACGCTCGCCGCGGTCGGCCTCGCGCTCGGCGTTGGCGTCGCGTGCCGCAGCAAAGACTGCGCAGAGCCTCCGGTCATCGAGCTCGACGTGCGCGACCTCGGGCAGGCCTCGCAGAGTCGGGTCAGGGAGCAGCGGGTGGTCGTCGCCCGCGACGCCCAGGCCTGGTCCCAGCTCTGGAGCGAGCACAGCGGGTTGCAGCTCCCCAGCAGCCCCGCGCCAGAGGTCGACTTTACGCGCGAGATGGTCGTGGCGGTGTTCCTCGGCGAGCGCCCGACCGGCGGCTTCGAGGTGCACATCGACAGCGTGACGTCCACGCCGGTCGCGCTCGTGGTGAAGGCCTCCAGCACGGCGCCAAATCCGGACGCGATGGTGACCCAGGCGCTGACGGCGCCGATGCACGCCGTCGCCGTCCCTCAAACGGACGGCGAACCAGCCCTGGCATTGGAGTGACCCCCCTGGAAGCTGGACCCCATGGTTGGTACAGGCGCGCTTCGCTACCAGGCGTCGTTGAGGCCGCTGATAGGCCCACAACGGGTGGTGTCCGTAACAATCAAGGGGTCCAGCTTCTAGGTGGGGTTTGGGGGGGCGACCTGGCGGTCACTGGCGCGGCACTCGCAGGAGCTGCGGCTGCTCGCCCTCCAGCCGCACCTCGAAGTCCAAGCTCCAGCGGGATCCGTCCGAGCCGCTGGCAGTGGCGGAGTAGAGCCCAGGCGGGAAGGTGTGCTCGACCCGCCAACGAGACGAGAAGCCGGCCGGCGGCGGGACGACGCTCCGCAGCGCGACGAGCCCCGCGGCGTCGCGCACCGTGAGCTCGAGGCCGTCGGGGGCGCTGTGCGCGGGCGGCGCTTCGAGCTCCAGCGTGAGCGCTCGGCCGTGCTGCATGCGCAGCTCGACGCGCTCGACGAGGCCGCTTTGCAGCTCGACGGTGAGCGGTGTGAACGTGAGCGAGTCGCCGAGCGGCGCGCGCACGAAGTAGGTCCCCGGAGCGAGGCCGTGCACGAGGACCTCGCCGTCGAGCAGCTCGTACTCGACGCGGTCGCGACCCGCCATGACGTGGTTGCCGCGCCAGAGCCAGGGGACCGGCGGCGCCTCGGTCCAGGGTGAGCCGTCAGGCCGCAGGATGCGCGCGCGGAAGCCCGCCTCGCTCGGCACGCTGACGTCGCCGATCTCTGTCACACCGTCCGCGCGGATCTGCACGGCCCTGTTCACGAAGCTGCGCCCGGGACCTCGCGCGCGCAACGTGCACTGAACGGGCGGCAGCCCTTCGAGCACGAAGCACCCGTCCGCGCCGCTGAGGGTCGCGCGCGCCTGCTCGTCGCCGCCGGACAGATTGAGGGCGATGCCCTCCAGCGGTGCGCCGCGGCCGTCGACGACACGGCCTCGCAGCGAACCGCGCTCGGCCTCGACTTGCAGCACGATCAGCTCGTCAGGCCCGAGGAACGCCTCGGATTCCACGAGGGTCCGCGCGTCGGGCAACAGGGATCGGGAGACCGTGACGCGGTAACGTCCGGCGGGCACCTCGCGCAGCTCGAACGAGCCGTCCTCCTCGCACACCGCGGCGCCAAGGTCCTCATCGCTCAATGACCGCACGCGCACGAGGGCGCCGGCGACGGCCTCGCCGCTCGAGCGCACGACGCGGCCGCGGAGCGGCGGCAGGTCGTCGAACACGAGGGCGCACTCAACGAGGGCGCCGACCGGTGTGGGCTGCGCGCTGCGCGCGCGGAGGCGGCCGCCGATGCGCCCAGCCTCGACCACAAACGGGCGGCGTGGCACCCCGAAGAAATAGAAGCTGCCGTCCGAAAGGGTGCGCGTAAGCCGATTCCGGCGCTGACCATCCGCGTCGACCTCGTCGATCCAGACGGGGAGCTCCGGCACGGGCGCGCCGGTAGGACCGCGGACGGTGCCGCGCACGGCGACTGCGTCAGCGAACACGAGCTCGACGAAGCAGGTCTCTGCGACGTTCGCCTGGATCGTCGCAGTCGCGCTCCCGCTCGGTCCTACAGCCCGACAGTCGTAGATGCCCGGTGTCAGCTCCGCCGCGAAATCGCCTTGCGTGTCGGTGCGTACGAGCAGCGCGAGGTGCCCCTGTTCGAAGAGGCCGTCTTCCCGGCGCTCGATGCTGTCGCCGCGGCGCTGCAGGGCGATGTCGAGGCCAGCGATCGGCTGGTTGCTTGCGTCGCGCGCTGTGCCTCGTACGCGCGCGAGCTCGCGGCGCAACACGAGCTTCCATTCGACCTGCGTGCTGCCGAGGACCGAGACCGCGAGGGCCGGTGAGTCGGCGTAGCCGTCCATACGCGCGGCGATGCGCACCTCGTGCGCGCGCAGCGGCGCGCGGAACGTCCCGTCGGCCGCCGCGCGCGCCACGCGGCGGACGAGGTGTCGCGGGAGCGCGTGCGCGCCAGCCACCTCGCCGCCGGCCCAGACCGCCGCGCCCTCCACCGGCGCGCCGACCTCGTCGACGACACGGCCACGCAGCTCGACGGAGAGCGGCAGCGACACTTCGATCCGCTCGTTGCCGCCCTCGAGCAGCTCAATGTGCCGCGGCGCTTGCACGACGGCGAACGGATCGCGCGGCCGCTCGACGACGTCGACAGAGTAGGGCCCCGGGGCGAGGCCATCGAAGCGCACGGCACCATGCGCGTCCGTCTCCAGCTCGCGGCGGCGACCGATGAACAGCGGCTCTTCCGCGTGCCCGGGCCAGAGCTCGACCAACACGCCGACGAGGGGCGAGCGCTCCTCCGGCGCGTGCGCCTCGCCGCCTCCACCTTCGAGCGAGGCGATGAGCCCGACGACGTGGACGGTGACGGAACCGGCCCGGGATACCCCTGGCGCGGGCGCCGCGGGCGCCGCGCCCGTGCGACCGTCACCCGTCGCTGCAACGGAGGGCGCGAGCGCGGTCGCGTGCGCGGAGCGATCCGCGACGTGCTCCGGCTGCGGCGCAGTCAGCGGGTCCAGCGACGGGCTCCCGCGCAGCTCCAGCTTCGAGGCGTACCACCACGTCGTGAGGAGCAGCGCCGCCCCCACAGCGAGCCAAGCTTGTTTTGTCATGAGCGCTCCGATCCCGAACATCCAATGTGTGGCGCTCGCCGAGGTCGACGCTCCGGCGAGGGTCCCTGCGGCGGCAGAAGCGCTCGAGGCGCCGGCGAGGCGCGTGCCCGCGAGGACAGCCTCGCGCACGGCGCCCAGGCCGCGGCCCGCGCCGAGGTCTGCGGCGAGCGCTGCCGCGATCCCGATAGGCAGCGCCTCGCGCAGGCGCTGGAGCCCGCGCACGACCTGCGTCCGGACGCTGCCGTGCGGCCGCCCGAGGGCTTCGGCGATCTCCTTCGCGTCGAGCCCATGCCGGAGGTAGAGGTGCAGCACCGGCCGATACACGTCCCCGAGCGCGGCGACAGCCGCCGTGATCGCCGCATCGAGCTCGCTGCGCTGAGCGGCGTCAGCAGGGTCCTCGCTGAGCGGCGCAGGCAGCCGCACGTGATCAGGCGTGCGCCCTTCCGCGCGCCGCTGTCGATGTCGCCGCCGCGTGAGGATCCCGACGAGCCACGGGAAGACGCCTCGAGTCGGGTCCCACGTCGCCGCGCGCTCGAGCGCGACGAGGAACGTCTCTTGCACGAGGTCCTCCGCGTCGGCGCGCCGCCCGCAGAGGTGGAGCGCCACCGCAAGGAGCTCAGGCGCGACGCGATCGAACAACGCCGCGAGCGCGGCGGGGTCACCGCTCGCGCAGAAGCGCGCGAAGAGCTCGTCCTCGGTTTGGGTCATGGTGGCCGGCGCCTCGCTCGCATTGGCGCTGCGAACTCACCGTCTCGCTGACCATTTCACTCGAGGCGGGCGGCGTGCGACGTCAAACCGGCAAATCCTGCGCCAACGGCGCTCCGTCCGAAAGCGGCGACCTGGCGCAGGACCCCGCGCTCCTCCTCACATTGCGACCAGAAGCGCGCGAACGCGAAGGTGAGCCAAGCCGAAGCGAACCGCACCTTCGCGTACGCGGACGTGACATGGGGCGCGACGCGCTCGAGGCTGAGCGCCATGCCGACCGCCCCACCGCACGCTACTGCTGCGGCGGCGCAAACTCGCGCACGACCGCGCCGCTCTGCTCGCTCATCACGAGCACGGCGAAGCGCTCGATGACCGCCCCGTCCATACCGGACAGCGACACGTAATCGAACCGACCCCGCAGGTCCGTATAGCCGTCCTTGTGGAAGCGGACGCGGCCGTCAGCGAGCTTCGCATAGACCTTGACGTAGGCCGCCGGCAACGGCGAGCCGTCCGTCGCCCGGCGCACCGAGACCTGACCGTAGCTCTCGAGGCCCTGGACCCGCAGGTCGTTCGCGTAGTACGCCTCGCTGCGCGTCACGCCGCCAGCGCGCACCTCGACGAGCACGTTGGCGCCTTGGAACTCGACAGGCAGGTCGAACGCGAGTGTGTCCTGCCCCGCCGGCAACGCCACGACGTCCGTCCTGTTGGGCTTGATCGACGCGAAGGAGCCGACGCCCGCCTGCATGAACGGGTTGGTCGAGAAGAGCAGCTCGATGTCCATCGGGCGATAGCGGACCTCCGCCGACGCGACGTTGGCATAGGTCAAGGAGACACGGCGCGCCTCGACGTCGAGCTCGAGGGACGGCTCCGTCGCCGCGAGCGCGTCTAGCTGCTGGTCACGGCTCTCCGGATCGGTGACGCCTGCTGCGCCCGCGCCTTGCGCTTCGTCGAGCTGCGCGAGGACCGCGCGGAAGCGCGCGCGCCACCGCTGGACCGGGTGATCGACGTAGGCCTCGGCGATCGAGCGGGCCGAGCTCGGCTCAGCGGAATAGAACGCCATGTAGGCGCGCATGTAGTCGTACTGCAGCTTCGACTCGAGCGCCTCGGGGTCGACCGCGGCGAACATCGCCAACGCCTCTTCAATACGGTCCTGCAGCAGCAGGTCGTACGAGAGCTGCATGCGGTCATCGCTGTCGAGCGCCGGCTTGTAGGCGAGGACCGCCATGAAGCTCTGGTACTGCCGCGCGAAGCTGGCGTTGAGGATGCGACGCTGCGGGCCGAAGCGGTGCGTGCGGCCGTTGACGAGCGGGTCGTACTCGAGGTGCTGGAACATCCTGCGCGACACAGGCTCGACCGTCACGAGCTGCGACTCCAACCACGGGCCTACGCGGCGGACGACATCGTCGCGGCGCTCCAGGTACTCGCGCGTCGCGCGCTCGTCCTGGTGCGAGAGCCCGTACGACCAGAGCGTGTCATCGAACTGGAACCGGCCGCGCAGGATCTCGAGCGTGCGCTCGAAGACCGCGCGGTCTTTCATGCGCCACGCGATGCGGGACAGGTCGATGCGATGCAGGTTCTCCCGCAGCAAGTAGCCGTAGAGGGTCTCGACGTCCGCCATCTGCGAGACGTGCTCCCACGACGTGGTGTCGATCGTCGACGGAGCATCGACGACATCGAGGGTCGCAGCGGTCGCGAATGCGAGCAGCACGCCGTCTTCGCCGACGTGCGCCGGATAGTGCCGGAAGTCCCCCGAGGACGGGAAGTAGAACGCGTACTCGAGCGATTGGCTGCCGTAGCCGCCGAGCGACACGGTGCGCCCCTTGGTCAAGAAGCCGCCGCGCACCGGCAGCGCGCCCTCCGGGATCTGCAGCAGCACCTCGACATCGATCGGCGTCGAGGTCGGGTTCGTCACGACGACGCGGCAGCCGTAGGGCACGCCCTTGATGAACTCACCGGTCACGAGCTTGTCGCGCTGGCGGCCGTTTTCGAACACAAATGGCTCGTCGAGGCGGAAGAAGTCCTCCCCGATCAGGATCGGGCTCGCGTCGTCCGCAGCTTTGACCTCTGTCAGCCCTTTGCGCGCCATCAGCAAGCGCGAGCCCGCCGTGAACACGATGCCCTGACCGCTCGCGTCCGTCTTGTGCGCCGCCGCCTCGAAGGGCAGGTCCAAGAGCGCGAGCGCGAGCAACATCTCGGTCGTGTTGCGCGTCGCCAGCGGGAACTGCGCGGACACAAACGGCGCGCCCGAGCGCGACTCCGCGAAGTCGAGCCAAAACGGCGTCGGCGTGATGAGCTCCGCGTTGTGCGCCGCGCTCAAGACGCGCCAATAGTTGCGCTCAGCGAGCTCGGCGGTGTCGGGCAGCGCACGGAAGTAGCCGCGGTTCAGCGCCCGCCGCTCGAGATCGACCGCCTCGAGCATCGGTGCGGCAAGGGCGTCGTTGAACGCCTGGTCCTTGAGGACCTCCGCGCCAAGGAAGAAGTCCTGTGACGGCGCCGCTTCGGCGGATTCGCTCCTGACTTCGCCGAATGCGCCACCGCCTCCACCGACGCCGAGGCCCCTGAGGTCTGGGCCGCCCGGGCCCGGCGACGCGGGCCCCCCAGGGCTTTGCCCCGGCGCCGCGCTCGACTTCCGGCGCTCGCGGAGCGCGCCGCGGCCGAGCTCTTCGGCCTCCCGCGCGCGCTCGACGAGCGCGAGCGAGAGCCCTGCGCGGTCCGCATCGAGCGCATTGCCCGCCATCACGGAATCGAAGTAAGTGCGCAGCGCGAACGTATCGGGCGGCAGCAGCTCGACGAGCTCGCGCACGTTGCGCGGCCCGGCGCCGTCGATATCGCGCAGCAACAGGATGCGCTCGAAGGTGTTCAGCTGCGCGAACGACCACGGCTCGAAGTAGCGCGCGAGGTCCGCGCCGAGCATCCAATCGTCGAGGAAGGTCTTGTCCGCCTTGTTCGCCAAGTAGGGCGCGACGACCGCCTGGAAGAACTCCGGGTCCTTCTCGCGCAAGAACACGTGCAGCTCATGGCACGCGAACTCCGAGTACTTGGCCAGCTTCTCGTCCATCGAGAGCGACGGCCAGCGCAGCAGGAACTCGAACTTGGCGAGCTCTGCGTCGCCGCTGCGCGTAGTGAACAACTGGAAGACGTCGTCGAGGCTGTCGTAGGTCTCGACGCCGGCGTTCGCAGCGTCGAAGAACGTGACCGATGCGCCCGCGTCCATGAACTCGATGCGGCGGTCCTCGACGAAGTGCTTCGTCGGATCCAACATCGTGGCCAGGCGGCGATCACGCGGGACGAGCGACGCTTCGTCGCGCACGATCGTGCGCGAGACGGTCACGTCGTCGTCGACGGCGACGATGCGCACGACCGAGTGGTCGCCCAGGCTGGCCAGCGGCACCCGCACGAGCCCGCGCTCGTTCGGCACGAGGTTCAGCACGACTGAGGCCGTCTCCGGCAGGAAATCGAGGTTCGGTGAGCCCTGCGCGCGGCCGCCAGCGCGGCCGCCGGCGCGCCCCCCCAGCCCACCCGCCGCCCGTGCGGGGCTGGGAGCGCCGGAGAAATGTCCGCCTTCGCTGCCTTGACCTGCCAGCGCGTCATCAGTGGACTCGTCGATCGCCCACGGGTTGAGCAAGACGCCTGGGCGCGCGAGCATGTTGCCCGGGTAGCGCTTGGCTGAGCGCCGATCCAAGATGTAGCGGTACTCGTCGCTGATCTTGCGGCCGGACTCAAACTCGCTGAGCAAGGATGAGACGCTCTCGCCGCCGAGCTGATGCGCCCGACGCAGCGCGAGGCTCGCATGCGGATCGAACTCAGGGAGGTAGCGCGACGCCGTGATGTGCACCCGGGCTCGGCGGCTCGTCCCTGCGAGCTGCACGAGCAGCTCGTCGCCCCGGATTCCGGAATTGACGATGGCAAGGGGCAGCGGCTCGGAGAGCTCGAGCCGACGCGTCTCGCCGAACGAGTCGCTCCCGACGCGCTTGCCGACGGTCACGCGGACGTCGAAGTCCTGGCCGGTCTCGAGGAGCCGCAGGCGATAGTCCCCCGGGGCAAGATCGCTGATCTCGACGTACCCGAGTTTGAGGCGCGCGAGCTCACGGCGATCGAACGCCGGCGCGTTGCCGCGCAGCTCGAGCAAAGAGATGAGGCTGGCGTCAAGCGCCGTCGCCTCGCCGTCGTAGGGCACACGCACGGTGTCGCCCGCGAGGACATGGATCTGCTGAGCCGCGCCCGACCGCAGCGCCGGCGAGAGGTCCCAACTCGTGCCGTTGCTGCCCACGCCCGAGACCTGCACCCGCTCGATCTCCGCGAGCGGCCCCAGCTCGACGCGGCCGCCGGCGTCGGTTTGCAGGGAGAAGCTGCGCGTGGAGCTGAAGTCGCGGTGCTTGACCTGCACGGTGAGCGCGCGCCCTGCGGCCGGCTCGCCGTTCTTGCCCCTGACCTCCAAGACATAGCCCGCAGAGGTACGGGAGAGGAGCGGGCTCTGGACCTCGTCCGTCGCGTCGATGCCGTTGATGTTGAACGCTGCGGCGGCGCTCGCGAGCTCGACGTCTTCGCCCTGCGAGAGGCTCTTGACCTTACCCCGCAGGGTGACGGTGAGGCTCCGTGTCCGCGGCGGTACGAGGATCTCGTGAACGGATTCGAGGTCGTCGGCGAGCGCGAAGCCGCGCACCGTCGAGGTCGACGTCACGCCGTCGAGGTCAGTCGCAGCGACCTCGAGGGTCGCCTCCTCCAGGAGCGCCACGCCCACGCGCTCGTCTGCAACGGAGAGCCGCGGGCGGACCACGAGCTGTGCCTTCTCGCCCGCGATCAGCGCCTCGCGCGCCACGAAGATGCCAGCTTCGAGCGCATACCGCTCGCGCTGGTGCTGGAACATCCCGAGCGAGCCCAGGTCCCCGTGCCGCAGGATGATCTGCCGCGCGCCGGGTTCATTGGTAAAGGGGATGACGATCTCACCGCTCGCGTCTGCGGCGTACTCGCGACCAGCGAAGCGAATCGACGCGTCCTTCACGTGCTCACCCGCCTGGTCGAGCACGCGCAGGACATGGCCAGCGGCGCCGACCCGCTCGACCGTCGTCAGGCCCCCCTTGCGAATGACCGCTCGGCTCGACATCCCGTTCCCGATGAACTCGACGACGTAGACGCCGGGCTTCGAGAGGCGCGGGAAGTCGAGGGTCCGGCGCACGCGGCGCAGCGGCGGCTCGTTGATCTCGATCGTCTGCTCTTCGTGTGCGATCAGGCCGTCGAGATCGAGCGAGGCGTCGATCTCCTTGATGCGCCCCTGGCCCTGCTGCGCTGCGTAGTAACCGAGCGTGTCGATCTCGAACACCTTGACGATCAAGGACCCGACATTCTTGACCTCGACGTCGATCGAGACCGGCGCGTCGGGCGCGTAGTCGCGCCGCTGGCCGCGTGGGAAGCTGATTTCGACGCGCTCTTTCAGCTGCTCGAAGTAAGCCGGGTCGTTCAACAACGTGTACCAACGCTCGGCGTCGGGGGCGCCTGCGAGGATCTTCGCCTCGGCAAAGATGCGCTGCACGTATTCGCGGCGCAGGACCCCGACGAAGCGGTCGAACGAGTCGAGCGGCACGAAGAGGTGCCCGAGGTACTCGCGCACGAGGGGCTCATCGTCCTGGATCGCTTCGAGCCCCGTCGACCACGAGTCGCCCAGCGAAACAGAGGGCTTGCCGCGCAGGAACGCGGGCTCCATGTAGCCCTGCTGGCGCGCGACGCGCAGGTAGGCCAGCAGGCGCTGCGCGTCGAGCGTGCCACGCTCGAGGTCGAGCGCGAGTCGGTGGTAGGCCACGTGCGCCTTCAGCCCGTCGAAGGCGGGCGCGAGGCGCGCGACGAACCGCTCGAGCCGCTCGAGGTGTGCGGCCTGCACCGCGATGTCCCGCAGGTCCTCGTCCGCGGCCGGCGCGAGGCGGGTCAGATAGGCATTGATGAAGTTCGAGTCAGCGAGCAGCTCGGGGCGCGCGCCGAGGCACTCCTCGAGCTGCGCAAGCAGCAGCAGCTGGTGTACGGGGCGGCCGCCGAAGCCCTTGGTCTTCTCGAACCCGAGCTCGCGGATCACGAGCTGCGTCAGCCCCGGGACATCGGGTCGGTCGATCCTGGAGAGGAGGTCCGTCACCTGGGCGTCGGTGAGGTCGCGCGCCACGAGGGCCGCGAGGGCGTGGTCCTCGACGTCGCGGATGGAGCGCTCGCCATGGCCGACGATGCCGCGGAGCCACGCCTCGCGCTGGACGCCGGACTGCGCGAGCGCCGTCGGCAAGTTCGGGGTCGCTCCCGGCACGACGCGGCTCTGGTCGAAGCGCAGGCCGAAGCGCTTGACCAGGTACGTGTAGGAGCCAGCGGGGTCCTGCTTGTAGCGCAGCAGCGCCTGGCGCAGCTCGATCGTGTCCTGCTGCGAACCGCCTTTGCCGTGCCGTTGACGCCACGCCGTCAGGAGCGGCTCGACGGCGTCGTAGCGCCCCTCGTGCTGCGCGAGCAGGCACGAGTAGAAGTAGTGCTCCGGTGACCCCGGGATCAGTTGCTCGAGCGCCTTGGCCCGGTCTGCCGCGAGCGCGAAGGTCTCCTCGAAGCCGATGGCCGTCCCCTGGCCTTGAGCGCTGGCGGTCATGAGCAAAGGCAGCGCGAGCGCGAGCGGCGCGCGCATGTGGCCTAGGAGAGTGGCGGAGTCGGGGGCGGTCGGAGAGTTCATGGGCGATGTCCCCGCAGCGAGCGGGAGAGTGTCTTCGGAGTGGCGGGCCGGATACGAGCGAGCGGGCGTGAACTTAGGCTGAACATCGGCCAAATCACCGCGTTCCTGGCGCCCGGAACGGAGTCACGCGACGTCCAACGGCGTCGGCGGCGCGGGAATTGGCCGAGAAGCGCACTTTTTGCGCTCGGGCCCCTCAGGCGCGCCTCGGGTCTGTCTCCGGCGTCCCGCCGACCGCGCTCAGCGCGAGGGGAGGAGGGCGCGGAGCGCCTCGGCCAGCTCGCGCGTGTACCGCGCGGCGGCCTCTGCGCGCAGGTGGTAGGGGTTCTCGACCTCGCCGCGGGCGAACAGACTGGGGCCGCCGGGCAAGAGGTGCACGCGGGGGTGGCGCGCGGCGAGCTCGGTGAGGAACGCCTCCGTCGCCGCGATGACCGCGGCGTGCTCAGGCACTGCGGCGAGGGCGTCCCAGTGCGGCGCGCTGACGAAGACGAGGTCGAAGCCGTGGGCCTCGGCCTGGGCGACGAGCGCGGCGGCAGCGGCCCGCTGGTCCTGCGGCACCGCCCATGCCTGACCAGCCTGACCAGCTTGCCCCGCCTGCCCTGCCTGCCCTGCCAGCGCGGCCAACTCAGGCCTGACGGTGCGCTCCAAGAACGCCTCGGGGTTCGCCCAGCGCGCCTCCTCCTCGCCGATGGCCATCGTGCCATCGAGCGCGATCGCGGGGCGCTCCGGGACGCCCAATGGCCCGCCACGCAGCGCGCGCGCGAACGCCGCGTGCTGGGTATAGAGCGGCAGCCAATGGGCCAGCGCGTACTCGCCCAGCTCCCGCCAAGCGAGCGCGCGCTGCGGCGCGCGCGCCCGCCAGTACCCCGGCTCCAGCGGCAGCTGCGCGAGGTCGATCCCCGAGGCATGCAGCCACCACGTGCGCGCGCCGTGGACGGCGACCACGAGCTCCGGCGCGGGGTGCTGCCTCAGGTACTCGTCCAGGGTCCAGGCGCTGCCTGCGACCTCGAAGCGGCCGAACGTCGCGAGGTTCGACGCTGACCGGCCGAGCGCCTCCCCGAGCACGCCGGCGTCGACGCCGAACGCGGCGCTGCTGTCGCCGAGCACGAGCACCTCGGCTGCGCGCTCGCGCAGGACCTCGAACTTCGTCCCGATGATGCGGCGGTCCGGCGAGAGCCACGGCGGGTTCGAGCGCGCGTTGGCCACGACGTTGCCCAGGACGACGAGCGCGACCGCGACCGACGCTGCGACGGCGACGCTCGCCTTGGACGCGGCGCGCGGCGCTTCGCCCGCGAGGCGCTCCTCTGGTGTTCGCTTGGTGCTGGACATCGCTCGACGGCCGCCTTGAGCTCAGAACTGGAAGTAGAAGAACTCGACGGGCTCGCGCACGCCGAAGACGAACATCGCGAGGACGAGCGCGCCGACCAGCAACCCGCGCAGGACGACGGGCAAGCGCAGCGCGACCAGCAAGTCGCGCGAGACGTGCTGCGCGAGCTGCATCACGACGAGGGGCCAGGTGTAGAACGCGAGGTCCGCGAAGCCCTTGGCCGCGCGCGGCGTCAGCTCGAGCGATTGGGCCGCGAACATGGTCATGAACTGCGTCACCGACACGCAGCGCACGATCGCCATGCCGAGCAACATGAGCGGCCAAAACAGCACGATGCGGGTCCACTCGCCGACGAGCGTGAGCGCTTCGTCGCTGCCGCCGCCGCGCCAATCGCGCCACATCCGCTCGCCGACCAGGAGGACGCCGTGGTACGAGCCCCAGAGCACGTACGGCCACGCCGCCCCGTGCCAGAGGCCGCCGAGGGCCATCGTCGTGAACAGGTTCCGGTAGAGCTTCCAGCGCCCGCCGCGGTTGCCGCCGAGGGGCACGTACAGGTAATCGCGGAGCCACGTCGACAGCGAGACGTGCCAGCGCCGCCAGAAGTCCGCCGGCCCCGTCGCGAGGTACGGCAGGCGGAAGTTCAGCATGAACTCGAAGCCCATCAGCTTCGCGAGGCCGCGCGCGATGTCCGAGTAGCCCGAGAAGTCACAATAGATGTGCACGGTGAAGCCGAGCACGCCGAGCAAGGGCTCCAGCCCGTGCGCGCCTTGCCAGCCCGCGAAGATCGGGTTCGCGACGAGGGCCGCCTGGTCTGCGATGACGGTCTTCTTGAAGTAGCCCCAGACGAGCAACCAGAGGCCGGCCTCGACGGCGCCGGCGGTGATCCGCCGCGGCGCCTCGATCTGCGGCAAGAGCTGCTTTGCGCGCTCGATCGGGCCGGCGACTAGCTGTGGGAAGAACGCGACGAAGAGCGAGAACGACAGCAGGTCGCGCGTCGCAGGCATGCGCCGCCGGTACACGTCGATCGTGTAGGACAGCGTCTGGAACGTATAGAATGAGATCCCTACGGGCAGGACGAGCGCGAGCGTCGGCAGGTGCGGCTCGAAGCCCATTTGCCGGATGAGGCTCGCGGTGCTGTCGAGGAAGAACCCGCAGTACTTGAAGAACCCGAGCATGCCCAGGTTCGAAACGACCGAGACGCCGAGCAGCCGCTTGCGCGCGCGCGTCCTCGGTGCCTTCCACGCGTCGCGCGACGACATAGTCGATCGCCGTAGACAGCGCGAGGAGGCCGAGGAAGCGCCAGTCCCAATAGCCGTAGAAGACCCAGCTCGCCGCGAGCAGCCACGCGTTCTGCGCGCGGTAGCGCCGCGCACCCAATGCGAGGTACCCCGCGTAGACGAGCGCGAAGAAGACGGGGAAGACCCAGGAATTGAACTGCATCTCGGCGTCGAACCGCGCATTGCCTGCGCGCAGTGGCGCCGCGGCGCGTGGGGAATCCTACCCCCATGCAACACGGCGCGCCGGGTGGATCCGACGCGCCGCGTGCAGCCCATCGCTGGGCATCCTTCGCAAGGGGGGTTGTTCGTTCAGCTCGTGAGCTTCGCCGCGAGCGCGTCGAGGTCGACGGCGCGGAGCTCGTTCTGGGTGATGCGGCCCATCATCTCGAAGCGCTTGCGCTCCGCTGCGTCGCCCATCTCTGCCGAGGCGCCCGCCGGCAGCCGCTTGGGGAGGCGCTTGAACTCACCGGCGCGACGTACGACCGCAGCCAGGTTTTCGGGGAGGCCTTCGGGCAGCGCCTCGCGGCGCTCGAGCGCCTTGCGCGCCCGGCGGCACACGTCGAGCGTGCTCGTCAAGTTCGACTTGATCCGCGTGAGTCGATCGAGGTCCGGCTGCGGACCTGACAGCGACCGATCCACCTTGGCATTCGCGACTTCGAGGACCGCGATCAAGCAGTTCAGCTTGCGCATGAGGCGCTCGCGGTACTCGGGCGAGTCGAGGTCGGATTCCTTGAAGGGCTGCTGCGGTTCGTCGGACATGGGTGCGGTGTTTGGGCTAGCGACACGCGGCGGCGCGTCGTCACCTCAATCTACCCCGCTCTCGGGGCGGCGGAGGAATGAGGACGATTCCGCGGTGTTGACTCAAAATGGGGCATCGATCCACCGAGAGTCGTTCGTCGGACGGACGAATGTAGGCCGAGGTCGGGGCGCCCCCCACGGCGAGTCGGTCCGAATCCAGGCGCCGTCCCACCGCCCCTCTGCACACGAGGGCGGACGGCGATGCAGCGCGCCGCCGCTACCGGAACGCGGACTGCACGAGCTCGCTCAGATACCGCGCCGGGACTTTGCCCGTGGCGACCAGCCGCACGCGCTCGATCTCGCCGAACGAGAACGTCCAAGCCCCGAACGGCACGTGGTTGAGCGTGCTGATCACCGGCAGCGGGGCCGACTGGGTGCGGTCCAAGCGATGCGCGAACAGCGTCCGCTCGAGGCCGTCGCTATAGACGAACTTGATCCAGTCCTCGTTCGGGCCCGCGGTCACTTGCTCGACCTCTTCGAGCTCGAAGCCTGGCGGGGGCAAGGACGGGACCCGCACGGGCGCGTTGACCTGCGCGGAGAGGTCACCTTGCGGGTCGAGGTCCAGCGCGACGACGTCGCGCTCGCGCAGGTTCATCCCCGTCACGTCACCGCCGAACTCAAACGTCTGGAACGCCACATCCCCGAAGAGCACGCCCGTCGTGTCGTACTCGCGCCACGCGAGGATGAACCCGGTGCGCGGCTCGACGTCGAACTCGAAGCGCAGGTCCACCGCCGCGAGCGCGACGACTCGGCGGAGGTCGAGGCGCCAGCAATGCTGCCCGGCGACGACGACGTCGCGCGACAAGACGTCGACCCGCCAATTCGCGGCGAAGAGCGCCAGGTCCGTGATGTGGGGATCGCGCACGCGGTACCCGAAGAGTCCACGCTGCACGAGGTAGAGCGGCGCCAGCACGGGGTCAAGCTGCGGCGGCACCTGGGAGACGGATGGGACCTCCACTGCGATGCGCCCCTGGCCGTCCGCGCCGACGTCCTCGATGAAGTCGTAGGTGTCACCGTTGCGATGGAGCTGCACCCGCCGTGTGCCGCGGAACGCCGTGTTGTACGGCGCGTCCACCATGCGATCGAAGAAGCTCGGGAGGGCGCTGCCCGCGCCCTGGACGACGATCCCGGCGGTGCCGAGCGCGCTTCGCTGCCCGGGCGTCGCCGCACCACCACCACACGCCGAGAGCGCTGTCGAAGCCAGCCCTGCCCAGGCCAGCCCCAGCCAAAAGCGTCGCCCAAGGCCCACTCGCGCCGAGCTCAAGAGTCACCCCCGAGCCATTCGCCAAACATGGCCGAGGCCAGCGCCCGCTCGGTGGACGCCAACGGGGCGTTCGCGAGGGACTTGTACTCGACGACCTCGAACGTCAGCGGCAATGGGGCCCGCTCATGGACGCGCACTTCGCCCAAGGACCCGCGGTACGCGCCACGGTCGGAATCCCCAATGAGGCCAGGGGCGAGCCCCCATCGGCCGAAGAGCGCCAACGCAGCGCACAGGGAAGCGCCCGCCAACAACCAGCTCCGAGCAGCAAAGGTCGAGCGGGGGCCCCCCTGCCGGTCGGACGACGCCTGAGTCCTTTGGACCGCGTCGCCGGACGACGTGACCCCACCGGAGGCCACCCCCAGGACCGGGTCCGCGAGTCGGTCTGCGAGCCCAGCCGGCGCCGAGAGGCGCGGCAGGCGCTCGAACATCATCCGCACGACCCCCTCCGATCCGTCGCCGACCTGGGCCTCGACTCTGGCGTCGAGCTCGCGCGGCGCTCGCAGCGGATCGATGCGTTCGATGACCAGCCGGTCCAAGACGGCGGGGGCGGGCACGCGCTCGAGTGCGGAGACTTGTCCCGCGGCGCGCGCCTCTCGCACGCCAGCTTGCAGCGCTGCGACGACAAAACCGTCGAGCGCCGGCGGCGCTTGACGTCGGGGGAGCGCGCTCAACGCGCGCGCCTGCCGGCGCAAGGCTTCGAACTCCGCGGCGCAGCTCGCGGCGGCTGCCGCGCCCTCCCGCGTCGCGATCTCAGCCACGAGCGCATCGACGACGCGGCCGTCGGCCGCCACGTGGGCAGCTTCGACGAGGATCTCGCGGCGATCGGGTGAGAGCGTCATGGCAGGATCAGAAGCAGAGCGATTCGGTCGGTGTCCGGAGCTAGGGAGGGAAACGGTCGTAACGAATGCAGATTCTCGCGCCCGAGCAGACGCCGAAGGTCAGCCGCGGGTTCCTCCGGAGTCACCGTTACGGCCATCGTTCGAGTCCGCGTCGCCGTGGGGTCCGACGTCACCGCCGGGTCCCAGGTCGCGCTCTGGGCGCAGCCCGGGGTAGCGCTGGTCGCCGAGGAAGTGCCGGTCGAGGACCGGGGTCAGCTCGCGGTCAAGGGCCGAGTGCGCCCGCGAGAGCCGAGACTTGACCGTCCCGAGCGAGATCGCGAGGACGTCCGCGATCTCGTCGTACGTGAGGCCCTCGGTGTAGCGCAGCACCGTGATCGCGCGCATCTTGGGGCTGAGGCGATCGATCGCAGACTGGATGTCCGCCTCGAGCTCGTGCCGACTCGCGGCGGAGGTCGGTGCCTCGGTGTCCGTATCGACCAGCTCGACGCGGCTGGCCTCTGGGTCGTCGAGCCGCAGCGACTCGAGCGACGACATCGGACGCGCGATCGCGCGGCGCTTGATGTCGATCGAAGCGTTCACCGCGATCCGATAGACCCAGCTCGAGAACTTGGACTCGAAGCGAAAGTCGGCCAGCTTGCGGTAAAGGATCCCGAAGGTCTCCTGGGACGCGTCCAGCGCGTCGGTCGCGTTCCCGGTGATTCGGAAACAGACGTTGTACACCCGGTCCTTGAACTCGTCGTAGAGCGTCCGAAAGGCACCATGGAACCCTTCCGCCGGGGCGGACTGACACGCGAGCACGAGGTCACGGTCAGGGTCATTGCGCGGAACGAGCGGCATGTTCGGGGGAATGGACGAGGGCTGGGCGTCGGTGGGTTCCCGCTTTTCCGGCGCAGAGCAGCGATTGCAGCCACGCCGGCGGCCAGAGGGGCCCGCGGGGGGGCCCGCGGGGGGCCCGCGGGGGGCCCGCGGGGGGCGCGGCGCCGGGTCGCTCCAGCATAATTGCCCGGAGCGCGTCGGGGCGGATGGAACTCGGAGTGGGACGCGGCGCAGCGGGGTGGCAGGGCTCAGGGCCGACCAAAGGCGAGCGGGGCGCCTGAGCGCCCCACCTTTACGCCCCACGTTGACGCGCAGGCTCCTAACCGCCGAGGAGCACCGCGGGGTCGATCGTCTCGTAGCTGTTCCCGATGGACGCCGCGCAGTCCGACGGGCAGTACGTGTCCCACCCTGGGAGGCACGTCGCCGACACGACCTCGTGCACGACCTTCGCGCCGATCACACCGGTCACCGCAGAGTGCTGGTAGCAGATCTGACCCGCCAGCCAGTTGGAGGGGATGCTGCCAGGCCCGGTCGTCGGGATCGGCTGGCGGAGGCTGCCGCCGGGGACCGGCGTGCCCTGCTGCGAGGCAGACACTGGCCGCCGGATCAGGAGCGTGTTCTGCACCGAGTACAGGTCGACTTTGGCCGCCGACTGATACTGCAATGAGCCTTGGGCGCCAACGGCCACGAAGAACGTCGTCGCGCCAAACATATGCACGAGGACGGGGCTCATCTCGATGTCGATGGTCCGCACCTCGGCCCCGTTCCCGACCTCGACGCTGCGGATGTCCGCGAACGGGAGCAGTCGATGGAACGGCACGGACAGGACGTTCCCGTTGGCGAGCGCGCCGACCCGCAGCACGGAGGTGTCGAAGTCGCCATTCTCCGAATAGAGCGCGAGGTGCAGCCGCAGCATGCCTCTCTCGCCGCGGGCCGTGATGCCAATGCGGAGCTCGCCGCTGGCCACCGCGGGCGGGATGCTCGCCACCTGCAGGGGATCGGATCCGCTGGCCAGCTCCTCGGCGTCCGTATACCCATCGCCGTCCGTGTCCGCGACGTACTGCGACGTGCCGAGCACGAACTCTTGAGCGTTCGGGAGGCCGTCTTCGTCGGTGTCGAACACGTCCTCGAAGGGCGCTGCATGGAGGGGCTCCGGCGTGAAGCGCGGCGCCAACAGCGCGACCGCGGTAGCGAGGACTACCGTGGGCGCCGCCAGCGAGCCAATGCTCCATCGGCGCGAGCCGCGTTCGATCGGGGGGGCCGTCATCGAGACCTCCGGGGGGTATCGTGGGGGAAACTCTGCCTGGTCAAGGTCAGGTATAAGGTCTGATCCGTCAAGTTACGCGGCGGACCGTCGCAGAACCGGGATTCTGGTCGTGACGCCTCGGATGGCGAGGTATCGCGCCACCACCAAGACGTCGCATGGCGCCGCACCGGCCCGGTTGCTATCCTCCCCGCCCCTCAATGCGCCCGTAGCTCAGCTGGATAGAGCGTTCGCCTCCGGAGCGAAAGGTCACAGGTTCGAATCCTGTCGGGCGCACCACCTGCGAGGTCCGGGCGAAGTCTCGCCCCCGCGCCGGCGGCCGGCTCAGCTCAGTCGTCCTGCCTGAGCTCGGGCCAGGTGACGAGCTCCGCGGCGACCGCCCGGGCAGCCAGCGCCTGACCCGTCGCGTTCCAATGCGGGTCATCCCCGCCGACGAACAGGGCGCTCGGGTCGGCGTAGGCGGCCATGACCTGCGAGACGTCGATCACCCGCACGCCGGCCGCGACTGCGGCCTCACGGTGCAGCGCAGGCAACGTGCCCCGCTGGTAGCCGGGATGGGACTCAGGCGTGATCGTCACGAGGAGGCCCGGCACGAGGTCGGGGGCGGCCGGCGTGATGACGACGCCGAAGGGCACCCCCCGCGCGCGGGTCAACCCGTCCAACGCGCGCAGGATGGCGGTCAAGAGCGCCACCTCGTCGCGCGCGACGCGCCCCTGTGGCGCGAGCGCCTGGACGGAGTCGTAGATGTCCTCGAAGAGCCACCCCACGGTGAGGTCGCCGTCGATGAAGTGCTCACGGTGTTGTGCGGTGAGGAGCTCGTCGTAGAGCGAGAGGAGCGACGGGTCCGCCGGGGGCGGCCACGCTGTGTGCGCGCGGCGCTCCCGGCCGAACGCCCAGAGCCGCCGAAGCGCGGGCTGCAACGCGCGGTCACGGCGCTCGGCGAAGTCGCGCAGAATGTGCGGCGCGAGGCGCGCGCGCTGCTGGATCAACCGCCCGTCGGGAGCGCGACGAAACAGCTTGTTCCGCGCGAGATCGCCGAGGTCATTGGCCGCGCAGAGCACGAGCAAGACGGCGTCGGGAGCGACGTCGTCGATGCAACGCCGCGCCAGCAACAGGGCCTGGTCGGGGCCATAACCCGAGCGGCCGGCGTTCACACACTCGATGCCGCGCGCGCTGCCCGCGCGCCGGAGCTCGGGGTCGTCCCCGCCGCCGCCGTGCGCCTCCTCGTTGACCCTCCGCGCGGCGAACTCCAGGTCGAGCCGCCGTACAAACGTCGCCTCGTACGGCACGTTCTCCGCCATGACGTACGAGTCGCCGAGCACGAGCAGCCGCGGCCGCCCCGAGCGCGACTCGAGCTCGGGGCCGCGGAACCCGCGCGAGTTGGTCTCGATCCAAACTCGCGCAGCGTCGCCGGCCCGCACTGCGCCGGGCGGCATCGCCTGAATGCGCCGCGCGCGCGGCAGCGCGTCGTGCAGCAGCTCGTCGTCCACGGCGTAGATCACGCCGTTCACGGGCAGGTAACGCCCGACCATCAGCTCAGCGGCGACGAGCGTCACCGCCAGCGAACCCAGGAACGCGCCGAGCCGGCGCGCGAGGCCACGCACGCGCATCGGACTCAGGTGCGCGGGAACAAGAGGGCCAGCTGCGCGGCGACCTCATCGCTCAAGGCGACGTCGACCGCGCCGAGGTTCTCTTGCATCTGGGCGGCGCACGTCGCGCCCGTGATGACGCTCGTGATGCCGTCCTGGCGCAGCACCCACCCGAGCGCGAGCTGCGCCGGGGTCACGCCCAGCTCGCGCGCAACGGTCGAGAATTGCCTCAAGCGCGCCAGGTTGGCCTCGCTCAGGCGGTCCTTGAGCCACTCCGTCTTCGCGCCGCGGCTCTCTTCGGGGACGCCATTGTCATACTTGCCGGTCAGCGCGCCGCCCGCGAGCGGGCTCCAACACACGACGCCCAGGCCGAGGTCGCGGCACGTCGGCAGCACCTCGGCTTCGATGTCGCGCTTCATCAAGGAGTACTCAGGCTGCTCGACGCGACACGCGTAGAGGTTCTTCACCGTCGCGAGGTCGTGCGCGCGGCGCAAGAGCTCGGCCGGCCAGACACTGGTCCCCCAGTACAGCACCTTGCCTTGGTGCACGAGGTCGTCCATCGCGCGCGCGGTCTCCTCGAGCGGCGTCGACGGGTCCGAGCGGTGGCAGAAGTAGAGGTCCAAATAGTCGGTCCCGAGGCGCCGGAGCGAGCGCTCGCAGCTCTCCATGATGTGCTTGCGCGACAGCCCACGATCGTTCATGTCGTCGCTCATGCGGAAGAACACCTTGCTCGAGAGCACGACGTTGCGCCGCTTCACCGCGTGCAGCGCCTTCCGCGCAGCCTTCTCGGCCTTGCCGTGCGAATAGACGTCCGCGAGGTCGATGAAGTTCACGCCGCCGTCGAGGGCCGTGTGCAGCACCTTCTTGGTGTCGCGGTCGTCGATGCTGCCACCGAACGTCAACCATCCACCGATCGAAACGACGCTCAGCTCGAGGCCGCTCTCCCCCATCTTCCGATATTGCATGCGTGCTCCTTCTTGTGCCAGCCCGGTCGAGTCGCGGCGCGATCGAGGCGTGCGGGTGGCCGTTGAGGTTACCGCCGGGGTACGCTCTCGGGTCGATGGCACCCTCAGAAGGCACCACCGATGACGCTCCCCCCGAGGAGCGCGGCCGCTTTGCGGAGGTCCGGCGCGCCAACCGCTCCGAGACCGCTGAGGACTATGTCGAGGCCATCGCGGACCTCGTCGCCGCGCGCGGTGAAGCGCGTGTGAAGGACCTGGTCGAGACATTCGGCGTCAGCCACGTGACGGTCAGTCGCACCGTCGATCGGCTCATGCGGGACGGCTTGTGCGTGACCGAGCCGTACCGCTCCATCGAGCTCACGCCGGCCGGCGACGCGATGGCGGCGCGGAGCCAAGCGCGTCACCTCAGCGTGCTGCGCTTCCTCCTCGCCCTCGGCGTCGCGCCCGAGGTGGCGCGCCTCGATGCCGAGGGCGTCGAGCACCACGTCAGCGACGTGACGGTGAAGGCGTTCGACCACTTCGCGGACGCGCGCGGGGTCGCGGCGGAGATCGAGGAAGCGCCGCCCGACCCCGAGCGCTTCCGCCGGGTCCGCGAGAGCCACGCGATGGAGACAGCAGAGGACTACGTCGAAGCGATCGCGGACCTCATCGGCGCGACCGGCGAGGCGCGGGTTGTGGAGCTCGCGCGCATCTTCGGGGTCAGCCACGTCACCGTGAGCCGGACGGTCGGCCGGCTGCAAACGAACGGCCTCGTGACGACCGAGCCCTACCGGCCCATCGAGCTCACCGAGCTCGGCCAACGTCTGGCCGCGGAGTCGAAGCGCCGCCACCAGATCGTGCTCGATTTCTTGCTCTCGCTCGGCATCCCGTCCGAGACCGCCCACCTCGACGCCGAGGGCATGGAGCACCACGTCAGCGCCGCCACGCTGGCGTGCCTCGCGGCCCTCACGCCCGGACACCCCTGACGCCCGGACACTAGGACACCCGGACACCCTGCCCACGGTCGGGGCCGCTGAGCGACCTTCCAGCTCACTTCAGCGGCGGACCGGGCTCCGCGACCCCGTCCGTGGTCAAGACCTGGAAGTGGTGCACCCGGCGCGGGCCAGCGTCGCTCCACACGACGCGCTTCTCGCGGTCGACCTCGAACAGCTTGATACCGTCACGCTGGCCGTAGCACGCGATGACGGTGTTGCCGTTCGCCAACCGCTGCACGCCGCAAGCGTCGACGATGGGGCGACCCGGCAGGTCGTCGTTCGAGACCGACCACGCGACGCCGCCCTGCGCGTCGAACTCGACGACCTTGTCGCCGTGGGTCAAGCCGACGAGCGTGTGCCCGTTTGGCAGGCGAATCGCGGTGAAGGGCCAGTTCTCGGCCGCCCGCCCGCCGAGCTCATCGAGGTCCGTGCGAAGCGTGTGCACGACCTCGCCCGCCGGCGTGTATTCCTTCACCTGGAACGCGAGGAGATGCGGGACGAGGTAGTTGCCCGACGGCAGCTTGCGCGCCATGCGCGTCTGCATGTGGCCGTTGTCCGTCTCAGGTTGAAGGGGCACATCGACCGCGATCGCCCCGGCCGGCGTCACTTCGATGAGGCGCGGGCGCGGCCCGAGCTCGGTGATCAGCGTATTGCCCGACGCCAGCCGTTGGGCGGTGCCGAGCTCGCGGTTCCCTTCCGACAGGCGGTACTCGAAGACCACCTCGTGCGCGCGCGTCAGCTCGACGACGCGACCGCTCCAAGCGATCAGGACATTCCCATTATCGAGGACGTAGCCGTCGCGTGCGCCCGGCTCCCCCGCGTCCCAGATCGCCGCGCCTGCCTCATCCACGATGCCGGTGAAGTCCGGCCCCGCGACGAAGTACGAGTGCGCGCGCGCCGCGCGCTCCGCGGCGATCTGCGCGCTCACAGCGGCGACCTCCTCCCAGAGGCGCAGCGTGTTGCCCGACCAGAGCTTCGCGACCTGCTCCGCGCTGTAGCCGCGGCGCACGAGCTCCAGCGTGACGTTGAAGGTCTCGCTGGCATCGCGCCAGCCCTCGATGCCGCCGCCACCGTCGAAGTCCGAGCTGATCGCGACGTGGTCGATCCCCATGACCTCCACAGCGTGGTCGATGTGATCGACGAAGCGCGCGACGTCCGCGCGGGGATGCTCGCGCTCGATCTCCGCGACGCGCGCACGCAGCTCGGTCAGCTTGTCCTGGTCGGGGTCGTCCGGGTCGACGCGATTGAAGCGCTGCCCGGGCGGCAAGCCGAGCGCCTCGCGCGCGCGCTCGATGGCCGCCTCACGGGGCCGTGCGTCGACGACGTACGAATCGAACGCGACGCACTGCAGCACCCCACCCTGGGCGGCGAGGGCCCGGAGCTGCTCGTCATCGAGGTTGCGCGGGTGATCACACAGCGCGCGTACGCCCGAGTGTGACGCAAGGACGGGCGCGCGCGAGCGCTCGAGGGCCTGCATCATCGTCGCCTTCCCCGCGTGTGAGACGTCGACCATGATCCCGACCCGGTTCAGCTCGTCGATGGCGCGCTCGCCGAGCGCCGAGAGCCCCCCGTGCAGCGGCTCCGCAGGGGTGTTCGAGTCACCGAGCTGACTGTGGCCGTTGTGCGTGATGCTCATGTAGCGCGCGCCACGGCGCTCGAACTCGGCGATCAACGACAGGTCTTCGCCCATCGCGTAGCCGTTCTCGATCCCGATGCAGGAGACGAGCTTGCCCGCTGCGAACGCGCGCCGGACCTCGTCGGGCGTCCGCGCGAGCACGATGTCGTCGGGGAAGCGACGCGCCTGGCGCTCGATCGCGTCGAACTTCGCCAGCGCCTGCTCTTTGGCGAGCGCAAAGCCGCCGGCGTCGAGCGCGCCCTGCCCGACATAGACGATGTAGAACGCAGCGTCGAGGCCGCCCGCGCGCATCTTCGGGAAGTCGACCTGGTTCGGGCCCCAGCGCCGCGGATCATCGCGAAGGTCCGCGCGCTCGCGCCCCGCTCGTTCACCTTCGGACGGCTCGCTGGCCAGGCTGGCGCGGATGTCCTTGTGCGTATCGAGCGTGAGCGAGGCCCAATGGACCTCTCTCGCACGCGCGAGCAGCGCGGCCTCCGGGCCGACATCGAGCAGCTTTGTGTTCGACACGTTGTTGCCGAACGTGTCGTAGCCGTCATACCGCCACACGACGCGCTTCGTCGCCGGCTCCACCTCGATGAGCACCGGCTGCCCGGGGCCGGCGTGGCAGTTCCCGAGCACGATGTTCCCGTTGGAGAGGGCTTCAATCGTCGTGACCCACGCGAGCGTCACCCCTTCGAGGTCGTGCTGCTCGAGCCTCCAATCGACCTCGCCCCGCGGCGTGACCCGCAGGACAGAGTGCCCATTGCCGGTGGTGACGAGCGTGTGCCCGTCCGCGAGCCGCACCGCAGCGAAGCACTTGTTGCCAAACGCCTCGGACCCGTGCCCGCCGCGCGGCTCCTGGCCGAAGAGCGGCACCGCGAACTCCCAGACGACCGCGCCGGACTCGGCGTCGTACTCGCGCACGACGCCGTCGCCTTCGTGGCACACGAGCGCGTTCCCATTCTCCAGGATCCGCGCGAGCCGCGTGTCCGTGTGAGGGTGCGGGTGGTCGAGCTTCAGCGCGATCTCGCGCTCGATCTTGCCCGCGCGGTCGACCACGATGATCCGGCCGGGGCCGGACTCCGCGATCATGACGCGTCCGCCCTCGAGCGGCTGCAGCGCGTGCACCTCGACCGGCGCGTCGCCGTGGCTCGCGCGCGAGTCGTAGGACCACACGACGCGCTTGGAGTGCGTCGCGATCTCGACGACCTCGCTCGCGCCGCGCTGCAGCATGAGGTTGCCGTTGGGCAGGACATGCACGTCGTGGATGCCGCCCCACGGCAGCTCCCACTCGATCGCGCCGTCGACGCCGACGATCGCCAGGCGCTCGTTGCCTTGCACGACGAAGCGATGCTGGGCGAGCGACGGCGCCGCGCAGAGCAGCGCGCCGAACCAAAGGGCGAGGCCGCGCGGCGCGGCGCGCAGAGCGCGGACGGGCGGGCAGGGGACAGCAGACAAGGGGCGTTGCATGGCGTGACGCGGGGGGGACACACGCGCAGATGGCGCGCGGAGCGGAGCGCGCGCGAGCATAACCGGTCTCGCGCGCCGCGCGGGCTCGCTGGTCAGGCCGTGACGCTGCGCTCGACCGCGAAGAGCCGCAGCTCGTCGCCAGCAGCGCCGAGCGCGAGCGCCGCGACGCTCGCAAAGCGGAACCCCGCGCCCGCGACGAGGTCGCGCACGGTGCTGGAGACGTGCACCGACTTGGCGGGCGCGCCGGCAGCGACCCGCGCGGCGAGCTCGAGCGCGACGCCGCCGAGCCCATCCGCGTGCACGTCACACTCGCCGGTGTGCAGGCCGACGCGCACGGGGAGCCCGTCGCGCGCCGCGCTCTCGACCAAGTTGAGCGCGGCGCGGATCGCGCGCGCCGGGCCGTCAAAGGTCGCGAGCGCGGAGCCGCCTGCGCGGCGCTGCAGGCGCCCCTGGAAGAGCCCGACCTCCCGGGCGGCGAGCGCGCCGAAGCGCTCGAGCGCTCCGTCGTCGTCCCCCGGGCGCGCGCCGCGCCCCGCGCAGACCTCCGCGACGAGGACCGTCGCGAGCACGCGGTCGTGGACCTCCGCGGGCGTGATGTCCGCGAGGAACACCTCGATCGCGGCGAGGATCTCCTCCTGCGCGCCGACAAACGGCAGGTGGTCGACCCCGGGCAGCTCGATGAAGCGCGCGCCAGGGATGTGCTCTGCGAGATAGCGCCCCTCGGCGACGACGAGGCACCGGTCGCCGGTGCGGTGGACGACGAGCGTCGGGACGCGCACCGTCGGCAGGACCTTGCGGATGTCGACCTCGGCGTTCATTCGCGTCAACGCGACCGCGGCCGCGGGGCTCGCGCCGTGGCGCAGATACGCCGCCCACCACTCGCGGAACCGCGTGTCCCCCGCGAGGCTGGGCGCGCGCGCGTCGATGCCGACCGGACCGCCCCACTGCTTGCGGATGACCTCCAGGAACGCCTCGCGCTCTTCGTCCGTCGGCCCCCATGGATAGTCGAGGTCGCGCAGGCGGCGCGCGTAGCTGCCGATCATCACGAGCGCGATCGTGCGCTCGGGATAGGTCGCCGCGAAGAGGCTGCACATGGGGCCGCCCTCGGAGACGCCGCAGAGCACGGCGCGCCGCGAGCCGACGGCGTCCATCACGGCGCGCACGTC
The DNA here is from genome assembly GCA_041398605.1 of Planctomycetota bacterium. Taxonomy (GTDB): domain Bacteria; phylum Planctomycetota; class UBA1135; order UBA1135; genus JAWKUK01. The sequence continues at coordinate 145,713 of JAWKUK010000009.1, forward strand.
GTCCATGCGCTGCTCGAGGCTCGGGAGCTGCTGCACGGGCACGCGGTCGGAGAGCCCGGTCCCGCGCTTGTCGAACAAGATCACACGCGAGAACGTCGCGAGGCGGCGCAGGAAGCGCGCGAACGAGGGCTCGCTCCAGAAGTACTCGAGGTGTGAGACCCACCCCATCACGAAGACCAGGTCGAGCGGCCCGTCGCCTAGGACCTGGAACGCGATGTTGACCTCGCCGCTCTGTGCGTAGCGGACCGTGGGGCAGGCGCCGCTCGTCGTCTGCGGCGCAGCAGCGGCCCCTAACGCGGCGCCCCCTGACGCGGCGCCCCCTGACGCGGCGCCCCCTGACGGCGCGGCGGCGACGGCGCCGCGGTCGGCGAGCGCCAGCCCGCCCACACGCAGCGCGCGCAGCGCGACCTGCAGCTCGTGCGCCCCTTGAAATCGCGCCTCGCGCGGCTTTGCGAGCGCGCGCTCGAGGACGAGGCCGACGCCAGCCGCGGCCGCCTCGACGGCGGGCGGCAACGGCGGCGGCGCGTCATGCAGGATCGCGACGAGCGTGTCGAGCGGCGTGCCCCCCGTGAACGGCAGGCGCCCGGTCAGCATCTCATACAAGAGCACGCCGAGCGCGAAGACGTCCGAGCGCGGATCCGCCTCTTGCCCGCGCGCCTGCTCGGGCGCGAGGTACGAGAGCGTGCCCATGACGACCCCCGGTGTCGTCAAGCCGCCCTTGAAGTGCGCCTCGGCGTCAGACGACTGGGTCGCCTTGGCGAGCCCGAAGTCGAGCACCTTGACGAAGCCATCGCGGCGCAGCATGACGTTCTCGGGCTTGACGTCGCGATGGATGATCCCTGCCGCGTGCGCGGCCGCGAGCGCGCCCGCCACTTGCTGCCCGATGTCGAGCGCGTCGGCGAGCGACAGCAACCCGCGCGCCATGCGGTCGCGCAGCGTGTCCCCCTCGATGTACTCGGTCGCGATGAAGTGCGTGCCCTCGACCTCGCCGATCTCGTGGATCGTGAGGATGCTCGGGTGATTGACCGCGCTCGCGACCCGCGCCTCGCGGCGGAAGCGCGCGAGCCAGCGCGTGTCCTGCGTGTAACGCGGCGCGAGCAGCTTCAGCGCGACGCGCCGATCGAGGCCGTGGTCGTGGGCGAGGTGGACCTCCCCCATGCCCCCGCGCCCGAGCAGCGAGAGGAGCTCGTAGCGCCCGATCGTCCGCCGCGGCGCGCCCGGCGCGCCCTGCGCGTATGGCGCGTATGGCGCGTATGGCGCGCCGCGCGTGACGCCGGCCGCCTCGCCGCCGCTCGCTTCCGCAGCGCCGCCGGCGCGCCAGGGGTCGCCGGCGTCGTCCGCGTCGAGCATGCGCTCGACCGCGGCGCGCCCATGCGCAGGCAGGTCGGACGCAGCGAGCAAGGCTGCGCGCTCGTGCGCGGGCCGCTCGACGAGCGCCTCGAACGTGCGCCGGACCGCGCGCCACTGCGCCGCTGCGTCTTCGGGCGCGCCGCGGTGCGCGCCGGCGGGCGCGCCTTCGGGCTCCGCGTGGGGTCGATCCATGGACGTCACAGCGGTGCCCCGTCACCTTCGAGTGCAGCGCGCAGGAACGCGCGCGCGGCCCGCCAATCCCGCTCGACGGTGCGGGACGAGCAGCCGAGGACCCGCGCTGCCTCCGCAGCCGTCAAGCCGGCGAAGTACAGGAGCTCGACGACCCGCTCGAGGTCGGGGTCGAAGCGCGCGAGGCGCTCGAGCGCCTCTTCGAGGATCAAGAGGTCGACGCCGCGCTCTTCGTAGCCCGCGACCGTGTCACTGAGCTCGACGCGGCGCCCCCCCGTCGCGCGCTTCAGCGCTCCACGGCGCCGCGCGTGATCGACGAGCACAGAGCGCATCGCGCGCGCCGCGACCGCGAGGAAGTGGTCGCGGCTCTCGAACTGCCCCGGCGCCTGGCCGAGGAGGCGCGCGAAGGCCTCGTTCAGCACCGCCGTCGGCTGCAACGTATGCCACGGCGGCGACCGCTTCATCGCGGACGCCGCGAGCTCGTGCAGCTCGTCGTACAAGAGGGGCAGCAGCGCTTCGAGCGCCAGCGGCTCCCCGCGCCCGAGCTCGCCGAGCAGCCGGGTGACCTCGTGGGGGCGGCTGGCGCGGTCGCTACGCGGCTCGGACATGCTGACGCATGCTACCTCGCGCGCCACACCGGGGCCGTCGAGCCGGGCCCGCGGGGGCGACTCCGGCGCACAGGTCGCGCGGGGCGCCCGCCACCTGGGTCAAGCGCACGGGTCAAGCGCACGGGTCAGGCGCACGGGTCAGGCGCACGGGCTAGGCGCACGGGTCACGCGCACGATCTCGAAATGAGAGCTTACGACCATCCGTAGCACGTGCTACACTGTAGCCGAGGCCACGGGTTCGAGCCCCCCGCGGCCAGGCGCAGCCCGCGCGGTCGCGCCCCCTGAGTCCGATGCCCGTGTCACGACACCGACCGTTCTTCCCCGCGCTGGCCGCCTCCGTTGTCGGAGGACGCCAGGGATCGGCGCCGCGTCAACCTGCCCCGGGGCGCCGCGCGCTGGTGCTCCCCCCTTGGGGGCGGCGCGGTGTGCGGCTCGCGGCGCTCGTCGCGCTCGGGCTCGGCCAGCTCTCCTGCGGCGCCAGCGGCCCCGCGCGCCCCGCAGGGCAACCCGTCGTCGTCGCGACGACCGCGATGATCGGCGACGTCGCCCAAGCGCTCGGCGCTGGCCATGTGCACGTCGAGACGCTGCTGGGGAGCGGCGTCGACCCGCACCTCTATCGCGCCAACCGGGACGACGTCGCGCGCCTCATGGGCGCGGACCTCGTCCTTTACAACGGCGTGCACCTCGAAGGCCGGATGGGCGACACGCTCGCGGGCCTCGCCGACGGTGCGCGCCAGGTGGTCGCGTTCGCCGAGCAGCTCGGCGGTCCCAGCGAGGCGCGCCGCGCAGGGCTCGGGCTGCTCTCGGCGCCAGGCAGCTCGAGCAGCGCGTCGGAGCCCGCCGGGGCCACGCCTGCACACGCGTTCGACCCGCACGTGTGGATGGACCCGGCGCGCTGGGCCTATGCCGCAGAATTGCTCGCGCCGACCTTGGTGGCGCTCGTGCCAGAGCCCGAACGCGAGGCGGCGCGGCGCGACATCATCGAGGGCGCGTTGCCGAACTTCCAAGCGACGGCGCAGGCGCTGGTCGAGTTCGGGGCGGCGTGCTTCGCGACGATCCCCGAGAAGCAGCGCGTGCTCGTCACCGCGCACGACGCGTTCCACTACCTCGGCGACCGCTTCGGCCTCGAGGTCGTCGGCCTGCAGGGCGTCTCCACCGAGTCCGAGGCCGGCGTACGCCGCATCGAAGAGCTCGTCGACTTGCTCGTCGCGCGGCGCATCCCCGCCGTGTTCGTCGAGTCGAGCGTGCCGGATCGCGCGGTCAAGGCCCTCGTCGAAGGCGCGCGCGCGCGGCCTCGAGATCGAGGTCGGCGGCGAGCTCTACAGCGACGCGATGGGCGCGCCCGGCACCCGCGAAGGCACGTACGTCGGGATGATCGAGCACAACATCACGACGATCACGCGCGCCCTCGGCGGCCGCGTGCCGGGCGGCCGGTTCGAGGTCTGGCGCTCCGTCGCGCAGAGCGTGCCCGACACGGGCGCGTTGGGCTCACTCGTGGGGGACGGTCGATGATCCGCCAACGCAACGATGCCTGCCCGCTGGAGCTGCGCGGCCTGTCGGTCGCGTATGCGGACGTGCCGGTCCTGTGGGACATCAACTGGGCCGCGAGGCCCGGCCGGCGCATCGCCATCGTGGGGCCGAACGGCGCTGGCAAGACGACGCTGCTCGAGGCGGCGCTCGGGCTCGTGCCGAAGCTCGCAGGCGAGGCGCTGTTCTTCGGCCGGCCGCTCGCCGCGGTCCGCGACCGCGTCGCTTACGTGCCGCAACGCGAGGCGGTGGACTGGGACTTCCCGGTCACCGCGCGCGAGGTCGTCGCGATGGGGCTCCTCATGGGCGGCCCGCGGCGCGGCCTCTTGCCGAATTGGCTCGGCGGCACGCCGCGCGCGCTCACCGAGCGCGCGACGGACGCGCTCGCAGAGGTCGGCCTCGCCGCGCTGGCCGACCGACCGATCGGCCAGCTCTCGGGCGGCCAACAGCAGCGCGTGTTCCTGGCGCGCGCGCTCGCCCGTGACGCGGCCCTGATCGTGCTCGATGAGCCGTTCGCCGGGGTCGACGCCGCGACGGAGGCGCTCCTGCACGAGCGCTTCGCGCGGCTCGCCGCGGAGGGCCGTACGGTGCTCGCGGTCCACCACGACCTCGGCTCCGTACGCCAGCACTTCGACGACGCGCTGGTCATCCACCGCACGCTCGTCGCGGCAGGCCCGGTCGCCGACGCGCTCGCGCCCGAGGTCATCGCGCGCGCCTACGGCGCGGCCCAGCGGGAGCTCGGGGCCACCGCCCCATAGTGCGCCCCCTTGGAGGTGAGCCCATGGACGGCCTCCTCGAGGTCCTGACGCTGCGCGGCGGCCACAACACCAACGTCGTGCTGATCGGCGCGACGCTGCTAGGCGTCGCCGCCGGGGTCGTCGGCACGTTCGCGATGCTACGGCGGCGCTCGCTCGTCGCCGACGCGCTCTCGCACGCGGCCCTGCCCGGCGTCGCGGGCGCGTTCTTGATCGCGAGCGCCGTCGGATACACAGGTCCGCGGCTCCCGATGCTGCTGTGCGGCGCGCTCGCCTCGGGGCTCCTCGCGGCAGCCGCGATCGAGGCCCTGTCACGCGGCCAGGGCACGCAGCGCCGCGGCCGACTCGCCAGCGACACAGCGACCGCGACGGTGCTCGCGTCGAGCTTTGGCCTCGGCACCGTGCTGCTCGGCCTCGCGCAACGCACCGGCGGCGGCGGGCAGGCGGGCCTCGCCGGGTTCATCTTCGGGCGCACCGCAGGGATGCTCGCGCGGGACGCGTATGTGATGGCGGGCCTCGCGACGCTGGCGCTCGCGGCCGCGCTCGTGCTCGGGCGCGGCCTCGCTGCCGTCGCGTTCAATGAGCGCTTCGCGCGCACGGCGGGCCTGCCGGTGCGCGCGTTGGACAGCGCGCTCGCGGCGCTGATCGCGATGGTCACGCTCGCCGGGATGCAGGCCGTCGGCATGCTGCTCGTCGTCGCGCTGATCGTCGCGCCGCCCGCGACCGCGCGGCTCTGGGTGACCAACGTGCGCTCGCTCGCGGCGCTGGCTGGCGCGCTCGGCGGGGCCAGCGGGCTCGTCGGCAGCGCGCTCTCGGCGACGCTGCCCGACGCGCCGACCGGCGCGGTGATCGTGCTGGTCGCGAGCGCGCTCTTCCTCTTGAGCTTGGCGCTCTCGCCGAGCCGCGGCGTGCTCGCCGTCGCGCGCCGACGCCGCGCGCTCGCCCATGTTGCGCAGCGCGGCGGCGCGCTGCCCCCAGCGGCCCAGGGCGGTCCCCAGGCCAGTGAGGGGACGCCGTGAGCGCGGTCATCTGGCAGGGAGCGCCGTGGCAGACCCAGTTCTGGCAGCTCGACGCGGCGCCCCTCGCGGCGCTCGCCATGAGCTCCGTGACGCTCGCGGCCCTCGGCTGCTTCCTCGTCCTGCGGCGGCAGGCGATGCTCGGGGACGCGCTCGCCCATGCGGTGCTCCCCGGGCTCGTGGTCGCGTGGCTCGCGACCGGTTCGCGCGGGCCGCTGGCGATGTTCCTCGGGGCGCTCGCTGCGGGCTTCGTGACGAGCGCGCTCGTGACGCTCGTCACGCGCTACGGGCGGGTCGAGCGCGGCGCTGCGCTCGGCGTCGTGTTCACGGGGTTGTTTGCCCTCGGCGTGCTGCTCATTGAGACGACCGGCGCGCGGTCCGTCGACCTCGACGTGAACTGCGTGCTCTCTGGGCAGCTCGAGCTCCTGCTCTGGCCGCGGGTCCAGGGCGCGCGCGACCTGCTCACCGCCGCAGCTTGGGCCGACCTGCCCCACAGCGTCCCGGCGCTGCTCGCCGTGCTGGGCCTCGCGGCGGCGTTCTTGATCGGCGCGTGGCGCCCCCTCGCGCTCGCCACGTTCGACCCGCGCTTCGCAGCCACCATCGGGGCCCGACCGGGGCTCGTCGGCGCCGCGCTCTACGCGCTCGTGACGCTCGCCGTCGTCGCGAGCTTCGAAGCCGTCGGCTCGATCCTGGTCGTCGGGCTGCTCGTGACCCCCGCCGCGACCCTGCAAGTCGCGGGGGGCGCAGCGCGGGCGAACCTCCCGGCCTTCGTGGCGCGGGCGGCGGGGCTCGGGCTCGCGACGGCGCTCCTGGGCTACGGTGTGGCCACCCAGGTCGCGCCACGCCTCGGGCTCGGGTCGCTCGACGTCGCCGGGGCGGTCACGGCCCTCGGGGGGCTCGGCCTCGCAGCCGCCGCCCTGTGGCGGAGGGGGCACTCAAGATGAAAAGGTCCAGATAGACCCTTTTCCAGGGCGCCGCACCGGGGTACCTTTCGGCGCATCGGCACGGATTTCCTCGGGAGCCACTCCCACGGGACCCGATCTCGATGTAGACTGAGACGCAGTCTCAAGACGAACGCCATGCGCGCCAGCAACCCGAATCAGCCCGTCCCTTTGTGCTCCGTCCTCGAGCTCCGCCGCGGCGCGCGCGCCGTGGTGCGCGCGTTCGAGGGCGACGACATCGAGGCGACACGCGCCCTCGCGCGGCGCCTGATCGCGATGGGCTTGCCGATCGGCGGCGAGACCGAGGTGCTCGTGCAGCGCGGCCGCGGCCCGATCTTGCTACGGGCTCGCGAGGCGCGCATCGCGCTCGGACAAGACGAAGCGCGCTGCATCCGCGTGGAGCGAGTCGCAGCGGCGATCGCTCCTCGTCTCGGCGTGGAGTCGCTGGGGCAGTGAACCCGCTGGACCCGCCGGCAGGCGCTGTGCCGTCCGCCGCCGCGCCCGGTTGGACGGCGCAGCCTGCGCGCGAGGGCGCCCTGCCTCAGCTTGACCCCAGCGCGGCTCGAGCGACCCCGTCGCCCGCGCCCCCCCCGGGCGTCGTCGCGCGCGTCGCCATCGCAGGCCAGCCGAACGTCGGCAAGTCGACCCTCTTTGCGCGGCTGACCGGCGCGAGCCTCGAGACCGGCAACTGGCCCGGCAAGACCGTCGAGCGACGCGAGGGGCGGGTGACGAGCGCCGGCCACACGCTCGCCGTGATCGACCTGCCCGGGACGTACAGCCTCAGCGCGAACTCCGAGGAAGAGCGCGTCGCGCGCGACTACGTGCTTCAGGAGCGCCCTGACGTGCTCGCGCTGGTGCTCGACTCGACGGCGCTCGAGCGCGGGCTGTACCTCCTCGCGGAGGTCCTGCTGCTCCCGGTGCCCGTCGTCGTGGTGCTCAACCGCACCGACCTCGCTGAGCGCGCTGGCGCGCCCGTTGATGCCGCGGCGCTCTCGAGCGCCCTCGGCTTGCCCGTCGTGCCGGTCGTCGCGCGCACCGGCGCCGGCCTCGACACGTTGGCAGCGACCCTGCGGCGGGTCGCGACGCAGCGCGCATCGCTGGCCCCGGTCGTCCTGGAGGTCGAGCCGGAGACGGCGGCGCTGCTGACACGTGCCACGACGTTGATCGCGCCGTATGTGCCGGCGCCGTACACGGTGAACTGGGTCGTCCACAAGCTGATCGAGGGCGAGGCCGAGGCCGCGGCCCTCGTACGAGCGTGGCTCCCCGCGGGCGAACACGCCGCGCTCGACGCCCTGCTCGCCGACGCGGCCCCTGCGGCGATGGCGCTCGCTGGCGCGCGCTACGCCTGGGCGGGCCGCGCCGCGCGTAGCGCCACGCGCGCGCATGGCTCGGGCGATCGATCGCGCGACGACTCAGCGACCTGGACGGACCGCATCGACCGCTTCGCGCTGCACCCGCTCGCGGGCCTCGTGCTGCTCGTCGCGCTCTCGTTCGGCGTCTACGAGCTGACGCTGGTGCTCGCCGGGCCGCTGCAGGACAGCCTCTCCACTGCGATGGAGGCCGCCGGCAAGTGGTGCGGGGCGCGCGTCGCGGGCCTCGGGCCCCTCGCGGCGGCCTTTGTCGTCGACGGCCTGTTCGGCAGCGTCGGCTTGCTGCTCACGTTCCTGCCCGTGCTCGCCGTGTTCTTCGCCGCGTTTGCGCTGCTCGAGGACACGGGCTACATGGCGCGCGCGGCGTTTGTGCTCGACCGCGCGCTCTCGGCGATCGGGCTGCGCGGCAAGAGCTTCTTGCCGATGTTCGTCGGCGCCGGCTGCAACGTCCCGGCGGTCTTCGGCGCGCGCGTGATCGAGTCGCGCTCCGCGCGGCTGCTGACGATCATCCTGCTGCCGCTCGTCCCGTGCTCGGCGCGCCTCATCGTGCTGGCGCTGCTCGTGCCCGCGTTCTTCGCGACCCACGCCGCGGGGGTCTCGATCGGGCTGATCGCGCTGAACATCGCGGTCATCGCGCTGCTCGGCCTGCTGCTGTCGCGCACGATGTTCCGCGGTGAGCGCCAGTCGTTCATCATGGAGCTGCCGCGCTACAGCGTGCCGAGCCTCAGCGCAGTCGCCGTCTCCGTGTGGACGAAGCTGAAGGCCTTCCTGCGCGACGCCGGCACGATGATCGTCGTGATCGCGATCAGCGTGTGGGCGCTCTCCGTCTTCCCCGGCGCGCTGCACGGCGGCGACGCGACGATCCAAGACAGCTACCTCGGTCAGCTCGGGCGCTTCCTCGAGCCGCTCGGCGCGCCGATGGACATGGACTGGCGCCTGATCGTCGCGATCCTGACCGGCTTCATCGCAAAGGAGGTCGTGATCGCGACCCTCGGCGTGCTGTACGCGGCCTCTGGCGACGATGCGATCGTCGCGACGATGCAGGCGAGCATCTCCCCCGCGACGGCCTTGGCGTTCCTCGTCATCACGATGCTGTTCATCCCGTGTGTCGGCACCGTCGCCGCGATGCGGCGCGAGGCCGGCACCCGATGGACGCTGTTCGGCGCGGGGCTCCTGCTCGCGGTGTCCTACGTGTTCGGGGTCGGCGTCTATCGCTTGGCGGCGCTCGCGGGCCTCGACCATATCGGCGGCGCAGGCTGATGCTGACCCAGCTCCTCGTCACCGTCGCGCGCGGCGGCACCGTGCACCTAGGTGAGCTCGCGAACGAGCTGGGCGTCACCGTTCCCGTCGTGCGCGACATGCTCACAGACCTCGCGCTGCGCGGCTACCTGCGCCCGAGCGGCGGCGAGTGCAGCACGAAGTGCGGCGGCTGCGCCTTCGCGACGAGCTGCCACGGAGAGGCCGCGACACAGACCTGGGCCCTCACGGACAAGGGCCGCCGCGCCGCGTCTGGCGCCGCGTAAGCCGCGCGCACCTTGCGGCTTCGCCGCGCGATGCCAGACTGAGGGCCGCCCCCCCTTCCGCGCGGCTGCCACCGCGCGGCGACCCGCTATGACTGCCCCCACCGTCGCGAGCTACATCGAATCTGCCCCGAAGGAGCACCAAGCGGCGCTGCGGTCCCTGCGCCGAAGGCTCAAGGACCACCTCGGCGCGTGCACCAAGGAGTCCATTGGCGCGAGCGGCTTTCCAGTCCTGACGGTCGACGACGTGTGGGTGGCGGGCTTCGCGTGGCGGAAGAAGGGCCCGATGCTGTACGTGATGAACACCGGGCTGCTCGATCGCTTCGCCGAGCGCCTCGGGAAGCTGCGCACGGGCCGCTCGTGCATCGAATGGCACGAGACCAAGGGCCTCTCGTTCAGGGAGCTCGGCGCCGTGGCGAACGAGATCCTCGCGATCGAGGCGAAGCGACTCTCGAGCTGACCTCGGTCCGGCGCCGGCCCTTCCGACGGTCGCGCGCGACCGCCGGGTCCGTTGCGCGGCGGGGGTCAACCGGTCGCGTGGCGGCGTTCGTGCTTCGCGACCCAGGCGCTGCAGAGCAGGTCGCTCGTCACGTTCGGCATCGTGCGCGTCATGTCGACGATGCGGTCGGTGCCGATCACCAGCGCGATCATCTCCGGCGGTACGCCGACCTGTGAGAGGACGATGGTCAACAGCGGGAGAGAGCCGCCAGGGACTCCGGCGCTGCCGATCGCGGTGAGCACCGCCATCATGATGACGATGACCTGACTCCCGAGCGAGAGCTCGACGCCCGCGACCTGCGCGAGGAAGAGCACGGTCACGCCCTCGAAGAGCGCCGTCCCGTTCATATTCATGGTCGCGCCGAGCGGCATGACAAAGCCGGCGATCGGCTTGGGGACATCGAAGTTCTCGATCGCGGTCTTCATCGTCGTAGGCAGCGTCGCGTTGCTGGACGAGGTCGAGAACGCCGTGATCATCAGGGCGCGCACGCCGGTGAAGAGCTTCTTGGGCGTGATCCCGATCAGGAAGTAAGCAAACGCCGGCAGAACGACGAACTGATAGAAGAGCAAGCCGGACACGGCAGTCACGACGTATGCGCCCAGTGACCGCATGACGTCGATCCCCAGCTTGGCCGTGACCGCGAAGACGAGGCCAAAGACGCCGACCGGCGCGAGCCACATCGCAAAGCCGAGGATCTTGGCGCAGATCTCGTAGATGGTCTCGAGGAGGTCGAGGAAGACGCGGTCGCGGTCGCTCGGGATACGCGTGATGGCGATGCCGACGATCAGCGCGAAGAAGATGACGCCGAGCGTCTCGCGCTCGTTCGACGCGCTCGCGAAGATGTTGCGCGGGATGATGTTGACGAAGGTGTGGATCGAGAAGCCAGTGCCCGCGGCGGCTTGGTCAAGGCGCGTCTGTGCGTCGCCGGCGAACTGCGTCATCACCTGCTCGCGCACCTCGGCGGACAGGCCCTCGCCGGGCGCCATCACGTTCACGAGCGTAAGCCCGATCGTCGCGGCAAAGGCCGTCGTGCCGACGAACCACATCAGCGTACGGCCGCCGAGGCGCCCGAGGTTGTTCATGCTCCCGAGGCCCGCGACGCCCAGGACGAGCGACGAGAACACCAGGGGCACGACGACCATGAACAGCATCCGCAGGAAGATGTCGCCCGCGGGCTTCGCCACGTTGTCGGCCCACCAGATCACGCGGTCCTGGCCAGGCCCCTCAGGCACCCAGACGTTCAGCGCGAGCCCGAGGATGGCGCCGGTCACGAGGCCGATCAAGATGCGCGACGGGAGGGAGAGGCCGCGTGATTCGGCGGGGTTCGTGCTTTCCATGCGTGGCTCGTTCGGCGCTTGGCGCGGCGGCGCTCGCCCGAGGCGGGCGCCCGCGACCGGGCAGCGATGAAGGGGGGGCGTCAGGACAGGGCGAGGGATTGTACCGGCGCGGCCAGCCGGGGCCGGCCAGGCGCTCGCCCGTGCGCGCTCCGCGGCAGGAGGTTAGGCTCGCGCCCATGTGCGGGCGCTATGCGATCACGACGGACCCAGAGGTGCTGGCGGCGCTGCTCGGCGTCGCCGAGACGCCGGACTTCGACGTCCGCTACAACCTCGCGCCGACGCAATACGCGCCCGTCGCGCGCGTCGAAGGCGACGGCCAGCGGCACGTCTCGAGCCTGCGCTGGGGCCTCGTGCCGAGCTGGGCGAAGGACGCCTCGATCGGCAATCGGACGCTCAATGCGCGCTCGGAGACGGCGGCGGAGAAGCCCTCGTTTCGGAGCGCTTGGAAGCAACGCCGCTGCATCGTGCCCGCGAGCTGGTTCTACGAATGGAAGCGCGAGGGCAAGCAGAAGGTGCCCTATCGGATCGAGCGCCGCGACGGCGAGGCGCTGACGTTTGCAGGCCTCTGGGAGCGCTGGAAGGGCGCCGCGGAGACGCCTGGCTTTGACTCGTTCACGATCCTGACGACCGCCTCCAACGGCACGCTCCGCGCGCTGCACGACCGCATGCCCGTGATCCTCGTCGACGCGGGCGCGCGCGAGCGTTGGCTCGACTGCGCGCACGACGATCCGCTCGCGCTCTCTGCCTTGATGGCGCCTGCGCCTGAAGACCTGCTTCAGCTACGGCCGGTCAGCACTAAGGTCAACAACGTGCGCAACGAGGGCCCCTCGATCCTCGAGGACGGCGGCCTGTTCGCGGGCTGAGCGGGCCGCGGCCCGCGTCAGCGGCCCTTGGATCAGCGGCCCTTGGAGACGCCCAGCGAGCGGGGCGGGACGCGCAGGCGGCCGCCGTCCGAGAAGCGCACGTCGAGCGCCTTGGCGCCGCTGTTGTACGCGGCATAGGTGCGTACGCCGTCTTTGACGAAGACCGTCGCGAGCGGGTGGCTCGCGGTCACGCCGGCGTCGTTCACGCCGAGGCGGTCGAGCGTGTGGCACCAGTGCAACATGAACGCGCGCGAGTTGCCGCCCTCGATGTTGCCTGTCGCATGCTGCGCGAGGAGCGCGACGGCGTCGCTCGGGTCCGTCAGCGCGTGGAACAGCAACAGCAGGTCGCCCCAGCCGCGGCCGTAGTCGCGGCCATCTTCGCGCACGGCAATGACGCGGTCGTGGTTCTCGCGGACGTAGTCGGGGTGCCGGCCCAAATACAGCGAGGCGGGCGTAAAGGGCAGCCAATTGATCCCATGGATGCAATCGATCGAGCCGGAGAACCACGTGCCGAAGGCGCCCTTGCCGCCCCACACCATCCCGAGCTGCACGTTCGGGAAGTCGGCGGGGAAGTTGGTGCCGGACACGTCAAACCAATACTCCTCGATCGCAGTGCGCTCGGTGTTGAACAAGAACACACCCGTGTCGCGCAGCGCAGCGTCGCCGAGCGCCTCGCCCCACAGGATCATCCCGTACCATGCATTGAGCGACTCCGAGGACGACTCCTGGTTGTTCCCGTCTGCGAAGTCCGCGTCGCCGGACGCCCATGAGTGCCCCGCATAAAGGTCGAAGCAGCGCAAGCGCGGAAAGAGCGGGTCCGCGCGCTCGGTCGAGGCGATGTCACGGATCAAGAGCTCGACCATCGGCGCCCACTTGCGGCCCCATTTCGGATCCAGCCGTGCGACCTCTGCCGCGGCGCGAATGAAGTATCCGTAGTGGAAGTGGTGATCGTTCAGCCGCTTGTCGCTGCCGTAGGACGGGCGATTGCCGATCAGCGCGCCCCAGCGCGCGTCGTAATAGAAGAGCGGCGCGACCTCGGCAGGTGACGCGGTGAACCAATCCTCGAGGCGCCGGCGCAGCTCCGCGACGAAGACGCCCTGCAGCGCGCGCTCGCCGGCGGCCTCGGCGATGCCGCTGAGCGTCGCGAGCCGGCCGAGGCGCTTGCCTTCCCAATAGGTATCGCCCCACTCGGCGCGCTGGGCATCGGCGGCGCACCGATCCGCCTCCGCGCGCAGCTGCGCCAATAGCTCCGGGCGCGCGCCGATGCCCTCACGCGGCAGCAGCGGCAGGACACCTTGCATGGGTACGCGCGTCTCGAAGCTGTCGCCTGCGCCGACCCTCAGCGCGCCACGCACCGAGCCGTACGCCCACGGGCCGAGCGCCGTGGTCGCGTACTTCCATTGGTGCGGATACAGCGCGAACAACGTCCCGATCGCCGCGTCGCCCTCGCGCGCCTGCAGCTCGAACGCATAGCGCGCGCGGACGAAGCCCTCTTCGACGGCGTACGTGACACGAGTGCCGACGACGTGGTTGTGGGCGCAGCGCGCGAACGCCGCGAGCGTCTCAGGCGCGTCGTCCGGCAAGAGCGCGAGGGAGAGATAGCCGGCGCCGCCATGGTTGCGCAATGCGCCGCGCGTGGGCTCGCTCCAACGCGAGCCCGTAGCGCCGAAGAGCCCGTAGTGGTGGCCGTTCACGGTGACACCGAGGACCGCGTCGCCTCCCTCGCTGTCTGCCTGTCCCAGCGCCCCAGACCAAACGCGGGCGCCGCCCGTCAGGCGCACGACGGGGTCGCCGCCGGTCGATGCGCAGTACACGAATGGGCTGCCGTGCCCAAAGGTCGCGTCGAGGCGCGCCTCGCCCGCCGCGAAGCGCGCCGTGACGAACCAATCCGAATGGCCCGCGTAGAGCGCCTCGGGGAACGCCGCGGCGCCGCTGAGGCCGAGGACGAGGTCCCCGCCCGGCTCGATCGCGCCGCCCGTGATCGCCGCGGGGCTGCCGTGGATCGCCGCGCCGGGATAACCGATGACGAGCCCCCCCGGCGTGCAATGCAGCGCGAGCGGATGGGCGAACAGGGCCCGTGAGAACGGTTGCCAGACGAGCGAGCTCCACCACTGGTTCGTCAGCGTCGGCCCGCTGAGGCCCGGGGCGCGGGAGATGCGCTCGGGGAGCGGCTCAATGCCGGGCGGGCGGGCGGTCGTGTAGCTGCCCGCCCCGGCGCTCACGATGGCGCGGCCCGTGGGACCCTGGCCCGGGTCCGCTCGCACCTGGGGCGCGTCCTGGCCCGCCGCGGGGGGCGCGCTTACAGCGAACCAGCAGCTCAGGGGCAGGCAACTGACGGGCAGGCAGAGGGCGAGGAGCCGGCCCCCAAACGGGGCTCGACCGCTGTGGGAGCGCCGCGCTCGGACGGGGGCGGCGCAAACTTGGAACATTCGGTCTAGAATTACGAGTCTCACCCAGCTCCTCACCGCGCTCAGGCGCGCCCGCTCTCGCCAAGCGCAGCCCTCCACGCCACCCGCCGCCCAGCAGGGCCGCCCATGGGGGACGCAGGGTTCCCGGATCCGAACACCGTGCACCAGCGAAAGAGAGGGTACCCCGGCGAAATGTACACGACCCTCGTAGACTTTAGAACGACCGTTCTCCTATGCGGCCTCCCCGCACGCACTCCACGCTGATGAAGCTCCACACACTCGCGCTCACCCCCGCCGCGCTCGCCGCGTCGCTCGCCCTCGCCTCCGTCGCGTCGGCGCAAGTCCAACCGGTCTCCTTCGAGTCGTTCGACTACGTGCCTCCGGCGCTGCTGGGCAACCAGAACGGCGGCTCGGGCTGGGCGACGCCCTGGGACATCCTCGGCCTCGGCACCGAGATCGTCGTGTTCGACCTCTCGGTCAACCCTCCGTTCCCGATCGCGGACAGTATCGGCAACTATGCTGGCCAGGCCGTCGAGTTCGTCGGCGCGGAGCGTTACCCGAGCGCGTTGAACCACGCCGACATCCACGACGGCGTCGGCTTCGGCCGCGACGGCGCGACGATCTGGATCTCGTTCCGCACGTGGAACTACCAACAATTCGGCACCCACTTCGGCTCGCTGTCCCTGTTCAACGACGCGGGCGCTGGCGACGTGGAAGAGCTGCTGCTCGGCTCGCCTTGGGGTACGTACGCGTGGGGCATCGACGACGAGGGCCCCAACGGTACGGGCCCCATTCCGATCAACGGCACGTCCGACACGACGCCCGTCCGCATCGTGACACGCATCGACTTCATGCCGGGCCAAGAGCGCGTGCAGATGTGGCTCAACCCCGCCGTCCCGCACCCCACCTCCGGGGCGCAGCTCGACGAGATGGTGCACGACTTCCGCTGGACGAAGATCCGCCTCAACTCGGGCGGCAGCGGGAGCCACTACTTCTGGGACGAGATCATCATCGAGAAGGGTGATCCCGGCTCAACGATCGGCACGCCGTACTGCGGCCCGGCCGCAGCGAACTCGACCGGCAACCCGGCGGTCATCGAAGCGAGCGGCTCGACCGTCGTCGCGCAGAACAACCTCTCGCTGCGCGCTCGGACGCTGCCGAACAACGCCTTCGGCTTCTTCTTGACGAGCCGCACGCAGGGCTTCGTTCAGAACCCCGGCGGCAGCCAGGGCTCGCTGTGCCTCGGGGGCGCGATCGGCCGCTACGTCGCCGCTGGGCAGATCAAGAACTCCGGGACGATGGGCGAGTTCTCGCTGCCGCTCAACCTGACGGCGACGCCGACGCCGACAGGCCTCGTGTCGGTCCTCCCCGGTGAAGCGTGGAACTTCCAGGCCTGGTACCGCGACGCGATCAACGGCGTCGCGACCTCGAACTTCACGGACGGCTTGCGCGTCCAATTCTGATCGCAAAGCGGCACCGCTGACGTGCCGAGCCACGTGTGTGCGGCGCCCCGCGTGCGCCGGGCCGCTGGAGTGTTCGCAACAACCACGTCCCCCGATAGCTCGAATGCTATCGGGGGACGTGCTTCAATGACGCCCCCATCTTCGAGCCGCGTGATCGCGCTCTGCGTGTCGACGCGGAGCTGACCGAGCCGCGCACGCCGCTGCCCTCCCCGCGAGCTCACCCTTGACTCGCAGCCTCGGCCCCCCCCGAGCCCCCCCCATGACAGAGCCCCAAGGCCGCGCTTCTTACCCTCTCCTCGTCGCGCTCGTCGTCGCCATGGGCGGCTTCTTGATGGGCTTTGACAGCGCCGTCATCTCTGGCGTCGTCGATCCAGTGCGGGCGGAGTTCAAGCTGACCGCGGACGAAGTGGGGTGGGCCGTCGCGTGCTTGACGCTCGGCTCGACGATCGCGATGGCCTTCGCTGGCCCGCTCGCGGACCGCCTGGGCCGCAAGCGCGTCTTGATGGCGACCGCGGCGCTGTTCACGGTCTCCGCGATCGGGAGCGCGCTGGCGCCGAGCAACTTGATCCTCGTCATCGCGCGCATCGTCGGCGGCTTCGGCGTCGGCGGCGCCTTGCTCATCGCGCCGATCTACATCGCCGAGATCGCGCCGCCCGCCCAGCGCGGCCGGCTCGTGTCGTTCAACCAGCTCAACATCGTGCTCGGCTTCTCCGCCGCGTTCTTCTCGAACTACTTCCTCGAGGGCGCGGGCATGAGCTGGCGCTGGATGCTCGGCGTCGAGGCGATCCCCGCGGTGCTCTACCTGGTCCTGCTCACGCTCGTACCCGAGAGCCCGCGCTGGCTGGCCGGACAAGGACACGACGCGCGCGCGCTCGCCGTCTTGGAGCGCGTCAACGGCCCGTCCGCCGCCGCCACGGCGCTGCGCTCGATGAAAGAGAGCCTCGCGCAAGCCCGCAACCAGTCGCGTGCTCGGCTCAGCGACATCTTCAACAAGCGCATGCGGCGCGTCATGGTGATCGCGCTGGGGCTGGGCTTCTTCCAGCAGATCACGGGCATCAACGCGATCTTCTACTATTCGACGACGATCTTCGCGATGGCCGGCGCGGCGCGCGACATCGCGCTCGGGCACGCGATCCTCGTCGGGCTCGTCAACGTCTTCTTCACGTTGATCGCGATGCGCTTGATCGACCGCGCGGGGCGTAAGCCGCTCCTGCTCGTCGGGACCGCGGTCATGACCGCGGCGTTGTTCACGAACGCTGCTGCGTTCTCGGCTGCCAAGTACCGCATGTCGGTCGACACGGTCGACAAGCTGAGCGCGATCGATTCCCCGCTGCCGCCCGAGGCCGTCGCAGCGCTGCGGGCCGTCCAGGACCGCGAGTTCGGCGACCAGCTTGAGTTCAATGCCGCGCTCCGCGCCGCAGCGGCTGAACAGGGCCCCACAGCCGTCGCCGCCATCGGCGGCAAGCTCGAGGACCTCGCCAAGGACGCGCTCGAGATCAACGGCCTCCTCGTCCTCATCGCGATCTGCGGCTTCATCGCCGGCTTCGCGATCTCGCTGGGCCCGGTGATGTGGGCGATGTTCTCCGAGATCTTCCCGACACACCTGCGCGGCCTGGCGATCTCGGTCGCGGGCTTCTTCAACTCAGCGGTCTCGTTCGGGGTGCAGCAGCTCTTCCCGCGCGGGATGGAGACGCTCGGCCCGGCGGGCGTCTTCGCGATCTTCGGCTCCTTCGCGGCGCTCGCGTTCCTCTTCACGATCTTCATCATCCCCGAGACCAAGGGGCGCACGCTCGAAGAGCTCGAAGCGCTCCTCGTCCGCGACTGAAAGGCGAGCCCGGCATGCGACTCACACGCTCGATCATCCTCGCGCTCGCGGCCTCGTTCGCGAGCTGCCACGCTCCGCTCCCCGGTGGCGCGGCGCTACAACCGAGCGCGCGCGCGGACCTCCACGCGACCCTCTCCGAAGGCGCGGCCCAGCGCGACTTCACGCTCGACGTGCCCGTCACGGGCCGCTACCGGTGCGACATCGCGCTGACGGCGCCCGACGGCGCCGAGGTCTGGGTCGAGGACTACATCGGCAATCCAGATGGACGCAGCTACGACGTGACGGGTCCGATCCCCGTGCCGTCGATGCCGGGGCGACAGCTGGTCTCGCGCAGCGGTTCGCCGCTCGCCGCGGGCGCGCACCCGATGCGCCTCCACTCCAACGGCGCGCAGTGCACGATCGAATCGGTCACGTTCACGCTGATCCGCCCGCACGTGGAGACGCCGCAGTCGCTGACCCAACGCACGACCGGCGACGAGTGGGCGCTCGTCTGGTCAGACGAGTTCGACGGCCATGGACTACCGGACCCGACCAAGTGGACCCATGACATCGGCGACTGGGGCTGGGGCAACCGCGAGCCACAGTGCTACACGGAGGGCCGCGTCGAGAACGCGCGCCAGGAGGGGGGCCACCTCATCATCGAGGCGCGCCCCGATGACCTCGGCTACGCCTGGACATCGGCGCGCCTGACGACGCGCGGCAAGGTCAGCTTCCTCTACGGGCGCATCGAGATCCGCGCCAAGGTGCCTGCGACGGACGGTACGTGGGCTGCGGGCTGGACGCTCGGCGACGCCTACCGCGACGAGCGCTCGTGGCCGTATTGCGGCGAGATCGACATTTGCGAGGCCGTCGGGCGCGAGATCGACGACGTCACGGGCGACGGCCTCAACCACGCCTCGTGCCACACGCGCGCCTACTACTTCAAGCAGGGCAACCACATCTCGAACGTCCTGCCCGTGGCGGACATGAGCGGGACGTTCCACGACTACGTGTGCGAGTGGGACGAGCGCGGGGTGCGCATGTTCGTGGACGGCGTCCACTACTACACCTACGACAAGACCGCCGACGCGTTGGAGTGGCCCTTCGGCGCGCCGCAGAACCTGATCTTGAACCTCGCGATGGGCGGCGGCATGGGGCAAGCGATCGCGCCGAACGCCGGCCCCCAGCGCTTTGTCATCGACCACGTCCGCGTCTACGAGCGCCGCTGAGATCCACTATGCCGAGCGGTCCGATCTTCCTCGGGGAGGCGCCACTTTCCCGAGCCGAACAACCTGTCAGCGGCGCGTTTGTCGAGCACGAGGGCGCGCCCTGGTACCGCATCGAACACGCAGACCGGATGGCGCCGTTCTTCATGAGCGTCGTCAGCGACTCGGACCACTGGCTGTTTGTGTCAAGCCGCGGCGGCCTGACCGCAGGCCGTCGCAACGCCGACAGCGCGCTCTTCCCGTATACGACGGACGATCGTGTGCACGACTCGGCGGGGCAACGTGGTCCAGTGACCGTGCTGCACGTGACGCGCGGCGCGCGAACGTCGCGCTGGGAGCCGTTCCAAGGGGCGTACGACGGGGTCTACGACTGCGCGCGCAGCCTGTACAAGAACAAGGAGGGTGACCGGCTCCTGTTCGAGGAGGTCAACCGCACGCTCGGCCTGACGTTCCGCTACGAGTGGAGCACGAGCGAGCGCTTCGGCTTCGTGCGGCGCGTGCGCCTGACCGAAGACGGGCTCGGGCCAGTGTCGGTGCGGCTGCTCGACGGGCTGCTGGACCTGCTCCCAGCCGGCGTCGAGCGGCGCATGCAGGCCGACTTCAGCACGCTGATCGACGCCTACAAGCGCTGCGAGTTGGAGCCCGATGGCCTCGCACTGTACCGCCTGAGCTCCGTGCCGGTCGACCGCGCCGAGCCGAGCGAGTCGCTCGCGGTGACGACCGTTTGGTGCGCGGGCCTCAGAGGCGCGCGCCGCTTGCTGTGCGCGCGCCAGTTGGAGGCCTTCCGGCGCGGCGAGGACGTCCACGGGGAGCACGATGTGCGCGGCGTGCGCGGCGCGTACCTCGTGCAAGCAGACGTCACGCTCGCCCAAGGCGCGCAGCAGCGCTGGGCGCTCGTCGCCGAGGTCGAGCAGGACACGTGCGCGGTCGTGGCGCTGCAGCGATACCTCAAGGACAGCCGCGCCGCCGGCGACGACCCGTTCGCGCAGGACCTCGCCGATGACATCGCCGCAGGGACGCGCCGGCTCGTGTCGCTCGTCACGCGCGCTGACGGGTTGCAGCTCACAGGCGAGCCCTTGGAGGACGCGCGGCACTTCGCGAACACCCTGTTCAACATCATGCGCGGCGGCGTGTTCGCCAGCGGCTACGCGCTCCCCGGCGCGGACCTCGCCGCGTTCGTGCGCGAGCTCGCCCCCCGTGTCGCAGCGCGGTGCGCGGCGTGGATCGACGCGCTGCCGTCGACGATCGACTTGGCCGAGGCGCGACAAACGGCGGAGGCGACCGGCGACGTAGACCTCGCGCGCGTCGTGTCCGAGTACTTGCCGCTGACGTTCAGCCGCCGCCACGGGGACCCGAGCCGACCCTGGAACGCGTTCTCGATCGAGGTGCGCCAGCGCGAGCGCTCGCCGTACTCGTACCAGGGCAACTGGCGCGACATCTTCCAGAACTGGGAGGCCTTGTGCGCGTCGTTCCCCCGCTTCGCAGGCGCAGTGGTCGCGCGCTTCGTCAATTCCAGCACGGCGGACGGCTACAACCCCTACCGCGTCTCGCGCGAGGGCTTCGAATGGGAGACCCCCGACCCGGCGGACCCTTGGGCGTACATCGGCTATTGGGGCGACCACCAGGTCGTCTACTTGCTGCGGCTGCTCGAGCTGTGGCGACGTCACGAGCCGCGCGCGCTCGCCGCGGCGCTCGAGGACGAGCGCTTCGTCTACGCCGACGTGCCCTACAGGATCGCGCCCTACTCCGAGCTGCTCGTCGACCCGGCGAACACGATCCGGTACGACCACGAGCACGCCAGCGCGATCGCGGCGCGCGTCGCGGTCGAAGGGCACGAAGGTCGGCTCGTCCGTGACGCTGCGGGCGACGTCCTGCGGGTGACATTGACCGAGAAGCTCTTGCTGCCGGTGCTCGTCAAGCTCTCGAACCTCGTGCCCGAGGTTGGGATCTGGCTCAATACGCAGCGGCCGGAGTGGAACGACGCGAACAACGCCCTCGTCGGGCGCGGCGCCTCGGTGGTGACGCTGTGCCACCTGCGCAGCGCCCTCGCGCTGTACGTCGAGCTCTTCGAGCAGGCGCAGGGCGACGCGTCGCTCACCGTCGAAGTGGCGGCGTTCTGCGACGCCCTCGGCCGCGCATTGGAACGCGCTGGCGCGGCGCAGGCGGCGCCGCTCAGCCCAGCGATGCGCCGCCGTGTGACGGACGCGTTGGGCGCAGCTGGGAGCGCGCACCGAGTCGCCCTCTACGCCGACGGCTTCAGCGGACGGCGGGAGCCAGTTGCGTACGCCAAGCTCGCCGCGACGCTGCGCGACGCGCTCGCTTGGGTCGAGCGCTCGATCGCCGCGAACCGCCGCGCGGACGGGCTCTATCACGCGTACAACCTGCTCGTGTTCCAGCCCGACGGCGGCCTCGGGGTGCGCCGCTTGCCCCTGATGCTCGAGGGGCAAGTCGCGATCCTCGGCTCGGGGCTCCTCGACGGCGCGGCGTCGGTCGAGGTGCTCGACGCGCTGCGCGCGAGCGACCTCTACCGCGCGGACCAACACAGCTACCTCCTGTACCCCGATCGGGACCTGCCGCGCTTCGTCGACAAGAACGAGATTCCGCCAGAGCGCGCCGCGACGGTCCCATTGTTCGCCGCGCTGGTCGCCGCAGGGGACCGCAGCGTCGTGCGGCGTGACGTCGAGGGCGCGCTGCACTTCGCGCCCGAGCTGCGCAACGCGCGCCAGTTGGAGCGCGCGCTCGACGCGCTGGAGCGCGGCGGCGCGCGTGACCTCGTCCGCGCGGGCCGCGCGCAAGCGCTCGCGCTCTACGAGGACGTGTTCGACCACGCAGGCTTCACTGGGCGCTCCGGGACGTTCTACGGCTACGAGGGCCTCGGCTGCATCTACTGGCACCAGGTCTCAAAGCTGCTGCTCGCGGCGCTAGAAGCGCTGCAGCGCGCGCAGCTCACGGGCGCGCCGCGCGAGACGCTGGACACGCTCCGCGAGCGCTACGCAGACCTGCGCGCGGGCCTCGGGACGAACAAGGCCCCCGAGGTGTACGGCGCGTTCCCGACGGACCCCTATTCCCACACGCCGAGCTTCGCGGGCGCGCGCCAGCCGGGGATGACGGGGCAGGTCAAAGAGGACTTCCTCGCGCGGCTCAGCGAGCTGGGCGCCCACGTCGTCGCCGGCCGGCTGCGGCTCGGCCCGAGCCCCGCAGGTCCGCTGCCCTGGCGCGAGCGCGCGGCCGCGTTCGTCTACGAGGACCTCACGGGCGCGACACGCACGCTCGAGGTGCCGCGCGACGCGTGCGCGTACACGTGCTTCCAGGTGCCCGTCGTGGCGCACCGCGGGGGAGCCGCGAGGGTAGCCGTGACCTGCGCCGACGGGACCCAGCGCACCTACGACGGGTTCGAGCTGGACGATGGGTCGAGCGCATCCCTGTTCGAACGCCGGGGCGCGGTCGTCCGGATCGACGTGTTCGGGCTCTGAGGGCGGCGCCGTAAGGCCGGAGACGGGGCGATGTGCCCCAAAATGGGTCAGTGTGCGGCGCCCTCGCTCCGCGACCGCCTCGCCAGCGCCGCGGCCCCATGGCGGCCCGTGGGCGCGCGCGAGCCCCAACATGGGCTGCAGTGGGTGCGCGCGAATCGGGCAGCGCGAGGTACCCTCAGGGCCGGTGCGCGCGCCCGTCCTCGGGCCGCGCGCCATCGTCCGGTCCGAAGCTCCGCCCTCCCCGTCGGATCCTCGCCGCGAATCCAATTCGACCCAAGTAGCATGCGAAACCAACAACTCTCCCTCCTCGCAGTCGCTGGCGCCCTCACCGCCGCGAGCGCCTCGGCGCAAGTCGTCCTGATCAACGACAACTTCGAGACCGACACCTCAGCGGACTACTCGATCCTCGGCCTGAACACGCCGCTCGACGGCACGCAGACCTTTGCGTTCGACTACGTCGCCGCCGGCGTGCCGCTGGCGCCGCGCTCGAGCGTGGGCGATGTCGGGGGCCTGAAGCTCACGTGCAACGACACCGTCGGCGCGGTCGATAGCGTGTCGTGCATCCACAACACGTTCGTCAGCGCGCCGCACTATCGCCTCACGGTCGATGTGTGGATGAACTTCGTTGGCGCCACCGGCACGACCGAGCATGGTCACATCGGCGTCGGCAGCAACGGCCTCGTGCACAACCAGTACTCGTCGCCCACGTCGGGCTCAGGCTCGTTCCTGGCGTTCACGGGTGACGGTGGTTCGGCCTCGGACTACCGCTGGTACCGCGACCTCGCGAACCTGCCCCCGAACGAGCTCGACAGCGGCTTGATGCCGACCACCGACCCGAGCTACCTCGGCCACGGCGGCAACGCGTCCGATCCGTTCTACCAGGGCCTCTTCCCGTCGCCCCCGGCGACGATCGCGGGCTCGCCGGGCAACATTTGGACGACGGTCACGATCGACGTCGACGCCACCACCGGCTTCATCGACTACAGCTTCGACGGCACGCTCGTGTTCCACGGCACATTCGCGGGCTCGCTCGACGGCCAGATCACGCTCGGCCTCGCCGACATCTTCTCGTCGTTCTCGGGGCCGACGAACTTCACGCTCTACGACAACCTCGTCGTCGAGACGATCACGGGCGGGCTCGGCGCGCACTACTGCACGGCGGTTGCGAACTCGACGGGGTCGGCCGCGACCATCAACGCGACCGGCAGCGAAGTCGCAGCGGACAACGACGTGACGCTCGAGGCGAGCGCCTTGCCGCTGAACGCCTTCGGCTTCTTCCTGACGAGCTTGACCCAGGGCAACGTCGGCCAGCCCGGCGGCAGCCAGGGCGTCCTTTGCCTCAGCGGCTCGATCGGCCGCTACGTCGGAGCGGGCCAGATCCAGAACTCGGGCACAGCGGGCGCCTTCGCGCTCGCCCTTGACCTCACCCAGACCCCGACGCCGACGGGCCTCGTGACGGTCACCGCGGGCCAGACCTGGAACTTCCAGGCGTGGTACCGCGACTCGATCGGCGGCGTCGCCACGTCGAACTTCACGGACGGGCTCGCGATCGACTTCCAGTGATCCATCGACCGGGGCTCTGACCCGCAACGGGCTCTGGCCCGCAACGGGCTCTGGCCCACGACGGCCTCTGGCCCCAACCTGCCCCCGCGCTCGGCCCTCCCACTGGGGGCCGAACGCGGGGGTGCTTCGTTCCGGCGGAGTACGAGCTGCGGGCGTTTACAGCGCCGGAAGTGGCAGACACGTGGCATGTCGTAGGCTGGTGGCATGCGCACCTTCACCCCCGTCACCGCGCTCCTGGCCCTCGCGCCTGCCGCGGCGGCCGCGCCCATCCAGGGCCTCAACGTCGACCTCGGCGCGAACATCCTGTTCGCGCCTGCGCCGAGCGCGTCCTACGGCGCAGCTTCCGGACAACAAGGCGTTTGGAACCCGTTCCCCCCGGCGCTCGTCCCGACGCCGCTGCTGGACCTGTCGGGCGGATCGGCCGGCGTGACGCTCTTCTCCGACTCGTCGAGCTCCTTCACGGTCTTCCCGAGCGCCATGGCCCCGGGCGAAGACCAGCGTTTGATGGAGGACTTCCAGATCACGCCGAACCTCAACACGCTCGTCACGTGGACGTTGGAGGGGCTCTACGACGGGCCCTACACGCTCTTCGTGTACGCGTCAGACCCCACCAATGCAGCGTTGCAGGTCGAGGTCGGCGTGCCGGCCTCGGGCGCCCCCAACCAGGTCGTCGGCGGCGGCTGGCCCGGCATGCACGTCCCGGGCGTGACGTTCGCGACGTTCACCGTCGGGGTGCTCGGCGGGACGCTGGAGTTCACCGCCGAAGTCGTGGGCGGCCAGCTCGACAGCGGCGTCGTGAACGGGTTCCAGCTCGTCCCGATCACCGTGCCGCCGCTGGGATTCACCTATTGCAGCTCGAACCCGAACTCGACCGGCAACGTGGGCTTCCTGGGCGTCAGCGGCTCCGCGTCCGTGCAGGACGACCTGCTCCGCATCGAAGCGAGCGAGCTGCCGCCCAATGCGTTTGCGTTTGTCCTCGCCTCGCTCACCCAAGGCCAAGTGCTGAACCCTGGCGGCAGCCAGGGTGTCCTGTGCCTCGGCGGAGCGATCGGGCGCTTCAATTCACTCGTTGGCGCTGCCGACGGCGCGGGCTTCTATTCGATCTGTACGCAGGGTTGTCCAGCCAACCGCACGTTCTCCTTGGCCGCGATCCCGCAGCCAAACGGGGCGATCGCGGCGCAGCCGGGCGACACCTGGAGCTTCCAGGCCTGGTATCGCGACACCTCCCCTGGCGGCGCGGCGACGTCGAACTTCACGAGCGGCTTCCAGCTGACCTTTCAGTGAACGTCGGCGAGCGCCACTGAGCGCTCGCGAATGGTGCGCGGCGCGGCAGGATCGGACAGAATGAGCTGAGCCCCGCGCCTCGCCATGACCACCAACGGGACCAATGACCTCGAGGCGCTGCTGCGCCGCTTGCTCGCTGACGACGAGTTCGAGCGCCAGGCAGCGCTCGAAGAGCTGCGCCAACGACCGAGCGCAACCCTCGTGACGCTGGTCGACCACTCGATCGACCGCGTGCGCGTCGCGCTCGCGCGCGCGATCGCTGGCCGCAACGACCCCATCGCGTTGGACATCCTCCAGCGCCTGGCCGACGACACGGACTGCGACGTTCGGCAAGCGCTCGCCGAAGCGATCAAGGCCCACGAGGGCTGGGTCGTCTCAGACGAGCTGCTCGTCAAGCTGGCGCGCGATGAAGACAGCGACGTCGCGGCCGCCGCCGTGCCGCTCTTGGCGCGGCGCCGAACGCTCCACCCGATCCTCGTCGAGCTCTTAGCGCGCGACGACGTCTACTGGGGCGTGCGCAAGGTCGCGGCCAGCACGCTCGGAGGGCTCGAGGAGCCCGGTGCGAGCGCCTTGGTCGCGCTGATCACCGCCGTCGCCGAGGAGGACTTCGAGCCATTGGCGCGCGAGTGCGCCGGCGCCGCGGAACGACGCGTCCTCGCCCTGCGCGGTGCTCCACCCGCCTCCTTACCCGCCGTCGGGGACATGAACGCAGCGCTCGCCAAGCTGCGCGGGTGGCGCGGAGAGCCGTTCCCGAACCTCCGCGCGCTCCTCGCGCAGCACGAAGCGGCCGTCCCGAACCTCGCGGCGCTCGCGACGTTCGGCAAGGACCTGACCGCGGAGGCCGAGCGTGGACGGCTGACCCGCGGCTTCCAAGTCGACGAGCAGGTGGCCGCGCTGATGCGGGTGCTCGAGGGCAACGAGACGCGCTCCGCCGTTCTGATCGGCGCCACGGGCGTCGGCAAGACCGCCATCGTCAACGAGCTCGTGCACCGCCTCGCGCGGCACCCAGCCGGGCCGTGGCGAGTGATTCGCATCGTGCCGTCCGAGCTGCTCGTGGGGACAAAGTACCTCGGCGAGTGGCAGACCCGCGTCAAGGAGCTGATCGAGCTCGCTGCCGCGCCCCAGCGCGTGCTCCTTTACGTGCCGAACCTGCAGGAGCTCTCGGACGTCGGCAAGGCCTCCAACGATCAATCCAACGTCGCGACGATGCTCGCGCCGCACATCGAAGGCTGCCGGATCGCGCTGATCGGCGAAGCGACGCCAGAGGGCTGGGCGCGCGGGCTCGGCGGCGACGCGTCGCTCCGGCGCCTGTTTGCGCGCGTCGACGTGCCGCCGATGGGTAAGCGCGACGCGCGTGAGGTGCTGGAGCTCGTCGCGGCCGAGGCCGAGGTCGAGGTCGCGCCGGACGCGTTCGAGCGGCTCTTCGAGGTCGCTGAGATGTACCTCTCGGAGACGGAGCTGCCGGGGCGCGCGGTCGGCCTCTTGCGGCGTATGACGCTGGCGGCCGATTCACGCCG
This sequence comes from Planctomycetota bacterium, assembly GCA_041398605.1. GTDB lineage: Bacteria > Planctomycetota > UBA1135 > UBA1135 > JAWKUK01. Next base: position 172,426 of record JAWKUK010000009.1, read on the forward strand.
CTACAGCGCGAGCGATGTCTTGCGCACATTGCACGACGCGACCGGAGTGCCGGCCGACTTCCTCGACGACGCCGTGCCGCTCCGCCGCGACGTGGTTCAAGCCTTCTTCGAGGCGCGGGTGATGGGCCAGCCGAGCGCGATCGAGCGCGTGCTCGACCTCGTCACGCTCGTCAAGGCGGGCCTCGCCGACCCGCAGAAGCCGTCCGGCGTGATGCTGTTCGTCGGCCCCACCGGCGTCGGCAAGACCGAGCTCGCGCGCGCGCTGGCGGAGCTCCTGTTCGGCGACCCCCAGCGCCTCCTGCGCTTCGACATGAGCGAGTACGCGTCGTACGACTCGTACGAGCGCCTGATCGGGTCTGCGCAGCGCCAAGGCCTCCTGACCGAAGGCGTGCGGCAACAGCCGTTCTCCGTGGTGCTGCTCGACGAGATCGAGAAGGCGCACGGCAACGTGTTCGACCTGTGCCTGCAGATCTTCGACGCGGGGCGCCTGACCGATGGACAGGGCCGCACCGTGAGCTTTCGGCGCGCGCTGATCATCTTGACGTCCAACCTCGGCGCAAAGGTCCAGACGGAGGCTTCGATCGGCTTCGGCGCAGACGGCAAGGTCAAGCCGCAGCCCGACGACGCCTCGATCCTCGCGACCTTGGGCCAGTTCTTCCGGCCCGAGTTCCTCGGCCGCATCGACCACCTCGTCGTCTTCTCGCCGCTCTCACCGGAGACCGCCGATCGCATCGCCCGGCGCGAAGTCGAGCGCGTGCTCGCCCGCAGCGGCATCACGCGCCGGAAGGTCTCCGTCGATGTCGACCCCGGCGTCTACGCGGTCATCCTGCGTCGTGGCTATTCACCAGCCCTCGGGGCGCGGCCCTTGAAGCGCGCCGTCGAATCGATGCTGCTCCTGCCGATCGCGCGGGTCTTGGCGGAGCGCGGCGCGCAACCTGGGGCGTGCCTGCGGCTGCGCGCGCGGGGAGACGCGATCGACGTCTCGGTTGTCGCGCCGGTGGACGATGCGCCGAAGGCGCTCGCCCATGAGCCCACGCCGGAGCTCACCTCCGAGCTGCAGCGCGCGACCCGGCTGCGCGAGCGCGCGCACGCCCTCGAAGAGCGCCGCGCCGACCTCCTGGAACGGACGCACGCGCCCGGCTTCTGGGACACCGCCGAAGAGGCGGCGCACACGTTCGACACCGTGCACCGCATCGATCGCCTCTTGGAGGACCTCGCGCAGCTCGAGTCGAACCTGCAGCTCACCGCGACCAATCTGGACAAACGCCGCGCGAGCCGCTACCTGGAGCTCCATGCCAACGACGCGCGCCGGCTCGAGCGCTTGTTCGATGCGCCGGACCTGGGCGATGCATTCGTGCGGATCTCGCGCGTGCGCTCGCTGCAGGGCGGCCTTGAAGGCGTCGAGCGCCTCGCGCGGATGTACGTGGCGTGGGCGCGCCGCACGCGCATCGAGTGCGAAGTGCTCGACGACCGCTGTGGCCACGACAACGAGGACACGATCACGTTGGCGCTGTACGGCGCTGGGGCCTTCGCGCTGCTGGAGGCCGAGGCAGGCTTGCATCGTCTATCGCACGAGAAAGGCGAAGGTCGCAGCGCGACAGACCTCGTTCGAGTCGACGTCTTGGCCGCGGTCCCCGAGCGCCGGGTCCTGCGCGAGCGCGATGTCCGCGCTGAAACGCGCCCGCTGCACGGGCCCACCGGCCGCCTTGCGACGACGGTGGAGAGCGACGTGCATCTCTTGCACGTGCCCTCGATGACGTCGCTGCGGGCTGCGTCGCCGCTGTCTCCGAGCGACGCGGTCGCGCCATTGCGCGCCCTCCTCGCCGCGATCATCGCAGCGGACGCGGAGCGCGCGCCCGGAACGAGCCCCCAGTCCGACGACCTCGCCGTGGTCCGGCGCTATCAGTTCGGCGGCTCGCCCGTCGTCCGCGACCGCCGCACGGGTCGTTCGACGGGCCGCATCGACCGCGTGCTCGGCGGCGAGCTCGAGCTCGTCACCTGAACGCCCCCGGCGCGAAGCCGCCACCTCCGAGCGACCCCCATGCGCAATGCCTCGACCCGCGGCACGTTTCGACCCGAGCGCCTGTCGGGCGAGCCCTTCTTCCGCTGGCGCGGTGGAGACGTCTCGCGCCTTGAAGGCCTCGCCGACGCGGTCTTCGCGCTCGCGCTGACGCTGCTGGTCGTGCGCCTCGACGTGCCGCAGACCTTCGGCGAGGTGCGGTTCGCGCTCGCCCGCGCGCCGATCTACATCGGCTGCTTCGCGATCTTCCTGTGGATCTGGTACTGCCACTACCAGTTCCATCGACGCTACGGGTTGGAGGACCCGCTGACGATCGCGATCGACGGCGCGATCTTGTTCATGGTGCTGCTGTTTGCGCCGCCGCTGCGTTTCGTCGCAGAGCTCATGGTGCCGCTCGTCGTCGGGGGCGCGCCCGTGCGGCGCGACCTCGAGGGGGGCGTGCTGGTCGGCGCGGACGGTGCGCCCTTGCCCGCGATGGTCAAGGACGAAGGCTGGCTCTTGATGTCCCTCTACGCCGGCGGCTTCGCGCTGCTGTTCGGGCTCTTTGCGCTGCAGACGTGGAACGCGTTGCGCAGGCGTGAGGCGCTGCAGCTCGACGAGCTCGAGGTCGCGGTCACGCGCGGGACGATCGTGGCGCATACGTATTCGATGTGCGTCGGGCTCGTCGCGCTCGCAGTGGCCGTGTTCGGACAGGGGCTGTACTGGCTCTCCGGGCCGATGTTCTCGCTGCTCGGGCCGGGCCACGCGGTCCTGGGCGCGCGCCAATACCGTCGTCTGGCGAAGCTGGCCCGCGCGCTCGGACCGAGCGCAGACGCGGCGCGGCGGGCACCGGGTTAACATGCACGCAATGCGATCGCGAAGTCCGTTCAGCGCGCGGCGGCTGCGCAGCGAGCAGCGATACAGCGGGCCAGCCTCGAGGCTGGCGCTGCCGCTCGTCTGCGCGGTGAGCCTCACCGTCGCCGCCTGCGAAGAGGGCCGTGCACCGGCGCCAAGCTCCAACAGCGTGTCGACCACGCGCCCTTCGGGTCCGGTGCGGTTGCGGCCGCTGGTCGCCGAGCTCGGCCCCGTGTACCAAGAGATCGCGCAAGGCCGATATGCAGAGGCTCGACGCATGGCCGAGCACTACCTCGCGCGGCACCCGAAGGAGGCGCAGGCCATGCTGATGGTCGGGCTGACCTACTCAAAGGCAGACAATCACGGCGCCGCGCAGCCCTGGTTCGAACGCGCGCTCGCGCAGGACCCGAACTACTACATCGGGCACGAGTACCTGGCGGACTCGCTCTTCAAGCAAGGCGCGCTCGATGCGGCCCGGCGCGAGTACGAGGCGTTTGGCGCGTTTGTGCCGACCGAGCCCAAGGTGCAGTATCAACTGGGGCTGATCGACCTCGAGCTGAGCGCGCTCGACGCCGCAGAAGAGCGCTTCCAACGCGCGATCTCGCTGCTAGAGGCGCTGCGCGCCCGCGACCCAAAGATGTACAACGCGCGGCTGCCTGACTTGGCGAGCTATCACGCGCGGCTCGGTGACGTCGCCTTTGCGCGCGACGACTACACAGCGGCGCGCGACGCGTTCCTCACCGCGACGAAGCTGTGCCCAGGCAACGTCAGCGCGTTCTACACGCTGAGCCTCGCCCAGCGGCGGCTCGGCGAGGACGCGCTCGCGGACGAGGCGCTCGCGCGCTACGAACAGGGCCGCGCCACGGTCGTCGGTGGGCCGCGAGGGGGGACGGGGCGTTGACGTTCCAACGCCAACGTTGGGCCTTCTTGGGCGGCCTCATCTTGGGCACGCTCAGCTGCGGCGAAGCCAGGCCCGGTGCGACCGAGCGCGAGGCATCCGGCGCCGAGCGGCGCGGCGACCGCGGCGCCGCGCTTCACGGACGTGACCGCTGAGTCCGGCCTCGCGTTCACGACGACCTTCGGCGCGGTGCCCTCGACGCAGATCCTCGAGGTCAAAGGCGGCGGGCTCGCGTTGATCGACTGGGACGAAGACGGCGACCTCGATGTCTTCGTCCCCAACGGCGCGACGCTCGCGACGCCGACGCGAGGCCCGGGCTGCCGCTTGTTCGAGAACCTCGGCGGGCTGCGCTTTCGGGACGCGACCGAGGCGGCGGGCCTGACGTTCGCGCGCTGGGGCGTCGGCGCCGCGGTCGGTGACTTCGACGGCGACGGGCACGCGGACCTCTACGTGACGTGTTACGGGCCGAACGCGCTCCTGCGGAACACGGGCGACGGGCGCTTTGAAGAGGTCGCGGGCGCGGCGGGCGCCGCCGGCGATGCGTGGAGCGTCGCAGCCGCGTTTGGCGACCTCGACGCTGACGGCGACCTCGACCTGTACGTCGCGAACTACCTGGAGTTCGATGTCGCGCACCCGCCGCCGCCGTCGACGTTCAAGGGCGCGCCCGTGTTCAAAGGACCGCGCGGCCTCGAGCCGGCGCGCGACGCCGTCTACGAGAACCTCGGCGACGGGACGTTCCGCGACATCACGGAGGAGTCCGGCTGCGGCGCCGTGGCGCCTGGCTTCGGGCTCGGCGTCGTCATCCTCGATTTCGACGGCGACGGTCGGCAGGACATCTTCGTCGGCAACGATTCGACGCCGAACTTCTTGTTCCACAACCGCGGCAGCGCGGCGCCAGGCGGGCGCGAGCCGACGTTCGAGGACGTGGGCATGCGCAGCGGCGTCGCGGTGAACTCCTACGGCTCACCACAGGCGACGATGGGCATCGCCCTCGGGGACGTGAACGGCGACGGCCTGCCGGACCTCTTCACGAGCAACTTCTCGAACGACTCCAACACGCTGCACGTCAGCAAGCCGCGCGGCTTCTTCGACGACGCGACGTCGCGCTACGGCGTCGGGATGCTGGCGACGCCGTATGTCGGCTGGGCGACAGCCTTCCACGACTTCGACCTCGACGGGGACGAGGACCTCGTCGTGTTCAATGGGCACGTGTACCCGAACGCGACGTGTGTCGTCATGGACGCGGAGTACGCGGAGCCGGCGCTGCTCTTCGCGCGCGAGGGCGCGCGCTTCCGGCGCGTCACGGCGGACGAGTCGGGGCCGTGGCTGGCCGCGGCGCACTGCGACCGCGGCGCGGGGTTCGGGGACCTGGACGGCGACGGCGACGTGGACGTGGTCGTCGTCGAGCTGAACGGGCCGGTGCGCGTGCTGCGCAACGACAGCGACGCCGAGCGGTGGTTGAGCGTCGCGCTAGAGCCGACGGCCCTCGGCAGCCGCGTCGAGCTCACCGTCGACGGCGCGCGGCAGACGCGCTGGATCCACTCCGGCGGCAGCTTCGCCTCGGCCTCAGCGCAGGTCGCGTACTTCGGTCTGCCCGAGGGCCACGGCCCGCTCGAGGTGAGCGTGACCTGGCCCGACGGGGCCCGCCAGGCGCTCGAGGGCGTCGCCCCGGCGCAGCACCTCACGGTCCGCCGCGCTGGGCCGGCGCCGCGGGACCACTAGTGGTGTGATTCACCAGCTGGAGCATTCTCCCGGCCGCGCGCGTTCGCGGCAAGGAAGGCCGACGCAGGCAACTCTGCAAGATGAGTTGTCGAGAAGGCCTGGACGCCGCCGCGGCGCGCGCGGGCCGGGAGAATGCCCCAGCTGAGTGAATCACACCACTAGCCCTGGAGGGAATGGCCCCGGGAGGGGCGAGATGTCGTGGCTGGCGCGCCCCGAACTTCGCCCTAATCTCGGAGGGGTGACCCACCCGCCGCCCGCGCTCGAAGCCCTGACCGATCTCGTGCGCCGGCTCGAGCGGGACGGGCTCGTGCGGCCGCGGGAGGGCGAGGGCGGGCGGGCGCCAGCGGCGATCGCGACCGGCTGGTCGGGGCTCGACGGGCGGCTGGGCACGTTCGAGGGCGCGCCCGGCCTCGCGCGCGGCGCGCTGCACGAGTGGATCGGGCTGACGGACGGCGCCGAGCGCCTGCGCGGCGCCGCGTGGAGCCCGCCGCTGACCCTGCTGGCGCACTCGCGGCGCGCGCGCTCGACGAGCGGCTCGCGCGCGGCGGCGGCCACGATTCGAGCGGCAGCGTGCTGTGGATCGGGCGCGCCGTGTGGCCCTACGCGGCGACCCTCTTGGCCGCGGACACGCTGCGCGAGCACGCGCCCGGCGCGCTCGGGGCGCCCGGGTCTCCCGCCCTGGCCTCTGCCGGTGACCTCGAGCCGAGCGCGAGCACGAGCTAACGCTCGAGCTCGCGCTCGACGAGCGCCCGTGCCCCGACCCAGCGGCCGAGCGCGCGCTCTTCGCGTGCTCGCTCTTCATCGCGCCGAGCGACGCCGCAGGCCGACTGTGGGCCGTCGATGCGGCGCTGCGTTGCCCGACGGTCACCGCCGTGGTCGCGGACGCGTCGGGCTTCGACATGGCGGCGACGCGCCGGCTGGCGCTCGCAGCGAACACGGGCGAGGCCCTCGCGCTGCTCGCGCGTCCGCCGCACGAGGCGGGCGCGCTGTCCGCAGCGGCCACGCGCTGGCAGGTCACGCGCGCGGGTGACTCCCTCGCCCCCCGCTGGCGCCTCACGCTGCTGCGCGCGAAGCCCCCCCAACGCCGCACCTGACCGCCTGCGCGATCCGTTGCCAGCCGGCATCCCGGGCCGGGTGCGCTGCGCGACTCAGCGGCTGGGCGCGGGGTTCAGCGTCACCTCTCGCGCGGCCTCGTTCGGCGCGACCTCGAGCTCGGCGAAGCCGAAGAGCGTCTTGCCCGCGAGCTCGTCCCAATAGTTGGTCGAGACCAAGTACGCGCCAGGCCCGACGCCAGCGATCTCGAAGCGCCCCTCACGCACGAACGCAGCGCGCGACACGCCCCCGCCGCGCGGCAGCAGCGACACCACGGCCGAGGTCGGGATCGGCCGCGACGACTGCACGACGCCGCGCACGGTCGTCGCGCCCGCGAGCGCGAGCTCGCACTCCACGACGCCGCTCGCGGGCACATCGATCCGGCGCCAAAGCAGCGGACATTCGTCTTCACCCTCACGCGCGACAACGGCCGCCTCCCACGCGCCCGGCGGGACGCCGGGGAACTGCGCGCGGCCCTCCGCGTCGAGGTTCGCGACGGCGCGCTCGCCGTACTGCACGCCCTCCACCTCTTGCGCGGTCAGCCAAACCACCGTCGCGCCGAGCGACACGCGCGCTGGATCACGCAGCACCACGTCCACGGTCGCGCCCGTCAGCACCTCCACCGAGATCACCGAGCGGCGCGCGCTCTTCGAAACCTCGAACGGCCCGTGCATCGAGGTGATCCCCCTTCGCGCGTCACCTGCACGAACAGCGGCCCTGGCGCGAACCCTTCGAGGATCGCGGCGCCCGCGGCGTCCGTGCGCGCGCTCCACGTTGCATCGCCTGTCGGCCAAGGCCGGCGCACCGAGCTTGCGGTGACCTTCGTCCGCCGCGATGATCGGCGCGCCCGTCCCTGCGCTGCCGTCACCACGACCTCAACGGACACCGGCGCCACGAGCGCATGCTGCTCGACCGGCGTCATCGCCGACGCTGCTGACCTCCACGAGAGGCAACAGCAGCGGCGCGTAGCCCGCCGCCGAGACCTCGACCCCGGTCCATGTGCCCGGCTCGAGCCTCGTCGAATCCTCGCTGGTGGACCACCTCCCGTCCTCCGCGTCGAACGTCATACCCGGGTTCCCCCAGCTGCTACTGAAGCCAGACATGCGTCGCAACGTCGTCGGGTCGTCGATGCGGACGAAGCGCACGGTGAACGGGTGCAGCGGCGCGCCCGTGGCCGCGTCGACGACCCGACCGCTCAAGCGCCCCGCGCGCTCCATCGTCACAGCGACCTCGGTCGCTGCAGCGCTGACGCGCACGCTCGCGCGGACAAGGCCGCGCGCAAACGCCTCGACCGTCAGCGCCTCGGGCGGGAGGTCCGTGACCTCAAAGCGGCCCGCCGTATCCGTACGCGCGCTCTGTCCCACATACGCATCGTCGACGTTGCGCGCAGCGACGGAGACCCCCGCGAGCCCGCGCCCGGCGGCGTCCTGGACGACCCCGCGCAGCGTCCGGGCGCGCCCGAGCTCGAGGCGCAGGTCACGCGCGCCCTGCGGCGCGGCGAGCTCGATAATCGAGACGACCGCCGCAAAGCCAGGCTTCGAGGCGCTGAGCTTGGTGTGCCCCGCCGACACGTGCGCGAACTCGAACTCGCCGTGGTCCCCAGAGCGCGTCGTCATACGATCCATCGAGTACTCGTCGCTCCCGATCCACACGTCAGCGCCCGCGACCGGGGCGCCGTCGGGGCGGACCACAAGACCGGCTGCGACCACGGTCCCGGGCAAGTCGAGGTCGAGGACATACTCCGCGCGCCCCGCTTCGAGCTGCAGCGACGTGGACTGGTGAGCCGGGAACTCCGCACGCTTTGCGAAGGGCGTGAGCGCCCGCGGCGGCGCCAGCTTGATCTGATCGAGGACATAGCGCCCAGCCCCGTCTGTGGTCGCCGTCTGCGTCGTCTCGCCGAGTATGCCGACGATGACGCCCTCGACTGGCCGCCCGCCCTCGTCCCGCACGACGCCCTCGATCCGCGCGCCGCGGACCATCCGAAACTCCACCTCGGTCGTGCTGCCAGGCGCGAGGCCCTCGAGCTGGACCTCCTCCTCGCCATAGCCGGCCGCGGACGCGCGGAGCCCGCCCCACGAGCTCGCGGCGATCGACATCGAGAACGCGCCGCGCGCGTCCGATTTCGCGTTGCCGAACATCCCCTTGATCATGCAGCCGGACAGCCCGTTTCCGCGCTCGTCGCGCACGACGCCCTTGACGGTCGCATCGATCGGGAAGACGAGGATGTCAATCGGATCAGGCTCGCCCTCGCCGCGCACGGCGATGTACGGCCCGTACGTGACGCTGTGGAGGCCCGAGCGAGGCAACGCGCGCACCGCGATCGTCTGCGTCTCCGTGGGCTCGTCGCGCTCGAGCGTGAACGCCCCGTCCAACCCGGTGCTGACCTGGACCGTGTCGATCGGCGTGCCTGTCGCGTCGTAGCCCTTGAAGAACGTCAGCTCCAGCGGCAAACCAGCGAACCCGGCGTCCCCGCGGCCGCGCGCACGACCTCGCACGCGCCACGGCTTCGCGGCAGGCACAGTCGCTTCGGCGACACGCGTGCCTCGCGCGGCTGATGGGGCTTCAGTGCCCGCGCCAGGCGCGGCGCTCGCAGGTGGAGCAGGTGGCACCGGCGTCAGCGCCGCGGGCTCGAGCGCAGCGCTCGCCGAGCCCGTGCGCGGCGCGAGCGCGCCCCCGAGCGAGTCGCCGGTGAAGCGCAGGAGCGCGACGCCGCACACGAGGACACACACCGCGATCAAGGCCTTCTTCATGACGAGCGCGCCTCCGAGGGCGACAGGTGCAGGGAACGCGCCCGCAGGCAGCGCAGCGAGCGGGCCGGACACGGGCGGGCCCGAAACGAGAGGTCCGGGAGCAAAGGGCGCAGCCGGCGCCAGGTGCCACGACCCGCGCGGCACGAGCAGCGGCGCGAGCGCCGCCGTCCAATGCACGTCGCCGCCGATCCCCGCGCGCTCGAGCGCCGCGCGCAACACCGCCCGAGCGCGCGCGAGGCGCGCCTTGACCGTGTCGAGCGAGACGCAGTCCCGCTGCGCGAGCTCGGTCGGCGAGAGCCCGCCCAAGTAGCGGTCGCGCAAGAGCGTGCGGTGCGGCTCCGCGAGCGCCTCGAGCAGCGCGATCACGCGCGCCTCGAGCTCGACGCGCGCCGCGATCTCCGCCGACGACGGCAGCGCCTCCGGCCGCGAGGCGCCCTCCTCACGCGCCATACGCCGCGCCCGCGTGCGGCGCAGGTTCGACGCCAAGCGGCGCGAGACCGTCGTCAGCCAAGCGCCTAAGGCGCGCGGCTCCTGCGGGCCGACCTGCAACGCGCGCACCCACGCGTCCTGCACGACGTCCTCTGCGCCATGCTCGTCGCCAACGAGGGCCACGACGAGGCGTCGGAGCCGGTCGTGCTGGCGCGCGAGCTGGACCAGATCCAGGGCCGGCCGTTCAGGGTGTCGGCCTTCAGAGTCGGGGGGCGTCATGGCAGCGGGTTCACCGTTCAAGACACCGAGCCCGCGCGCCGGGGTGTGGCCAAATCGGGAATTCTCCGCCACATGGGCCCGAAGCGCGCCGCCGCTCCATCGGGGGCGGCCCGTCGGTCGAAAGCAAGGACATGGTCGACGTCCCGCGGCATGACCAAGAGGCGCACCTGCGCGCCATCATCCCCGAGTGGCTCACGCGGCCGCCCGAGGTCGAGGTCCTGCGCCGCCAGCAGCTCGCGGACCAAGCGTCCGAAGACGCGCGCATCCGCGGCCTCGCGCGGCGCGAGCGCACCGACACGGTGCGCTCGGTCGTGGTCTTCACGGTGCTGGTGCAGCTCGCCTTTGGCGGCCTCGCTGCCGTGCCGCTGCTCGGCGCGCTGGTGCTCGGCGCGCTCCTGGGCACGCTCATGCACCTCGTCGGCGAGGGCGTGTTCATCTGGGTCGTCGCCAGCGCCCTGATGGGCTGGTCCGCGGCGCTCTGGTCCGGCGGGCTCGCGATCACTTACGTGGTCGCGCCGTGCGCCGCTGGGCTGGTCGGGGCGGTCGTCGGTGTCGTGCGCGACCCGCTGTTTCGGATCTGAAGCGCAGGGCTGCCTCGGCGGCCATCACGGTGTCTCGGCGAAGGTGAGGGCGCGCTGGTAGGCCGCAAACCGCTCTTCATCGCGCAGCGCGTAGTCGACGGTGTCGCGCAGCAACTGCATGAAACGCGCGTCCTTGCGCAGCGCCGGATCGCGCTGCAAGGCGTCGAGCACTGCCTCTGCGAGGCCGCCCAACAGCGGCTCCGCGAGCATCCCCCAGACCAGCCGCAGGCGGACATACGACGCGCGCGTTCCGAGCGCTTTATTTTGCTCCTCCAAGAGGCGCGCGATGTCACCCTCGCGGTACAGCGTCTGGATCTCACCCTCGTGCGCCGCGAAGAGCCGCGCAGCGACCTCGTTCAACCAGTCATCGCCGCTGCTGAGGTCCGTCGGATCAGCGCGGTAGCGGACCTCGGCGCTGCGTTCGTCGCGCTGCTGCAGCGCGACGAACGCGACCAACGCCGCAGCGAGGGCGACCCCGAGCGCGACGTACGCGACCCGCCGCGTGCCCTTCTGATCCCGCCGCAGCGGCACGAGCTGCTGGGCCAACTCCTCCTCGCTGAGCAAGCGCGTCGCGGCGATGCACTCGTCTAGCACGCGATAGACCTTGACCTCGCCGGGCACGCCCTTGAACACGCGCGCGCCGACCTCGAGGGCCTGCACCTCGTTCTTGTTCATCGAGAGGTAGGTCGTCTCCGCGAGCCAGATCGTCGACGACTCTGCGTTCGATTGCAGCCGCGCGGCGAGGTTCACCGGGTCGCCAAAGACATCGCCCGACTCGTCGCGCGAGACCTCACCCGTCGCGATCCCGATCCGCACGCGCATCGGCGCTTGACCAGGGGCGAGCGTTTGGTTCTGCAGGTCGAGCTGGCGCTGCACCTGGATCGCCGCGAGCACCGCGTTGGTCGGGCTCTCGAAGCAGACCAGGAACGCGTCCCCCATCGACTTGACGAGCTCGCCCTCGAATACCGCGAAGATCGGCTTCAGGAGCGCACCGAACCGCCCGAGGTCGCTCGCGATCGCGGCGCGGGACGAGCGCGCCTGGCGCTCCGTGTACCCCTGCAGGTCGGAGATCAGGACGGTCAGGGTCTGGTTGCGCATGTGCCCTGAGTCTCGCACGGCTGGCGCGCCGGCGCCAAGCTCCCCCGCGCTTCACGCCTACCCAGGCAGATCGGGCGGCCACCAAGGTGCTGCCATATGGGGCGCCGGCCCGCCCCCGACCACCTCGCCCGCGGACGCGGAGGATTCGGCGACGCTCAGGGCACTCAGCGACCCACAAGAGGTGCAGGTGATGCCCTCGTCGGTCGGCGCTTCAGCGCGCCGCGACGGGCGAGAAGCTGACCTTCGACTTCGGCAGCGGCTTGGCGAGCAGCTCGACGGCGCGCGCGATGCAGGGATCGACGCCTGCGGCGAGCAGCTTCGGGTCGTACGCGACGACCTCGTGCGGCGGGATGCCGATGCCCTCGACGCCGCGGCCGCCGTTGAAGCGCTGCTTGTTGCTGGCGACGACGAAGCGCACCGCGAAGAGCTTGCTCGGCGCCTCGAGCTCGACCTTCGAACCCGACGCACCGTGGGTCGGGCCAGGCCCGATGAGGTACGCGCGGCCCTCTTCTGCGAACTCACCGACGATGGTCTCGCCGGCGGAGATCGTGGCAGGGTCCGCGAGCACGACCACGGGGCCGCCATACGGGTTCGGCCCAGCGCTGGACTCACCGCCGAACGACTGGCCCTTCGGGACGAAGCGGCCGTGGACGGCGTCGCGATCGTAGCCGCCGCCGCGATTGGCACGGAAGTCGAGCACGATCCCCGGCACCTCGCCGAGCCCCGCCAACGCCTGGTCGATGAGCTCGTGCAGGTCCCCCGGGACACGCCCGATCCAGATGTAGCCATGGCCGCTCGGGAGCTTCGCCCAGGCGATGTCCCGGCCGAGCGCAGCGAGCCCCTCAGGGAACACGACCGGCCCCACCAAGCTGCCCTGACCACCGGACTTGTCGTAGGTGAGCGTCGCCTTCTTAGCGCCCCCCTTGGGTTTCTTGAGCTCGAACGCGATGCGTTCGCCGGCGGGACCGACGAGACCCCACGTACACGCGGCCCAGCGCGCTGCCGCGGGCGTCGAGAAGCCCTTCGTATCGCAGAGCTTCTCGGTCGCAGCCGTCAGCCACTTGTCCGCCTTCAGGCCATCGATCTTCACGACCTCCGAGCCGGCATCGACACCGCACGCCGCAGCGCTGCCGAAGGCGCGCTTGACGTAGAGCTTCTTACCGACCTCGACGAGCTCGAGGCCACAGCCAAAGGTCTCGCCCGCGCCGCGCCCAGCCATGTCGACCTCGACTCGGGTGAAGCCGGCGTGTCCATCCTGGAGCCGCGCGATCAGCCGCGCGCAGAGCTCGATGTGCTCTTGATCCGTCGTCACGCCCTTCGAGGCCTGGCTGAACTCCTTGCGCACCGCGTTCCAGTCGACGCCCTTCAGCTTCAAGAGCGCGCCCGCCTGCTCCTCGAACGAGTCGAGCAAGAAGGCGACGTCGGCCTCGTAGCGCTGGTCTGTGCTCACCTCGCGCGAGGTCCGGGCGAGCGTCGACGAGCAGGGCGGCGACACCGCGAACGCGTCACCGAGCGCGGGAGCAAGGAGGAGGAAGAGGATAGAACACGGTTTCAGCATGGGCAGGGCTTCGCGTGGGGCCTATCGGGACCCCGCTAGGGTACACACATGATCTCGTTTGGCCAGAGGTGTCGCGCCGACGGCGTCAGCCGCGAGTGCCCTGCGTCAGATACTCGGGTGGCACGGCCCGCGTCAGCCACACGCCGCTCGATGAGCGATAGAAGGGGTGTCCCTCTGCGTGCATCTGCGCGGCCGCCACTCGCAGCACGACCGGATCACCGCGGCGCGCGCCGACTTCGCGGGCGAGCGTTTCGGCCTCCGACAAGTGGACCATGCGACGCCTGCGAGGATCGATCCCGCTCTCCAGGATCGAGGCCAATGCAGTCGGAACCGTCCCATGAAAGAGCACCTCCGGAGGCGCGACGTTCGGCAGGTCGAGCTCGACTGCGATGGAGTGCCCGTGCACCGCGCGAATTCGGGTGCCGTCACGCGAGAGCTCGAAGCGGCGCTTGTCGCCCGTCGTCACGATGACTTGCAATCGATTCGCATCGATTGCGTGGCCTGCGGCACACAGACCGCGGACGACCTCTTGGAGATCAGCCCAGCCGAACGAGTCAAGGACGGCACCCAAGCGCGGGCGCGGTCGGCTGCGTCATCGTCGGCCCCAGCCTACAAGGTCAGGACAACGCGTCCTTCATCGGCACCCGAGACACCGAGACTCTGACGACACCAGCCGCGCTCAGCGCCTTTGAGGTCATCCGCGCCCTCGTGGCCGTACGGACCTGGCAGGACGTCGCGACATGGTTCGCCGTTGGCCCCGCGTGCGTCGAGTCCGTGGTCTGAGATGAGAGACCATCAGCGCGCCAAGCGGCGCACGCCTCTGGACCAAGACAGAGGGGCCCCGCACAGCGCAAGGCGGTGCGGGGCCCCAGCATCGTTCCGTGACCTCGCCGCCACGGACTCTCACCTCGGTTCGCTACCTCTGTCAGTTCGTGAACAGCACTTCCAGGCCGTTCGCGAAGTTCGATGTCGCCGAGCCCGCGACCACGTCGCGGTGCCACGCCGTGAAGTTCCAGGTCTGGCCCGCGGACACCTGCACGAGACCGCTCGGGGTCGGGTGCTGGTTGAGGTCGATCGCCAAGCTGATCGAGCCCGAAGCGCCGGAGTTCTGAATCTGGCCCGGGCCGACATATCGACCGATGTTGCCGCCGACGCACAGGTTGCCCTGGCTGCCGCCTGGGTTCATGATCAGGCCCTGGGTCTGGCTCGTCAGGAAGAACGCAAACGAGTTGCCGGGCATGTCATCGCAGTTCAGGACCATGTTGTTCGCAGAGACGGACGCGCTGCCGCTCGCAGACATGCGCGAGGCGAAGCCCGTCGAGTTCGCGTTCGCCGTGCAGTAGTTCGTGCCAAGCGCGACCGAGTCCCAAGTCCACGAGATGATGTCGTGGTTCTCGAGGACGCCGCCCGACGCCGCGGTGAAGCCGACCCAAGCGGCCGATCCACCGATCAGGTTCAGGCCGCCGACAGGCTGCTGCGTGTTGATGTACGTGCCGCCCGTGTTGAAGTTGTAGGGCACGCTGAGGATCAAGGCTCCGTCCATGTAGACATCGAGCGTGCCCGGGACGTAGTGAACGCGCATCTGGTGATTGACGCCGTCGTTCATGTTCGCGGGGAGGACCGTGGTGTCAGCGATCCCGATCGAGAAGTCCTCGATGTGATTGTTGTCGCCCGTGCCGCCCGTATGGATGCTGACGTGGTTGCCGTCAGGGTCCATGATCGGCGCTGCGGCCGGCGCCGTGCCGTTGTTGAAGCAATCGAGGCTCGATCGCGATCGAGTTGTCGACCGAGGCGCCCGGCGCGGTCGCCGCAAAGATGCCGTAGCCGCACGCCGATGCGTGGTTGCCGATCGCCATGTTGCCAACGGTGCCGATCGTGCTCGGCGACTGGTCGTTGTGGATCACGAACGCCATGCCGTCGCCGCCGCCAGTGCTCGACGCGCCGTTCATGTTGAACTCGAACGTCGTGTCGAAGCCGTCGACGACGTTGACGGGGGTCTGATACCACACCGCGCCGCGATTGCCGCCGCCGGTCGGCGCGGTGTTGTCGTGGACGCGGAGGATGCTCCCGACGGTCGCGGCGCGCTCGACCAGGTTCAGGCCGGCCGTCGACGTGAAGTCGTTGTACTGGAAGCTCTGGGCGGCGGCGGTCGACGCGCAGGCGGCGCCGAACAGCGTGGCGATGAGTGCAGTGCGGTTCATGATGGAGGAGGGCTGAGGTTCCGGGCGAAGGCGACCCTGCCGGCGGAGAGTTGCCGGGAAAGATTCTGGGCACGCAACTCCCACTCCGAGTCTAGCGTGCTCCGCGCGAAACGGGGGGCGTGATCCCCGGCAGTCGACCGGCGCTCGGCGGAGCTGCCCGGCGAATCGGGCCGCTCGGGCGGGCGAGGCCCCCTGCACCAGCGCTCCGCAGCGGCCCTCAGACCCGTCGCTCGACGCCGAGGACTTGGAAGATCAGGTCCTTCATGTCCCGGAACGCGGGGTCGTCGGAGTCGCGGGGCCGCGGCAGGTCGACCTCGAGCACGGAGTGCACCGTCGCTGGGCGGCGGGTCATGATCGCCACGCGGTCCGCCAGCTCGAGCGCCTCCGCGACGTCATGGGTGACGAGGATGCAGGTCTTCCCCGTCTCGCGCCAGATCCGCACGATCTCGCGCCGCATCTCGATGCGCGTGAACGCGTCGAGCGCGCCGAAGGGCTCGTCGAGGAAGAGCACGTCAGGCTCGACGGCTAGCGCGCGCGCAAACTCCACGCGCTGCTTCATTCCACCCGACAGCTCTGCTGGGAACGCGCGCTCGAAGCCCTCGAGGCCGACCAGCCGGATGTACTTCATCACGTGCTCGTGCTTCGCATCGAAGGACAGGTCGCGGAGGCCGAAGCCGACGTTGTCCCAGACGCTGTACCACGGGAAGATGCCGGTCTCTTGAAAGACGAAGACGCGCTTTGGATCCGGACGGGTCACTTCGACGCCGTCGACCTGGATCGAACCTCGAGAGACGCGCTCGAAGCCCGCCATGCAGTTCAAGAGCGTCGACTTTCCGCAGCCAGACGGGCCCACGATGGCGAGGAATTCGCCTTCACGGACAGTGAGGTCGACACAATCGAGGACGTGGACCTCGCCCTTCTTCGTCGCAAAGGTCTTATCGACGCCAGCGACCGTGATTTTGTCGCGCCTCGTGGTTCCTCGACTCATCGACGCGACATCCCGCGGCGCGCCAGCGCCGAGGCCTCCAGGTTCGACATCGCCATGTCGAGCGCGAGCCCGACCAGCCCGATCACCACCATCGCCGCTGAGACATAGTCCATTCGCAGGTTGTTGCGCGAGTCATTGACTTGGAAGCCCAGCCCGCTCGTTACGCCGAGCATCTCCGCAGCGACGATAACGACCCACGCGATCCCGAGCGCCAAGCGCAGGCCGGTCAAGATCTGCGGCAGCGCCGCCGGCAGAATGACCCGTCGGAACAAGCCCAGGCCGGTGACACCAAAGTTGGCGGCCGAGCGCAGGTACTTGAGCTCGATCGAGCGCACGGCTGACGTCGTTGCGGTCACGATCGGGAAGAAGCTGGCGAGGAAGATCAGGAAGATCGCTGACGAGTCGGACGCGTCAAAGAGGATGCGGCCGCCGAGCATGAAGTTCGCGCCGCCGAAGATAACGACCGCGAACGGGATCCAGGCGATCGGAGAGATCGGCCGCAGCATCTGGATGGTGGGGTTGAAGAACAGCGCGACGTCGCGGTTCCACCCCATCCATACGCCGAGCGGGATCCCGACGCCGGCCGCGAGGCAGAAGCCCCACGCGACGCGGAAGACGGACGCCGCGATGTTCTTCCAGAGCACGCCGTCCGTCGCGAGCTCGCTGAGCCCCAACAACGTAAGCCGGGGTCCTGGCACCTCAGTGATGTCGTTGCCCCAGGTCGCGAGCTGCCAAGCTGCGATCGCGACGACAAACCCGAGCGCGCCGAGGGCGACCTTGCGCGACCAAGTCGCGGGTGTTTGAGCGCCGCTCATCGGGGCGCCTCCGCGGCAGAGGCGGTGGTTGGGCGCAGCGGCAAACTCCGCGCCCGGCCGCGTTCGAACCGGACGTCACAATAGTCCTCGAAGCCAAACGGATCTGCGGCGGTGACAGGGCGTTTGGAGAAGAACCCGAGGCGCTCTGCGTAGCGCTGGATCTCCGCGAAGTCTTCGCGGTTCAGCGCGAGGTCAGTGTATTTCACGCGGTCCGGCGGCTTGGACAAGACGTATTTCAAGAGCTCGGTCGGCTGACCGTAATAGAGCCCGCCGAGCTGCGCGGCTTGCATGCGGGGGGAAACGCCGAAGTCCCGCGGCATCATGATCGCCTCTGGCAGGGTGCCCTCGGCGGTCGCCTTGAGCTGATCCTCCGGCACGACTTCGCCTTCGAGATAGATGCCCGCGATGAGCTGATCTTCCGGTCCCCGGTCGATCCACTCGCCCGAGGCCGTGATCCCCGAGACGAGCTCCTGCACGAGCTCGGGCTGCGTGTCGATGAGCTCTTGCGTCACGACGAGGACACAGGAGATGAAGTTGGGCCAGATATCCTTCGTGTAGTAAAGGATGCGGCCAAAGCCCGCGATCTCCGCGCGCGCCGCGTGCGGCTCGCCGACGATATAGGCCTCGAACTGACCAGCCTTGAGGCCCGCAGGCATCTCCGGCGGCGGGAAATCGATCAGCGTCACGTCGGAGTCGTTGAAGCCGTTCTGCTCCTTGAGCCGCTCGATCAGGATGCGCTGGTTCGAATAGCGGTGCGGGATCGCGATGCGCTTCCCGCGCAAGTCCGCGAAGGTCTGATAGGGCGAGTCCTTCGCCACGACCATGCACGTGCCGTCGCGGTGCCCGAGGTGGACGATCTTGACCGGCTTCGTGCCCTCGCGCGCGAGCACCATCGCAAGCGGCGCCAGGATGAACGCGGCGTGCAAGTTGCCCGCCTGCAGGTCCTCGGTCATCGCCGGCCAGTTCGTATAGCGCTTCGACGCGAAGACCGTGCCTGCGTCCGAGTGTTCCGTCACCCAACTGGTGACCGGGCACGTCAGGTGTCATGTCACGGGCAGGTGCGCGACGGTGAGCCGGTCCCGGCTCTGGTCGGCGAACCAACCATGGTTGAGGCCCCCGTGCAGGAACGTGATCCCGCCCAGGAAGAGGCCGAAGGCCAAGAGAATGCGCGTCGAGAGCTTCATGCCAGTAGGTGCTCGGACCGTCGGGCTACCATCGAACCGGAGCGCGGGGATCATAAACACCACCTATGAAGAACTGCGGCGCAAAGGGCGGATCCAGCGCGGTCGCAGAACGAGAACCTGCGGCGTTCGGCCCCAGCCTCGGGGCTCACACGCCGCCCGGCAGCAAGACGGCGCGCGCGCCGTCGCTGGGCGCCGCGCCGCGCGGCGCCAGCGCGCGAGGTTGCAGCGCGACCAGCCGCCCGAGGTGCGCGGCGCGCACCCAAGCGGGCGCGGGGAAGCCCGCTGGCAGCGGCCACGTCGGGGCGAGCGGCGGGCGCTCGGGCAGCGCCGCGCCCCTCCGTACAGCGCCCCATTCCGCGTCGGTCAGCTCGAGGAGCGGGAGCCACGGCATGACATCGGTGCCGGTCACCGACACCATTGCGCCCGGCGCAGGACAGCGCCACGGGCCGATCGCGTCGCGCTGGAGGGCGCGGAGATGCGCGCCGACGCCGAGCGCGCGGCCGAGGTCGCGCGCGAGGCTGCGGACGTAGAACCCGCCGCGGACCGCGAGCTCCAGCGTGCTCGCGCGCGGCAGGTCGTGCGCGAGCCAGCGCGCGCTGTGGCAGTACACGCGCTGCGCGGGCAACGTGAAGGCCTCGCCGCGGTGCGCGCGCACATAGGCGCGCTCGCCGTCCACGCGCTTGTTGCTGGTGTGCGGCGGCACTTGTTCCGTCCAGCCGACGAAGCGGTCGAGCGCGCCCTCGAGCGCGGCGGGCGTGGGCCCGACGCCGGCCTGCGCGCCCATGTCCCCGCGCCAGGTCACAGCGCCGCCCGCGTCGCAGGTGTCGGTCTCCGCGCCCCAAACGACCTCCGCGCGATAGACCTTCGGGACCTCGTGTAGGCGCTCGAAGAGGCGGTTCGCGGCGCCGACGAGCAGGACCATGAGCCCCTCGGCGAACGGGTCGAGCGCGCCCCCGTGCGAGACCTTCAACGTGTAGTCCCCAGCGAACCGCGCACGGTACGCGTCGACGAGGGAGGCGCTCGTCGCGCCCACGGGCTTGTGCGCCAACCACAGCGCAGAGGGCGGTCGTTTGGTCACCCGGCTCGCATGGTGCCGGGTCCCGCCGGCAGGCGCCACGCCCAAAGCGAAAGGTGGGCCACAAGCCTGTCGGGACACAGCCCGCTGTAGCCATGACATGCGCGCACCACAACGGCCTGTGGAGTCACCCTCTTCCGGCAACGACGGGGGCCGGCTCCCTGGGGGGGACGAGGCTGGCGCTCCGCGAACTTCCCCCTAACCTCTGCGAGCCCACGAGCTGGGCCTCCCCATGCGCCGCGTCCTCGCCCTCGCCCTGCCCGACCTCGCCATCGACCTGGCGCGGCGGCGGCGGCGGCGCGCGGAGCGGCCGGCGCCGGGGAGCGCGGCGCCGCTGGACGTCGGGCCGCCCAAGGCGCCCGCCACGGCGCGCGCAGGGCGGCGCGCCGTGGACCGGGGCGCGCCGCAGGGCGGCCGCCGCCCTGCGCGCGCCGCGGCCTGGCCCCACCCGGGCAGCCCGATCCTGCTGACCGAGACGATCGCGGGGCGCGCCCTCGTCGCGCGGCGCTGTCCGTCCGCCGCGTCGCGCGGGGTGCGCGTCGGCCTCACAGTGGACGAGGCGCGCGCGCTGCTCGCGCCCGCGCAGCCCTGGATCGAGGAGCACCGCCCAGATCGCGACGCACGCGCCCTCGCGGCGCTCGGGCAATGGGCGCTGCGCTTCAGCCCGACGGTCGCGCTGGACCCCGAGGGCGGCCTCGTGCTCGACATCGCGGGCTTCGAGCGGCTCGCCGGCGACGAAGAGCGCCACGCGCGGCGCATCCTGGAGGGCGTGTCGCGCCTCGGCCTCCGCGCACGCGCCGCGGTCGCCGATACGCTCGGCGCGGCATGGGCCTGCGCGCGCTACGGGCCGCGCTCACCCTTGGTCATCGCGAGCGGCGCTGAAGAGCGCGCGCTCGCGCCCCTACCCCTCGAGGCCCTGCGCCTCGCGCCCGCCATCGTCGACGGCCTGCGCGAAGTGTCCGTGGCGCGCATCGACGATCTCGCGCGGCTCGATCGCGCGCGGCTCGCGGCGCGCTTCGGCGGTGACGTCCTGCTGCGGCTCGATCAAGCGCTCGGCCGCGCGTACGAGACGATCACGCCGTTGCGTCCCGAGGAGCCGCCCGAGGTCGAGCGCGTGTTCGAAGGCCCCGTGCAACAGCTCGAAGCAGTGCTGATCACGGTCGAAAAGCTGCTGCACGACCTCTGCGTCACCCTCGGCGCTGCAGGCCTCGGCGTGACGGAGCTGGCGGTCGAGCTGGTCGCGTCGGACCGCGCGCCGGGCGCGCTCCCCGAGCGCGTGACCGTCGGGCTCGGGCGCGCGAGCGCCAACCCACGTCACCTCTGGAACGTCGCGCGGCCGCGCGTCGAGCGCATGCAGCTCGGCTTCGGCGTCGAGTGTGTACGGGTCATTGCGCGGCGTACAGCGCGCTTGCCGCTGCAGCAAGCGTCGGCGTTCGAACGACAGAACTTGGAGCACGGGTTCTCACAGCGCCGCCTGGAGCGTGTCCTCGACCGCGCGCTCGGCGAGCTGGTCGATGTCCTCGTCGGGCGCCTCGGCGCGGAGGCCGTGCGCGCGCCGCGCGCGGTCGAGACGCACGTGCCCGAGCGCGCGTATCGCTCGCGCCCGGTCACGCAGAGCGACGATCCGCTGGCGCGGGTGCGCGCGGGCGCGGCGCGTCCTACGGCAGCGCCGCGCCCTTCGCTCCTCTTCGCGCGCCCGGAGCCGATCACCTTGAACGACCTCGCCGTCGGTCAATGCTTCCGGTGGCGCCAGCTCGAGCTCGAGCTGATGGACATCCTTGGCCCCGAGCGCATCGCCCGCCCCTGGTGGGAGGCGCGCAACGACGACACAGCAGACGTGCACCGCGACTACTACCGCGTCCGGACGCGCTGCGGCCGGCGCCTCTGGCTCTTTGCGCGGGGCGCCGCGGTGTACGTACACGGCGAGTGGGCGTAGCCCGAGGGTCGCCCTCCTGGACGTCCCCCACGAGCTAGTCAGGGCGCGGTGCGGAATTCGACCTCTTGAATGACACGGTTGCCCGCTGCGTTGTGGGCGACAACGACGACCTGATAGTCCGTGTCTTCGCGCAGCAAGGACGAGGGAATCAAGAACGACGACTGCCCCGGCTGCGGCGTCACCAGCATGCGCTGCTCGTCATCCGAGTCCTCGACCTCGACGGTGTAGTGCTCCACGGAGGCATCGAGGCTCCATTCGACCGTGACCTGATCACGCGGCACGACGGCGCCCTGAACCGGCGAGCGAATCGCCCAGCGCGCGGGGAGGTCATGGGTCAGCTCCACCTCGCCCGCGCAGACCACGCCCTCGAGCGTCAGCGCACGCACCCTGTACGTCCCTTCGGGATAGGCGTTGAAGACCTCCTGCAGCGTGGGCTCGCCCGTCTCGAGCCGCAGCTCGGACAAGCCGATCAGCCCCTCCGTGGCGTCGAGCGCCTGGACGAGCTTGCCGCTCGGAGCGACGAGCGCCAACCGCTTCAGCGGCTGCCCTGACTCGGCGTGCAGGATCACCTCGCCGTCCATGTCGTTCACGTTGGCCTCGACGACGAGCGAGAGCTCGACGAACGGGCCTGTCGGCGCGGAGAACAGGCGGTCGCTCGACGCGGCGCCTCCGACCGTCGCGAGCGCAAGGAACCCGAGAATGACGCTGGATCTGTTGGCCATAGGAGACACCTCATGAGAGCGCGCCCAGCGCTCCTCCTCCGAGGATACAGGCCCCACACCGCGCGGACGGTCCGAACATGACGCCAAGATGACGGCGCGCGCAGCGGCGCTCAGGACGGGACGTGGGGCGCCCACCGACCTGGCGCTCGCGCGCTCCAGCGTGGCGCAGCGCCCCGCACGGGCTTGACCGGCCCTTCACGCTCGAAACATCGACGGAGCCGACGCTCGCGGCACTGGGAGCGCCCGCGATCGGTGGAGCGCCCCACGTTGCCTCCATCCTCGACATGCACCTTCAATCTCCCACGCTCCTCACGAGCGCCGCGTTTGCGCTCTTGGCGCTCGCGCCCGCGGCGTACGCCCAAAACACGCAGCTCCCGAGCGGCGTCGCCGTCGGCGACGTCACCACGGACTCCGCCGTCCTCTGGGCGCGCCCCGCAGTGCCGGGCCCGATGCTCACCGTCATTGCCCCTGACCGCTCCCTCCAGGTCGGCGCGCAGTGGTTCCTCAGCGGGACCGCGGCGCCGCTCGAGCCCGTCAAGCACGTGGTCGGCGGGCTCCTCCCGGGCACGACCTACTACCACGTCTCATTTGACCTCGCGTTCAACTTCTCGGGCGGCTTCTTCAGGACGGCGCACGCGCCTGGCGCGAAGCACGGCCTGCGCTTTGGCGTCACGGGCGACGCGCGCGGCGACGTCATGCCGTTCCACTCCCTGCGGAACCTCCCCCGCCGGAACCTAGCGTTCCTCGCGCACCTCGGCGACACGATCTACGCCGACGTCGAGTCCCCGGCCTTGCCCGGCGTCTCGCAGGCCACGACGCTCGAGCAGTACCGGATCAAGCAAGCGGAGGTGCTCTCGCCGACGCTCGGCCTGAACGCGCTCGCCGACGCGCGGCGTACGACGGCGCTCTTTGCGGTCATCGACGACCACGAGGTCACGAACGACTTCGCGGGCGGCGCCGACCCGAGCACGGACCTGCGCTTCGACCAGGGCGTGCCCTACATCAACGAGACGCAGCTCTTCGCCAACGGCATTCGCGCGTTCCAAGAGTTCCACCCCATCGCCGCCGAGCTGTACGGCGCGACGGGCGACGCGCGCACGGCGTTCAAGCCGAAGCTCTACCGGGCGCGCCAGTTCGGCGATGACGCGGCGATCTTCTTGCTGGATGCGCGGTCGTTCCGGGACACCGAGCTCACGCCCGCGAACCTGTTGAACCCAGCAGACGTCCTGCGCTTCTTGGTCGAGTCCTATGACCCGAGCCGCACGATGCTGTCCGCGGCGCAGCTCGCCGAGGTCCAGGCCGACCTCGCCGCCGCCCAACAAGCCGGCGTCACCTGGAAGTTCGTGATGGTCCCCGAGCCTATCCAGGCGCTGGGTGTCCTCGCCGCCGAGGACCGCTTCGAAGGCTACGCCGCGGAGCGCGCCGCGCTCTTGGAGTTCATCCGCATCAACGCGATCGACAACGTCGTCTTCGTCGCGGCCGACATCCATGGCACCCTCGTCAACGAAGTGCGCTCGCAGGTCGGCCCGGGCGGCCCCCAGCTGCCGCTCGGCGCCTTTGAGATCACGACCGGCGCCATCGCCTATGACGCGCCGTTCGGGCCCACGGTCGTCGGCCTCGCGGCGCAGCTAGGGCTCATCGACGCCAACCAATTCGCCTTCTACAACAGCCTCCCCGTCGCGGGCAAAGAGGCCTTCCTGCGCGCTGTCCTCGACGACCAGCTGGCGCAGTTCGGGCTCGACTCGATCGGGCTCGACGGCGGCGAGATCCAGGCGACGCTGCTCTCCGGGCAATGGAGCGCGACGCACACCTACGGCTGGACCGAGTTCGAAATCGACCAAGCGACGCAGGCCCTGACGGTGACGACCTATGGCGTCGATCCGGCGGACGTCAACTCGCTGCCGACGGTCATGCAGGCGTTCCGGGTGCTCCCCCAATGACCTGACAGTCACCTGACAGTGACCCGACATTGAAGCTGCGCTGCGGCTGAGCTGAAAGCACGCGGCCGCGGGCGAGGTCACCCTCGTCCGCGGCCGCTCACATGTGCGCGCTTCAGCGGCAGGACGCCGGATCAAGCGCGCTCGCGGCCTCGTAGTACGCACGCATCAAGCTGGCGTAGTCCAGCCCCGCGCGCGCCCCGCCGGCGAGGCGCGCGGTTGATTGACCATTGAGCGCCAAGAACTGGTCGCGTCCGGCGACGCCGAGGTCGGGCTGGTCGATGAAGAACCCGTTGATGCCCAGCGAGAGGAGCTGCGCGACCTCGCCGGCGATCGCTTGCGGGACGCCGTTGGCGTGCACCGTCAAGAAAGGCTCCTCGGCGCGCAGCGTGTACGGGTGGACCTTCAGCCCAGCTTGGAACGCGTACGACAAGAACGGGTGCACGCGCCCAGTGAGGCCGCTCGTGATCTGCGCGAGGCCGTCACCGTTGCCATCGACCGGCGCAGACAAGGCTGTACGCAGGAGGAAGCTGTTCTTCCACGGGCCGATGCCCTCCGCGTAGAGGGCGCGCATCGTCAAGAGCGCGCGCTGCGACAGGACATCGCCATAGTGCGTCGTCGTCGTGATGCCGTTCTGCACGACGCCCGCGAGCGGCCCATAAATCGCGTTCAGGTCGGCGCCCACGAGCGCGTTGTAGTACATGTCGTACGGCCGCGAGAACGCGTCGAAGGGCTGCAGACAGCACTGTTCAATGTCGCCGTAGAGCTGCACGAGCGGCACGTCGATGCCCGCCGCGGGCATGAGCTGCGTCTGCAGCTCGATGAGGTTCGCGAACTCGAAGGACTGAATGAAGATCCGGCTCGGGTCCGTGAAGCCATTGCGGACGAGCGCCTCGACCAGGAGCTGGCTCGTAGAGATTTGGATGGGCTGCCCGTTGAGGCGCCGGCCCTCCTGCGCAAAGTACGTGGGGTGCTTCGTCTCCGGGTAGATCCCGACCTCGCGCCCGGTGAGGAGCTCCGCGACGCGCACCAGCAAGATAACGTCGTCGATGGTCGGCACCAGGAACTGGTCGTTGTAGGCGGCGTTGGCCGGCCGGACGCCCGGGATGCGCTCGCGGGTCCTGAGCGTGCGGATCTCCGCGAACGTGAAGTCCTCGCTGAACCAGCCGCCGAGCAAGACGCCGTCGATCGCCTTGACGGTCAGCCTGCCCGCGAACTGCGGCAGCTCCGCGACGTTCGTGGTCTGTCCAGTGACGATCGGTCGGCCGTTCGAGTCCAGCAGGATGGCCCCCGCCGCGTCGAGCGCCACCGTCGCGAGCGCGTTCTCGTGGCGCGCGATCAGGACGCCGTCACTCGTCGGGACGAGGTCCGGCTCGATGAAATCGGCGCCCATCAGGATGCCGAGCGCATAGGACTCGATCGTGTGCTCCGGGCGGTAGCCCGAAGCGCCGCGGTGCGCGATGACGATCGGCTTCTCGAAGGTCGCGCCCGCGCCTTGCGGCGCTGCGCTTGCGACGCGCGCGTCGCCAGCAAGCGAAGCGCCGATCAAGAAGGGAAGCTGCCAGTGTTTGGTTCTCATGCCGTTGATTCCTCGCTGATACTTGGTGAGTGTTTGCTCCATCGAGCCGCAGCGCGCTGGGCGCGCACGCGGCCAGTTGCGGACAGTGCAGCACGAGTGCGAATTGCAGAGCGTCGCGCGATCAATGTGTCGCGAATCGCGCGGCGCGCGATTGACCTCAACTTTCACGCGCTCACATCGAATCGCGAATGAAGCACTGGAGAGTGCGCCTTCATTCGACGCGCGGTACGCGCCGCGCTAGCGTCACTCAACTCCGTCGCTTCAAAAGATGTCGCACACCACCCACTCGTCACTCGGGCTGCTGCTGCTCAGCGCAGCGCTCGCCCCCACAACCAGCGCGCAAGGAACTACAGTCCGCTTCGCGACCTACAACTCGTTCTTGAACCGCGCGAACAGCGGCGACCTCATCGCCGAGCTCTCGGGGCCCGGGAGCCCCCAAATCGCCGCCGTAGCTGAGGTCCTGCAGCGGACGCGCCCTGACGTCATCCTCCTGAACGAGTTCGACTTCGACGCTGGCCGGCAAGCGCTCGACCTCTTCCGCCAGAACTACCTCGCCGCCGCGCAGAACGGCGCGGCGCCGATCGACTACCCTTACGTCTTCCTGGCCCCGTCGAACACGGGGCTCCCCAGCGGCTTCGACCTCGACAACAACGGCGTCGTCGGAACGGCAGTGGGTACGGCGGACTATGCAAACGATTGCTTCGGCTTCGGCTTCTTCCCGGGGCAATTCGGGATGGTGCTGATGTCGCGCTTTCCGATCGCGACCGCGGACGTCCGGACGTTTCAACAGTTCCTCTGGGCCGACATGCCGGGCGCGCTCCTGCCCGATGACCCCTCGACGAGCGCGCCGGGTGACTGGTACTCGCCGGCGGAGCTCCAGGCCGTGCGTCTCTCGTCGAAGAGCCACTGGGACGTCCCGGTGCTCATCGACGGGCGCCGCGTGCACATGCTCTGTGCGCACCCGACGCCGCCCGTCTTCGACGGCCCTGAGGACCGCAACGGGCGCCGGAATCACGATGAGATCCGGTTCTGGGCCGACTATGTGACGCCCGGCGCCGGGACCTATATCCGCGACGACGCGGGCGTGACTGGCGGGCTGGCGGTCGGCGAGCGCTTCGTGGTCGTCGGTGACTACAACGCCGACCCGACGGACGGCGACGGCGTGCCCGGCGCGATGCAGCAGCTGCTCCGTAACGCGCGCGTCCGCGACACCTACCCGACCAGTCGAGGCGGCTTCGAGTCGTCCCTCCTGGAGGGCGGCGCGAACCTGGCGCACGTCGGCAGTCCGGCCCTCGACACGGGGAACTTCACGGACGTGAGCGCGTTCTTCGCGCCCTCCGGCAACCTGCGCACCGACTACGTTCTGCCGTCACGCAACCTCATCGTGGACGCGAGCGGGGTCTTCTGGCCGGGTGAGCACGACGCCTACTTCTCGCTGGTCGGCTTCGGTGACCCGACCAACGGCAACGCTGTAACGAGCTCTGACCACCGCTTGGTCTGGGTCGACGCGCGCCTCGTCGGCACCAGCCAGGGCGGCGCCGCCCTCGACCTCGACGGAGCGTCTTTGTCGTTCATCGGCCAGGCGACGATCGCGAACGGAACGACCTTCGAGGGGACCATCGTCGGCGGCCTCTCGGCGCTGACCTACGACCCGTCATCCGACCAGTTTTTGGCGCTCTCGGACGACCGCAGCCAGCTCAGCGACGCGCGCTTTTATAGCTTGACGATCGACCTCAGCGACGGCGTGCTCGACCAGAACGACGTCGAGCTGCGCAAGGTCGTGACGCTTCGCAACGCCGCGGGCGTGCCCTACGGGGCCGCGTCGGTCGACCCCGAAGGGATCGCGCTGGCACGCGACGGCCGCCTCTTCATCAGCTCCGAAGGCGACGCGAACCAGGGGCTCGATCCGTTCGTGGATCGCTTCGCGGTCATCGGCCAACGCGTCGAGGCGCTGCCCGTCCCCTATAAGTTCATGGCCGGGCTCCCGAACTTCGGCATCCGCAACAACCTGGCGTTCGAGAGCCTGACGCTGACGCCGGACGAGCGCACGCTCTTCACCGCGACCGAGAACGCGCTCTTCCAAGACGGCCAAGCGGCGCAGCTACGCCACGGGACGCCGTGTCGGATCCTCTCGTTCGACGCCGCCACTGGCGCGGCCGGCGCTGAATACGTCTACTGGACGAACCAAATCGCGGCCCTGCCGGTGCCGATGTCGTCCTTCGCGACCAATGGCCTCGTCGAACTCCTGGCCGCCAACGACCACCAACTGCTCGCGCTGGAGCGCTCCTTCTCGAACGGCGTAGGCAACGCGATCAAGCTGTTCGCGGTCGACCTGTCGGTCGCCGACGACGTCAGCGGCGTCGATGTGCTGGAGAACCTCCTGAGGTCCTTCGCGCCGGTCGGCAAGCGCATGCTGCTCGACCTCGCGTCCCTTAACCTGCCGCTCGACAACGTCGAGGGCATGACGTTCGGTCCGCGCCTGCCCGACGGGCGCCGCTCGCTGATCCTCGTCAGCGACGACAACTTCAGCCCGACCCAATTCACACAATTCCTCGCCTTCGCCATCGACGAACTCTGACCGAGTACCGTGCCAGGCACGTTCCTCCAAACTCGAAGTGCCGCGCGGTGCCGTTGATTTGGAGGAGTGTGCCAGGCACCGTACTTCTGTACCTCTTTGGGGTGGGTGCGTATTGCGGGTGTCACGGGGACGCAGCGGTTGGGGAGCCGGCCCGTTACGCATCAGTGACCATGGCGTCGCGCGCTCGGGCGTAGGGTCTCTCGTACCCGGCAGCGGCCCGCGCCGCGCCGACCACGTCCCACGAGGAGGCACCATGCGCCTGACCACACACTCACTCTCCGCGCTCGCGCTCGTCGCGGCGCCGGCCCTGGCGGCCGCGCAGCACAGCCCCAGCCCGTCCGTTTCCAGCCAACGGGGTTGGGCCGCAAACGTCGTCCTGCCCCAGTCCCGGGCGTTCCACGTCGACCAGAGCGCGCCGGTCGTGCGAGTCACCGGGGTCCGCGCGGACATCCTGCTCGTCGACGGGATCGCCACCACGACGCTGGACGTCTCCGTCCTGAACACTTCGGACCGAGACACCGAGGCCGAGCTGCTCCTGCCCGTCCCCGACGGCGCGGTCGTGAGCGGCTTCGAGTTCGAGGGTCAGGGCCCTGGCGCCAGCGCCGTCGTCTTGCCCCTGGCCGACGCGCGCGCCACGTACGACTCGATCGTCGCGCGCCTGAAGGACCCGGCGCTGCTCGAGTTTGCGGGCGCGGCGCTCGTGCGCTCCAGCGTCTTCCCCGTCCCCCACGGCGGCACGCAGACGGTGCGGGTGCGCTACGAGCACGTGCTGCCGCAAGAGGGCGCGCGCTGGGACTACGAGCTCCCGCGCAGCGAGAGCTTGGCTGCCAACGTGCAATGGGACGTCACGCTCGAGGTGCGCTCCGCGCGACCGATCGCCGACGTCTACTCGCCGACCCACGACCTGCCGCGCGTCGAAGGCAGCGCGCACCGCGTCAAGCTGCACGCGCGCCCGGGCACGCCGATGCAAGCCGGGGCGCTGCGCGTCTCCGTGCTGCTCGCGAGCGGGCCGCTGTCGACGACGCTGTTCACCAGCGCCGACCCGGAGGGCGACGGCGGCTGGTTCCTCCTGCTGGCGGGCCTCGGAGAGCTCCCCGAAGGGCTCGCGCTGCCGGAGCGCGAGCTGACGCTCGTGCTCGATCGCTCCGGCAGCATGGCGGGCGCGAAGTTCGACCAAGCGAAGGCCGCGGCCCTGCAGGTCCTCGAGGGCCTCGCGTTCGGTGAGGCGGTGCAGATCATCGACTACAGCTCCACCGTCGAGCGCTTCGCCCCGACCGCGGTGATCAAGTCGAAGGAGACCCTCCCGTTGCTGCGCGCCTACCTCGACGGCCTCACCGTAGGCGGCAATACCAACCTCGACGGGGCGCTCGACGCTGCGCTCTCCATGCCCCCGATCGCAGGCAAGCTGCCGGTCGTGCTCTTCCTGACCGACGGCCTGCCGACGCAGGGCGAGACGCGCGAGCACGTGATCCGCCAGCGCATCGAAGCGCAGAACGCCCACGGGCGGCGCGTCTTCACCTTCGGCGTCGGGAACGACGTCAACGCGCCGCTGCTGGACGCGGTCGCCGTCACGAGCCGCGCCCGCGCCACCTATGTGCGGCCGGATGAAGACGTCGAGCGCGCCGTCACCGATGTCTTCGCGGACCTCGCCGGGCCCGTCGTGACGGACCTCGCGATCAGCGTGCAGGGCGCCGACGGCGCGGAGAACACGCGGCTCGTGCGCGACATGTATCCGCAGGTCTTGCCGGACCTCTTCCGCGGCGACCGCTTGGTGCTGCTGGGCCGCTACCTCGAGGCCGCGCCCGCGCGCTTCGAGCTCGCGGGCCTGCGCGGCGGCGAGGCCTCGCGCTGGGCGCTCGACTACGACTTCGCGCGCGCGCTGCCGCGCAACGACTTCGTCAAGCGGCTCTGGGCGATGCGCAGGATCGCGGGCCTCGAGGACGAGCTCCGCCGCGCAGGCGCGGACCCGAACGCGCTCGCCTCACTGCAAGAGGACCCGCGCTTCGGCGAGCTCGTCAAGGAGATGCTGGACCTCGCGACGCGCTACGGCGTGCTGACGGACTCGACCGCGTTCTTGGCGCTCGAGGGGACGCAGCTCGGGAACGGCGACGACCTGCTGGCCGCGGCCTCCGTCAAGGGCATCGACAACGCGAACTGCCGGGTCGGGCTCGGAGGCGTCGCGGCGCAGCAAAACGTCGCGATGAACCGCGACCAAGCATGGATCAACCCGTCCAACCTCCTCTACTCGTCCGCCGGCGAGCTCGTCGCAAACCCGACGGTGCAGACCGTCCAAGGGCGCACGTACTTCCGCCGCGGCGAGACGTGGGTCGATGGATCGCTCGCGCTCGCCAAGGACGAGGTCAAGCCCGACCGCGTGGTCGTGTTCGGCTCGCCCGAGCACACGGCGCTCGTCGAGGCCCTGCGCCTCGAGGGCTGCGCCGGGCAGCTCTCGCTCTCCGGCGAGATCCTCCTGCGACACGGCGCAGAGACGATCCTCGTCCAAGCAGCGCCCACGAAGGACTCGCAGTAGACTGCAGGCAGCGCCATGACGAGCCAGCGCACGATCTGTGTGGTCGAAGATGACCCCGCCATCCGGCGGGGTCTCGTCGACAGCTTGGAGTTCGCGGGGTTCCGCGTGCTCGCGTGCGCTGATGGCGCGAGCGCGCGGCGCACCCTCGCCCATGCGGAGGTCGACCTCGTCCTGCTCGACGTCGTCCTGCCCGGCATGGACGGCCTGGAGTATCTCCCGACGCTGCGCGCCGAGCGGCCGACGCTCCCGGTGATCCTCGTCACCGCACGCGGCGCGGAAGAAGACCGCGTGCGCGGCCTGCGGACGGGCGCGGACGACTACGTCGTGAAGCCGTTCAGCTCATCGGAGCTGCTCGCGCGTGTGGAGGCCGTGTTGCGGCGCAGCGCCGAGCGCCCGAGCGACGTCCGCGAGCTCGTCTTCGCGAGCGGGCGCGTGCACTTCGAGCGCCGCGAGGTCACGTTCGAGGCCGCAGCAGCTCGACAGCTGACCGAGCGCGAGGCCGGGCTCTTGCTGCACGTCGCCCGCAACCTCGGGCGCGCGCTCGACCGTGACGAGCTCTTGCGCGCGGTCTGGGGCCTCGACCCGCGCGGCCTCGATACACGGACCGTCGACATGACCGTCGTGCGGCTCCGAGAGAAGCTCGGCCCAGGAGGCGGCGACGTCGTGCGCACCGTGCGCGGCAAGGGCTACATGCTCGGCGACGGCGTAGAGGTGCTGCGTTGAGCGCGTCCAAGCGGCCGCTCGTGCGGCTCTACGCGGTCTGCAGCATCGCGGTCCTGGCGGCGTTCGGCGCCTTGACGGCGCTCGTCGTGCGCCAGCAGGCCGCGCACGCAGTTGCGGTCGCTGAAGCCCTGCACCACGAAGACATCCGGACGGCGCTGTGGCGCATGGAGACGCGCGTGACGAGCTTGCTGGCGCTGACGACGAGCCGGGCGGGCCTCGTCGACCAGCGGCCTGGCTCGTACTCCGCGAATTGGATCGACCCTTCGTTGAACGCGCTGAACCCCACCGAGGCGCCCGATGAGTGCGTCCAGCGGGAGCTCGTCGCCGCCGCGGACGAGGCCTACGCGATGACGTGCGCCGTGATGCCCAAGGGCGGCGCGAACGACCTCGCCGCCGCCCCGCCGCCGGTACCGAACTGGACGAACCCGTTGCAGCAGAATATCGCGAACCGCGGCGTGCAGCGCAGCGTCGACGAGTACTCGCGCCGCCTCGAGGCCAATGTGGCGAACAATGCCCAGATCAGCAGCCAA
Organism: Planctomycetota bacterium; assembly: GCA_041398605.1. GTDB lineage: Bacteria > Planctomycetota > UBA1135 > UBA1135 > JAWKUK01. The sequence goes on from JAWKUK010000009.1 coordinate 204,485, forward strand.
CTGCGTGGCGTGGGTGAGTTCTGCATCGGCCCCTTGGCGACGGTCTGGGACCGCTCCGGCGAGACGCTCGAGCTGCAGTTCGCGCGCCGCATCGAGGGCGCTGGGGGCGCGAGCCACGAGAGCTATCGCCTGGATTGGCCGGCCCTCTCGACGCTGCTCATCGCGGAGATCACGGACCTGTTCCCGACCGCCGCGCTCGTTCCGATCGAGGCCGACGAGCCGCCGCGCGAGGGCGCCGAACGCGCACAGCGCCTCGCCGCCATTCCGGCCCGGCTCGTCGTGCCTGCCCCCAAGCCGGCCGAGGACTTGCCGCGCGGCTACCTCTGGACCCTGGGCGGCGCTTGGACGGCGCTCCTGTTCGCGCTCGCGGTCGGCGCGCTGGCGCTGCGCGCGAGCTACGCCTACGGCGACAAGCACCGGCGCTTCACGCACGCGGTGACGCACGAGCTGCGGACGCCGCTGACGACGTTCCGCATGTACAGCGAGATGCTCGCGCGCGGGATGGTGCCTGAAGGGTCGCGGCAGGAGTACCTGTCGACGCTGGAGTCCGAGTCCGCGCGGCTCGCGCGGCTCGTCGACAACGTGCTGCGCTACGCGCGGCTCGAGGACGGCAAGCACGGCGCGCCGCGGCAAGAGGTCGGCGCGACGGAGCTCGTCGAGCGTTGCATCCCGGAGCTCGCGCGGACGTGCGCCAGCAACGGCGCGCAGCTCGAAGTGCAGGACGAGGTCGCGGGCGCCGTGCGCCTCAGCACCGACGCCGACGCGGTCCTGCAGATCCTGTCGAACCTCGTCGAGAACGCGTGCAAGTATGGGCGGCCGATCGAGGGCGCGCTCGACGCGCCCTCCGACGAAGACGCAACGGCGCCGATCGTGCTGCGCGCGGCGGTGCAGGGCGACCATTTGACGCTCGATGTGTGCGACTCCGGCAGCGGCGTCACGGCTGACGTTGCGCGCACGATCTTCGAGCCTTTCGACCGCGGCGGCCGCGACTCTGCGGACCGCGCGCCGGGCGTTGGGCTCGGGCTCGCGCTGTCGCGGGCGCTCGCGCAGGAGCTGGGCGGCAGCCTCACCCTTGTCCCCGCGGCGCGTGGCGCGACGTTCCGGCTGTCTCTGCCCTGCTGACCGGCGGCGCCGAGCTCAAGGCTCAGAGCCGACCATCAGCGCAGGAGCAGCCACGCTGCCTCCGCGACAGGCCCGAGGCGCGCCCACTCGCTGTTCGTCATCAACACGAGGCCGACACGCTCGTCAGGGAAGAACTGCATCAAGGTGCGCGTCTTCTCCTGCGAGCCCGTGTGCGCGACACGCAGGCGTCCGTCGACCCGCGCGACGCCAAACCCGAGGCCATAGCTCGTCGCCGCGCCGTCCGCGGTGCGCTGCGCCGTCCACATGCGATCGAGCGCCCTGCGCGGCAACAGCGTGTCCCCCATCAGGGCCGCCACGAAGCGCGCGAGGTCGCCCACGGTCGAGACATAGCCGCCCCCGGGGAGCTTCCAGCTGACGTCCGTGTTCGTCGACGGCAGGACGCGCTCACCCACGCGCACGTAGCCGACTGCGCGGTGCGGCAGCTCGAGCCATTGGTAGTCTGGCCGGAACGTCATCATCCCCGCCGGCGCGGCGATGCGCGACTGCACTTGCGCGGCAAAGGGCGCACCACCAGCGCGCTGCACGACCGCGCCAAGCAACATGAAGCCGTGCGTGGTGTAGGAGTATGTGGTGCCCGGCTGCGCGATGAGCGGCGACTCCTTGAACATGTCGAGCGCGACGACGAGGTCCTCGAAGGGGTGCTCGGCCTCGTACTCGCGCTTCGTCCGCACGACCTCGCCGTTGGTGTAGTGCACGACGCCGCCCTGGTGGCACAGGAGCTGCCGCGCCGAGATCGGCCATGGCTTCTCCGGGAACTCGGGCACGTATTCGCGCACATCACGGTCCAGGTCCAGGGCGCCTGACTCGACGAGCTGCAGCGCCGCGACCGCCGTCACCGGCTTCGAGATCGAGGCCCAGCGAAACAGCGTGTGCGCAGCGACCGGCTGCTCGTTGGCGCGGTCCGCCAGGCCGAAGTAGAGCTCGTGCGCGACGCGGCCTTCGCGCACGACGCCGACGGCCAGCCCCACGAGGCCCTGCGCGTCGAACTCCTTGCGCAGCGCGCCCTGCAGCGCCGTGAGCTGCGCCTCGGAGAGCGCGCCCGCCTCCGGCGGCGCGGCAGAGGCCTGCCCAAAGGCCCCCGCGGAGAGCGAGCCGAGCGTGAGGAGGAGCGTAGAGGTGAGCGCGCTCACGAGACGGATCAGCCAAGGCATGGACCCAAGGTAACGCGCCCCCAGCGATCGCGCCCCCTGCGATCACACACCCTGCGATCGCGCCCCCTGCGATCACACACCCTGCGATCACACACCCTGCGAGCGCACCTTGTCGGCTACGCTCTCGGCATGTTGCACGCACTCGCGCTCGCCTGCCTCGCCGTCGCCCAGGAGGGCCAGAGGCGCCCGCCGAACGTCGTGGTCCTCGTCGCAGACGACCTGGGTTGGCGCGACCTAGGCTGCACGGGCAGCTCGTTCTATCACACGCCAAACCTCGACCGGCTGGCGCGCGAAGGCACGCGCTTCGAGACTGCCTACGCCGCTGCGCCAGTCTGCTCGCCGAGCCGCGCCGCGCTGATGACGGGCAAGGCGCCCGCGCGGCTCGACACGACCGATTGGTTCGGCGCGTCGCGCAAGGGCGCGCTCTTGCCCGCGCCCTATGTGAACCACCTGCCGCTCGAGGAGGTGACGCTGGCCGAGGCCTTGCGCGAGGCGGGCTACGAGACCGCGTTCCTCGGCAAGTGGCACCTCGGCGGGGACGGCTTCCTGCCGCAGGACCAGGGCTTCCAACAGAACATCGGCGGCTGCGAATGGGGCGCGCCGCACAAGGGCTACTTCGCGCCGTGGTCCTTGCCCGGCTACGACGACTCGGAGGTCCCCAAGGGCACCCATCTGACGCAGCACCTCACGGACCGCGCCGTCGGCTTCATCGAGGCCCAGGCGAGCGCGGGTGACGCCCCATTCCTGTGCTGGCTGTCGTACTACGTCGTGCACACGCCGCTGCAGGCGCCCGAGGAGCTGCGCGCGCCGTACGAGGCGGCGCGCGCCGCGCTCGCCTACACCGACGCCGAGCGCTGGGGCACCGAGGGCGCGCGCAAGGCGCGCCTCGTGCAGGACCACGCCACCTACGCCGGCATGGTCGCGGCGCTCGACCAGAGCGTGGGGCGCGTGCTCGACGCGCTCGATCGGCTGGGGCTCGCCGAGGACACGATCGTCGTCTTCACCAGCGACAACGGCGGCCTCTCGACCTCCGAGGGCCACCCGACGTCGAACCTCCCCGCCCGCGCGGGCAAGGGCTGGCTGTACGAAGGCGGCCTGCGCGTCCCGATGATCTGGCGGGGCCCGGGCGTGCCCGCTGGGGCGCGCGCGCTCGACCCGGCGATCGGGATGGACGTCTACCCGACGCTGCTCGAGCTCTGCGGGCTCGCGGCGCGCCCCTCACAACACGTCGACGGCGCGAGCCTCGCGCCCGTGTTCGCCGGCGCGCCGCTCGCGCCGCGCGCGCTGCACTTCCACTATCCGCACTACGGCAACCAAGGCGGCGCGCCGAGCACGGCGGTGCGCGTGGGCGACCAGAAGCTCGTGCATTGGTACGAGGACGGGCGGACGGAGCTCTTCGACCTTGCGCGTGACTTCGGCGAGGCGATCGACCTCGCGGCGCTGCTGCCCGAGCGCGCGGTTGCGCTCGCGCGCGTGCACGACACGTGGCTCCATGAGGTCGCCGCGAAGCTGCCTGTGCCGAACCCGGAGTTCAAGCCGTGACGCGCAAGGCCACACGCGCCCAGGCGCCGAGACAGGCACCCGCGCGGGCACCCGCGCGGGCGCCCGGCCACGCCGCCGCGGCGCCCGATATGCGCCGCCAGCGCATCCTCGCGACGATCGACTCGATCCCGCGCGGTCGCGTGGCGACCTACGGCGGGGTCGCAGCCGAAGCAGGCATGCCCCGCAACGCGCGTTATGTGGCGCGGGTGCTGCGCGAGCTGCCGTCCGGACACGCGCTGCCGTGGCACCGCATCATCGGCGCGGGCGGCGTCCTGAAGACCACGGGGGCGTCCGCGACCCTCCAAGCGCGGCTCTTGCGCGCCGAAGGCGTCGAGGTCCGCGACGGGCGCGTGCCGCTGCAGACGTTCCTGTGGCCGGCGACCGCCCCGGCGCAATGAGCCGCCGCAGCAGAGCGCGCCCCGATCAAAGGAGCGCCGCGGCCCCATCCCTGTTCCCCGGGCCGCAGCGCTCACAAAACGAAGCGACCGAATGAGACCGGCGCCCCGTGAACGCCGGCGCGGGCCTGGATCAAGCTTCCGTGATTCCGGTCGACGGCGCGCCGCTGCCACGGAGCGGCGGTCAAGCGAGCGCCCACTCGACCGCGTCGTCGGCGCACAGCGCCCCCACGATGTTGCCGGTGCCGCTGTAGGCCCCGATCGCAAAGACGCCGGGGCGGACCTCTTCGGCGACCGGCCTGCCGTCCGCGGTGTAACTGACGCTCGCCGCCCAGCGGTGTGTGATCGGCGCGCGGGTGCCGATGTGCTCACGTAGGAACCGCTCGAGGCGCGACTGGATGAACTCCGAGGGGGTCGCGTCGCGCGTCCATTCCGTCTCAAGCGCGTGATCGCGGAAGCCGCCGAGCGCGACGGTCTCGTCTGCGAGCTGTTGCCAGTACTCATATCCGTCGCGCCAGTACACGGGGCGCGGGATCGAAACGTCGGACGCGGGCGCCGTCGCCAACATCTGCAGGCGCGCGGTGCGGACGCGCGGCGCGAGTTCGGGCAGCACGAGCTCCAAGCGGCCGTCGACCGCGACGATCACGCGCCGGCACGTGACGACGCCGCGGTCCGTGACGACGCGGTCGCCGTGGACCTCAACGGCGCGGGTCCGCGTGTAGAGGCGCGCGCCGGCGGCGAGCGCGAGCCGCGCCAGCGCGCGGACACGCGCGAGCGGCTGCATGACGCCGTCCGTCGGGAACAGCAGGCCCTCGCCCTCTGCGCCGACGTACCACTCGACGGGGAAGCCGTCGCGCTGCAGCTCAGCGAAGTGCGCGCGGCAGTCTTCGCGCTCTTCCTCCGAGGCCGCGATGCGCAGCGAGCCCGTGCGCCGCGTCCATTGCGGGAGCTCGGCGAAGACCGCGTCGAGCTCCGTGAGGGTCCTGCGATAGAGCGCGGCCGCGAACGGCCGCCCGTGGGCGCGCACCGCGTCGTGGTAGAAGTCGGCGAGGCCCGCCAGCAAGAGGCCGCCGTTGCGACCGGCCGCGCCAGCGCCGACGTCTGCGGCGTCGAGGCCGACGACGTCGACCCCGCGCGCCCGCAGCGCGCGCACGGCGACGAGCCCGCTGCCGCCGAGGCCTACGACGCAGACGTCGCAGCGCGCCGGGCCCGCGAGCGGCGCCGGCGCCTGCCAGCCTGGCTCGGTGTCCCAGATCGGAGTGTTGGACGGCGCGACGGACATGCGCGAGGTGGTGCGGCGCGGGATCGGGGTCGTGGGCTCACTTTGGCGACGCGCCGGAGCGAGGCCGAGAGCGTACCGCGCCGCCCGCACCCAGCGCCCACATCCCAGCGCCCACATCCGATGGGCGACGGCCGATCCCACGGCCCGCCCGCCGCTACCCTATGCGCTCGCATGCAAACGGCACAACCCTCGCTCACGGACCGCATCACCGCGCTGGAGGCGACCGCGCGCGCCCTCGAAGAGGCGCCCGAGGTGCGCCGCGAGTGGACGCGCGACGTCGTCGGCTTCGCGCACGAGGTGCTCGACGGCCTCGAGGCGCGCAAGGCGTGGGACACGGCGGGCGGCGCGCGCGAGGCGCTGCTGGCGCTCGGCGTGCCGGAACACCCGACCACGCTCGCTCACGCGCTGCAGCTCGTGCGCGACGAGGTCGATGGGCCGGGCTTGCAGCCGGCGTCCGGCGGGCACCTCGGGTACATCCCTGGCGGCGGCGTGTTCCCTGGCGCGCTCGGTGACTTCATCGCGGCGGTGACCAACCGCTATGCGGGCGTGCGTTACGCAGGGCCGGGCGCCGTCGCGGTCGAGAACCTGATGCTGCGCTGGCTGCGCGACGCGCTGGGCCTGCCGGAGGGCGCGCACGGGACGCTGACGTCAGGCGGCTCGATCGCGACGCTCGTCGCGTTCTGCGCCGCGCGCGACGGGCGGAACGTGCGCGCGCGCGACGTCGAGCGCACGGTCGTCTACATGACGCGCCAAGCCCACCACTGCGTGAAGAAGTCGCTGGCGATCGCGGGCCTCGCCGAGTGCGTGCAGCGCGCCGTGCCGATCGACGCGCGCTATCGCATGGACGTGGACGCGCTGCGCGCGATGGTGCGCGAGGACCGCGCGCAGGGCCGCGCGCCGTTCATGGTGGTCGGGACCGCCGGCACGACCGACACGGGCGCGATGGACCCGCTGGACGCGCTCGCGGACGTCGCCGCGGGAGAGGGCCTCTGGTACCACGTCGACGCGGCCTACGGCGGCGCGTTTGTGCTCGTCGACGAGCTGCGCCCGATCTTCCGCGGCATCGAGCGCGCGGACTCCATTGTCGTCGATCCCCACAAGGGGCTGTTCCTGCCCTACGGGACCGGCGCGGTGCTGGTCCGCGACGCGCGCCACTTGGCCCCGAGCCACGCGCACCGCGGCGCGTACTTGCAGGACGTCACCGATGTCCTGGACGAGCCCTCGCCCGCCGACCTCTCGCCCGAGCTGACGCGGCACTTCCGTGGCCTGCGCATGTGGCTGCCGCTGGTCCTGCACGGCGTCGCGCGGTTCCGCGCGGCGCTGCTGGAGAAGCACCTCCTGGCGCGTTACTTCCGCGAGCGTGTCGCGGCGCTCGGCTTCGAGGTCGGGCCCGAGCCGGACCTCTCCGTCGTTCTGTTCCGCTGGGCGCACCGCGGCGCTGGCGCCGACGCAGGCGCGGACGAGCGCAATCGCGCGCTGTTGGGGGCGGTGCTCGACGACGGCCGCGTGTTCTTGTCGTCGACGACGATCGACGGCGTGTTCTGGCTGCGCGTCGCGGTCCTGTGCTTCCGCACGCACCGCGACCGCGTCGATCACTTGCTGGGGGTGTTGGAGCGCGCGACGCGCTGAGCGCGCGCTCAGCCGTACCCCGCGCGCTCAGCCGTACGTGGCGCGCACCTCGCGCCGGATGCGCGCGCGCTCGGAGGCGGCGACGACCAGCGAGCGCGCGGCATGGTCCGCCGCGCCGATCGCGTTGAAGTTCTCGCGCCCCTGCCGCAGCGTGATGTGGTTCGGGCCCGAGACCTCGTCCAGCCGGTCCATGCCCTGCCCGTCATCCTGCCAATAGCACACCGGGCAGATCTCGTGGCTGCCGTGCGAGTGCAGCGTGTAGTAGTCGCAGCACGGGCACTGATAGCGTCCTTGGAGCCCCATCGTTCGACCGGTCAGCTGCGGTAGTCCGCGTTGATGCGGACGTAGTCGGCGGAGTAGTCGCAGGTCCAGCACTCGGCTTCACCTGTGCCGGCGGCGAGGTCCAGCTCGATGTGCACCTCGTGCTCCTTCAGCATGTGCTCGTGCGCTGCGTTCTCGTTCTGCGGGCAGGGCACGCCCTGGCGATAGACCTCGGCGCCGCCGATGCGCAGCGTCGAGCGCTGCGGGTCGAACGGCACGCCCGCGCGCGCCGCAGCGGCGACGATGCGGCCCCAGTTCGGGTCGCGGCCATGGACCGCGGTCTTGACGAGGGGGCTCGTGCCGATCGTGCGGCCGACGAGCACCGCGGCGTATTCGCTCGGCGCGCCGATCACGCGGATCGACAGGAGGCGCGTCGCGCCTTCGCCGTCGGCGGCGATCTTGCGCGCGAGCGCCTGCGCGACCCGCGTCGCCGCGGGCTCGAGCGCCGCGACCTCGCCGGCGAGCCCCGTGCCCCACAGCACCACCGTGTCGTTGGGCGACGTGTCGCCATCGACGGTCGTGCGCTGGAACGAGCGCGCGTTGACGCGCTGCAAGAGCCCGCGCGGGTCGGCGCCGAGGGACGCGTCCGTCAACAGGAAGCCGAACATCGTCGCCATGTCCGGGTGGATCATCCCGGAGCCTTTGGCGAAGCCGACGAGGCGCGCGCCCTCTCCCTCTCCCTCGGCGGCGTCGGCGTCGGCGTCGAGCTGATCGACGACCAGCTTCGGCACGAGGTCGGTCGTCATGATCGCGCGCGAGAACGGCTCGGCGCCGTCTTCGCTCGCCGCGTCACACAGGTTCGGCAGCGCGGCGACGATGCGGTCCATCGGGAGCAGCGCGCCGATCACGCCGGTCGAGAAGAACAGGACCTGCTCGGGCTCGCAGCCGACGAGCGAGGCGGTGTAACGCGCGATCGCGCGGTTGTCCTCGAGCCCCTGCGGGCCGGTCGAGCAGTTCGCGTTGCCCGCATTGACGACGATCGCGCGCACGAGGCCGCCCGACGCCGCGAGGGACTCGCGCGACACGGGGATGTGCGCGCCGAGCAGCAGGCTCTTGGTGAACACGGCCGCGAGCGGCCGCGGCTCATCGGCGACGAGCAGCGCCAGGTCCAGGCGCTGCTTGTTCTTACGGATGCCTGCGTGAACGGCGGACGCGCGGAAACCGCGCGGGAGGAGGATCGGGCTGGTGGGCATGGTGCGAAGGCCCGAATCATGCGCGGCCTGGCCGCGAGATGCCACCGTTCGGCCCCCCCTCCCCGGTGGCTTTCAGCGGTCGCGCGGCGCCCCGCCGCGCGCTTCGAGCTCCTTGATGCGGGCGCGCAGCGCCTCTAGCTGCGCCTCGAGCGCCTTGCGCTCCAGGTCGAGGGCGGCGCCCCGCGCCTTGTCCGCCGTGACCTCGACCTCGCGCGCCTTGTCACCGCCGGCGAGCTCGTCACGTCCCTCAGCCTCGTCAGCGACATAGCCGAGCCCGCGCAGGCGCGAGCGCGTGGTGTCTTCGAGGACGACGGCAGGCTCCTCAGGCGCCGGGACCTGTGCGGCGAGCGCGGGCACCGCTCCCTGACCGAGCTCGCGCTGCACATAGAAGCGCCCGAGCTGGATGCAGCAACGCGACGCGAGCGGGTTCCCGAGCTGCTGGTGCGCGCCGGACGCGCCGAACACGAGCTCGATCATGCGGTCCATCACCGACCCGGCCTGCGCGTTTCCGCCGGCCGGCATCGGCGGCAGCGGCTCTTTGCTGCCGCTCGCTTGGATACGGCCGACCTCCGCGAACCAGGCGAGCGTCGCGGCGTTGGACTCCCAGCCGGCTCGGGCATAACCCTCGGCAGCGAGCGCCAGCAGCTTCGCGCGCACGGCCTTGTCCTGGACATCGGCCGCGAGCAGCTTCTTCGCGCGCAGCTCGATCTGCGCGCCCTCCGCGGAGGCGCGCAGCTCGCCCATCACGTCGCGCAGCCGCGCGGACTCGCCGACGTAGCCGCGCCGGTCGAGGACCTCGGAGGCCGCCGCCAGCGCCTCCATGTCACGCTCGATCGACTGGCCCTGATCGGGGCGGCGCGGGTCGCGCTCCTGCCCCCGACCGGGGTCGACGGCCTTGATGGGCGGGCGAGGCTTCTGGACCTCGCGCACGTCCTGGGCCGAGGTGGCGAAGGCCAGGGTGGAGAGGGCCAGGGCGCCGAGGGCGCCACGCTTGAGACGGGGGGTCAGCATGGGTTTCGCAGGTGGTTCAAGGCGAGTGGGCGTCCGGAGACCCCAGGGATACGCGGGGGCAACGTCGCCGAGCGCGCGCTCAATGTATGGGGTCCGTAAAAGCCGCTTGGGCAAGGAGCCCTGCCAGGACCTGCCCGGCGAGCTGTACGTCCTCGGGCCGCGTGCGGTGGTTCACGAAGGCCGCGCGCAGCGCCACCCGCCCGGCGTAGCGCGTGGAGCCCAGGAACACGCGCCCGTCCTCGAGCACGGCGCGGGCGAGGCGCTCGTTGAGGGCGTCGAGGTCGCGCTTGCGCGCGCCGACGGGGTGCGCGCGGAAGCAGACGATGTTCAACGGCACGGGCGCGAGCCGCTCGAGGTCCGGCGCCGCGTCGATGAGCGCCGCGAGCTCCTGCGCGCGGTCGAGGGAGCCCTCGACGAGCGCGCGCAGCCCCGCGCGGCCGGACGCACGCAGCGTCGCCCACACTGCGAGCCCGCGCGCGCGGCGGCTGCTCTCGAGCGCGATGTTCGACAGCACCGCGCCGTGCGCCGTGCCGGGGCCGGCGTCGCTGCCCTCGCGCGGCAGGTAGTCCGCGACGAGCTTGTTCGCGCGCACGAGCAGGCGCTTGTCCTGCACGAAGGCCACGCCGCAGTCGTAGGGCACGTTGAGCCACTTGTGGCAGTCGCTGGCGATCGACTGCGCGCGCTCGGCGCCGCGCGCGAGCGCCGCGGTGCGCGGCGACACCCGCGCAAAGAGCCCGAACGCGCCGTCGACGTGCAGCCACGCGCCGTAGCGCTCGGCGAGGTCCGCCATGGCGTCGAGCGGGTCGAACGCGCCGGTGTTCACGTCGCCCGCGTTCGCGACGATGACCGCTGGCGCGCCATCGAGCGCGACGAGCGCGGCCTCCAACGCCGCGAGGTCCGCGCGGCCCGTCGGGTCCGCCGCGAACCGCTGCGCCGCGCGGCGCCCGAGGCCGAGCTGCGCGAGGGCCTTCACGGCGCTGGCGTGCAGGAGCCCGCTCGACAGCACCGGCATCCGCGGCAAGCCGCTGAGCCCCTCTTCGGAGACGTCGCGCCCGTGGCGCTCGCCCCACCACTGCCGCGCAGCGAGGAGCCCGATCAAGTTCGCGCCGTGCCCGCCGGTCGTCAAGACGCCTGCGCCGGCGGGCAGCTCGAAGGCCTCGCGCAGCCACGCGACCGCGACCTCCTCGAGCCGCACCGCGAGCGGCGAGGTCAACGACGACGCGGCGATCTGGTCCCACAGCGTCGCGAGCCAGTCCGCGCCCAGCGCCGCATCGGTCGAGCCGCCGACGACGAGGTGGAAGAAGCGCGGCCCGCCGCTGGCGACGAGCGCCGGCGCGGCGCCGGCGATCAGCTCGTCGAGGGCCGCCGGCGCGCCGACGCCGTCGCTCGGCAGCGCGCCCCCGAACGCCCGCGCCGCGGCGGCGGGGTCGGCCGCGCGCACGGGGCGCGTGTCGAGGCCGCCCAGGAAGCGGCGCGCTTCCTCGCCGAGGCGCGTGAGGATGGGCGCGAGCGTGTGCGCAGGGTCTTCGAGCGGCATGGCGCACAGCATCCGCGGCCAGAGGCGCAGGCGCAACGCGGCAATGCCAGGCGTCGCCGTGGCGCGCGCGTTGGCGCCTCGAGGGGAGCGCGCCGCGCCGCGCGCCAGCGGCGCCTCAACGCAGCGCGTCTTCGAGCGCCGTCGCCGCGTCCGTGCGCGCGTCGCGCACCTTCACGATCACGGCGCACGCGAGCGCGAGCCCGAGGCGCTCGGCGGCGGCGCCGCGCGCGGGCCGCGTGCCCGGCACGACGACGGCGCCCGCGGGCACCTCGCCGCGCCACTCCCGGTCGTGGACGAGGTCGTAGATGACCGTCGAGCCCGTGAGGATCACGCCCGGCGCGAGCACGGCGCGCTCGCGCACGCACACGCCCTCGAACACGCCCGCCAACGCGCCGACGAAGGCGTCGTCCTCGATGACAACAGGCCGCGCGCCCGCGGGCTCCAGCACGCCGCCGATCTGCGCGCCGGCGGAGAGGTGCACGCGCGCGCCGATCTGCGCACACGAGCCGACCAGCGCGTGGCTATCGACCATCGTGCCCGCGGCGACGTAGGCGCCGACGTTGATGTACGCCGGCGGCATGATGACGACAGACGGCGCGACGAAGGCGCCGCGGCGCACCGACGTGCCGCCGGGGACGACGCGCACGCGATCGTCAGCGTGGAACGCGCGCACCGGGTAAGCGGTCTTGTCGTGAAAAGGCGCGGGGGTCGCCTCGATGCGCTCGATCGACGTGCGCCGGAAGCCCAGCAAGATCGCCTCCTTCACCCACGCGTTCGCGCGCCAGACGCCGTCGTCGCCGCGGGCAGCCGCGCGGATCGAGCCGTCCTCGAGCCCGCGCAAGAGCGCGGCATGTGCGCCCTCCCAGGCAGGGTCCGCGAGCTGCTGATCCGTGGGCCGCGCGTAGAACCGGTGCAGCGCGTCGTGGGTCCAAGTCACCGTCATCCGATCAGCTCCAATGCGCGCGAGACGCGCTCGCGAGTCTCGCGCTCCGGCGTCGTCAAAGGCAAGCGCAGGTGGTCTCCGCCGAGGCCCAGGTGCGCCAGGCCCGCCTTCAGCGGGATAGGGTTCGACTCGCAGAAGAGCGCGCGGAACAGCGGGTTCAAGCGCTGGTGCAGCGCGCGCGCCTCATGGAAGCGCCCCTCGCGCGCGAGCGTCACCAGCTCGTTCATCGGTCCTGGCACGAGGTTCGCCGCGACGGACACGAGGCCGTTCCCACCCAACGCGATCGTCGGCAGCGCCAAGTTGTCGTCGCCGGCCAGCAGCGTCTTGCCGCGCGGCAGCGCGCCCGCGATGTCGCCGATCTGCGCGAGGTTGCCCGACGACTCCTTCACCGCGACGACCTGCGGCAGCGCCCACAACGTCGCTAGCAGCGCGGGCGTGATGTTCGTCCCCGTCCGGCTCGGGACGTTGTAGGCGATCAATGGGAAGTCAGGCGCGGCCTCGGCGATCGCCGCGAAGTGCAGCGCGACGCCGTGCGGCATGGGCTTGTTGTAGTAGGGCGCGACGACCAGCGCGCCGTGCGCGCCGAGCTCGCGCGCGCGTCGCGTCAGCGCCGCAGCGCGGCGCGTGTCGTTCGACCCGGTACCGACGAGGACGAGCGCGCCGCCGGCCTCCGCGAGGGACGCCTCGATGAGCGCGTCACGCTCGGCGTCGTCGAGCGTCGCGGCCTCGCCCGTCGAGCCGAGCGCGATGACCGCCTGCGCGCCGCCGGACACGATATGGCGCACGAGGCCCCGGAACGCCGTGAGGTCCAACGCGCCGTTGGGCTGGAACGGCGTCGCGAGCGCGACACACAGCCCCGCGACGTCGATGTCCGCCGCGCTCATCGCGCACCCCCAGCGTATCCTGCGCCAGCGAGGCCGACGAACAAGGGATCGAGGACGTCGGCGGAGACCGCGTCGAACGGGAAGACGCCGCGCCTCCCCCGCACCCAGCGCGCGGCGGTGAGGGCGCCCGCGGCGTAGGCCGCGCCGCTGCGCGCCTCGTGCTGCACGTGCAGGACCTCCTCCGGCGCGTCGACCCCGATGGTGTGGCTCGAGTAGGTCGTGCCGGCGCGGATCACCGCGACGGACAGCTCGTCGGGCGCGACCGGGCCGCCGATCGTCCAGCGCGCCTTGCGCGGGCACGCCTCGAGCAGCGTGTCGGCCAGGAGCCGCGCGGTGCCGGACGGCGCGTCAGCCTTGCGCGCGTGGTGTTGCTCGACGAGGTACGGGTCGCGCGCCGCGTCGAGCGCCGCGAAGCGGCCCAGCACCGTCGCGAGGCGCCGCATCAATGCGACCGAGAGCGAGAAGTTCGGCGCGACGACGACGCCGATGCGCGCGCCGACGCGGGCCTCCAGGTCGTCGATCGCCCAGCCCGTGCTGCCGATCACGAGCGGCGTGCCGGACTCGAGCGCCCATGCGAGCCGCGCCTCGACCGCCGCGCCCGATGAGGCCTCGATCGCGACGTCAACTGGGACGTCCGGCGGCGTGTTGCGCGCGACTTGCCAGGCGAGCGTGTCGCCGGCGGCGGCGGCGATCGCGCTGCCCAGGCGCCCCGCGCCGAAGAGGCCGACGCGGAGCGCTGCCGTCGTAGGCCGCGCGCTTCGAGCTTCTGCGCTCATGCTTCCACCTCGGGGTCGTGCGATGACGCGGGCTCGTGGGCCTCGAAGAACGCGCGGTGGAGCCGGCGCAGGGCCTCGTGCGAGTGTGCGGCCGGGACGACGATGGAGAGGTTGATCTCGTTGCCGCCCATGGAGATCAGCTCCGGGGCGATGTCGCCGAGCGCGGCGAACACGCGCCCGACCAGGCCAGGGGTGTCCTTCATGCGCGCGCCGACGATCGCGACGATGGCGCGCTCCTGCGCGATGGCCACGGTGGCGAAGCGAGAGAGCTCGGCCGCAAGGGCTTGGAGTGGAGCGTCGGGCTCGACGGTGCACGAGACGCTCACCTCTGCGGTCGCGATCAGGTCGACGCTGACGCCGAGGCGCCCGAAGACCTCGAAGACGCGCGCCAGATAGCCGCTCTGGTTGAACATGCGCGTCGAGGTCAGCGTCAGCACCGAGATCGGCCCGCGGGACGCCAACGCCGTCACGGGGCGCCGCGTCACTGGCGCGGCGCTCGAGAGGTCGTTCGGGCGCCTCGCCCGGATCCATGTGAAGCGCCCAGCGGGGCGCATCGTGTGGCGCACGGAGACGGGCACGCCCGCATCGACCGCGGGTTGGATCGTCGCTGGGTGCAGGACCTTGGCGCCGAACGCGGCGAGCTCGGCGGCTTCGTCGAACGAGAGCTCGGCGATGGGGCGCGCGGCGGGGATGACACGCGGGTCGGCGGTGAGGACACCCTCGACGTCCGTCCAGATCTGCACCTCATCGGCGCCGAGGCCGGCGCCGAACAGCGACGCGGAGTAGTCGCTGCCGCCGCGCCCGAGCGTTGTCGGAAAGCCCAGCACGGTGCCGCCGATGTAGCCTTGCGTGACGACGCAGCGGCCGGGCGCGAGGCGCGGCGCGAGGCGCTCGTGCGCGAGCGCGCGGATCGCGGCCACGTCTGGCTGCGCGCCGCCGAAGGATGCATCCGTGCGAATGACGGTGCGCGCATCGAACAGCTCGCAGTCGACGTCGCGTTCCCGCACGTAGTGCGCGAAGACGAGCGTCGAGAGGCGCTCGCCGTGGCCTGCGATGGCGTCGAGGGAGCGCGGCGAGAGCTCGCGCAACAGCGCGACGCCGCGCAGCAGGAGCTCCAGCTCTGCGCGCAGCTCGTCCAGCGCTGCCAGCAGCGGCAGCGGCGTGCCCTCCGGGAAGAGCGCCTCGATCGCGTCGCGGTGGCGAGCGTGGATCGCGGCCGCTTCGGCGAGGGCGATGTCGGCGTCGCCGCGTTCGGCTGCGCGCGCAGCGCGGAAGAGCGCGTCGGTCGTCTTGCCCATGGCGGACAGGACGACGAGGGGCGCGCGCTCGAGCGCGGCGGCGACGAGCTCGAAGGCGTGTCGCAGGCAGGCTGCGTCCGCGAGGGACGAGCCGCCGAGTTTCATGACGAGGACCATGGGAGGTGTGGCGCGGCTCCGGAGACCGAGAAACGGACCGCCTCGCTCGACCGATCGAGCGCGGCGCCACCACCTCTCTGGCGCATCGTGGCGGGGTTCACCGCCACGACAGCCGTCCGGATGTTCTCGCGGACGTCCAGGGGCGCGCGCGCTCGCTCACGCGCCCCTTCGGCGACCCGTGCCTTTGACCGCGGACTCGAACGACGCCGAGCGGCGCCTCGTCCGCGGCGACTCATCACGCGCCGCACCTCCAGTGCGCCAGCGAGTCTAGCTACCCCCGCCGCGCCCTGTCCACCCCACGGATCACCGGTCGCGCTGACCTTGCCCGGCCAGATTGGACACGCCTGCCGGCGCGATCAGCGCCAGGGTGTTCGACATGGCACAAGCGCCCCAGAGCCAGACGCGGACGAGGCCTTCGTGCCCCCTGCAGGGAAGTGCACCAGTCGGTAGATCCCGCGCGGGACACGTACTCCTACTCCGCTTCCGTCAGCAAACGGACCTCGTACCCCGCCGGGAGGCTGCCCGCCTGCTGCGCTGTCAGAGCCTCGCGTCGAGCGGCGGACTCGGCTTTGGTGATCTGCGCTTCGATCCGTGATCCCAGCGGAGCGAGGGCCAGCAGGGCGAGGAGCGAGCTGAAGGCCCGAGGACGAAGGGTTCTGACCACGAGTTCTCTCCAGAGGTGATTCGACCCGGCCGCGACTCGGCCGGGGGCTGGAGGAAGATCCACCCCGATCCGACCGCCGGCAACGCCGAGGTTTCAGGCGGTCGATGGCCCCAGCCGCTCTCGCTGCTGATCGGGCCGATCGAAGCTGGGCGCCTGGTTGTAGGCGTCGGATCCACCCGGTGGAATCGAGAGATAGCTCCAGCGCTCACCACGCAGGGTCTTGGCCTGGTAGACGATCTGCCCGACGTGATACGCCGCATGCGCCAGCGAGCGGTGCAGCGCTTCGACAACCGACCAGGGCTGGCCCCGGATGGTGACGGTGCGCTCCAGGTCCTGGTCGGTGAGCGGGTCGATCGCGTCGAACAATGCCTCCCAGCCTCGGCTCCATTGCTCGAGCAGATCCGCTCGGCTGACCTCCCGGCGGGCGAACTCCTCCTCGCGAGCTCGCCAGGGTTTTTCGCCATCGGCGGTGAGACAATCGGTGAACCGGGAGCGCAGATTGCCGGCGAGGTGCCACGCCACCACGGCGATGGAGTTGGCGTTGGGGCCCGGCGCGCGAGTCAGGTCGGCGTCGTCGAGCTGGGCGAGCGCCGACTCCGCAAGGGCGCGGTAGCGGCGATACTCGCCGCGGATCGAGTCGATGGTCATGATTTCCGCCCCGTGTCGAGTTTGTGCCGCACCTCGCGGCGGACCCGAGCGGCGAGCGCGTCGCCGGGTCGGGCCAGGAAGCCGCGAACGCTCCGCGGGTCGCGGACCGCCAGCGCGCGGAGCGCCCACGACACTCCCTTCACCACCATATCGTCTCGATCATTGACCGGCCGAGTCGCGACCGCCAGGGTGCGTTGTGGCGCGGCGTGTCCGCGGCGGTTGTACGGCACCGTGCTCACCAGCGCGATCCGCCGCCACCAGCGGCTCTTCTTCGCCGTCCAAGCGAGGGCGTGGTGATCCTCGATGCGGCCGAGCTCCCAGGCGGGACCGGTGAGATAACAACCGAGCGGATCGACATCGCCCCACCACTGACCCGCCCGCCCAACCGCTCGAGCCGGCTCAGCGAGAGTGCCCGAAGGGCCGGCGCGCAATTGGTCACCAACTCGTAGCCAAGCCAATGGGGACATTCGGGGGCCATCGCGTCGAGGTCTCGGAGGAGCCTAGCGGAACTCCAGACTTCGGACCAGGTCGGCCGGACTCGTGGCCGCCGACTTGGTGACCTCGAGCGTGATGGTCTCCCGCTCGTAGAGCTCCATGATGTGCTGATCGGAGGCCTACATCCCCTACTCGATCTTGCGCTCGGCGATCAGGTCGATGATTTCCGAGGTGCGGCTGGAACGCGACCATGTGGTCCAAGGCACACGAGGGGGAGCGCATGCGCCATAAGCCATGCGCGAGGTCGCCGCACGTGATCGCTCCACGCAGCTCGCGCCCGACGTGGGCCGGCAGGGTCCGCCCTCCGTGTGGCCGCGCTGAAGGGCCGCGGCTACCTGTGAGCTGAACGGTCGTCTCGCGCACGGAGCGCGAACATCGATCAGCGGAACGTCACTGACACTCCGTCCGAGAAGTTCGACGTCGCCGTCCCCATCACGCTGTCACGGTGCCAGACCTGGAATGACCAGGTCTCGCCCACCTGCGCGGCGACGAGGCCGTTGGGCTGCGGCATGGCGGTCACGTCGATGCGGTGCTCGTACGTCCCCAGAGCCCCCGAGCTCTGGATCGAGTTCAGGTAGCGCCCGACCGGTGAGCAGAGGCACAGCTGGCCCGGACCACCCGTCAGGACGCACGACGTCGGGTCCGTTGGTGATGTGATGAAGTAGCCGAAGCTGTTCGCAGGTGCGTTCGCGACGTGTAGCGTCACGTCGTCGTCGGCGAGCACGTCGGAGCCGGTGGCGAAGATCGACGACGCCAGTCCGGTCGAGTTGGGCACGGCGCCCGCGGTGCAGAACACGCTCCCGATCGTCGGCACGCCGATGGTCACGTCCGTCGGCTGGATCTCGACGAAGCCGCCGTTGCCCGTCAACAGGAAATTGTACGACGAGAAGATCGAGGCGGACAAAGTCCCGAGTTCCATCGAGATGTCGGCCGACGAGAACATCGTGCCGGTCGCCTCGCCGCACTCGAAGGCGATCGAACCACCGCCCGCGAGCGGGGCGCCGAACATGCGGATGCCGTCGGCGACGGGGAAGTCGTTCTGGAGGGCGACGTTGCCCCCCGCCAACGCGCCGACGGCGCCGCCGATCTCCAGGGTGGAAGCGGCGGCGTCGATCGTGTAGCTCACGTACTGCCCAGGCGACACGACCGTACCGGGCACGAACACCTCGAGCCGCAGGGTGACGGGGTCACCGCTCGTCACCCCCGTGAACGGTCCCGAGGAGGGAGCGGGCCCCGCGTTCGCGACGGTGCCATGGACGGTGAGGACGTACTCGCCGGCGACTGCCGCGGGCGCGAGTGCGAGGAGAGCGGTGAGGAGGGGCAAGCGGGTCATGGCGTTCGGCGTGGAGGTCGAAGACGGAGACGACGCAGAGGCGTGCTCCGTTCCATCCATTCTCAGAGAATCCTGCGCGGCGGCAGGACCGCGTTGGCGGTCAGGAGCCCTCCGACGAGAGCGATCGCGACGAGCAGCATCTGGAACGCCGTCTCGACGCCGCAGAGCGGTCACTGCGCGGCGTCGCCGCGGGCCGCAAGAACTGGCTGTGCTCCATGAAGGAGAACGGCGGCGAGACGGGCGAGAACTTAATGAGCCTGCTGCGGACGGCGATGGCCGCAGGCGTCGATCCTCAGGCGTGGTTGCGCGACGTGCTCGTGCGCATCGACCGGGCTCCGCACCGAACGAGTCTGACGCGCGCGAAAACGAGGCACACCAAGCACCACCAACGAACCTCGGGGTCCGGAACACCCTCTTTCGAGCGCCTGCCCTCCGTCCGTCACCGATGCACTTGGAGGCTGATCCCGGGTGCTCGGTGCGTCGTCGCATGACACGAATGAGGCAGCGCATGACGGTCATCGAGGCCACGGCCCAGGCGACGAAGAAGGCTCTGAGGAGGAGAACCAGTTCACCGCTGAACGACTCTTCCGGGTCGGAGTCTCTGCGGATGGGCGTCGAGTCGAGGCGCCACTTCACGATCAGCGAATTGGCGCCCGCAGTCACCGCGGAGAACGAGGACGCCGCCGCCACGGTCCACATCAGCACGATCCCCTCGAACCGACGCGCCCGAGCGGGCAAGTCGTCCTATTCGTCGACAACGTCGCTCCACGATTCGTGGCCGATCCATACGCACCAGCTTATCCTTCGCCAACGCGCTGGAATTTGTCCAAGGGCGATGCTGGCGGATTGACGCGCTGCATGCCAACTTCGTGACAGATCGCCATGCTCCGCCCCCTCCTCCGCACGACCCTGGCCCTCGCCCTCACGGGCGCGCCCTTCGCGCAGTTCAACGTCGTCGACGAGGCCTGGACCCGCACCCGAACCGACGCGACGTTCGAAGCGGTGCAGCCGGTCGAGGTCGAGGCCGCGCCCGACGGCGGTGTCCTCGTCCTGACGCTGGAGCGCGAACTGCCGATCGACGACTTCGGCCGGCCCGCGCAGTTCACCGTCACTCGGTTCAACGAGAACGGCGACGAGCTGTGGCGCGATTCCATCCCCGCGCCGCCGGTCCCGAGCAGCTGGTTCTTCGAAGGACGCAACTTCGATAGCGTCTTCGACGGCGCGGGCGAGGCGCTCGTCGTTTGGTCGACTCCGACAGGTTCGTTCCTCCGGCGCTACGGAGCCGGCGGTACGCCGCTGTGGACGCAGCCGCTCGATCTGGCGCTCGGCGGCTGGACACAGTACGTCGCGGCCTTCGTCGAACTCGCGCCATCTGGGGACATCGTGGTCCTGGGCGTGGCGATGCAGGGCTCCTATCCGCGCTTCGATGTTCGCACCTTCGCGCCCGACGGCACGCTGCGCTGGAGCTGGCGCGGGGATGGAGTTCAAGGCTTCGGCAACGTCGGGCAGGGATTCCCGGAGGGATTGGCCGTGGGCCCCGCGGGGACGATCTACGCCCTCGGGCGAGGCGACGCCCCGGCCTTCCAACACGCGCCGAGTATGGTCGCAATCGACGCGTTCGGGAACCACCTATGGCGCCACGATGTGATCAGCAGCGGAGGCGCGTTCGTTGACGCCGCCTTCGACTCGCAGGGCAACGTCGTGCTGGTCGCGCCCGGATCCGCGATGCCGGGTGTCGGCATCAGCGTGGTGAAGCGCACGCCCAGCGGCACAACGCTGAGCTCGACGGTCATTCATGAACCCGGCTTCTACCTGTTTCCGACCACCGCGGCCGTTGACGCTCTCGACCGGATCGTCGTCGGAGGAGGCCGCTTCGGCGCTTCCTCCATCGTCCGCGAGGCCCGCGTCTACTTCCTCGACGCGTCGGGCTCACTCGTGAACGCGGTTCGGCCCAGCGTCGTCGCCCCTGGCGAGGACGGCGCCGTATGCCACCTCGCGGTGACGTCGCGCAACGACGTCGTGGCGTTCGGATACTCCGGCACCGGCGTCGACGAAATGTTCCTCGCTCGCTTCGCGCCAGATGGCATGGAGCGCTGGGCCGTCGAGTTCGCGGGACAGCGGCCGCTGCCAGCGGAGTCCGGCTCGGTCCGCATCGGGTTCGCCGTCGACCCGCGCGGCAACCCGTTCACGCTCTCGCAGTCGATCGAGGGCGGCGTCTTCCCGGACCTCGCCCTCGGCGCGGAGCTCCGCAAGTTCGTCCAGAACGGTCCTGCGGGTGCGCCGTACTGCGGACCGGCGGCAACGAACTCGACCGGCGCTCCCGGCGTGCTCGTCGGGCTCGGCCCGGATCAGCTCAGCGCGGATAACGTCACCCTACGCGCGGACCAGCTGCCCGCGGGTGCGCTGACCTTGTTCCTGGCCAGCCGCACGCAGGGCAGCGTCCCGATGGCCGGCGGCGGCCAGGGCACCGTCTGCCTCGGGGGATCTATCGGCCGCTTCTACGGCCCGGGCGAGATTCGGGCAGCCTCCCCCAGCGGCAACGCCGCGCTGCAGCTGCACCTCAACAACCTGCCTCAGCCCAGCGGCAGGGTCACCGCGACGGCCGGTGAGACCTGGAGCTTCCAGGCGTGGTACCGCGACGCGAATCCGGGCCCGACGAGCAACCTGACGAACGGCGTCGCGGTCACGATCCAGTAGCTAACGGAATCGCACGGCGTAGCCCGCCGAGACATTCGACGTCGCGCTGGCCGCGACCTGATCGCGGAACCAGCACTGGAAGTACCACGTCTCGCCTGGCGCGGGCGCGACCGGATCCATCGGCTGGGAGAATGACGCGGGGCAGAACGACCAGGTGAAGCGTGCCCGCCTGTCCGGTGTTCCCGAGCTGATTCACGTAGCGGCCGATGCTGCACCCGAGGCGGTGGACGCCTTGGCTCCTCGCCGGCTGCGGGACGAGGCCCTGTGTGCGGGAAGTGAGGAAGTCGCCGCCGACCCCCAGGGGCAGGTCGATGGCTCGCAGTATCAGGTCGTCGTCACCGACGGCCAGCGAACCCATGCCCGTGATCGTCGCTGCCGCGCCGCCCGAGTGCGCCACGGTCGGTCCGCAGGAGACGCCGCTGGCTTCAGCGTCGTACGGGTACAGCGTGATGCGGTCGTCGGTCCTCGTGGCGACGAAGAGGTCGAAGTCGCCGCCAGCGTCCGCGACGTAGAGGGCGCGCCGAGCTCGAACGGCGCGAACTCGGACGGTTCGGTCGTCGTCAGCCCGGGGCGCGCCCGAGGCGACCTCATGGGCCGCGAGAGGAGCGGCGTCGAATCGAGCACGATCAGCGGATTCGATTAGGGTTGGTGGCTGCCTCCGAAGAGCGCCCTCAGCCTCGGCCGAACATCATGTCCATCCTTTTTGCTGCTACCTGCCTTTCGCTCGCTGCGTCACCAGCGTTGCCAATCGCCCAGTGCGGGCCTGTCAACCTCGCGCTGACCACGGACGACTTCGTGGACATAGTTCGAGGCGAAGAGGGCCTCGTCGCAGCTCAGCGAGGCGGTGGGATCGTCGCGTTCCTTCGTGCTGGCGGCGCGTGGAGCCGGTTACCCGAGTTCCCCCGCACGGGCGGGGGTGTCCCGATCGACCAGCACGACGTCGCCATCCACGGCAACACGGTGGCTGAGGCGGTCTACTATTCCAACCAGGACAGCGTCCTGTTGATCGTGCGCGAGTGGGACGGAAGCGCGTGGCTGACGCCGACCGGCGAGTTCATCGGGCAATGCGCTCACCCGATCGGAGCCACGGACCCGCTCGACCTCGAGTTCGCCGAGGATGGCAACGTGCTGTTCGCGGCTACCAGCGGGAGCTGCTACGGCGCCGGTCGCGTGTGGACCTTCATCAAGGGCCCCCCCGCGAATCCCGGCTGGAGCTTCTATGACACGGGCAGCTTCTGGTATGGAGCGGTCGGCCCGCACCAGTCCTACGGCTACTCGATCGAGGTCATGGACGACCTCGTGTTCGTCGGCGCGCCCAATCGCAGCGTCACCGCCCCGCCCGGGGCGGTGACGGTCTGGCGGCGTGGTGGCTCCCCGACGAACCCCTCGTTCCAAGAGGTCGCCACGTTGGAGGCGAGCACCGCGGGGGCGTTCGGTTTCGGGCAAACCGTCGCCGCCGATGCTGCCAGCATCGACGGCCTCCTGATCGCGATCGGGTCGGGCTATTTCAACGGCGGAGGCACGATCGTCGCGCCTCGGATCGAGGTCTTCCGATGGACGGGCTCGGGCTTCGAGGTACAGCAGGTGCTCGATCTCCCGGCGCCGTACGACCGTGAGCCCATCGGCGAGCTCGACCTCTACGCAGGTCACCTCTTGGTGGGGCTCGAGACCTCGGGCGCGGCGCTGGAGTACGGTCTCGTCGCCGGACGCTTCGAGCTGCGCGGAATCCACACCAACTTGGCGGCCGGCGACGAGGGCGTCGTTGCCAGGACTCCGTTCGGGCTCGTCCTTCGGACGGCCAACGGGCTCCTCGCTCAACCCGATGACTACCTGGTCCGCTCGTTCTGCGCTTGCGACACGGGCTCGCCCTGCGGCAACGGCAGTCCTGCCCAGGGCTGCGGCAATGCAAGCGGCACTGGGGCGCGTTTGACCGCGTGTGGGAGCACACGCGTCAGTGCGGACGACCTGCGCCTCAGCGCGTCGAACCTGCCCGCCAACACTTGGGGGACGCCGTTCATGGGCCGCGCCGGTGCGGCCCAGCCCCTCGGCAACGGCCAGCTCTGCCTGAGCGGCGCACTCTTGCGCTACGCGCCGGGCGTCGCGGCGGGGACGGAGCTGGCGGTACAGGCCCTCGCGGCGCACAGCGCCGCGCACCATCCGTCCTCTTCAGCGCTCCGCGCGGGTCAAACATGGAGCTTCCAGATCTGGTACCGGGACGTCGGCGGTCCTTGCGGCTCGTCGAGCAACCTCACGAACGCGGTGACGATCACGTTCGTGCCGTGAGTACTGGTCGCACGGTCCATGGCGTTGGTCGAACCTTCGCCGAGCTCCATGCTCGCCGCGGGCAACGCACAACAAGCCTGCGCCACAGAACGCGGTTCGCGGCGTGGTGCTCCCGTGTGTCGGAGCAAGGCGCAACAAGTTCCTCATAGCTCACACTCTCGGGGGCGGCGCGCGGACTGCGCAGACTCGGGCGCGCAGCGGTGCCTCGATCGCGCTGTGGCCGGCACGTACCGCCCAGTCGAGCGGCGTCGAGCAGTGAACGCGGTCCTCGAAGTCGAGGCGGGCGCCGCGCTCCAACAGGAGCTCGACCACGTCGATGTGACGACCCCGTACGGCCTAGTGCGGAGGGGGCGAGTGCGCTTGGGCGCCCTCGGGGTTGTAACGGTCGGGGTCCTCGCCGGCGTCGAGCGTCATGCGCACACACGCGGCATGGCCGAGCTGGGCCGCGAGCGCGAGCGACAGGTGTCGTTCGCACGCATCGGCCTCCGGCAGGAGTCGCAGCAGCTCGTCGACCCGACCGAGCGTGAACCCAAGAGCGGCATAGGACTCATCGTCGACGGGACACACCGCGTCGCCATCGAGCGCGACTTCGATGAGGTCACGCTCCGTCGCTTGATCGAGTTCCTTGCGTGCTGACACTCGCCGCACCGACGCGTGCCTTCCTGCATCGTGGCGTCGTCGACGTCCGCAAGTCGCACGCGGACTGACTGCGGTCGTGCGCGCCTAGCTCGCTCAGGAGCCGCTGAGCGGGGCGCTGTTCGTGTTCATCAACCGGCGCCGCGATCGATTCAGGCTGTTGCCGTGGGATGGGAACGGGCTCTGGCTCCACTAAAGGCAAGGGATCCTCCTCCTGCAGCAGATCGTGCAAGAGGCGGAGCGCACTGCCGACCTCGAGTCCGTCGAGGGATCGATCACCATCGGAGGCGCTGCGCCGGGGTCGAAGCCCAAGAGCGCGCCGACGAAGACCCGCCGCACGCGGGCGAGGCGCTTCGAGCACCTGCCAAAGGTAACGACACGCTACGAGCTGCCCGCCGATCAGCGCGTCTGCACTTGCGGCAACCCGCTGCACGTCATCGGTGTGGACAGCTGCCTCGAGGTCGCGTCCTGGGCGCATGCGCGACGGAAGTTCGTAGAGGCCGAGAGCTCGGACCCCGAGGACTCCGAGGAGATCGTTCACCGAAGACGCGAGCTGTACGCGATCGAAGACGAGACTGAGGAGCGAAGGCTCAGCGATGACGACAGAAAGGCCCTATGGCAGGAGCGGGCGGTCCCACTCCTGCAGCACATCCGTGCCCGCCTCGCTGAGCTGGAGACGAAGGTGTTGCCGAAGAGCCCGTTGGCGAAGGCGATCGAATACGCCTTCCGGCAATGGGAGGCGCTTACGATCTACACCACGGATGGTCGCCTCGAGATCGACAACGACGCCGCAGAGCGGTCACTGCGCGGCGTCGCGGCGGGCCGCAAGAACTGGCTGTGCTACATGAAGGAGAACCGCGGCGAGACGGGCGTGATCTTGATGAGCCTGCTGCGGACGGCGATTGCCGCGGGCGTCGATCTCCAGGCGTGGTTGCGCGACGTGCTCGTGCGCATGGACCACGAGCGCGACTACGAGAAGTTGCTACCCGCTGCCTGGAAGCTGCGCTTCGCCGACGAGCTCGATGCGAAGCGGCAGGACCTCATCCGCCGGCTCGCGAACTGACTCGCGGGAAGCAGGTCACGTTGCGCGGCCCCGACGTGGGGTTCGAAGGACGCTTGCTCAACACTACGGTCTGGCCCCGAGGGCTCGTGGCGGATCTGATGCTGGATGCATCGGTTATCTTTTGCGTTGACCCATGAAGCCTCTCCTCACCCTGATTTTTGCCTTCGCTGCGGCCGCCCCGATCTCCGCTGGCTATCAAACGGCCGTCCCGAAGCTGGTCGAAGATCCCTCGGAGCTCGTTGGGCGGCATCGTCAGCACCCGCTGGTGCAAGCCCTCTACCAGCGAGCAATGGGCCGGGAAGATCGCGGGGAGAGGCTGAGTGAACGCGGGTCCGGCATCGGGCTTCACTTCTCCGGCGACCACCTGCGCGCCCTCGATCTGGCCGTGCCAGAAGCACCCACGGACTGGTTCGAGACGTGGCCGGCGGGGCTGCAACCGGCGGCCGGCTTCGGGAGCGTGCGCACCTCAGAGGGGTGGAGTCGGCTCAACGGGCCCCGCGGACCCGTCTTCGAGCGGCCGTACCCCGGGCGGCCAGGCATGAAGGTACTGGCGCGCTTCGACACCTCGCCGCAACGCCTGTGGCGCATCGACGTCGAGGCCGACCTGGCGGTCCTGCGCCAGTCACGCCGTGACGCCCTGCGGGCGCTCGTTCCGGTCAACGGAATCACCGACGACTTCTGGCTGGAGGCGCTCGGGCAGCCCGTCTGGCTCGATGGAGGCGAAGCCCTGGCCACCTGGATCGGCCTCGGCCCCGGGGACCGCCAGGGTAGCCATGGCGGTGTCACGCTCGCGCTCGACGATCGTTCGACGCTGGAGTCGCTCACCTTCGCGGCCGACTACCAGGGCCGGCTCCCCTTCGATCTTCCGCGGCCCGAAGATCGAGCCGCGTGGAGGGAACGGCTCGGCGAGCCCGACGACAGCGGCGCGAGTTCCGCCGGTCCCGTGTGGACCTTGACGTTGCGAGACCATCCGCCGCTGCGCCTTTCCCTGGGAACAAACGACGGGCCCTCCGAAGTCACCCTCCTGAGCCCTGCCCCCGAACGGCGTTTGTGGCACGAGATCATGCAAGGTCAGGGTGAGGTCGCGCCCGAAATGCTCCCGACGATCGTCGGCGTCTGGCATGCCATGGAGCAGGGAAAGTCCCTGCGCGGCCGGAACCTGTTCCCCATCGACGTCGCCCGCGGTTTCGTCGAACGCGGCCACGTCGACCTGGCCAGCGAGTTGTCGCTCGCTGGCATCGTGGCGGGCACGTGGCGCATGTACGCGCCCGGCAGTCCCGTGTCGCATGCCATCGAATACACCCTGCGACGCATCCGTGGTCGCTCAGAGGCTCCGGCCGCGCTCTTGCGCCACTTCCAGGACCCGATCACGAAGGCCTTTGCCGGTGCGCTGCGCTGCGAAGTACAGGCAGCGACCGAAGACGCCTCCGCTCGACTCGCGTGGTACCCCGCGGAACCTGAGCAGCACCCGAAGGCTCCGTCGATGACCCTGTCATGCCGACCTGTGGCTGATCTCGTGGGGTACGACCTGGTCCTGCGCTTCGAACCGTAGCACGCGCCGAGGCCGGTCGGAGCGAATCGTGCTGCGCCGCCGGACGGCATCGACCGTGACCACGATGCCCGAAGAGGATTCCCCCAGGCCCCCTCCCAGCGCCTCGCGACCCCGCGCATCGATGACTCTTCAGGCAAGTCCTGCGAAGAGTCTCGCCATGGAGCGCGGGGCATCGCTGAAGCCTCCGAGGGTGGCAGCTTCCTGCGCGAGACTCCGTGTGCTTCGCGGCCCATCGCCCTCGCAGCTCGCGAGGAGCGGGCTTGGGTGATTGCATCGCCCGAGCGCTGGCACCGTTCGAATGTGGCGCTGTCCCCACAACCGCCCTGATCGCACGCTCTCACGCGCTCGGCATCGCGGCGCACGGACCGGGTTCCGCACCGAACGAGTCTGACTCGCGCGAAGACGAGCCACCAAGCACCACCAGCGAAGCTCGGGGCACGGAACACCCTCGTTCGAGCGCCTACCCCTGGAACTTGGCGGCCGCCTCACCCGTCCGCGACCACGTGGTACCGCTGCCGCCGTCGCGTCGCGAGCGCACGAGGAGCTCCGCTGGTGCCGATTCGAATCAGCCCGTCGCGCGCCGCCGGTACGACACGTGGGCCGAGTTGCTCGAACGCGTGCTCGGAACCCGGGTCTTGCCCTGTCCGCGGTGCGGGGCAGCGCGTCACATGATCGCGACGATCACCGACCCGGCGATCGTCCGATGGATCCTGCTGCACCCGAAGCTCCTCCAGATCCGTTGCCGATCGCGCCGGCCCGCGAGCCGGCGCTCTTCTGGTAGCGCGCGGTCCCCTACCCGCTCCATGGGCGGGTCGGGACAGCACCCGACTCGAAGCCACCCCATGCAAGACCGTGGGGTGTGGGCTCGGGTTGTCGGATCGCAAACCTGTGCTCGCGTCCAAGCCTGCCTTGCGCGCCCCGATCCCACTCAAGCTGGCCCTCGCGGGCAGCCAGACGCAGGAAGCACGCGAGCGACGCCTGCGCCCGCTTCGCGGGTGCGCTCTGCAGGCGCTCTAGCGAAACGTGAGCCCGACAGCGGGCGTCAGGTTCGACGTCGCGAGCCCAGCCTGAACGTCGCGGAACCAGGCCTGGAAGTACCACGTCTCGCCGGCGACGATCGAGACCGTCGCTGCCGGTTGAGGTGTGCTCATGAGGTCGAGACGCAGGTCGCGGAAGCCGCCAGCGCTCGCGCCGCCTGCCTCACCTGGGCGCAGATAGCGACCGATCGAACCGTTGAGGCACAGGGAACCGATGGAGTTCGCGGGCGTGAATGCGCCTGCCGTCGTGCGCGACACGAGGAACAGGACGAGCGACCCCGCGGGGAGGCCTCGGGCGCGCAGTTCGAGGTCGTTGGCCGCCGCATAGTCCACTCCCGCAGCGGCCAGCGTCGCGGGAAACCCGGTCGAGTTCACCGTCGCTGGCGTGCAGCTCGTCGTGCCGAGGGCGTTGGACGAGCCGTCTCGAGCGCGGAACTTCGGGGGAATCGACGTTGCTCCAAGGAAAGAGTCCGCGAACACAAACGTGGTTCCGTCGCTGCTCATCGCCACACCGAGGTACGCCTGCGATGGCGGCGGCAGAGCGAGCCCGCGGGCGGCCAGGTAGTCGTCCAGTCGCTGCATGCCGTTCCATTCGGTCCAAACAGCGACGCCATCGGAGACGTCGAAGGCGATCTTGGACCCATCGTGACTGATGCCGATGGGTTGCAAGACATATGCAGATCCCGGCGGTGCTTCCAGGATCGTCATGCCCTGCCCCTCGACGTATCGCCACCCGACACGCTGGGTCGTGCCGTCGAGCGCGTACCCCGCGACGACGCGGCCGTCGCCGCTGACGACTACGGGCACCGGAGATTCGAATCCGGCGATCGAGGGAAGGACGGAAGGCCCGAAGCCCTCTTCCCAACGGATCGGGACAACCCCCGACGTGCGCTGCTCGAAGCCGATCACCACCGAGCCGTCCGCGTTGGTCGCGGTGGCCGCCCCGCCGGTCCCCAGGGGCGACGTGGGCCACAGGACCTCGACATCACCCAGTGAATTCCAGCGGCAGGCCACGGCACCCGTGGCGACCGCCAAGGGAACGAACGGACGCGACCGGCCGACGATGTACTCACCGTCGCCGCTGATGCCAGCGGCCATGGAGTGCGGCATGCCTAGCGCGGGAGGAAGCCTGAGTGACTGCTGCGTGGCGACGTTCCAGCGCAGAGCCGAATCGAGTCCGCCGCTGTTGTAGCGACCTGCGACGATCGTGCCGTCCGCGCTCACCCCATTGGCGACATGGAAGAGGGCTCCTGGAACGGCGAGCGCAGTGCGCGCGAAAACTGCGCCCCTAGTGTCGATGTGGATGATGGCGGTGACACCGACCGCGGAGTCCTCCCCGACGAAGATGTCGCCGGCGGCATCGATCGCCCGAACGCGGGCGATCGCGTCTGGTGAGGTGTCGAGGGTCGCCTGGGACGATGCGACCGGGGTGAAGACCAGAAGGGCGAGAAGGTACGAGCAGCGCATGATTGGAGCGTCTCGAAGAGAACGGGGACGGGCGAGTGGGAGGACCAACGGGCAGGCAGCGGAATTTGACGGTCGCCCGACTCTAGCAGCCCGCCGAACGGGCGACGGCGAGGTGGTCGGACGACGCGCTGGGAGAGGATGTGCTGGATTCGAGCGCCACGTCGGGGAGCCACGCCGTGAGAACGATGTCCCCGCGCCAGAGGTTCAAACGGGTGTATTGGTTCTCGACGACGACGAGGAAGAGGCCGTCCTGCGACGCGGCGACCGTGAGCGGATGGGAGGTTGTCAGCGTCAGGTCGGCCTCCCCGCACTGGGCTGGGACGGTCCCGGCGAGCGCGACAGCGAGCATGAGTGCGAGCGAGAGGCTGGGCGAAGCAACGCGTACGGGCATGCACCGACGTTGCCACAGCAGCGCGGTTCGTGGCCCCCGAACCCGGAAATTTCGCATCGCTTGGGCTTGGCGTGGCCATGTAGCGCGCCGGGGCTCCCGCGCTGTGCCGGTGCGCCCGACGTACGCGGCGGTTCAGCGCCCGCGGGCTGCGCGACCTCCTTGGCACGGCGGGCCTCGCCAGAGAGGTTCGTGAACTGGCCCGGGTCCTTCGGCGTGTCGTACAGCTCGCGGCTCTTCGAGGCGTCCTCGCCGTCCGATGAGGCACCGGTCGGGGAGGACGAGCTGGCGTCGGGGACCGGATCCTGCGTGCGCACGTCGAGACGTTCCTCGCGCGCTACGTCGACGAGCACGGCAGTCGCTCGCTGCCAGCCTCGCCGGTGCGCGATCACGTCGTGCCTCCAAGTACCAGGGTCGCTGCCACCGTCACGTCGTGGGCGCCCGACGAACTTGAGCAGCGGCGCTCCGAATCAGCCTGTCGCGCGGAGGCGTTTTGCTTGGGCGGAGTTCTTGCTTCGAGTGGTTTCCAAAGTGGTCTTGAGCAGCCCTCGGTGCGGGGGTCGGCGACACATGATCGCGATGATCACGAACCCTCCGACCATCCGGCGCTTCCTCCTGCACCTCAAGTTGCCCCCAGACCCATTGCCGATCGCCCCGGCCCGTGATCCTGCGCACGCGGACCTCTTCTGACCCTGACGCAGGTCCGGTTCCCCCCGCCCAGCCTTCAGAGTCATTCGGGCCCGGACCCTCTCGACGCCGCGCTCGCCCCTCGCAGCTCGCGAGGAGCGGGCTTGGGTTGTTGCATCGCCCGAGCGCGGGTACCGTCCGAATGTGGCGCTGTCCCCCAGTACCGCCCGGATCGCACGCTCTCACGCGCTCGGCATCGCGGCGCATGGACCGGGTTCCGCACCGAACGAGCCTGACTCGCGCGAAGACGAGGCACACCAAGCACCACCAACGGACCTCGGGGTACGGACCGCCCTCTTTCGAGCGCCTTCCATGAGAAGGCCCCCCCCCGGCCAACTTTTGCAGTGAGTTTTCTGAGGTCGCGTCGGGGCGATCTCCGTGAGGCGATCGAGCTGCGCCCCTGCCAAGGTGTGCCTGCGCCTTGCTTCCACGCGCACTCTGGGTGGACCTAGCAGATTGCTTTGATCCTGGTGCTCGAGGGGGTCCGTCCAGCCTAGGTGCTGCGATCTATCCTACGGACTTTGCGTCGTTCACGGTGTGAGCGGCGGCTGTCCAAGGCGCTCGGCGCAGTCACCCGGACTGGGCGGTTCACGCAGTTCGATCCGGTCCTCGTTGGTCCTCGTCGTTGTGGTCTCTGGTTGTCCTGGGTGGACTACGTAACGCGCTCGAGGCGCGCCCTTCGAACCCACCCGCGCACCAAACGACTTCAGGACGCCGCGCACGTTGTTGATCAGCGCGGTGCGCGTCGAGATGAGCATGTCTCTCGATCGCAGCTTCGCCAGGTTCACGCGTGCGGAACGCTCGCGGTGCTGGATCGGATACAGCAGCTTGGGATCGAGCCGCGCGACGCGGGCGAGCTGTTCGGCGTCCAGAGCGCCAAAGCGAAGACACTGAGAATCACTTGGACTCGTTCTGGAAGATCATGCGCAGCTTGCGCGGGTTCGCGACCATCACGTCGTGGCGGAGTTCGGTCAAGAGGTCGTTCACCCAGCCCGACTGCCCGCCCGCCTCGATGGCGATCCGGGTTGGCTCGCAGCGCTCGAAGCGCTTGCGTAGCCCTGCAGCCGTCGTCGCCACGGTCCCCTCTTCGAGGATCTGACCGGCCTCGTCGAGGACGCAGATGTGACTCTTGCGATCTCCAAGGTCGATGCCGATGGTCGACGTGGACTTGCTCAACCTCACCGTGGTCGTGGTCGTACCGGTAGCCTCGGTCATGGTCAGCCTCCTTGTTGGGCTTCGAGCCCGTTAGTCACTTGACGACGCGCCAAGACTACACCGCGCGGGCGGCTGGCCTTCTCATCCCATCTATCCTCAGTTCAGTGGGCCGAGGGGAACTCGTCGTTCACGACGCTCTTCGAGGCGATGGTGATCTCGTAGCTGAAGGAGGCAAGCTTGTCGGCCGTGGCCGAGCTGATGGGCCTCACCTGGGACCAGGTCGACGGGATCATGCAGCGCGCTGTTCGCCGCGGTCTCGCACGTCGAGCGGACCTGGAGCCCGTGAGGGTCGGCATCGACGAGACCTCGTTCCAGAAGCGGCACGAGTACGTAACGGTGGTCACGGACCTCGACTCCCGCGACGTCATCTACGTCGCCGACGACCGCAAGAGAGCGATCCTGGAAGGCCTCTTCGATCAGCTCGAGCCTGCTGACCTCCTCCGCATCGAAGCGGTCAGCATGGACATGTGGCAGCCGTACATCTCCGTCGTTGAGTCCTTCGTCCACGACGCCGAGAAGAAGATCTGCTTCGACCAGCTCCACGTCGCAAAGTACCTCGGCAATACGGTCGACAAGGTCCGGCGCGAGGAGCAGCCCGGGCAGGTCGCAGAAGGCGACCGGTCCCTGGTCAGGACCAATTTCCTGTGGCTGCGCAACCCAGAGAACATGGACAAGAACCAGAGCGCCTTCTTCGATCGAATGAAGCGAATCGCGGTTCGCACCTCGCTAGCGTGGGCCCTCAAGGAGCAGGCCATGTGTCTCTGGCACTACTCCTCCAGGACCTGGACAAGGAAGGGATGGGACGCCTGGATCTCGTGGGCGAAGCGTTCGAGGCTCGAGCCGATGAAGAAGGTCGCCGCGTCGATCTCGTCGCACGTCGACGGGATCATCAACGCCGTTGTCCTCAGTGCGACCAACGCGGCGTCCGAGTCGATCGACGCCAGCATTCAATGCGTCAAGCGCATGGCCTGCGGGTTCCGCAACCGCGAGCGCTTCCGCAACGCCATCTATTTCCATCTTGGCGGCCTAGACCTTCAACCTGCTGCCCACACGAGATCCTGAAGCCCCTCACTGGAACGTCACCGACACCGCGTCCGTGAAGTTGCTCGTCAGCGTCGGGTTCGTGTCCCGGTGCCAAGCCTGGAAGTTCCAGGTCTCGCCGGGTTGCACGGCGACGTGTCCCGTGAGCGTGGGTGCCGGAATCGCGTTCAGGTTCACTTCCAGCGTGAAGCTGCCGCTCGAACCGGAATCGATCACCTGCCCAGGGCCAACGAGTCGTCCGATGCTGCCGCCGAGGCACAGGTTGCCCTGGCTACCGCCTGCAGCGAGCACGAGGTCCTGCGCCTGGCTTGTCAGGAAGAAGCCGAAAGAGTTCTGTGGCAGCAGCGTCGCCGTCAGCTCGAGCGCACCCGTCGCAAGGCGCGGGTCGCCGTTGGCGAGCACGATGCCGCCGCAGCCGGTGCTGTTGGCGACGGTCGGGCGGCAGTAGGTGTTGCCCAGGATGCTGGACTGGACGCGGGTACCGCCCCCGTCCAAGCCCCGTCCCACGACGACGGTTCCATCCGCACTCACCCCTCGCGCAAACCCCCAAGGGAGGTACCCCGCTCCCAGGCTGCTGAACTCTGTGAGTTCCTGCATGCCCCCAGTTGCTGTCCAGCGGAACCCGACGTCATCCACAGCGCTTTGAGCTCTGCCAACGACGACGCTGCCGTCTGCGCTGACCCCGTAAGCTTCGGAACGGGGGCCGCCAAGCGAGCCGAGGTCCTGCATGCCACCTGCGGCCGTCCACCGAAAGGCGCTCGCACCAGTATCCCCGACAACGACGCTGCCGTCGGCGCTGACGTCGTTCGCAACGCCTGCACCAATGCCCTGCATCCCTCCTGCTGCCGTCCAGCGGAACGCACCATACGTGCTGTGCCCCACGACCACGCTTCCGTCCGCGCTCACCCCACGCGCTTCGGAGTAGTCGCTGCCCGGGAGCACTCCGAGGTCCTGCATGCCACCACTGGTCGTCCAGCGAAAGGCGTGGACGTTGCCGGTCGTGTGATCAACCCTCGACCAGCCCACCACGACGCTGCCGTCTGCGCTGACCCCGTACGCTTCGGAATAGGGGCCCCCAAGCGTGCCAAGGTCCTGCATGCCACTGGCCAACGTCCAGCGAAATGGATGAATCTGATAGCCATTGCTCAGGTCCACGCTTCCCACCACGACGCTGCCATCTCCGCTGACGTCGTATGCTCTGGACGTGAGGCCGCCAAGCGTGCCGAGGTCTTGGAGTCCACCGGCGGACGTCCAGCGGTAGGCTTGATAGCCAACCGATTGTCCTACAATGACGCTCCCATCCTCGCTCACGCCGAGTGCATTGATCGCTCCCAGATCCGTTGACATCGCACACGTCTGCGCGCGCAATGGAGTCGAAAAGTGGGCGAGAATGACCATCAGGATGGCAGGCCTCGTGGCCATTGCAAGAGGCGAGATAGTGAAGGGCGGCAGAGGCGATGCAGGCTTGCGCATGGGGAATCTCGGAGCTCGGGGGAGAGGGACGGTGGAGTCCACTTGGACCCAACCACCCATGCTCTGTGGTCGCGCCTGCTCCATCAACCTCCCGCGGAATCCCGCGCATTTTCGTCCCTACCGCCCCGTCGAGCCCTCCATGGCCTCCTCGAAGAGCGCCTCGGCCACTGGATCCGGCGGCGAAAGGTCGTCCGCGCGCAGCATGGCGGCGCGCTCGAACGCCTCGTCCGCGGCTTCACGCTGGCCGCGACCGCGAAGGGCCTGGGAAAGGAACAGGTGGTTCAGCGCGGACGGCTCGAGCCCCGACGCGTCGCGCAGGTCCATGGCCCGTGCACCAGCCGCATACGCAGCGTCCCAGTCCCCCATGCGAATCTCGGCGAGCGCCTGCGTGTTGAGCGCTTCGACGATCGGCCCGTCGTCCTCCAGCGCCATCCGATCGTAGAGGGCCACGGACTGCCGGGACGCGTCTTGCGCCACGGCGTACGCGCGCCGGTCCAGCCCGCTTGCGCGAACGATGGCCCAGCTCGTCAGATGGAGGGATTCGGCGGTGGCACCTCCACGCACGAGCTCGCGCGCATGGACGACAGCGATGGCTGCCGCTTCGCGCAGAGGCTCTGCCTTCGCCCCCCGAGCTACGACGTACGCGCTCATCAGATGACGGTGGGCGTAGTCCACGTGGACCTCGATGTGCAGGTGCGTGTGGCACAAGCGTTCGTAGCCCAGGCGCGTGACCTCAAGCGCTTCCTCCTCTTGGCCGCCCAACTCCCGCAGGGCCAGGCCCAGGACCACGGCACTCCAGCCATCGCCAAGGAGGCGGCCATCAGCGTCACGGCGGACGCTCATCCGAGCGAAGTGCAGCGCGCGATCACGATCCCTCTTCACAATCCAGTAGTACCGGCTCAGATCCCCCTGGATCCGCGATCGGGTTTGATCACTCCCTGGAGTCAGCGCGTCGAGCGAGAAGTGATAGAGCTCGACGAGGTCTTCTCGCGGTTCGCCACCTTGGGCTCCGCAGCGCGCCGAATACTCGATATAGAGGTCTGACCAGGACTTCAGCCAGCGTGCGATGACCGAGCGGCGCGGGCCATCGATCTCTGCGGAACGAGCGAGGATCCATGTCAAGAGCTCCCTTACCTCCGCTCGCAATTCCACGGTCCACGCATCGCCGTCGAGGACTCGGCGGAGCGATCGGAGCTGTTCCATCAGCTCCTCATCGTCGAGCATGAGTGCGAGAGCCTCGAGGCCGGGGACGTTGCCCGCGGAGTCGAGCGCGCCGGCGAGGCGATCGCGAAGGTGCGCCACGTCTGCGGCCCCTGTACGCTCGGCGTTCCGCACGAGGCTCGCGAGAAGCGAATTGGTCAGGAAGTGCTGCCCGCCGAGGGGACGCTCGAGCTCAGCGAGAGAGCGCCGCATCGCCTCCAGCGCTTCGGGCGATGGCGCCTGCTCCCCCGTGGACGCAGCGGCCCGCCAGGCGCGGAAGAGCGTGAGCAGCCAGTGGGACTCCGGCAGTACCGGCGTGAATCTCGCGAGTGAACGGTCCGCCGACTCCCGCACATCATCCGACCGACCCGCCTGAAACTTGACCTGAAGCCGGAGGTTTTCGACCATCGCCAGCATCATGTGGCTCGGCTCGAGGCGTGCGGGGCCCAGGTAGATGCGCTCGGCCCGGTCAAGCCACTTCAGGGAGTCGCTCCAGTCGCCCGGCCCCCATCCGATAGCGGAGTACCAAAGCGACATGTCGCCGAGTGCCGACCAGCGCGGGCTCCCCGGCGGCTCATTCTGTAGCGCGGATTCGATGAGGCGCCAGCGGGCCTCCACCGACTCGTGGTCGAGGGGAAAGCGCCAGGCCTGCGCCCACGAGAGGACCTCGCGAAGGTTCCGATCCAGGCCCGCGTCGTCGCCTGCGATCAGCTCCAGCAAGGCGGCATGCGTCCTCCCCGGACGCCGCACCTCCTGCCCCACGACTCCCAGGTGCCCCAGCATGAAGTTTCGCGGCGTGAGCACGCTTCGGAGTTCCGCCGCCGTGGCAGAAGGGTGAGCCTCCAGGAGGTCCGCCGCGAGATTCAGCTGGTCCACGGCCGCGCGGATCTCCCCCTGGCGCCAGTAGGCAGCGCCGATCGTCTTGCGGACATCGGCCTCCGCCAGGGGATCGTTCACGAACGCGGGTTTCACGAGCTCCGTCGCCTGATCGAGGGCCTCGATCGGGTCGACTCGGGGATCGTCCGAGAGGAACGGACTCGCATGCTTCATCACCTGCACGAGCGAACTCAGGCTCGACCTCGCCGCCCGTGCGGTGTCCCGCTCGGCGCGGGCGTCGAGCGCAAAACCGAGTGAGATCACGACGCCGAGGCTGACGACCACTATGAGGACCGCCGCTGCGGCGGCCTGCCTGCGGTTGCGTCGCAGGAACTTGCCCAACCGATAGCGCGTCGAAGGCGGGCTCGCGTCGACCGGCTCGTCGTTCAGGTGACGCCGGATGTCCGCCGCCAGCGCATCGGCCGTCTCGTAGCGTCGCGCCCGCGGCTTCTCGAGGGCCTTCATCACGATCCAGTCGAGGTCGCCGCGGACCAGGAGCGACATCTGTCGCAGGGTTCGGGCCGATTGGTGAGCCGTGACGCCGGCCGCAGCACTCTGTGTGGTGAGGCGCGTCGATGGCTTCGGAGGGTCATCCTCACGGATGACCCGCAGCAGTTCGTGGAAGCCGGCTCGGATCAGCGACTGCGCGTCGAAGGGGCGCGTGCCGGTGAGGAGTTCGTAGAGCAGCACGCCGAGGGCGTAGACGTCCGCCCGCGTGTCGATGTCCATCGCGCCCCAGGAGGCTTGCTCGGGCGCCATATACTCCGGCGTACCGATGAGCTGATGGAACTCGGTGAAGAGCGTTCGCTGGGTCAGCTCGACCGTCGTCGCCTTGGCGATGCCAAAGTCGATGACCTTCGGCACGGCCTCGCCGTCCTGGAGCGTGATCAACACGTTGGACGGCTTGAGGTCGCGGTGGATCACGCCTTTCAGGTGCGCATGCTGAACCGCCTGACAGACCTTCGCCATGAGTTCCAAGCGCTCACGAATGCCCAGACGGTTCTGGTCGCAGTACTCCGTGATCGGCAGCCCGCGGACCAATTCCATGGCGAAGAACGGTCGACCCGCGCCCGTGAGGCCCCCGTCGAAGATCCTCGCAATGTGCGGGTGATCCATCATCGCCAGCGCCTGGCGCTCGGCCTCGAACCGCGCGATGACCTGCTTGCTGTCCATTCCGAGCTTGATCACCTTGATGGCGACTCGGCGCCGGACCGGCTCGAGCTGGTCGGCCATCCAGACGCGCCCGCACCCGCCTTCGCCGATCAACTCGAGCAGCTTGTAGCGCTCGATCTCGTCGCGCTCCTCGTCGACCTCCGCGAACTCCTCGGGCCTCGCCGGACGAATACCCCGTGGCGCCAGCCGGGCGCGGCCGTTCTCCAGCTGGAAGAGCTGACCTTCGACCCATTCGCGATGGGGCACGTCAAGGTCCGCCTGGGCGTCGAGAAAACCGGCGCGTTCGTTCGGAGGCAGATCGCTCGCGGCCAGGAACAGCTCCTTCACGCGGTGGATATCGAGGTTCTCCATCACTCCATCTCCAGGCGCATGGCGTGCTGCAGGAACGTCCGAAGGAAGCGCCACTCGCGCTCCACCGTCGCCGTCGAGAGTTCCATCGCGTTCGCCGTCTCCTGGATGGTCAGGCCGACGAAGCAGCGCAGGTTCACGATCTCGCGCGCCCGCGGGTCACGGGCCTCGAGCTGCTTCAGTGCCGCATCGATCGCCAGCACGTCGACATCCGGCTCCTCGAGCGGGATCTGCTCCTCGTCGAACGGCTGACGATCGAAGGCGCCGCCATGCTTCTCCTGGGAGCGCCGCCGCGCTCGGTCGACCAGGATGCGTCGCATGGACTCGGCTGCCGCCGCGAAGAAATGGCGTCGCCCGTCCCACCGGGCCTCACTCGGCCGGCCCAGACGCAGGTAGGCCTCGTGCACGAGGGCTGTGGCCTGGAGGGTGTGGCCCGGCTGTTCCCGCGCCATCCGAGCACGCGCGAGGCTCCTCAGCTCGTCGTAGACGACCGGCAGAAGCTCCGCAGCGGAGACCCGGTCTGTGTCCTCGAGGAGCTGGAGCAGGCGCGTGTTCGGGGCGGTCATCGTGGGGCTAGGGGTGTGGGCGAGCGCGCCTAGTGTTGCCGGCTCAACCCCTGATGCTCGCATTCTCGGTCTGTTCCACCAGTAATTCCCGGAAAGGACGCGGGGCCGCGCAAGCACCGGGAGCCTTCGGAGTCACTCGGGTCCGGACCCTCTCGGAGCCTCGCCCGCCCCTCGCAGCTCGCGAGGAGCGGGCTTGGGTTGTTGCATCGCCCGAGCGCGGGTACCGTCCGAATGTGGCGCTGTCCCCCATAACCGCCCTGATCGCACGCTCTCACGCGCTCGGCATCGCGGCGCACGGACCGGGTTCCGCACCGAACGAGCCTGACTCGCGCGGAGATGAGGCACACCAAGCACCACCAGCGGACCTCGGGGTCCGGACCACCCTCTTTCGAGCGCATATCCTCCCTATCCTCCCAGGGCCTTGCTTGCGACCCATTGCGCATGGACGGTGCGTGTTGGATTATCGAGGCGAGCCGCTCTGACCTGTTGACCTTCCCATGATCCGCCTCGGACCACTCGCAATCGCCGCCGTGCTCGCGCTGGCTCCGACAGCGCGCGCTCAGTCCCCGTTCCCCGCCTCCCCCGTCTGGATCGCGAGTGAGTCGTGCGTCGACACGCTCAATGCGGCAGAACTCGACGGTGACGGTGACTCCGATGTGCTCTTGGGGAGCTCCTCGACCAGGCGCCTCAGCTGGCTCGAGAACCGTGGGGGTGGGTCCTTCGGGCCCTTGCGCGTCGTCGCGCAGAACCTCGATGTCCGCGACGTACAACCGGTCGACCTCGACGGAGACGGCGCGCTCGACGTCCTGGTTGCCGCGCGAGCGAACGGTGGCATCTTCTGGGTCAGGAACCTGGGTGGCTTGGCA
Organism: Planctomycetota bacterium; assembly: GCA_041398605.1. Taxonomy (GTDB): domain Bacteria; phylum Planctomycetota; class UBA1135; order UBA1135; genus JAWKUK01. The sequence goes on from JAWKUK010000009.1 coordinate 243,415, forward strand.
TTCGCGGCGCCGGCCGCGATCTCGACGGCCTTGCCCGGTGCACGAAGCGTCCGCGCCACCGACCTCGATGGAGATGGTGACAGCGACATCGTCGTGGCGGCGGAGTCGGGGGACACGGTGGCCTGGGTGGAGAATCTCGGCGCAGGGGCCTTCGGGGCGCCGCGCCCGATCGACTCGACCATCGATAGGCCGACTTGCGTCGCTGTTGGCGACCTCGATGGGGACGGCGACGTCGACATCGTCGCAGGAGCTCACAACGCTGATCTGGTCGCGTGGTACGAGAACTTGGGGGCCGGCGTGTTCGGTCCGCGGCAGGTCGTGGCACAGCTCACCATGAACTTCCCCGAGGTCAGCGTCGTCGACTACGACGGCGACGGAGTCGAGGACATCGTCTTCACTCCCATCGGTTGCTGCCTCGCCGGATGCCGTGGCATCGGAGCAGGTGCCTTCGCGCCGTCTGTCCTCCTTACGATGACGTACTTCTGCGGCGATCCGACGCCGTTCGAGGTGGCCGACCACGACCTCGACGGTCATGTCGACGTCCTATTAAGTGTCTTCCGTACATACGTCGATTGGGCCCAAGGCCTGGGCAGTGGCGCGTTCTCGCCGAGCTACGCGGTCCTGACGGACCTGCAAGCTTGCTCGTCCATCGATCGCAAGGCCGTCGTCTCGCTCGATCACGACGGTGATGGCGACCGGGACGTCATCACCCTCTCCGGGCCGTCGTCCGTAGTTCTCTTCGAGAACAACACGGTCGCCTTCACGGACTGCAACGGCAACGGCGTGCACGACCCGAACGAGATCACTGCGGGCACCGCCGCGGACCTCGACGGCGACGGCGTCCTCGACGCGTGCGAGGAGCTCGGCGTTCGGTACTGCACGCCCGCTGTCCCGAATTCCACCGGCTCACCCGCGGAGATCGTCGTGCTTGGGTCCGACGTCGTCGCGGACGACGACGTCGTCCTTGCGGCACGGGGTCTGCCGCCTCAGTCGGTCGGGTACTTCCTGACGTCGTTGACATCCGGCTCCGTGTTCCCGGTGAGCAACAGTCAGGGCGTCTTCTGCCTCTCCGGTGCCATCGGGCGATTCAGGGGACCGGGTCAGCTCGTTCAGGCGAACGCTGGCGGAACCGTCGCGCTCCCGATCGCCCTCGGCCAGCTCCCGACCCCCACGGGGCCGGTGCCCGCCGTCGCCAACTCCACTTGGAACTTCACGTTGTGGCACCGCGATGCGAACCCGGCGGGGACGTCAAACTTCGCGGACGCCATCTCCGTCACGTTTCACTGATCCCATGGGCTCATTCGAGCGTGATGACTCTCGAAGCGATGCACGCGAACGAAGCCGGCGACGGCTTCGGCCTTCGGGTGGTATGACCAGAAGTTGTGTTCCCAGCTGACTTGATCAGGTTGCGACGTGCCCTTGGTGTCACGCATCACCACGACACCCAAGCCCCAACACGGGGAGGGCACGCCACAAGACTGAGAGTACGCACATCCACCAACTTCAACCGGCCCCGACGGCCCAAGACGCGCTGAGCGAGCTCTTCAGGGAGGGAGCGAGGCGGATGCTGGTCGCCGCGCTGGATGTCGAGGTGCAGGAGCACATCGACCGCTTCCAGGGCGTCGTCGACGAGGTCGGCAAGCGCCGGGTCGTTCGCAACGGGTACCTGCCCGAGCGCGAGATCCTGACCGGTGTCGGACCGGTCCCGGTCAAGCAGCCCAGGGCGCGTGTCCACGGCAAGAGCGAAGACGAGGAGCACCTCGAGTTCAAGAGCAAGCTGATCCCGCCGTACCTGAAGCAGGCGAAGGACATCACCGAGCTCATTCCCTGGCTCGACCTCCGAGGCATCTCGACCAACGACATGGAGGAGGCCCTCTCGGCGGTCCTTGGAGAGAACGTGACGGGCCTGTCGCCCGCTTCCGTGGTGCGCTGCAAGCAGGTCTGGGAGGAGGAATTCAAGGCCTGGGAGAAGCGGTCGCTGGCAGACAAGCACTACGCTTACGTCTGGGCCGACGGCGTCGACTTCAACGTACGCCTGACCGGTGAGCGAGCGTGCGTGTTGGCCCTGATCGGCGCAACAGCGGACGGGAAGAAGGAGCTCTTGGCCGCCCATGACGGCATGCGCGAGAGCGAGCAGTCGTGGACCGAGCTCATCGAGAGGCTGAAGTCGCAGGGACTCGAAGAGGCGCCGCTTCTGGCCGTCGGAGACGGCTCGCTGGGCTTCTGGAACGCGATCAGCAAGGCGTGGCCAGAGACGCGCTACCAGCGCTGCTGGACTCACAAGGCTGCGAACGTCCTGAACAAACTCCCGAAGTCGATGCACGAGAACGCCAAGCGCATGCTGCACGACATCTGGATGGCCGAGAGCCGCGCGCTCGCATCCAAGGCCATGACACGTTCCTCCAATCTCGCTGCGATCGTGGAGGAACGCGCCTGGCACAGTGCTCCTTATGGACGGAAGGTCAGGACGAGGGCAGAGGTCGTCCGATAGCCCTCCGGGACGAGGTCGCGGAAGAGCGCCTGCAACGTGCGGGTCTCGCCCGACGTCACGGCCAGCGGCGGCGCGGCCCAGGCGACCGTCCAGACGGCGCGGCCCAGGGCGTTGGCCTGCACGGGCGCTAGCCGGCGGGTCACGCCGCCGACGCAGAGGTCGCCGCCCGCGAGCACATGCTCGGCCGCGGCCGTGCCAACGAAGGGCAACGCGATGGCGAACGGCGGCAGGTCGGCCAGGATGCAGGTGAGGTCCGCGGCACCGAGCGACGTCGAGCCGCCCGTGAAGAGCAACGCGGACGCGCCGGTCGAGTTGGGCAGCGCCGGGCAGAAGAGCTCCACACCGCCCGGCGCCGCGTCGACCGAAAGCGTGAGCCAGCCGCTACGCCCAGACTCGCGCGCGACGAAGCGCGCGGCGAGCGTCGCCGCGGTCTTCCGCAGGCCGAACGACACGCGCCCGCCCGCGCCGCCGCTCGGCAGCGCGGCGACCCACTGTGTGACCCCCCACTCGGCGAGCATCTCGTCGCTCGCGAGGCCCAGCGTCGGGGTCGCGAGCCCGTCGAACGTCGGAGCCGTCGCGGCCGTGACGAGCGCCTCGTCCCAGGCGGTGTCCGACACCCCCACCGCCTCGACCTGTCCCGCCCGTCCTTCCGGCTCGAGCGCGAGCTTGGCGTGCACCACGCGCCCGACGTAGGGCGCGAGCGTCGCCGAGACGAGCGCGGTCCGGTTGGGCTCGACGACGTCGACCGTCGCGCCCGTGCCGAGCGCTGCCGTGGGCTGGAGTGTGTCGAGGCCAGCGTCCGCGTCGATCGGGTGCACGACACGCGTCACGCCGTCGCGCGGCCGGAAGAGCACCGCGCACACTGGCGACGTCAGGAAGTAGGAGTGGTAGAGGGCCGCGACCTTGCGCTCGCCCGCGAGGCTCGGGTGGAAACCGTCAGCCTCGAAGTCGCTCGGCAACCAGGTGAGCCCGTCGCTGCGCGGCAGGGCGCCGTTGGCCCAGAGGTAGGGCCCGTAGAGTAGGACCGGCGCTTGCACGGGCCCACGGCGCGGGTCGAACTCGAGGCCCGGGTCGCCCTGGATCTGGGCTTCGATCAGCCACTTCACGCCGAACCCGTCCTCGTACCGGTCGGGCTCGCTCAACCAGATGGTCGAGTAGCCCGCGTAGTTGCTCGTCGTGACCAACGCGACGCGCAAATTCACGAAGCGACTCCGCAGCATGCGCACGACGTCCGCGAGCTCGTCCCGCATCGTGAGCCCGTCCGCCACGAACGGCAGCGGCGGAACCGGGGCCCGCGCCGTCTCGAACACAAGCACCTGCACTTGCTCCGGCGTGACGCCGGCGGACAGGAGGCGGTCGTCGAGGACGGCGAGGAACCCGACCGTCGGGTCGAGGAGCATCTGGGTGACCCCGCCGTTGATCGCCCCGGTGACGAGCACGATATGTCCGCCGAAGCGGGTGTCGGCGTCGACGAGGCGCGCGACCTCGCGCCATTCCTGTCCGAAGCTCGAGTTGCCGACCCCGAGGACACCGATCAGCCCGTCGGGGTGCGGGGCGCCGCTGGCCGAACGCGGCACGACCTGGCGCGCAGCGTGCAGCGCCGCCGCGAGGTGCGCCGGCGGCGGTGTGTTCGCGCCGCCGGGGTAGAGGCCGCCCTGCTCGCTCAGGTAGCTGCCCGTCCCGAGGTCGTCCAAGGGCACGCAGCCAGGGCACCCCTGCGCCGCGGCGTCGGGCGCCGCGAGCGTCGCGGTCGCGAACAGGACCGTTCGGAGCGTGCCTCCGAGCGCCAGGGCGCGGGTCTGAAGCGACCGGCAGACGGTTCGAGCGTGTCGATGGGGCATGGCAAGCGCGGGTCGAGGCCCCGGGGCAACGGCAGTCGCCGCGCCTCTTCAGCGTAGCGCCGAGCTGGAAGGTGGGACCCCGCCCGACCGAGGCCGTCACGCAGGCCGGCGCGCTCGCGCCCGCGACCCGGGCCAGTCGCATGGGCGGGCGACGTTCCCCCGACACCGATGCGCCTCCTCGTCCGCGCGCTGCGGCGCCAGCGCCTCGCCCTCGCGATCCTCTTCAAGAGCACGCTGCGCGACGCGCTCCTGGCCCGCGCGACCGGCGCGCGGGGCGCGGGGTTCCGGCGCGAAGGCAACCGCGCGCTGCTCCCCGTCGCGGTCAAGTTGGAGGCCGGGCGGCACTACACCCGCAGCTATGCGTACCTCCCCCCGGAGCCATTCGGGCCCGGACCCTCTCGAAGCCTCGCCCGCCTCTCGCAGCTCGCAAGGAGCGGCCTGGGATTGTTGCATCGCCCGAGCGCTGGTTCCGCCCGAATGTAGCGCTGTCCCCCACAACTGCGCTGAGCGCATGCTCTCACGTGCTAGGCATCGCGGCGCATCGACCGCGTTCCGCACCGGACGAGTCTGACGCGCGTGAAGACGAGGCACACCAAGCCCCACCAGCGAACCTCGGGGTCCGGAACACCTTCTTTCGAGCGCCCGTCCTCTCCTCGGACGCCAGACGTTCCGAACACGCCCCCGGCCAAACGTTCCGGGACTCACAGGAGCGAAACGAACACGCCCTCGGGCGGAGGACAAAGAGTGTCGAGTCGCTGGTTCCGTGGCTCGACCTCATCAAGGGCACCTCCACAGGCGACTTCAGCGAGGTCCTCGTCGCGTCCGCCCCGGCGAACTCAGGCGCGGAAGTCGGTGGACCGAAGCGGCGGGAGAGACGGCAGCGGACCCGGCGCCCGCCCCCCCTGGCAGGGGGGCATCCGCCCCGATCAGTCGAACCGAACGGCCACGCTGTTCGTGAAGTTCGATGTGGCGGTCCCCCCGACCGCGTCGCGGTGCCAGCACTGGAAACGCCACGTGGAGCCCGGGAGCACGGCGACCGCCCCCATGGGTTGTGGCACCGCCGCAAGGTCGACGTTGACCGACACCGTGCCGGTGCCGGAGGTCACGATCCCGCCCACGCCCCGCCCGATCGCGCCGCCGAGGCAGAGCTGGCCCTGGCTGCCGCCCGGCTGCACGACGAAGGCCTGGATACGGCTCGCGAGGAACAGCGTGAGGGCCTGGGGCGGCAAGTCAGTTGCGGTCAGGCGGAGTCGGTTCGCGGACACGCCACGCGAGCCCTCGGCATCGAGCCGTCCCGGTAGCCCGGTGCTGTTCGGCAGCGGTGGGTCGCAGTCCCGTGTCCCGATGGCGGCTGCGATGTGAAGGTTCTCGGTGAAGCCGACGCCGAACCCACGGTAGGAGAGGAGGTCCAAGTCACCGTCTCCATCGAGGTCGCTCGCCAAGGAAAGCAAGGCATCCAAACGAGGAAAGGGAGGCGCAGGCACGAAGACTCCTCCGCCCACGTTCTCGAACGGAAGTGCGTCCTCCGTAGCGTATTCGGAGGCGATGAGGTCGAGGTCTCCGTCCCCGTCCATGTCCAAGGACACGTTCCGCGACCCACCCGGCGTCGGCCCCAGGTCGTGGGTGACCCATTGGTGCAAGTTGACCTGCTCTCTCCAGCGCAGCACGGCCCCTCGTTCGACCCTCGAGTAGAAGTCCAAGTCGCCGTCGCCGTCCAGGTCCGCGGACTCGTACTCGGCGGCGTCCGTCGCCGTCCAGAGCAGGACCGAGGGCGCGAACGTCCCGCCGCCCAGGTTCTCGTTCAATACGGCCCCCGTGACCCCCTGTGCATTCAACTTCTGCACGCTTCGCACGATGTCGAGGTCGCCGTCTCCGTCCAGGTCGCTCAGGTCGTACGCCTCGGTCTGGGTTCCGAGGACCAGTGGTAACGGCTGCAATGGCCCGAACCCGGTTGCACCGCCGAGATTGGAGCGCCAGCCATTCGCAGTCCTCCAGCCGCTGAGCAGGTCCGTATCGCCGTCGCCATCGACGTCACCGGCGACCATGCGCATGAAGGGCCCGCCGCTCAGGGGCGCAGAGGCCACCAAGCGCGGCGCGTCGAAGGCGAGGCCGCCGAGATTGCGCGCCCAGGAGACCGTGTTCGTGCCGTTGTCGCTGTCCAGCACAACGATGTCCGGAGCTCCATCACTATCGACGTCGACGATCAGCGGCTTCACATCGATGGAGGGCGCATGCCGAACGACGAAGTGGGGCGCCTGCAGCCCAGAGGGTCCGTTGGGGCAGACGACGATGAGCCCTCGGTTCCCCGTTGCGGGGTCGTCGCCACCGTAGCCGGCGACGACGAGTTCGGGGTCACCGTCGCCGTCGAGGTCGGACGCGAATTGGAGCCTGCTGACGAACCCGAACAGGTTGAGCGCCGTGCCGTATGCGAAGCCGCCCGTCCCATCGCCCCTCGAGACGGCGACCATTCCGTCACCCATCCCGGTCAGCGCGACGTCGTCGTGCCCGTCGCTGTCGAGGTCCGCGATGTCGATGTTGGAGGCGTTGTCCATCACCGCTGCGATGGACGTGCCCACCGCAAACGTACCGCTGCCGGTGTTCCGGTGGAGTCGCACGCCCGACCTATCCGAGCCGGAGATCAGATCGACGTCACCGTCGCCGTCCACGTCCACCGGGCGAGCGAAGAGGAGCCGGTCGATACCCCCTTGGACGACGACCGGCGGCGCCCAGTTGCCGGCACCCAGGGCCCGGATCGTGTAGATCGTGCGCCCTCCGTAGGTCACCGCGACGACGTCCAGGAGTCCGTCCCCGTCGAAGTCCGCGCACTCCAGGCGGCGGACGTCATCCAGCCCGCTGGCCACGACCTGTGGCGGGAGGAAACCGCCCGGCGAGCGCTCCAGGAGCACGACCGAGTCGTCGACGTTGTCCGCGGCGACGAGGTCGAGGTCCCCGTCGCCGTCCATGTCGGCGATCGTGAAGTAGATGGTGCTCGTGAGTCCGGTCGCGAGGACTGCGGCGGGCGCGAAGGAGCCGCCGCCGGCGTTCGCGAACCAGACGACGTCAGGCGAATTGTGCTTGCACGCGAGGATGTCGAGGTCTCCGTCGGAGTCGACGTCGAGGACACGTACGTGACGGCTATTGGCCGCGCCGCCGACGAGCGGGATGGCGGAGCCGAACTCGCCCTGCCCCAGGTTCGGCGTCCACCCGACGACGTCATCGCGCCAGGCGCCGTAGACGATGTCCTGATCCCCGTCACCGTCCAGGTCGCCGACGTCCAATCCGTACACGTCGACACCCTCGCAGGAGACGGAGCGGCCGGTGTCGAAGGCCCCCCCGCCAAGGTTCTCGTGCCAACGGACCCCCTCCTTGCCATCACCGGAGACCGCCAGATCCAGGTCCCCGTCGCCGTCGAGGTCGGCGGCGCGCACGGTGCGGTAATTCTGCACCGGCAGGACCAGGTCACGGGGAGGTGCGAAGTCCGTCTGCGGCAGAGCCGGGGCGAGGCAGAGGAGGGCTGCGAGCATGGGCACGAAGGGAGGATCGGAGGCAGGAGCGTCCACCGCGTGGCCTGAGCGGCGCGCCCACTCATGTGGGCGGTAGGTCGGGCCGGTTCCGTCACCGATTCGCCAGATTCCCGCGAGTGGCCCCGCGATGGGCCTCGGCAGCGTTACGTCCGACCTCGCGACGCGGGGGTGGGGCCAGGCTTGGACCGGAGCCCGACCGCGCGACCCTGCGGACATGCGGCGCATCACCCTGCACGGCCAGATTGGACACCCCGATCGGCGCGATCGGCGCCAGGATGTTCGACATCGCACAGAGGAAACGACGCACCGATTCGGATGGGGCGGGCGGCAAGCCCAGCTCAGCGGTTCGCGCTGACCTGGGTCCCCTTGCCGCCGTGCGACTCCGAGGGGTGACCACTACGCTGACACAAAGGGGCAGCGACCTCTGCGTCGCGCTCGATGTCAAGGCGAAGGCCAAGAGCTCATGGTGCGCGCCGCATGGCCGCGAGGTGCGCGTCTCTGCCAGGACGGTCGAGTCCTGGCTTACGCGCTACCGTTGCAGCGGTCTCGATGCGCTGCTGCCCAGCGTCCGTAGCGATCGTCAGCCGCGACGCGTTCAACGAGAATGGGCATCGATGGCGTCGGCTCCGGCGAAACGACCTGCATCGTCGCCACGGGGCTGCCCACAGTGGGCACGAAGCACATGCTGGGCGTGCTCGATGGCGCGTCCGAGCGCGCGAAGGTAGTGCTGGGGCGTGTGCTGGCGTGGCTGAGGACGATCAGCTCGTCGGCCGCCGAGAACCTCGAAGAGGCGCTCGACACCGCGCGCCATTCCTCGTGGCGCGTGCAACGTTGGCGGGACAGCGCGATGGCGTTGTGTTAAGCCAGCACAGGTCACGTCACAGCGCAGTCACAACTCCGTCGAGTCAACGGCTACAAGCAGTTGCGCACGCTCATCGCGGCCCTCGAAGGTCAGGACCTGCGTGCCACGAAGGATGTGGCATGATCGTCTACACTCCCGGTCGACGCTAACCAGGAAACGGGCGTCTTCGGCTCAGCGAGATGACTCGCCCCTCCGATGCCCGATCCACGCCGAAGCCCAGCAGCGAAGACCCGGACTCCTGCGCGCCCCGCCGCTCGCACGCGACTCGGGTACAAGTGTCCCCGCCCATGTCACGGCTCTCGCTCACCTTGCCCTGGTGCTTGCTTGCGGCGCAGGGCGCCGCGCCGGCCGCCACAGCGCCCGCCTACGCCAGTCCGCAGGCGGAGGACGCGCTCGAGCTCATCGCGCGCGCCGGGCGCGGGTTCAGCGGCGTCTTCCCCCACCTCGCGTCGTTCAACGGCAGCAACGAGTGCGGGACCGGCGCGCTGGTGCCCTGGGCCGGGAAGCTCTGGTGGGTCACCTACGCGCCGCACGCGCCGCGCGGGTCCGACGACCGGCTGTACGCGATGGACGCGGCGGGCGACCTCTACGCAGCGCGCGCGAGCATCGGCGGGACGCCGGCGAACCGCATGGTGCACGCCGAATCGCAGCAGCTCTTCATCGGGCCCTACGCGATCGACGCCGAAGGGCGCGTGCGCGTCATTCCCTACGAGCGCATGCCGGGCCGGCCGACGGGCAACGCGCGGCACCTTACCGAGCCCGCGCACAAGCTCTACTACGCGACGATGGAGGAGGGCCTCTACGAGGTCGACGTCGACACGCTCGCAGTGACGACGCTCTTCACCGACACCCAGTTCGATGGCGCCGCGCCTCGCGCCGACCTGCCGGGGTACCACGGCAAGGGCCTTTACTCGGGCCAGGGCGTCGTCGTGTACTCGAACAACGGCGAGTACGGCGAGCGCGCGCTCACGCGGCCAGACACCCCCTCGGGCGTGCTCGCCGAGTGGCGCGGCGAGGGCCCGTTCACGGTCGTCCAACGCAACCAATTCACGGAGGTCACCGGCCCTGGCGGCATCCACGGCGGCGCCGAGGGCGATCCGCTGTGGAGCGTCGGCTGGGACCACCGCTCGCTGCTGCTCATGTCGCGCTCGGCCAAGGACGGCGCGTGGCATCGGCACCGCCTCCCGAAGCCCTCGCACGCCTACGACGGCGCGCACGGCTGGAACACCGAGTGGCCGCGCATCCGCGACATCGGCGAGGACGCGCTGCTCATGACGATGCATGGCGCGCTGTGGTCCTTCCCGCGCCGCTTCGGTCTCGACACGACGGCAGGCGTCCGCCCGCGCTCGGCCTACCTCGCCGTCGTCGGCGACTTCTGCAAGCACGGGCGCTTCGTCGTCTTCGGCAAGGACGACGCCGCGCGCTCTGAGTTCCTGAACCAACGCCGCGCGAAGGGCGCGCTCGCTGGGCCCGCCGAGTCGCAGTCGAACCTGTGGTTCCTCTCGCCGGGCGAACTCTCGCACCTCGGCCCGGCGCTCGGGCACGGCGGAGTCTTCGTCGACGAGGAGGTCACCGCAGGCGCCCCCTCCGATCCTTTCCTCGTCGGCGGGTACGACGTCGTGGGAGTGCACCTCGCCCACGACGCGGACGGCCCGGTCACGTTCACGATCCGCCACGCGCAAGGGGACACTGATTCCGACCGCTTCGAGTTCACGGAGATCGAGGTCGCAGAGCCCGAGTCGGTCGAGGTCGAACGCTACGTCTTCCGGGCGTTGACGCCGCTGCGCGACGCTCTGGACCTCGGTTCCGCGTCGGACGCGGACTGGGTCACTGTCTCGGCGTCGCGCGACGCGCGGGTCACCGTGTGGTTCGAGCTGCGCCAATCCGACCCGCGGACCGCAGCGGTGTCGAGCCGCTTCGCCTCCCTCGCGCCGCTCGGCGGGCCGGCGCTCGGCGGCCTCCTGCGGGCCGGCGACCGCGCGCGCGGCCTGCAGGTCCTCGCGACGCGCGTGGCGGACCGCGCGAGCGCTCCGACCGGGTACTACGAGCTGCGACCCAACCTCTCACTCGTCCACGTCGACGCGCCCGGCCCCGACGCAGGAGCGACATGGATGGCCGAGCACGTCGCGCTCCCTCGCGGCGTCGTCACCGTCGACGCCGCGTCGGCCCTCTACGTCGACGACGACGGCCGCCGCTGGCGCGTGCCCGTCGGGAACGAGGCCTACTTCGCGCAGCCGGACCTCGTCGACCTGCAGCGTGCGTCACGCGAGGTCGTTACCGAGCGCGACCTCTTCCAGTGCGCCGGCACGTTCTTCGAGCTCCCCGCGCGCAACGCCGGCGGCTTCGCGAAGGTGCGGCCGATCGCGACGCACCCGCTCTTCGTGCAGGACTACTGCTCCTGGCGCGGGCTGCTCGCGCTGACGGGGCTCCGCGAGGCGGCGGACGGCGACCCGCGCGTGATCCGCTCGGCCGACGGCCGCTGCGCAGTGTGGCTGGGCGCGGTCGACGACCTGTGGACGCTCGGCAAGCCCCGCGGCATCGGCGGGCCCTGGGCGGCTACCCTCGTTCGCGCGGGTGAGCCCTCGGACCCGTACCTCATGACGGGCTACGACGAGAAGGCGGTGACCTTCACCCACGACCGTCCGGAGACCGTCCGCTTCACCCTCGAGGTCGACATCACGGGCACGGGCGCGTGGTACGCGCTGACCACCTGCGACGCGCCCCCCGGCAGTCCGTTCATGTACGCCTTCCCGCCCTCCTTCGCAGCCTACTGGGTCCGTGTCGTCGCCGACCACGACTGCGTCGCAACGGCCCGCTTCACTTACCGCTGAACCCGGATGTACGGTGCCTGGCACCGTACGTCCGTATTCAGCGGCGAGGCGTCGGTGTGCGAAGGGTGAGCGCGACGCTGCCCGTGCGAAGCGGCCCGCCCTCCGCCCGAGCGGGTCGCGGGTGCGTCGGACGAGGAGCGAGTAGGCGCCCCAAGCGACGCCCGCAGCGAGCATCAACGCAGCGCTGCCCGCGGACGGGCTGGTCACGCCGGGCAGCAACAGGTGGACCAGCCCCGCAGCGGTCACCGCGGCCCCGAGTGCGCGCTGGGAGCGAAGCGCTCGCCGCCAGCGAGGCCGGTAGCAATCATCGTGAGCTGCACAGCGCCGCAGAGGGACAAGGCGCCAGTGCCGACGGTGCGCCCGAAGTAGGCCTCGGAGCATGCCGCCGCGTTGGCCCACATGGCGAGCACTGCACGCCAACTGGGCCGCGCCTCGCCGGAGCTACTGCGCCGCGCGGCGACGAGCTTCGCCAAGAAGAGCGCGCCCGCCACGAGGCGGAGGCCGGTGAGCGTGACCGGGTCAGGGAACCTGCCCGTGAGCGCGCGGCGGCACAGGAGCAAGTTCGCGGCGAAGGCCGACATCGCCAGCGCGACGCACGCGAGGCGACGCGCTCTCGAAGCTGAAGTCGCGGCGCTCAAGCACCTCCTCCCGCACGCCGTCCGCCTCGCACGTGTCGAAGAGCGCGCGGCCGCGCTGGAGGCTCGGGGAGCCGAAGAGGCGTGCGTCGCGAAGCCCGTGCCGCACACGAATTCGACGACCGCCGCGGAGAGTGCGTCACTCCACTCATCTAGCTCAACCAGGGCCGCCCCCTGGCTACGCGACGCCGAACTATCTCTGACTTGGGACCCGGTTCCCAATCCTCAGGAGCGGGAGCCGGGCCCCAGGTGGGGTACGTCGCAGATCAGCGCTGCTGGAGCGACTCTACGACCTGCTCGATTGCGGCGAGGCGGTCGAGCAAACGGCCCTCGCGAGCCTCTGCCGAGACGGCGCGCTCCTCGAGGGCCGCGTTGGCAGCTTCGAGCGCTAGGAGGCGCTCCTCCTGGGTCTGGATCGCCTCGACAAGGATCGGGACGGCGCCGACGTAGTTGACGGCGAGATAGCCGTTGCTGCGCTCGCTCACGAGCTCCGGAACGACTTCCTGGACCTCTTGGGCGATGAAGCCGATCTCACGCCGCGTCGGCGCGTTGGGGCGGATCTCGCGGTCCCAGTCGTAGGAAACTCCGCGCAGCGCCAGCACCTGTTCGAGCGCGCCCTCAAGCGGCGCGACGTTCTTCTTCAGGCGCCGATCCGAAAGCCAATTGAACGTTCCGCCGACCGAGAGATTGCGAGTGATCTCGACGTCCCCGCGCGGACTCATCGTCATAGCGCGGACTCCGGACAGCGGGTTTCCATCTTTGACGGCGCTCGCATGGAACTCGAGGTCCCCGTACGCTCCCGACCCGTTTGCAATCAGCCAGTTGCGGCTGTTGTTGCTCCCGTATTCGTCGATCCGAATGGCAGCTGCACCCTGTGCGACGCTTGCGTCGCCTTGCAAGTGGAGCTTGGTCGACGGCGCTTGGGGTCCGAGGCCGGTGTAGCCGTTCTTGAGAACGGTCATGGCGTTGTAGCGTTCAAGCGTGTTGGCCCCGATACCGATCTCGAAAACGGAATCGAGCGGGTTCCAAGACGACGAAGATCCGCTTGGACTGGCGTTATAGCGGCCGATCACCAGCGAGTCGGAGGCATTGGCGATCGTCTGCAGTCCGAGAGCCAGGCTGCGGTCGCCTATGGCCCGGGTCGACGCTCCCATTGTCGTGCTCTGCTGGCCCTGCGCCGTGGTCTGGTACCCCATCGCTGTCGCCTGACCGTTGCTGGCGACCGTCCCATAGCCCAAGCTCGTCGACTGGGGGCCAGACGCGGTGGTCTGGAAGCCGAAGGCAGTGGCGATCTTGGTGCCCTGAATCCGCGCGTCGGCGCGAACGTTTACGTCCCTGATCTGATCGATCGGCGCAGCGGCGCCCTGAATACCCTGCGGCCCGGTCTCGCCCTGCGCGCCCTGCGGCCCGGTTCCTCCCTGCGCGCCTTGCGCGCCTTGCGCGCCCTGCGGCCCGGTTCCTCCCTGCGGCCCGGTTCCTCCCTGCGCGCCTTGCGCGCCTTGCGCGCCCTGCGGCCCGGTCTCGCCCTGCGCGCCTTGCGGCCCGGTCTCGCCCTGCGCGCCCTGCGGCCCGGTCTCGCCCTGCGCGCCCTGCGGCCCGGCTTCGCCCTGCGTGCCCTGCGGCCCGGCCTCGCCCTGCGTGCCCTGCGGCCCGGCCTCGCCCTGCGTGCCCTGCGGCCCGGCTTCGCCCTGTGCGCCTTGCGGCCCGGTCTCGCCCTGCGCGCCTTGCGGCCCGGCCTCGCCCTGTGCGCCCTGCGGCCCGGTTTCTCCTTGTGCGCCCTGCGGCCCGGTTTCTCCCTGTGCGCCCTGCGGCCCGGTTTCTCCCTGTGCGCCCTGCGGCCCGGTTTCTCCCTGCGCGCCCTGCGGCCCGGTCTCGCCCTGCGCGCCTTGCGGCCCGGCGTCGCCCTGCACGCCCTGCACGCCCTGCACGCCTTGCGCGCCCTGTGGTCCGGTATCGCCGACCGCCCCGATCGTCAGGTCGTAGTCGTCGTTCTTCGATTCGCCGGAGCCGCGTGAGACGGTGAGCAAGTAATCGCCCGGCGCGACCGTCGTGGGCAACCAGGCCTCGATTCGGGCTGCGGTCGGCGTACCCAAGATCTGAAGCGCGGGGAAGTCGGCCAGAGAGACCCGGAGCGTTCCGTTCTGGTCAAATCGCTCACCTTCGATCGCGATCGACCAGAGCCCCGTACCACGCGTCGTGTCCACTGTCACCGCAGTAATGTGGAGATGGTTGCCGTTTCCCCCCGAACCCGATCCTTGCGCTACAGCGGGAGCCGCGCCGATTGACAGCGCGGCGAGAAAGAACGCGGCGAGCGAGGAGGTCGCACTCGCTTGACGGGGACGGTGCGGTGAAAAGTGGGATGTCATGGAAGGTGGTTCCTCTTCGGTGAATGGGCCGATCGTGGCCGGGCTCGCGGACGCGAGTCCTGTCAGGCAGGTGACCGGCGCCCCCTAAGGCGCCCGCGCCGAACGTGGCTCACGCGGATTCCCAGAATCCGTCCTCGCGACACCGCGACGCTCGGCGCTGCGCTCGTGGTCCGCAGCGAGCAACGCGCCGAAGTCGCGCGCCGCATGGAGCGCCCGTGTCACGCCGCACGGATCTTGTGGCCCAACGGACCTCCACGCCGCACGCTGGTGTCGGGCATCGTCCGTGGCGCTTCGCTCCCGAGCCAACATCTGCGTGCGGCGGCGCCGCGGTACGCTAGCGCACTTCGGGGCCCCGGCGTGCGGCCGCTGGTCCCGTCCCGCCAACCGAGAGAGCGGGGGTGCGCGCCACTGACTCTTAGAGGCCAAGTCCGCAACGCCACCCCTGGCAAGTTTGACCCCGCCCAGTCCAGTGGACACCGGGCATGTACGGGACCAACACGTGCGCTCCGCGCGCCGTCGGGACGGTCACCGAGCGCTTCACCAGGGCGCCGGCGGCGACTGGCGGCGGCAATCCGTGAGCCGTCGTTCGAGCAAGCGCCGCTCTGGCTCGGTGCAGGGCAACAGTAAGGCCGCCTCCAACGCGCGTGTCGCGTCAGCGTGCGCGCCAAGGTCCCAGAGGAGGTGCGCGCGTGTCGCCAAGCGCAGCTGATATCCCGCCAACGGACCTTCGTCACCGAGCGCGTCCAGCTCCGCGAGGCCGCGCGCAGCGCCGTACACCTTCGCCAGCGCCACAGCGCGATTCAAGCGCACGATCGGGTCGTCGCGGAGCGCGAGCAAGCGATCGTACTCGCGGAGGATCGCGCCCCAATTCGTGGCCTCATAGGTCGGCGCGCACGCGTGCAGCGACGCTATGGCGGCCTCAATGTGGTATGCCGTCACGCGCTCGCCGGCGGCAGCGCGACGAAAGTGCGTCATCCCTGCCGAGAGCCACGACCGCTCCCACAAGGTCCTGTCCTGCTCAGCGAGCGTCAGCAGCTCGCCGAGCGCGTTGGTGCGCGCCGGGACGCGGGCGCCGGTGAGGAACACCAGCGCGAGCAACGCGTGCGTCGCAGGTTGGTCAGTGTGCGGGTGCTCGGTGAGCAGCCGCGTCAGGCGCGCGGCCTCGTAGACGAGGTCAACGCGCACGAGCTGCTCGCCGCGGTGCGCGCGATAGCCTTCATTGAAAAGGAGGTACAGCGACTCGAGCACGACGTCGAGCCGCTCGATCAGGCGCGCCGGAGGCGGCAGCTCGAACGACGCGTGCTCCTCGACCAGGCGCGCCTTCGCGCGCGTGAGTCGTTGCGCGATCGTCGCCTCCTTGGCGAGCAACGCCGCCGCGATCTCCGCGTTGCCGAAGCCACAGACCGACTTCAAAACGAGCGCGCTGCGCGACTCCGGCGGGAGGCTCGGGTGCGCGCAGAGGAACATCATCCGGAGCGTATCGTCGAGGGCCTCCCCTGCGGGCGCCGCCGGACCTTCCGACTCGCCGCGCGCCAGCGCCCACTCACCGAGCTCGGACTCGATCCGTGGCCCGAGCGAACGCCTGCGCAGGCCGTCGAGGGCCAAGTTCTTCGCGACGCGGTAGAGCCACCGCTCCGGCTCATCGGGCATGCCCGACGCGGGCCAGGCCCTGAGCGCGCGCACAAAGGCCTCCTGCACGACGTCCTCCGCGAGCTCGAGCTGCGCTGGGCCCAGCGCGCGCACGAGCCGTGCGACCATCGCGGCATAGCGCCGCCGAGCGACCTGCTCGACGGCCTCGCCAAAGCTCGGAGCGCCGCCCGAACGGGGCGCGGGATCGACTCCTGAGCGAGACGCCACTCGCCGTCAGCCCTCGGGGCCACCCAAGACATCGACCTGCCGGATCTCAATCGAGCCGAAGCGAAAGTTCGGGTGACCCTCGCAGAGGCGCACGGCGTGGTCGTAGTCGTCGGCCTCGATCACATAGAGCCCGCCGACGACCTCTTTGGTCTCGACGTACGGGCCGTCCTTCGACGTCACGCGCTTGCCGCCCGACTCAGGCTGCAGCACACGGCCGCCTTCGTCCGTCAACTTGTGCCCGAGCTCGAGGCGGCCTTCGGCTTCGAGCTTCGCGCCCCATGCGCCGTACGCAGCCAGGATCTCGCCGAACTGCTCGGGTGGGATGGCGCTGTAGTCCTGGGTGATGTCAGAGCGCAGGATGAGGACGAACTTGGTCATGGCAAACTCGGGTCCCTGATGGGGACACGGAAAGGGAGCGACGGTGACAGGGCCCCTCGCGGGCGCTGTCGGACGATCACACGACGAACGGGGGGGCGCACGTTCTACAGCGATCTAGGAATTCCCGCCGCTCCCCAGCGAGCGGCAGCCTGGCCCCGGCGCCACGCTGACCCGCTGCGCTCCGCCGGCAGGCACGGGAACGGACCCCGCCCACGTCGCCGATGGGCGCGTCGGCGGTGAAGGGCTCCTTCAGCGCCGACTCCGCTGCGCACGCCCCCGGCTCCCCCATTCACAGGTCCGCCATCGCGTCGGCCTCCGCGATGAGCGCGCTCTGGATTCCGGGCTCCGTCATCGAGTGCCCCGCGTCGTCCACGACGACGAGGCGCGCCTCGGGCCACGCCCGGTGCAGGTCCCAGGCGGAGCGCATCGGGCACACCACGTCGTAGCGGCCCTGCACGATCACGGTCGGGATGTCGCGGATGCGCTTCACGCCGCGCAGCAGCTGGTCGTCGTGCTCGAAGAAGCCGCGATTGACGAAGTAGTGCGCCTCGATGCGCGCGAACGCGTCCGCGAACTTGCCGCCGCCAAAGCGCTTGATCGCCTTCGGGTCCGTACGCAGCTTGCTCGTCGTGCCCTCCCAAATCGACCACGCCCGCGCCGCGCGCAGCCGCACGTCCTTGTCGCGGCTCGTCAAGCGCTTGTAGTAAGCGCCGATCATGTCCCCGCGCTCGCGCGGCGGGATCGGCGCGACGTACTCCTCGTACGCGTCAGGGAAGAGGTGGCTCGCGCCCTCCTGGTAGAACCACTCCAGCTCGCTGCGCCGCAAGAGGAAGATCCCCCGCAGGACAAGCGCCGTGCAGCGCTTCGGGTGCGTCTGAGAGTACGCCAGGCTCAACGTGCTGCCCCAGCTACCGCCAAAGACCACCCAACGCTCGATCCCGAGGTGCTCGCGCAGGCGCTCGATGTCCGCGACGAGGTCCCAGGTCGTGTTCTCGCGCAGCTCCGCGTGCGGCGTGCTCTTGCCGCAGCCGCGCTGGTCGAACAGCACGATGCGCCACTTCTGCGGGTCGAAGTAGCGCCGATACAGCGCGTCGATCCCGCCGCCTGGGCCGCCGTGCAAGAACACGAGCGGCTTGCCCTCGGGATTCCCGCACTCCTCGTAATAGAGCGTGTGCAGCTCGGAGACCTTCAGCTTGCCCGTGCGGTAAGGCTTGCACTCCGGGAACAGCTCGGTCGGACGCGGCGCCGCCGGCCTCGACTTTGACGTCGACCTTGACGTCGACTTCGCCGTTGTGTTCGCCCTCGACTTCATCTGCGACTTGGCCATCGCGGCATCCTAACCCTGGAGATTCTCTTGCGCACCGGGTCTCCCGGTCAGCGCTCGGCCGAGGCCTCGACGGAGCGGTTCGGGTGGCTCGCGATCAGACGATCGTACTCCTCGATCGTCAGCACGCCCGAATCGACGAGCAAGCGCATGCGGTGCTCGAACGCAGAGAAAGCCGGGTCCACGACGAGCGCGGCAGGGGGCGCCGGCTTGGGCTCGAGGCGGAAGGTCAAGCCACACGTGTACTCGGGCTGGCCGAAGGGGTCGATCCCGCTCGACGGGTCGAAGCGCAGCGGCAGCAACTTCATGCCCTCACTGTCCGCGTAGCGACTCGCGCGCCGCATCGCGTCGTCGAAGGCCTCTCGGGCGGTCTTGCCGCCGTGCCCCACGACCTCCGAGGTCCCGTCGCGGCGCTGCACGACGCCGTGCGCCGCGCTCGACGTCGACGGCGCCGCCGCTTGCGTGCGCAAGCCCAAGCATCCCGTGAGCGCGACGGCCAAGACCGTCGCAGCGAGTGAAACGAGCGGTTGCCGCTGCATGGCGCTATCCAAGCGTCTCGCGCCGCGTGAATCCAGCGCGAGGGCGCGTTCCTCTCTCACGCCGTCGTGCTGCGCCCCTTCACGCCGCGGCCAACGCAAGGAGTCTGCGCCGCAGAACGCGGTTCGCAGCGTGGTGCTCCCGTGCGTTGGAGCAAGGCGCAGCAAGTTCCTCATAGCTTGATGCTATTTGGATCCTCGCTGCAACGCGGCTCCGGCGCGCGGGAGCGCCGCGATGCGAATCGCGTTCTGTGGCGCAGCTCCTAGGCCAGGAAGTCCCGAATCACGCGGCCGTGGACGTCCGTCAGGCGGTAGTCCCGGCCCTGGAAACGGAACGTCAAGCGCTCGTGGTCGACCCCCATGAGGTGCAGCAACGTCGCGTGCAGGTCGTGCACGTCCATCGCGCCCGCCACCGGCGCGAACCCGATCTCGTCGGTCTCGCCGTACGAGAACCCCGGCTTCACGCCGCCGCCAGCGAGCCACAGCGTGAACGCCTCGATGTGGTGGTCGCGCCCGATGAAGTCGCGCACCTCACCGAGCGGCGTACGGCCGAACTCGCCCGCGAAGATGACGAGGGTGTCCTCCAAGAGGCCGCGCCGCTCGAGGTCCACGACGAGCGCCGCCGCGGCCTGGTCGACCTCCTTACAGCGCTTCTCGAGCGGCTCACCCAAGTGATTGCCCGGGTCGCCGTGGTGGTCCCAATCCGTGTGATAGAGCTGCACGAAGCGCACGCCGCGCTCGACGAGGCGTCGCGCGAGCAAGCAGTTGCGCCCGAACGAGGGCGCGTCGTCCGCGAGCCCGTACAGCGCGCGCGTCTCGGCGGTCTCGCTCGAGAGGTCGACGAGGTCCGGCGCGCTCGACTGCATGCGGTGCGCCAGCTCGTACGCGCCGATGCGCGCCTCGAGCTCCGGGTCGCCCTCGGCGCCGCCGAGCCGGTCGAGGTCGCGCACCGCGTCGAAGAACGCGCGCTGCCCCGCCTCTGTCACGCCCGGCGGCGTATCGAGGTCAAGCACCGGCGCCCCCGACGGGCGCAGCGGCGTGCCCGCGAACTGCGTCGGCAAGAAGCCGTTCCCCCACAACTGCGCGCCGCCGCGCGGCCCGCGGTTGCCCGAGCGCAGCACGACGAAGCCGGGCAGGTCTTGCGCGTCGCTCCCGAGGCCGTAGAGCGACCACGCGCCGAACGCAGGCCGCCCGCCAGGCCCGAACCCAGTATTGATGAACGTCTTCGCAGGGCCGTGGTTGATCTCTTTGCCGCGCACGCCGCGCAGGAACGTCAGCTTGTCGACGATGCGCGCGGTGTGCGGCAAGAGCTCGCTGACCGGCGCGCCGCACGCGCCGTGCTGCGCGAACTTGCGCCGGGTGCCCAGCAGCTTCGCAGAGGTCCCATCGATGAACGCGAAACGCTTCCCGGCCGCGAGGCTCGGCGGCAAGACCTGGCCATCGAGGCGCTGCAGCGTCTCCTTGGGCTCGAACAGCTCGAACTGGCTCGGCGCGCCCGCCATGAAGAGCCAAATGACGCGCTTCGCCTTCACGGTCGGCAGCGCCCACGGCGGAGGCTCCGCCGCTGCGCGCGCCGCGCGCGCGTCACGCGCCAACAGATCTCCGAGCGCGAGCGCGCCGAGCCCCGCGCCCGCGCGCAGGAACTCGCGCCGCAGGAGGCGCGCGCCGCCGGAGCCAGCGTCTGCTCGATGCGGTCCATTCATGGTCGAAAGCGAAACTCCTGCAAGTTGAACAACACACGCGCGACCGCCGCCCAGCCCGCGGCGCCGCCCTCTTCGTCTGCGATGGCCTCGTGCAGCGCGACGAGGCGATCGACCTCGTCCGGCCGCGGCGCGCGCGCGAAGCACCACTCATAGGCGCGCGCGATCTTGCCGCGGTCGTCGAGCGACCACAGCCCCTGCATGCGCTCGCCGAGGGCCGCCGCGAGGCTCGAGCGCCATCGGGTCATTGGCGAGCGCCAGCGCCTGCAGCGGCGACGTCGAGCGCTCGCGCCGCGTGCACGTCGCGTTCGCCGCCGGCGCGTCGAACGTCGCATAGAACGGGAACGGCGCGGTGCGCCAGATGCGCGTGTACAGCGAGCGCCGAAAGCGCGCGGAGCCTGCGCTGGGCTCCCACTTCTTCGCGCTCTGCGTGAACGCAAAGACGCCGTCGGGCTGCGGCGGCTGCACGGGCGGGCCGCCGACGGTGGCGTCCAACAGGCCGCTCGCGACGAGCATCGAGTCGCGCAGGACCTCGCCCTCGAGCCGCAGCAGCCGCTGGCGCGCGAGCAGCTCGTTCGAAGGGTCGCGCTCGAGCAGCGCCGGGTCGAACGTCACCGCTTGTCGGTAGGTCGCCGAGGTCACGATCGTGCGCACGAGGTGCTTGCGCGAGAAGCCGTGCGCGACAAAGTCCTGCGCCAGCCAATCGAGCAGCGCGGGGTGTGTCGGGCGCGCGCCGCGCAGCCCGAAGTCGTTCTCGGTCGCGACGAGCCCGCGGCCGAAGAGGTGCTGCCACGTGCGGTTGACCTCGACGCGCTGGACGAGCGCGTTGCGCGGGTCGACGAGCCAACGCGCGAGGTCGAGGCGGTTGAGCGGCGCGGTCCCCGCCGCTTGGCGGTCCGCAGTCTCCCCCGCCGCGCCGCTGAAGTGATCGAGGGCGAGCGGAAAGCCCGGCTGAACGACCTCGAGCGGGTCGAGGAACGAGCCGCGGTTGAAGCGGCGAGTGACCCGCGGCGCCGTGCGCTCTTCGAGCACTAGAGAGCTCGGCAAGCTCGGGCGCGCGCGTCCGTGGCCCTGAACGTCACGCCACGCGGCGCGCCAAGCGTCCGTCACGAGCGCGCGCTCGAGCGGGGAAGGCGCCGCGGCAAGCGCGAGACGGAACGCGCCCAACGTGTGCCGCCCGCCGAACTCTTGCACGAGCTCGACGCGCAGCTCCGCTGCGGCGCCCGCAGTCGCCGCAGTCCCCCCATTCGCCTGAGTCCTCGCAGTCACCTGGGCGCTGGGAGCGAGCGGCGAGGCGAGGCGTAGCTCGAGCACGTGCGGCGTCCCGAACTCGGGCTTCACTGCCCACCCCGCGCCCGACGCAGCTCCCGACGCCGCTCCCTTGGGCGCGACGACCGAGGCCGCGCTGTAAGCGGCGCCGCCTTCGGCCCGCGTGTCCTGCTCGAAGTCCGCGCGCGCACCAGCGAGCGCGACGGGCGCCCACGCGGACGCCGCGTCCGCGCGTGTGAACACACGCACCTCCTGCAACACGAAGTTGCCGCTGCCAGAGCGCCCCGGCCCGCCGCCGCCGAGCCCGGCGCGTGGCAGCGCCTCAAGCCGCAGCGCCGCGACGCCGTCAGCCGTCGCGGGGAGCGGCCCTTCCAGCACATAGGTGCTGTAGACCGCGTTCTGGCCGAGGGCAGTCCACGCGCCGTCCTCCTCGGGGCGCAGCTTCGCGCCGTTCGAGGCCCAGGCGCGCGGCGGCTGCCACGTCACCCAACCAGGCGCGCTCTCGTCGCGCGCAGCCGCGAGGGCGCCGTCGAGGCGCGCCGCCTCGGCTTCGTACTCCGTCGCCGCTCGCTCCTCTGCGGGCGTGCGCGCGACGAGCATGCTGGGCTCGGTGCTGACGCCGCCGTCGCGTGTCTGATCGAAGAACGCGTAGAGCTGATAGAACTCGCGGTGCGTGATCGGGTCGAACTTGTGCGTGTGGCACTGCGCGCAACCGAGCGTCGCGCCGAGCCAAACGGCGCCCATAGTGCTCACCCGGTCGAGCACGGCATTGACGCGGTTCTCCTCGTCGTCCGCGCCGCCCTCCTCGTTCGTTTGCGTGTTGCGCTGGAACCCCGTCGCGAGCCGCTGCGCGCGCGTCGCGCCAGGCAAGAGGTCCCCGGCGAGCTGCTCGATAGTGAACTCATCGAACGGCTGGTCGCGATGGATCGAATCGACGACCCAGTCGCGCCACGGCCAGATCGAGCGCCCGCCGTCGATCGTATAACCGTTGCTGTCCGCGTAGCGCGCGAGGTCCAGCCAATGGCGGGCAAAGCGCTCCGCGAAATGGACCGACGCTAAGAGCTCATCGACGCGGCGCTCGTACGCGTCGGGGCGCGAGTCGGCCAGGAACGCGGCGAGCTCATCCTCGGTCGGCGGCAGCCCGGTCAGGTCCAGGTGCACGCGCCGCAGCAACGCGCGCGGCGACGCCTCGGGCGAGGGCGCGAGCCCCTCGGCCTCGAGCCGCGCGAGGACAAAGCGGTCGATCGGTCCGCGGACCCAAGCCGATCCAGCGACCTCCGGCAGCGCGGGCTCGCGCGGCGGCGCATAGGCCCAGTGCGGCGCCCATTCGGCGCCCGCTTCGATCCAGCGGCGCAGCAACGCGACCTCGTCCGCGGTCAGCGCGGGTCCGTGGCCCGCGGGCGGCATCCGATCGAAGTCGGCCTCGGCCTCCACGCGATAGATCAGCTCGCTCTCATCCGGCGCCCCTGGGGTGAGGGCGCGCGCGAGCCCCTGGGGCGTGTCCAAGCGCAGGTTGGCAGCGCGATGCTCATCGTCGGGGCCGTGGCAAGCGAGGCAGCGTTCGGCGAGCAGCGGGCGGACAGCGTCGCTCCAGGTCGGGGCGGCCTGGGCGCCGGCGAGGACGAGGATGGCGAACATAGGCTCCTGGCAGGGTAGTCGCAGGGGCTCGGGATGGCACCCCAGAACCCGCGTGCCCGCGACGACGGGGGGAGGCCCGCGGCCAGACGCCTGCGGACGGGGCGACCTTGCGCTCAGAACGAGCACATCCGAATCGGGCGCCACCGAAGCGGGGACGCCGGGATTACAGTGGCGGCGTGACGCCCGAATGGCCGGTCCAACGGCTGCGGCGCCGAACTCTCCTGACCCCTCGCCAAACACGACTCGACTGACTATGAAGCGATTCCTCGCCTCGACCTTTGCCATGGCGGCGCTGCCGCTGACCGCCTTCGCCCAGAACGATGAGTGCTCGACCGCGCAGGTCGTCACCGCAGGCTCGTACGCGTTCGACACGACGCTCGCGACGCTGAGCCCCGAGCTTTGGCCGTGCGCCAACGCTGGCGGCCCCGACCTCTGGTACACCTACACCGCGACGACGACGGGCAACGTCACGTTCTCCACGTGCACGGGCACGTCGTTCGACACCGCGCTCGAGGCGTTCGACGGGACCTGTGCGAACCTCGCCTCGATCGCGTGCAACGACGACTCGTGCGGGCTGCAAAGCCGCGTGTAGATCAACGCGCTCGCTGGGCAGAGCTACTTCGTCCGAGTCGGTGGCTACGGTGGCGCGGCGGGCGCCGGGATCCTGACGGTCAACGACGGCACGCCGGTGTTGAACAACGTGAACGGCACGTACTACGCGGCGATCTCGATGCCGGGTGTCACGTGGACGCAGGCGCGCCAGATGGCGGCCGCGACGAGCCACATGGGGCGCCAGGGTCGCCTCGTCACGCTGAACGACCAGCAGGAGAACGACTTTGTGTTCTCGGCGCTCGGCGGCGTGAACAACTATTGGGTCGGCGGCTTCCAGAACACGAGCTCACCCTCGTACTCCGAGCCCGGCGGCGGCTGGGAGTGGATCAGCGGCGAGCCCTTCACGTTCACGCAGTGGCTTCCCGGCGAGCCGAACAACACGGGCGGCTTCGGCGCCGAGGACTTCCTCGAGCTGCTGCAATCCGCGCAGTTCGGTGAGACGTGGAACGACGCGGCGGAGCAAGAGCACCCCGCGGGCTTTGTCATCGAATTCGCGAACACCGGCCTCGGCGTGAACTACTGCACGGCGGCGAACAACTCGACCGGCGGGGCGGCCTCCATCAGCGCGTCCGGCAGCACGACGGTCGCGTCGAATGACCTGACGCTCGAGTGCTCGGGCATGCCGAACAACTCGTTCGGCTTCTTCCTGACGAGCCTCTCGGCGGGCCTCACCATGAACCCGGGCGGCAGCCAAGGCAACCTGTGCCTCGGCGGCGCGATCGGGCGCTACGTCGCGACCGGCCAGATCAAGAACTCTGGCACGACGGGCGAGATCTCCCTGCTCGTCAACCTGAACCAACACCCGACGCCGAACGGCCTCGTGGTCGTGCAGCCGGGCCAGACCTGGCGCTTCCAGAGCTGGTTCCGTGACGTGGCCGCCGGCAGCGCGACGTCCAACTTCTCGGACGGCCTCGAGCTGCAGTTCAATTGATCGAGCGAGCGAGCTTCATCTGGCCTTGCATTGGCTGGGCCGCGTGATCGACGCCGTGGGCATCTCCGGCTGAGTCGGAGGTGCCCACGGTCATTCTTGGAGCGCTCAAAGCGACATACCGACGCTCACGCCCGTGTAGTACTTCCCGTCCTGCTCGGCGACGACGACGCCGATGCGGCGGCCGGTGTCGAAGAAGCGGTCGAGCATGTGGTGCAGGTTGTGGCCGTCCCACGAGTGGGTGCTGACCCAACCGGGCGCCCAGCGGACGCCGACGCCGCCGATGAGCTCCCACTCGTCGTCGAATTCGCCGTAGGCCGTGCCGATGTAGGGCGCGGCGCGGAGCCCCGTGTAATGCTCGAGGTCCTTCGCGACGGTGACGTAGTACGCGCGGCCGCTCGTCGTGCCGATCCGGTCCGAGCTCGTGCCGACCATCACCGCGGGGCGCGTCAGCGTCTCGTCGATGACGCGCCAGTTCGCGAGGAGGCCGACGTCGTCCGCGAGGGGGTTGTATTCCACGCCCACGAACGCGTTCGGCAGCACTGCATAGGTCGCCGTCAAGCGCAGCTCCGCGCGGTCGACGGGGATCCCCGGGAGCCAGCGCACGGCCAAGTTCCACTTCGTCTGTTCGTCGCCGGTGCCACGCACCGGCATCCCCTCACCGGGTCACAACGGTCACGACGGGACGGCCGAGGCGGCGGGCTCGTCGTCTTGGAGTTCGAGCGCGGCGGGCGCTGGGAACAGCAGCGACGCGAGGAGCGGGAGCGAAGCGCACAGTTGGAACATGACTTGAGTGTACCTCTCCCGCTCTATCGACCGGCGGTGTGGTCGGGCAAGAGATCCGTTCGGCGCAGGCCCTCCGCACGCTCCAGGCGCTCCAGGGCCGCCGGTGCGAGCGGGCGGCCCGTGAGCGCGAGGGCCAAGACTGCGGCGCCAACGACGTTCTCCAGCCGCGGCGCGACGACGGTCGCCATGGGCACGCGGCGCGCGATCGCGGCGCTGACACGCGCGCCGTAATCGGGGTCGGTCGCGAGCCCGCCCGTGGCGACGACCTCCAGCGGCGGCGCGCTCCATTCGAGGACGCGCGCGGCAGCCTCGACGCACTCCGCGAGGGCGTCCGCGCCCTCGTCCAACATCTGATTGGCGACCGCGTCACCCTCGCGCGCCGCGGCGGTGACGAGCTTGGCGAGCGATGCCCGGCGCGCGCGAGAAAGGCCGTCAGCGTCGACCGCGCGCAGCATCGCCCGCATCTCCGAGATCCCGAGCGCTTCGCGCACGCGCTCTTGCAGCACCGTCGCCGGCCCGCGCCCGTCGAAGGCCCGCGCGGCGGCGGTCATCGCGCGCGTCCCGAGCCACGTCGCGCTGCCGACGTCGTCCAGCATGCTGCCCCAGCCGCCGACCTGCCGCGCGAGGCCGTCGGCGCGGCGCCCGTAACAGGACGACCCCGTGCCGACGATCAGCGCGATCCCTGGCGCGCCGGCGAGGCCGCCCGCGAGCGCCGCGGTCAGGTCGATGTCGACCTTCGTGCGCGCCGGCGGCGCGAGCCCGACGGCGCACGCGACCTCTAGGACCTCGGCGCGGTCCGCGGCGAGCCCGACGCTGGCCATCGCCAGGAACGCGGCCTCGACCGCGCGGGGCGCTTGGCCGGCCGCGCGCCACGCCTCGGCCCAGGCGCGCTGCATGTGCTCGGCGAGGCGCGCGCGCCCGACGTCGTGCAGGTTGCCGCTGGGCGCCTCGCCGACGCCGAGCAAGACGCCGTCCGAGCGCAGGAGCGACACGCGCGTGTGTGTCCCGCCGCCGTCGACGCCGGCGACGATGGTCAGTCCTTCATGGCCGGGGTCCCCGGCGCCAGCGTTCGGGAGCGGGCTCTGCACGCGCGTAAGGATACGCGGCGGCGGCGCGTCAGTCGCAGAGGTGCACCTCGACCGCGTCGGTGAGGTTCGAGCCGCCCGGCGTCGAGTCCCGGTGCCAGCACTGGAAGGTCCAGGCCGTGCCCGCCTGGACCGCGCCCGCGAGCGGGGCCTGCGCCAGGTCGAGCGGCAGGAACGCTTGCCCGAGCAGGTCGACCGAGATGGGCGGCGGCAGGCGCAGCACCCCGCCGCCGACACAGAACACGCCGTCACCGACCGGGAACTGCGCGCGCGCAGGCCCCGCGATGAAGAGCGCCAGCGCGCCTGACGGCAGGCCCGACGCCACGAGCTCGAGGTCGTTCGCAGTCACGCTCGGCGTGCCTTGGACCTGCAGCAACCCGACGTTCCCGGTCGAGTTCGCGAGCGCCGGACAGAAGCGCACGGGCGCGGGACACGGCGGAGTGAACTGAACGGTCAACAACGGCCGCTCCATGACCTCGCCCCACTCGCGCGCGCGGAACGACCAACGGTCCGTGCCGCCCGCGAGCACGAGCCACCCGTGGTTCGGCTGGCCGTTCGCCCAAGCCTGCACGGCCGCCGTCACGTCGAATGAGCGGGTCCCCTTCTCGTCGACAAACCCGCGAGTGTTGACGTCGATGACGGTGCTCGCTTCTGAGCCTAGCTGCACGCCGCCGACGAGCGCGTCCCAGGTCGACGCCTCGCTCCAGGGGGCGAGCATGCGGTGCAACGTGCCGCCGCTGCCGCTGTCCGCAGCGGCGCCCTCGGTCGTCAGCGTCAATACGGCACGGTGGATGGTCGCGCCCGCGGGCACCTGCTGGGCGCCGGCGCCGATGAGGCCATCGAACGCGAGCAGACCCTGCTCGCGGTCCGCGTCGCCGTCGCAGCGCACCTCGGGCGCCGCGCCGTACGACGCGCTCGGCAACGTGTCGCCCTGCGCGCCGTTGCCGATGTACGCGTCGCGCCCGCCGAGCCATGGCCCGGACCCGAAGTCTTGACCGTGCCGAAAGCGCAGGAGCGTGGCGCCCTCGAGCTCCGCGCGGTGCGCGCGCGCGTCATACGGGAGGTCGAAGTTCGCCAAGGGATCCGTCGAACGGTCGAGCCCTGGTGATGAGCCGAGCACGTACGTAGGCGAGAACGTGCGGACGCGGATCCTCTGCTGCTGCACATCGAACCCGATGCGCAGCATCCACCCGTTGCCGCCGTTGGGGTCGAACTGGAAGTCGGCGAGCACCTGGTGGCCCTCGCGCCCGAAGACGGTCGCGTCGCTGCGGCGGCCGTTGCCGTTGATGTGCCCGCACAGCACGAGCACGACCTCGGGGTTCGGCTCGCAGAGCTTGCGAAAGACCTGCTGCCCGTCGTTGTCACCGCTCATATCAGGCGTCGCGCCGGGCGCTTGCCACGCCGCGCGCGAGCCCGGTCCCAAGTGCTCGTGCGTCGCGACGATCACAGGCAAGCCGGGGTGCTCGGCGATCTTGCGCTGCGCAAAGGCGAGGGCCATGTCCGACGGGTGCCACTCGAGCCCGAGGTGGAGCCAAGGCCCTTCGGGCGTGTCGAAGCGCTGCGCGTGGCAAAGCCCGTCGAGCGAGGCGCCGAGGTACCAACTGCGCCCCGCATAGCGCGACGGGCCGAAGAAGTCGCGGTAGCGCGCGCCGCCGGACGCCTTGCTGGACACGACCGCATAGTCGTGGTTCCCGATGACCGCGGAGTAGGGCACGTTGCCCTCCGGGTTCGTACCGAGGTCGCCGTCGAGCCGCCGCATCGCGGTGTCAGCGTTGTTCCACTCGAAGAGGTTCTGATTGGCGCCTTGCGCGCCGCTATCGACGATGTCGCCGAGGTGCGTGACAAACGCAATCCTGTCGCTCACCAAGTGATCGACCACCCATTGCGTCTGGGCGATGAAGATCGGGGCCAACGCCGCGCTCTCCGAGTAGTACTGCGTGTCGGGCAGCGCGATGACGGAGAACGCGTCTTGCGCCGGCGCGATGACGGCGGCGGCGGCGCTGGCGACGGAACAGAGCAAGTGCAGCATGGGCAGAGCCTGCGCGCCGCCCGCAGCGGATCGATCAACGGGAGATCAAGCGTTCGTCAGCCACCGCGCCACGAGGTTGAGACGCGCGCCGCTAAGATCGCGCGCGATGACCAGCGCCTTCGACCCGGAGCCTCTCGAGCAGGGCCCTCTCCCGGCAGGCCCGCTCCAGGAAGGCGTCTATGAGCGAATCGTCGACGAGCGGCTGGCGGCGGCCCTCTCGGCGCTGGAGGCTGGCGAGCGGCTGCGCCCGACTCGCCGCAAGCTCGCGGACTCGGAGGCCGGCGATCGGCTCGGGATGCACCTCGCGGGCATCGTCGAGCGCGCGATCGCGGACCTCCCCGAGCGCAAGCGCGCCGCCGCGGGCATCGCGCTGGTGCGGGAGCTGGTGGACGCGCTCGCGCGGCAGCCGGGGCAGTCCGAGCGCCAGAGTGAGGCCCCGGTGGAGGCAGGGACCGTGCTCCACGCCGTCACGGCCAAGCGACCCGATGGGAGCTGGGCCACGCTCACGCCGCCGCTCGTCCCGCTGCTCGACTCGACGCTCTTGACCAACTCGCCGGGCGAGCCGCGGGTGCTGGCGCAGCTCCTGTCCGAGGTCCCCACCGCCGCGCGCATCGACGTCGTCATGGCGTTCGTGCGGCGCAGCGGCGTGCGGCCGCTGCGCGATGCCCTGCGGCGGCACTGCGCCGAGGGCCGCGGCCTGCGCGTCCTGACGACGACGTACACGGGCTCGACGGAGGCCGCGGCGCTGGACGACCTCGTGGACCTCGGCGCCGAGGTGCGTGTCTCCTATGACGTGACCGCGACGCGTTTGCACGCGAAGTCGTGGCTCTTCGACCGCGGCCTAGGCGTTGCGACGGCGTACGTCGGCTCGTCGAATATGACCCACTCGGCGCAGGTGACGGGCATCGAGTGGATCGTGCGCGCGTCAAGCGCGCGGAACCGCGCCCTCGTCGACAAGCTGCGCGCGGTCTTCGACTCCTATTGGGAGAGCGGCGACTTCGTCGCGTACGAGCGCGCCGAGTTCGAGGCACGGATGGCTGCGGGTCGCACTGCGGCAGCAGACGCTGCCGCGATCCCGCCGACGGAGGTGCGCTTGGAGGCGTTCCAAGAGCGCTTGCTCGCTGACATCCAATGCGCCCGCGATGCGGGCCAGCACGCGAACCTCCTGGTCTCGGCCACCGGCACAGGGAAGACCGTCATGGCCGCGGTCGACTACCTGCGGCTCCGAGCGCGACTCCGACCGGCGCGGCTCTTGTTCGTCGCGCACCGCAAGGAGCTCCTTGAGC
Source organism: Planctomycetota bacterium (assembly GCA_041398605.1). Lineage (GTDB taxonomy): Bacteria > Planctomycetota > UBA1135 > UBA1135 > JAWKUK01. Next base: position 273,393 of record JAWKUK010000009.1, read on the forward strand.
AGGCGCGCGCGACGTTCCGGCACGCGCTGCGTGACCCGGCCTTCGGCGAGCTGTGGGTGGACGGCGCGCGCCCTGCCCGTTGGGAGCACGTGTTCGCCTCGGTCTCGAGCCTCGCCGCTGCGGGATACGCCGATCTCGACCCGCGTCGCTTCGACGTCGTGATCGTCGATGAGTGCCACCACGGCCCGGCGGAGTCCTATCGGGCGCTGTTGGACCACGTGCGCCCGGTCGAGCTGCTGGGCCTCACCGCGACTCCCGAGCGCGCGGACGGCGCCTCGGTGCTGGAGCGCTTTGGCGGGCGCATCACGGCGGAGCTGCGCCTCTGGGACGCGATCGAGCAGCAGCGCCTCGTGCCGTTCCTCTACTACGGCGTGCACGATGGCACCGACCTGCGGCGCATCGGGTGGACACGCGGCCGCGGCTACGACACCGAGGGGCTGACCAACATCTACACGCAGGACGACCGCTGGGCGCACCTCGTCCTGGACCAGCTCCGTGCGCGCGTGGACGATCTCCGCGAGGTGCGCGCGCTCGGCTTCTGCGCCAGCGTCGCGCACGCGCGCTTCATGGCGCGCAAGTTCAGCGAGCGCGGCCTGCCCGCGGTCGCCGTCTCGGGTGAGACACCGCAAGGCGAGCGCAGGCAGGCGCTCGCGGACCTGCGCGACCGCGCGGTGAACGTCGTGTTCTCGGTCGACCTCTTCAACGAGGGCGTCGACGTGCCGCAAGCAGACACGCTCTTGCTGCTGCGACCGACCGAGAGCCCGACGCTCTTCTTGCAGCAACTGGGCCGCGGCCTGCGGCGCGCGGCGGGCAAGCACGCCTGCGTGGTGCTGGACTTCGTCGGACATCATCGCCAGGAGTTTCGCTTCGACCGACGCTTGGGCGCGCTGCTCGGTGTGACGCGCCACGGCCTCGTCGAGCAGGTCGAGCGAGGCTTCCCGTTCCTGCCCGCGGGCTGCCACCTCGAGCTCGACGCCGTCGCACAGCACATCGTGCTGCGGAGCCTGAAGAACGCCCTACCTGCGACGCAGGCGCAGCGCGCCGCGAAGCTGCGCGCCCTCGCCGCGACGCGCGGCGCGGACGTCTCGCTCGCCGAGTTCCTCGCCGAGACGGGGTTAGCGTTGGACGACGTCTACGCGAACACGCGCTGCTGGTCGGACCTGCGCGAGGCGGCTGGGCTGCCCACGCGCGCGCCGCGCCCCGCCACAAGCGCGCGCCGCGATGAAGAGCAGCGCGCGCTGCGGCGCGCGCTCGGGCGTCTGTTGCACGTCGACGACGAGGCGCGGTGTGCGGACTATCTGGCGCTCGTCTCGCAGGCAGCGGCGCCGCGACGGAGCGCCCATCCCTCGGCGCGCGAAGCCAGGGTCGCGCGCCAGTTGACCGCGCAGCTCTTGTCGCGCGGCGTCACCGACAAGGCGACGACGCTGGACGAGGGGCTGGCGCTGCTGTGGGCGCATCCGCAGGTCCTCGCGGAGCTGCGTGAGCTCTTCGAGTGCCTTCGGGGCCGCGCATCGCGCGTCGCAAGGCCTATCCGAGAGCTCCCCGACGTGCCGCTGGGGGTCCACGCGCGGTACACACGCTTCGAGATCCTCGCCGCGTTCGACGAGCGTGACCTGGCGCGCGCGCACGCGTGGCAGACCGGGGTGTACTGGCAGCCCAAGGCGCGCGCGGACCTGTTGGCGTTCACCCTCGACAAGTCGAGCGGCGGCTTCTCGCCGACGACGCGCTATCGCGACTACGCACTGAGCCCGAACCTCATCCACTGGGAGAGCCAGTCGATCACGCGCGCGGACAGCGAGACCGGGCTGCGCTACCAGCGCCACGTCGAGCGCGGCTCCAGCGTCCTGCTGTTCGCGCGCGAACGCGCGGACGACCGCGCGTTCTGGTTCCTGGGCCCGGCGCGCTATGTGAAGCACGACGGCGAGCGGCCGATGGCGATCACGTGGCGCTTGGAGCACCCGTTGTCGAACGAGCTGTTCACGCGCTTCGCGGCCGCAGCCGTTTGAGCCCGCCCGAGTCACGGATCAGCATGCACGCGCCTCGTCCCAGGCGCCGTGACGGCCCGGCGCCCGTGCCGGCGCCCGTGCCAGCGTCTGTGCCAGCGTCCGTGCCAGCGTCCGTGCCAGCGTCCGTGCCAGCGCCCGTGCCAGCGAGCGCTCGAGCGCGCTGGGCACGCTGCTTGCCCGCTGCTCGCGCTGATGCCTGGTGATTCGGAGCAAGAGAGGCCGAGTGACCGGGTGTCACCGGGCAGGCGGCGCTTTGCCGTGGAATCGGGCTCAGGTCCGGATGCCTCGACCGCCGATGCATGGACCTCCGAGGTATCCATGGCTGCCCCTCCGCTCGTTGCTGCGTCCACCGTCCCGCTGCTGCTCTCCCTGCTCGCTGCGGGCGAGAGCTATGGCTACGCGCTGATCCAGCGCGTGCAACTCCTCTCGGGGGGCCGCCTGGAATGGAGCGAGGGGACGCTCTACCCCGTCCTCCATCGCCTCGAGCGCGAGGGCTGGATCACGTCCCGCTGGGGGCAGTCGCCCGAAGGGCGGAAGCGCAAGTACTACACGCTCACGGCCGAGGGCCGGCGCCAGTCCGGCCGCTGCCGTGAGGACTGGGAGGCCGTCGATCGGGCGCTGCGGAGCGCGTGGGAGGCCGCCCTTGCGTGACGCGCTCCTGGCCGAATGGCGCGCGTCCTCGCGGCGCGCAGGGCTCTCTGACCTGGAGCTCGACGAGCTCCAGGACCACCTCGAGTCCGCGCTCGACGCGAGCCTCGAGGCGGCTGTCCCGATGCCCAAGGCTTGGGCGGAAGCGTGCGCCCGACTGGGTCGAGCGCGCGAGCTCGAAGCCGAATTCCTGAAGCTCCAACCCACAATGCACCCCATCTCGAAGCTCCTCGGCGTCAGCCTCTCCGTCACCCTCTGCGTGCTCGTCGCCAGCCCGAGCGCGAGCATCGTTGGGCTCATCCATCCGCCCTCGCTGCTCCTCGTCGTGGGCCTCGTCACGATCGGGCTGCTCGCCGGACACGGCCCGAGGGCGGTCGCGGACGCGCTGGCGAGCGGGCTCGACCGCGGCGCCCGCCCAGCGGCGACCAACAGCGCGAGCCAGCGCGCGGTCGCGCGGCACGGGCATCGTTTGGCATGGGCCGCAGGTGTCCTGGGGGTCATCCTGGGCACGATCACGTGCCTCCAGGAGCTCACGGATCCGAGCGCGCTCGGCGCTGGGCTCGCGACCGCGCTGATGTCGCTGCTCTACGCTGCGATGCTGGCCGAGCTCGGCTTTGCAAACCTGGCGCAGTGGCTCGAGCGCGCGCACGCGCGCACGCCCGCGCCTGGCGGCGAGGCGGCTTGAGGCCGACCCCGAGCGCGAAGTGAAGTCCGATGGACACACGTCAACGTGCAAAACGACTGGCGCGCTGCCAGGTCTGTGCCAGGATGGACCCAGGGCGAGGCGGCCTCGGTGCGCCCCCCGTCCGCTGGACATCGCAACACAACCGAGAGCGCAACCCGGAGCATCGACGTGAAGAACGCCTGCCTCACCCTCATCGCCACTTCGACCCTCGCCCTGACGGGCACAGCCAGCGGGCAGGTCCAGCTTGTCCCGCTCCCTGAGGGGTTCGCGGGCACCAAGATCAACGGAGACGGGACCGTGGTCACCGGGGGGATTACCGCCGGCTATCTCGGCGCGCCGCTCGGCGCCATCGGCCGCTGGACCCGGACGGGCGGGCTCGCGCAGCTCGCGCCTTACGCCTACGACGCGCTCACGAATGAATACACAGGCGCTGCGGTCGGGATCGACGAGAGCGGCGACCAAGTCCTCGTTTCGCTGCCGTCGGTCCCAGGCAATTACGGCCTTTGGAGCGCCGCGACCGGCATCACAGCGCTGCCTTCGTTCCCTGGTGCGGGCAGCTCCTTTGCAACGTTGATCAGCGGCGACGGCGCGACGATCGTCGGGTTCCAGGGCTCCAATGGGGTCCAAGCCGCGCTGCGCTGGGCTGGCGTCGCAGCGCCGACCGAGCTCTGCGGCCCAGGCTGCAACTTCCTCCCCTATGCCGTGAGCCACACCGGGAATGAGCTGGTGGGTCGCGGCGGCGCCGGGATGGCGCCGGGGCGCTATTTCTGGAGCGCGACCGCGGGCTTCTCCTTCATCGGCCCCAGCGTCCCGCTCTCCGACCTGTCGCAGATGGACATCAGCTCCGATGGAGGCACGGTCGTCTTCGTCGAGGCGGTCAACTCGCTCGCGCTCTGGCGCCCCGCAACGGGCCAGGTCTCGATCGGCGCGCCGCCGAACGCCCTGTGGGTCGAGTTCCCGAAGATCGACGCGACCGGCGATCGCGTCTTCGCGTCGGTGAAGGTCGTCGGCCAAGGCGGCGGGCTCGTAAGACGCGACTGGATGTGGACGCCGGCGTTCGGCTGGGTGGACTTCCAGGAGCACCTCGTCCAACTCGGCGCGACGGGCCTGACCTCGGGCTCGACCTTGGTCAACCCGAACGTCACCCTCATCGACCTCGCGCCTGGTGGCAACGCCGCCCTGGCTTGGGTGCACTACCCGGGCACGACCAGCTGGCGCTCCACGGTGATCTACTTCGATGCGCCCACGCCGGGCGCGATCGGCGCAGGCTTCTGCGCGCCGCAGTACGTCGGCGCGTCGTTCACGTCGACGACGCTGACTGCGAGCGGCTCCGAGGCTGTCGCCAACAACGACGTGACGCTGACAGCCGCCAACCTGCCCGCCGGCGTCTTTGGCTACTTCCTCAACTCGAGAGGCCAAGGCAGCGTCGCGAGCCCAGGCGGCGCGCTCGGCACGCTCTGCCTCGGCGGCGCCAGCGGCCTCGGTCGCCATAACCGGGTCGGCGAGGTGCTCCACTCAGGCGCGAGCGGGACGTTCTCGTTGGCGCTCGATCTGAACGATCTGCCCACGCCGCTCGGCTCGACAGCGGCCCAGGCCGGCGAGACCTGGAACTTCCAGGGTTGGCATCGAGACGGCAACCAGTCGAACTTCACCCCCGCCGTGTCGGTGACGTTCCAATGAACAGGCCCGACCTCGCCCCAGCCGCGGGCGCGCCACAGGCAGCGCGCCTGACGCATGCCGCTCCGTGGCAGGTCACTCCCATGCAGGCGCTGCGGGCCGGCTACCGAGCGCTGTTCGTCGGCGCGCTCATCGCGCTGCTGCTCGCCATGCGAGCGCTCGACGACTGGGTGCACCTGCTCTGGAACGTTGTGCTCCCGACCTGGGGCTTGTTCATGGCGTCGGGGCTGCTCTTGCTGCGGGTCTGGCCGCGAGACCGCGCGCTGCTCGACGCCGCGCTGCACGACACGCGCGGGCGCGGCTGGGGGGGCGCCACGGTCGCCTTCATGTGGCTGCTCTCGGTCGGCCTAGGGCCGGCGCTGCTCGCGAGCGCGCTCGGCGACACCTTCCCTGTCGGCCGAGCGTCTGGCTCCACCCTGTCCGCATTGGCAGAGGTCGCGCGCTACGGCTTCGGCGGCCCCATCCCGGCCCTCATGGCCCCTGAGGGGCTCGATCAAGTCGCGCGCGGATTGGGCTCGCCCCCGCGCTTCGTCACGGTCGCCATGGGCACGTCAATGTTCACAGCGTGCGCCACGATCGCCTTTGTCGCGCTCGCATTCCTCGGACGGATGCTGCCACATGGGCGCAGGAGGAGCGCGTTCTTCCTCGCGGCGCCCGCTGTGATCGGCGTGACCATGCTCGCTCCAAGTGCAGGCCTCGCGGGTGCACTCTGGCGGAATGAGCCGTGGTTCGTGCGCGCGTACGGTCCGCTGGTCGCGACCGCGCTCGGCGCAGCGGCCGCGCTCCTCGTCGCGGCCGCAATCGAGCTTCGGCTCGGTCGCGCTCGCCCATCGTCCAAACAGTGACGGCGCCCAAACGGTGACGGCGTCCAAACGGTGACGGCGTCCAAACGGTGACGGCGTCCAAACGGTGACGGGGCTCTAAACGGGGATGGGCCCCCACACGGTGAGGGTCTTCCACACAGTGCCTGGGTGAGGCGCCCGACCGCTTCAAGGCGCGATCATCATGCTGCACGCATTGCTGAAGTTGGATGTCGCGACGCCGCTGACGGAGTCCCGGTGCCAGTACTGGAAGTACCAAGTCTCACCTGGCTGCGCCGTCACGAACCCGTTCGGGGTCGGATAGGACTGGCCATAGCTGCTCGTCGCAAACGTCCCGCTCGAGCCGCTCGACTGGACCAAGTTCACGTAGCGCCCGGCGCCCAGTACACACAGCCGGCCCTGGCTGCCGCCCGCGAGGTTCACATCGCCAGGGGTCAATGCGCCGAGGAGGTACCCCATCGAGTTCACCGGGAGATCCTGGCAGAGCGCCACATGCTGCGAGACCTGACCTTGGTTCCCGTAGATCCACATCCACGACGAGCTCGTCGCGGCGTACGGCGAGGATCGTGAGTTCGCGTTTGCGTCGCAGAATTGCCGGCCGACCGCCCACTTGAAGTCGTTCTGGTCGATCGGGGAGTCGACGACCGCGCCCTGAATGAGGCCGCCCGTCGCGCTCCCCCCGGAGCGCCACACGACCGCGCCTTCGTCTAGGAACGGGCTGGGGCTCCCATCGCACCGCGTCGCGACAGCAGGCGTCCCCTCGGGCGCAGCGCTAAAGGCCAAGTTGACATGACGCTCGCAGAGCGCGATGAAGGCGTCGTTGCTCGTCTCTGAGATGCCGCCAGACATGTAGTAGACGTCCCGGTCGCTGCCGCCGACGTTGCCGTGGTAAGGCTGCGAGTACGCCAGGTAGAACGCGCGCAGGCCGCCCGCGATGCGGGAGTCGCGGCGATCGAGGTGGGGATCCACGTCCTGCAAGACTTGGCTCAGCGGGTTAGGCGAGTACGCGTGACCGTCCGTGATGACACGCGCGTGCAACGAGCGGACGCCGTTGGTCTCACGCTCGTAGCTCACGATCGAGGGGCGCTGCCCGTCCGCCACGAGCGCTAGCTGGAAGCGTGACGTCACGCTGGGCGCTGCGCAGTCTGTGGCAGGCTCCACGATGAAGTTCCCGCTCGTCGTGCCGAGCGCGCCGGTCGCGTCGATGTACCGGGCGACGATCGCGCCGAGGCCCGCCCCGACGGCATCCTGCACCCAAGCGATGGTCCACGTGTCGAGGCCGACACCATGGCGCCCCTGACCCTGAGAGATCGTCGTGCCCAGCGCGTCTGCGGCGGTCGCGTCTACGAGCACGACCGGGGTCACGGGCGTCCCGTCCCAGTCAATGATGCGGTATTCGACGTCGTAGTCGCTCGGCGAGTATTCCCGCGACCACACGACACAAAAGTGGCTCCCCGCGGCGTGGCTCGACCGCGCGTCGCCGCCGACGTCGGCGTCGCGCTTGCGCGACCCGACCGCGCTGATCGTGAGCACCGGACCCGTCGTCGCCCGCATCGAAGTGTGGATGAGCTGTCCCACGACCGCGGACGCGCCCGCGGCGATTCGGCTCGCAACGACGAGCAGCCGGCTGCCGGCGTGGTGGTAGGCCACCCGCGGCGCCTCCCAGTCCTCGTTCGTCATGTCGACCCCGAAGGCGCTCTGCTGGTCCCCGTTCGGCGCGAACGAAGTGATGTAGACATCGCGGTTGACAGCCGAGGTGTACTCCGACCAGACGACCCAGTAGCAGCTGTGCCCGCCGTCCCAGCACACGTCCGGGTTCGAGTCGTCGGGGCTGCCGAACGAGTTCGAGAAGCTCGCTACGAGCGGGTCGATCGTCAGCGGCAGCGTGGCCCCCGCGACGAACGCCGCGGGCACGCGCAGCTCGATCGCGTCGCCCGTCCAGACGCGCTCGACAGGCGTCCGCGCGCCGCGGGCGTCGAACGCGACGGCGCGGCCGTACTCGACCCTCCCGAGGGTCGCGTGCTCGAACGCCAGGCCGCCGTCCGAAGACACCGTTGGCACGAGGTCCGTGACCACGCCGAGCTCGACGACGAGGTCGCCCGCGCCGGGCAGCGAGTCGAAGACAAACGTCTGCTCGACGCCGTCGAGGCCGCACAGGTGGACCTCGGTGAAGTCCGGGTGGACCAGCGCGATCGCATCACCGCGGCGCTCGACGCGCGTCGCTGCTGCGGCCAGCTGCGCCTCCCCGACCCGCGCGCTCCGCACGGCGAACGCCACCGGGTATTCGCGCGCAGCAGCCGGTCCAAAGACCGGCAGGAACGTCGACCCTTCGGGGCCGAACGACGCGCGGTAGTCGCGCCCGCGGACCCAGACTTGGCCGTCTCCAGCTTCAGCAAAGAGCGGGGCCGTGATGAGGTCACGGATCCCGCCTTGCAAGGCGACGCTCGGGGCGCGCTCCGGGGCGGGCTTCTCGGCCTGGGATAGCGCCGTAGGGGCAAGGGCGAGCAAGGAAATGAGTGCGAAGTGCATGGGCAAGAGGGGCCGTTCGAGAGAGACGAAGCGAGAGAGACAAAACGAGGGCCGACCCGGCCGTCGCCAGAGGAGCGATCCGCCGCCGGGCCAGGGTGTGGCGTCGATTCCTTGATTTCCGTGGCCGGGGCGCCGCGACCTCGGCGGCCGGGCACGTGCCGGCCCGTTCCAGCCGCGGCTGCCCCCTGGCGCACGCGGCCCAAGTTGGGCCTCCCGTGCATGCACGGCGGTCGTCGCCGCGCCCTGCGCTGTGCACGAATGGACCGCGCAGTTAGATTCGGGAGCACATGGACGAAGACCTGGGAGCACTGCTCGGGCGGGCCAGCCGCCGCGACCCTGCGGCTGTGGCGGAGCTGCTCGAGCGCCACCTGCCGACGCTGCGCGCCTTCGTGCGCCTGAAGGCTGGGCCCTCGCTCCTCGCGAAGGAGTCCTGCAGCGACCTCGCACAGTCCGTGTGCCGCGACGTCCTAGAAAACTCCGAACGGTTTCAATTCGGCGGCGAGCCCGAGTTTCGGCGCTGGCTCTTCACGACCGCCATGCGCAAGATCGCGGACCGCGCCCAGCACTGGCGCGCAGAGCGCCGGGATCCGGGGCGTGAGCGCGGCGGCCTCGACGATGAGGAGGCGTTCGGCCTCGCCCAGCTCTGCACGCCGGCTCAGCACGCCGCCGCGCGCGAGGACCTCGCGCGCGTCGAAGCGGCCTTCGACCAGCTCGCGCCGGACAAGCAGGAGGCGATCCTGATGTCGCGCCTCATGGGGCTGCCCCACGCCGCGATCGCCGAGCACCTGGGCAAGTCAGAGCAGGCGGTGCGGACCATGGTCCACCGCGCCCTCGCCGAGCTGTCGGCCCACCTCTGAGCCCACGGAGGGGAAGCGCGCGATGCACGCGGAGACCCATGGCAGCGAAGGCGCCGGAGACGACGCAGGGGACGAGGTCCTCCGGTTGGTCACGGAGGCGCTCGAGCAGCTCGAGGCTGGCGGCGACGCGGCCCTCGCGGCGTATGTCGCGGGCCTGTCGGCGCACCGCGCGCACGTCGAGCGCAGGCTCGCGGCGCTGCGCAGCGCGGGGCTGATCGGGCCGACAGAGCCTGAGCCGCTCGGCCTGCCCGAGGTCCTCGGCGACTTCCGGCTCGTCGAGCCCCTCGGCAGCGGCGGCATGGGCGTGGTCTACAGGGGGGTGCAGCTCTCGCTCGGGCGCGAAGTCGCCATCAAGCTCGTCCGCCCAGAGCAAGTCCACCTGCCGGGCGCGCGTGAGCGCTTCCTGCGCGAGATCCAGATCATCGCGAAGCTCGGGCATGAGGGCATCGTGCGCCTCTACGACTCTGGCGAGGTGCGCGGCGTGCCGTGGTTCGCCATGGAGCTCGTGCATGGCGCGTCGTTGGCCGACGTGCTGCATGCGCACCTTGGCCGCGCGCCGCACGAGCTGCAGGGCGCCGAATTCATCAGGCTCCTACCCGAGGGGCAGCGCGCGCACGCGAACGAGGCGTTCTTCGCGGGTTCTTGGGTCGAGGTCGCGCTGCGCCTCGTCGAGCGCGCCGCGCTCGCGCTCGAGGAGGCGCATCGGATCGGGGTCCTGCACCGCGACCTCAAGCCGTCGAACATCATGTACACGGCGAGCGGTCGCGTCGTGCTGCTCGACTTCGGCCTGGCGTGGACGGCCGAGATGGGGCGCTTGACGCGCTCCAGCGCGCAGCTCGGCACCGCCCACTACATGGCGCCCGAGCAGTTCGAAGGCTCTGGCCGCACGTACGACGAGCGGACCGACGTCTACGCGCTGGGCGTCGTCCTGCGCGAGCTCGTCACGTTGCGCAGCGCCTTCAACGGCGCGACGCTCGCCGCGATCGCGCGTCAGGTCCTCGACGGCCGCCCCGCACCCTTCCAGCGCAACGTCGGCGAGCGCGTCCCAGGGCTCGAGGTCGTGATCGGTGTCGCGATGGAGCGTGACCGCGCGCGGCGCTACGCGACGGCGCGGTCCTTTGCCCGGGACCTGCGGGCCCTCGTAGAGGGCGCGCCGATCGCGGCGCGCCCGCCGAGCTTGACGCTCCGCCTGCGCCGCATCGCGCGGCGTTACCGCGCGCTCTCCGGGGGGCTCGCGGCGGCGGGCGCCCTGCTCGCGATCTTGCCGTTCCTCGTCGCTTGGCGGGAGCGCGAGCTGCGCCTCGACCTCGAGGCGGCCAACGTCGAGCTCGCCGCCGAGGTCCGGCGCGCCGACGGGAACTTCGGGCTTGCAGCGGACGCGCTCAGCCGCACGCTCGAGCGCGTCGACCGCGAAGACTTGGCTGGGATCCCTGACCTGCTCGGCTTCTCCGAAGGCGTGCTGCGCGACACGGATGAGGTGCTCTCGGCGCTGATGGTCTCGAACCCGAGCGACCCCAGCACGCGCCTCCGCGTCGCCGAGGCGCTCTTGACCGCCGGGCGTGTGCGCTGGCAGTACCGTGACATCGAGCGCGCTCAGGCTGCGCACCGGCGCGTCACCGCGCTCGTCGACGGGTGCGACGCGGACCCTGAGCGCGTCGATCGCGTCGACCTCGTCGCACGCCTCGGCCTCGTGTACCTCGATCGATTGGACCCACGTGCGGCCGCCGCCGCTTACCGGGAGGCGCGGGAGCGAGTGCTCGCCCATGGCGCCATCGAGGGGCGCACGCTCGAGCTGCGCGGCTTGTTCGCGCGGGCGCTCGCGCGCGAAGGGGCGGCGCGCGTCGACCTCGGCGAAGCGGAGGCGTTCGCTCTGCTCGAGGCGGCGCAGAGCCAGCGCGAGGCGCTGCTCACCTCCCAAGAGAGCGTCGAGCTGCGCGGCGAGCTCATCCTCACGTACGACGAGCTCGCCCGCGGCCTGGCGGGCATAGGCGAGCATGAGCGCGCGGCTCAGCACGAGCGGGCCGCAGAGGCCGCGCTGGGCGCTGCGCTCAGGCTCGCGCCGGAGTCCGCGGCGGAGCGCGCCGAGCTGGCCGAGCTCGCGATGGTCCTCGGGTCGCGGGCGCGCCGTAAGGAGCGGTGGGACGAGGCGATCGCGAGCTTCGAGGGTGCCGCCTCGCATTGGTGGTGGGTCGTCGAGCGGCGCGGCACGCGCTTGACTGGCTACCGCGGCTGGGCGCACAGCGAGGCGAGCCGAGCGGAGTGCTACCTGCAGCGCGGCGAGCGCGCGCAGGCGATCGAGATCTACAAGCACACGCTCGAGGAGCTGGCCCCCCTGCTCTCGTTGTGGCGCAACGATGCGAAGTCGAACGTCCTGGTCCTCGGGCTCCGCTTGGGTCTGGGGCGGATCCTTGAGGGGACCCCAGAGGACCGCCAGGCGCTGCGCGAGGTGCTCGACGCGGCGCTCGTCCAGGTGAACTGGGTGCGCGCGCAAGGGCTGCGGGGCGCGGTGCTCGCGGACGCGTGCTGCGACGTGCTGCGCGAGCGGGCAGAGCTCGAGTTGGCAGAGGGTCGCCCGCTGGCGGCGCTGGCTGAGCTCGAGGGGGCGGAGGAGCACATCGCTTCGGCAATGGCCCAAGCGGCCGAAGAGCACGTGGGACTCGGCGACCAGGCGACCACCGTGGCGTGTGTGCGCGCGGAGGCGCTGCTCCAGCTCGCGCGGGTCGATGAGGCCTGTGCCACGCTCACGGCGCTGCGACGCTTGCCGGCGGACCTGCACGCGCGGGTCCCGTCGCTCGCCGCTCACGCATCGGACCCGCGCCTCGCAGCGGTCTGGGCGAAGTTGTGAGGGCTGTGAGGGCTGTGAGGGCTGTGAGGGCTGTGAGGCGTACCTCGCACCGACCAGCGCGGGTTCAGCTTGCACGCAGGCAACGGGCCACCCCGACCGCTCGCGCGCGCCCGCGATGCGAATCCGGGGCGCAGGTCCCTGGCAGGGTTGCGCGTCCACGAGTAGGGTCCGGGGTCATGAAGATCTCCGCCACGACTCGCTTTCTCCTTCCCCTCGGCGCAGCGGCGCTCCTCGTCGTCTCCGCGGCCGCCCAGCGGACCTACTGCGCCACCCTCGGCGGCCAGCTGCACGAGCTCGACATTGCGGCGCAGACCGTCACTCCCCTAACCGGGACGGGTGTCAACCTGCTGTTTGGCATCGCGAACCTCAGCAGCCCGACCGAGCTCCTGATCTCGGGCGTCACCGCGGGCCGATTCCACGTCGACCTGTCAACGGGCGTCGTCACACCGCTGCCGGGCGGGAGCCCGCCGATCTTCGCGCTCTGCAACAACGAGAGCGACGGCAGGGTCTACGGCGCCTCGCTCGGCAACCTCTACCAGGTCGACGCCACCACAGGCACGCCGACGCTCGTCGGCGCGACGGGCCTGCCGAACATCTGGGGCGTCGAGTACGTCCCGCGGTTGAACGCGTTCGTCGCGCATGAGCCGATCTCAGACCGGCTGTACTCGCTCGACCCCGCGACAGGCGCCTCGACGCTCATCGGTCCGACGAACATGGACGGCCTCGTGTCGATCTGGTACGACCTCGCCGGCGACACGCTCTACGGCATCTGTGACGCCAACAACGGAGGGTGCGTCGTGGAGCTCGACCTGACCACGGGCGCGGCGACCCCGCTCTTCACGACGGGGCTGAACCTCGTCGGGATCGGCGGCGACATCGGCGGCGGAGGCCCGCCGACGCTCGGCACGTCGTACTGTAGCGCCGTGCCGAACTCGACGGGCGCCGCCGCGGTCCTCGGCGCCACCGGCTCGGACGTCGTCGCAAACAACGACGTGACGCTCACGTGCACCGGCCTGCCGCCCAACTCGTTCGGCTACTTCCTTAGCGGCACCGCGCAGACCCTCGTAGTGGCGCCGGGCGGGAGCCAAGGCAACCTCTGTGTCGGCGGCACCGTCGGTCGCTTCAACCGCGCGGCGTTCAACGAGATCCAGAACTCGGGCGCCTCCGGGCAGTTCTCGCTCGTGATCGACCTGACGAACATGCCGACGCCCACAGGACCCGAGGTGCTTATGGCAGGCGACACGCGGACCTTCCAGTGCTGGTACCGCGACGCCAATCCGACCGCGACGTCGAACTTCAGTGACGGCGTCGAGGTCATGTTCCTTTGATACGAGGCGAGCGCTCGTTCGCTGGTGACGGTGAGCGGCGTCACGCGTGCGAAGCGTGAGAGGCGACCATCTTCCTCCCCCTGCGGAGGGAGAGGGTTCTTGCTGCAATGAGCTCGTACGCGAGGGCCTGACGCGCTTCACCCACCAGCATGATCGCCGGCACATCGGCGCGGCGGCCTGCCGGCTGGTCGCGCAGCAGAAGGCAGGCGCGCGACGCGGGCGGCGGCGAGGCTCGCGGCGAGCCAAGCGGTCGCGAGGGTGAAGCCGCCGAGCACGTCCGTGGCGTAGTGAACGCCCAGGACGATCCGGCTTACGCCGACGAGGGCTGCCAGCCCGACGCACAGGGCCGCCAGGGCGATTCGGGCTGCTAAAGGCGCTGCGCTCCGCCACGCGAGGACCGCGAAGAGCCCGTACACAAGCGCAGCGGTGAAGGAGTGGCCGCTCGGAAAGCTGTAGCCGTGCTCGGCGACGAGCTGGAGCTCAGGGCGCGCTCGATGGAAGAACGCCTTGAGGGCGTAGAGCAGCCCCTGCCCTGCTGCGAACGATGCGATCAGGAGGCCCGCCGCCCTGCGCTGCCGCTGGCGCAAGAGGCCGACTGTGACAGCGAGCATGAGCGGAATGGCGACCCACACGCTCCCCAGAGAGGTGACCGCTTTGAAGCTGGAGACGACGGCTGGTGACGCCGACTCTGCGGCGGCAGCGGCCCAGCGGTCCACGCGGTCGAGGTCCTCTTGGCGGGTCCACAACTCGACGACCTCGATGAAGCCCCAGAAAGCGAGCCACACAACGACGAGCGCGAGCGTGAGGCCGAGGCCGTAGCGCTGCCCGGGCGTAAGGCGATCGCGCGCAAAGGCGAGGACGTGCTGGCGAGTCATCGGTGAGGCAGCGGCGGCGGGAGTCGAGCGGTCCTTCGCTGTCGAGGGCGCGCCGAGGTCGCCCTCGCCCGCCGCAGCATACGGCGACCGGCGAGCGCGCGTGGTCAGCGCGCGCGCAGCTCGTCTCGGGCGCGGTCGTGGTCAGGGTCCAAGGCCAGCGTCGCTTCGAACGCGAGGCGCGCCTCGTCGCGGCGGCCGAGGTCGCGCAGGCACAGGCCCTTGCGGTACCACGCGCTCGAGAGCTCGGGCATGAAGTCGCCGACCGGGGCGCCGGCGATGAACTCATCCAACAGCTCGATCGCGGCTTCGAGCTCGAACCCGCCGCGCTGGCAGCAGCGCGCGCGCTCATGGACCGCGAGATACCACGTCGTCGTGCGCGGCCCCGTCCCGAGCGCGGCGTAGACCGCCGCCGCGTCCTGGAAGCGGTCCAAGGTCTGCAAGAGCTGACCGCGCGAGAGCGCCACCCGCGCGCGGTCCTCGGGCGTCAGGTCGCTGCGCGCCGCGAGCGCCTCGACACGCGCGAGCGCATCGGCGGTCCGGTCCTCCTTGTCGAGCCTCCTGCGCGCGCCACAGCTCGCCGCGCACGGGTCGAGCGCCGCGAGCGCCTCGATGCACTCGCGCGCCTTTGCGGCGCCGCCGATGGGCCACGGCGCGTACAGGTAGATCGCGAGCTCCTCGTCGCGCGCGTCGAGGTTCAGCGGGTCGAGCGCGACGGCGGCGGCGAGCTCGCCCTTGCACTCGCCGACGTCACCGAGCGAGCGCAGGACCACCGTCCAACCGCCGCGACGGCCCGCGTCGACGAGCGCCATCGCGAGCGCGCGCGCGCGGGCGTGGTGCGCCACGGAGCCTCGCGGGCGCCAATGCAACGGCCATGTCCGCATGCGCGCGCGCGTCCGCGAAGCGACGCAGCTGGCGGAGCGCCGTCGAGAGCAGGACATGCAGCTCGCCGCGCTCGGCGTCGCGCTGCGCTTGACCCGCCGGATCGAGCTCTGGCTCCGCAGGCCCCAATGCGCCTAGGGCCGCTTCGAGCCGCGTCACGTGGGCGACGAGCGCCGCTGCCTCGGCGACCTGGGCGAGCTCCTGGAGGGTAGGCAGCGCGGGCGCCGCGGAAGTCGGCGGCGCGACCTCGCTCGGAGCGGCTGCACCCGGCGGTCCGGCGTCGGACGCGACCGCCGGCGCGACGTCTAACGGGGCAGCCGCGGCGACTGCGCGCACAGCGTCGACGTCGACCCCGCCGAGCGTGTCACGTTCGCTCACGGTGACGACCACATAAACGCCCGCCCCCACAACGGCGAGCGTCAACACGAGCAGAACGAGCGAGCGGCGGCGCACCCCCGAAAGGATGCCAACCGCCGCCCGAGTACGAAACGCGGAAGCGTCAGTCCATGTGCGCGACGACGCGCTCGTCGCCCATCTGCAGCTTCAGCGCCACGCGCTGGGCCACCTTGCCGAAGAGGACCTCCCAGACGCGGATCGTGCCCTTCATGACGATGCGGCGCACGAAGTCGACGGGCGTCCAGTAGCGCGGCCCGCGCAGGCCCTGCGCGTGCGCGTAGAGCTTCGCCTGCTCGCTGACCATCCACTCGCTGTGCAGCATGTACATGACGAGGTAGACCTTCGCCATCCAGTGCATGCGGATCATCGGCTTCACGAAGCGCATCATCCAGCCGTTGCGCACGATGATCGGGAAGAGCTTGTGCAGGTTCTCGATCTCGCGCTTGTTCTCGAACTCGATCGAGGACGTGCGGTTGAACTTGACCGGGAAGTCGTCGTACGCGGCGACGGCGTAGCCCATCTCAGTCGTCATGTCCGCGATGTCGAACATCGGGTACGGCTGCATGATCGAGACCAGCGGGTGGTCCACCTTGCAGCGCACGTTCAAGGCGACGGTCTCGAGCTCGTCCTCGAGCGTCGCGCCCGGGCCGCCGAGCATGTTGAGGGAGCCGAGGCGGATGCCGTGCTTCTTGATCCACAGCGACGCGTCCTCGAGCTGCTGCAGCGTCGTGTTCTTGCGGAAGATCGCGTTGCGGATGTAGTCGTTGGCCGACTCGAACGCGATGCGCGCATAGACGCAGCCCGCCTTCTTCAACTGCTCGATGTGACGCTCCTTGGTCATGTTGGCCATGAGGATCACGTCGAACGGCAGCCCGATCTCCTTCGGGTACTTCTCGCAGAACTCGTCCAGCCACTTGCCGGACAGGTTGAAGATGTCGTCGAGGAAGTGGACGAACTTCAGGTTGTACTTGGCCTGGACCGCCTTGATCTCGGCGATCACGTGGTCGACCGAGCGCTTGCGCACGTACTTGGCGTTCGTCGTGTTGTTGACCTTCTTCTTCAGCGCGTGGTGGAAGCAGAAGGAGCAGTTCATCGGGCAGCCGCGCTGCGTGACGAACACCTTGCGATCGGAGTCGCGATAGATCGACCCGGCCTCGTAGATGACGTCGCGGTCCGGGAACCCGAGCGAGTCGAGGTCCTGGATCGGCGGCCGCTGCGTGTTCATCACGATCTCGCCGGTCTCGCGGTTGCGGAACCACATGTTCTGGGTCTCCCAGAACGGCGTCCCGTTCGCGATGTGGTCGAGGTACTCGACGATCGCGCCTTCACCCTCGCCGCGGCAGATCGCATCGACGTGCTCGCTGCGCTCGAGCAGCTCGGGCGTGAAAGTCGGGTGCGGGCCGCCGAACACGCACAGGGAGTTGGGCAGCTCCGTCTTCACGCGTTTGGCGATGTCCAGGAAGTACTGGTGCATCCCGGTCGTGACGGAGTAGCACACGACGTCAGGGTCGTACGCCTTGAGCTTCTCGATCCAATCCTTATCCGGCAGGAACAAGGCCTTGGTCTGGTGCCCGGCGTCCTTGATCGCCCGCGACAACCACATGATCCCCAGCATCTCCTGGGGCAGGTAGTCGTTGATGAAAAGGACCTTGATCGAGCGCTTCGCGGTCGCAGTGGTCGTCATGTTGCAGGGACGGTCGTTGGAGGAGCGTCGCACCCCCGCGCGGGGCGTAGCGCGCCAACGTGTCGTCCAATCGAAGTCTATCGGGTCCTCGGGGAGCTGGGGCGCAATTTCCGATCAAGACGACCCAGCTCAGCGCCCAGATCCGAGGCACCGCGGCACATCCGCGCGGCGGTGCGGCCGCCGCGTCTCTGGACCAAGAAGTCCGGAGGGCCTATGGAGGCCTTGCTGGGGGCCGTCAGCGCGCCTCGCGGCGCAGGACGTCCTCGACCTCGTTGAAGCGCGCCTCGCGATCGAAGCGCGGCACCCGTGCGAGGCCCGCTGCGACGAAGCGCCGGCCGAGCTCCGGGTCGTCGAGGATCCGCCGGCCCGCGCGTGCGAGGTCGCTCGGGTCACGCGGATCGACCAAGAGGCCGTTCACGCCGTCCTCGATGACCTCTGGATTGCCACACACGCCGCTCGCGATCATCGGGGTCCCGAGCGCTTGCACCTCGAGCAGCGTGTGCGAGAGGCCCTCGTACTCGCTGTTCAGCACGAAGAGGTCCGCGGCGCGGATCCACAGCGGGATGTCCCGGTGTGGCACGTTGCCGAGGAAATGGACGCGCGCAGCGAGGCCTAGGTCAGCCGCGAGCTGCGTCCACGCCGCCTGCATGTCGCCGTCGCCCGCAACGAGGAGGTGCACGTCCGCCGGCCACTCCGCGAGGGCCCGGATGATGTTGTCGACGCGCTTCCAGCCCATCAGGCGGCAGATGGTGAGCACGTAGCGCCCTGCCGGCGGCAGGCGGAGCGCCTCGAACCCGAGCCGCGCGCGCGCCTCGTCGCGCGCCTCGCCCACGTCGCTCGCCACGGGGCCGTGATAGGCGTTCACGATCGTGACGGCCTTCTCGGGGTCGACGCCGTGGTGCTCAACCAGGATCCCGCGCAGGAACTCGGAGCAACAGATGATCCGCGAGCAGCGGCCCCACCACCAGCGCTGCAGCGCGCGCGTCAAGCGCACCTGCCAGCCGTAACGGTGGGCTTGGAACGTGACGATGTCCGCGTCGCCGCACCAGCCCTTGCGATGCGCGATCTCCCACGCGCCGTCCACCATGATGCGAATCACGACAGGGCGACGGCGCAGGCGCGCAGCGAGGACGTGCAAGAGCGCCAGGTGCTCCTGGACGTAGACGATGTCGACCTTGCCCGCGGCGCGGAGCACGCTCCAGAACGCCTTCAAGTAGCGCACGGCGAGGTTCCCGCGGGTGATCGCGTGCACCGGGAAGGGGTACCCCGTCGGCGCAGGGTCCGAGCAGAAGGCGATCACCTCGACGCTGTGCCCGCGCTCGACCAAGAAACGGCCGATGCTCGGGACGTAGACCGCGGGCCCCCCGAGGTCGGGAGGGAAGACTGGGGAGGTGACGAGGACGCGCACGGCCGTAGCTGGGCCAGTTTATCCGCCGACGCAGGGCCGCGCCCGCGCGCTCAGCCGAGGAGCCAATTCGAGGCGGCGCCGTCGATGATCAGCTCGGGCTCGGGGACGTCGAAGACGGACAGCGCGTCGCAGCGCTCCAAGCACTCGTTGATGGCAGGGATGAGCTCGCGCGCCTCCGGGGTGCGGCGGAACCAACGCCGCGCGCCGTTCGCCAAGAGCCGCATCAGCTCCACCTGCGAGCGCGGCGCCGAAGCGACCAAGATCGGCACGTCGCCGAGGCAATCGAGGCTGCGCACGATCGTGATGAGCTGCTCCCCCCAGGCCCCCGGCAGGTCGACGTCCATCAGGACGAGGTCGAGGTCCGGGTTCGACGAGGCGTAGTCCAGGACGGCGATCGCATCCTCGCACACGAGCGGGACGTGCCCGAGGCTCCGTACGAGCTCCGAGTACCACTCGCGTGTGTCAGGGTCGCTGTCTGCGATCAGGATCTTGTGCATGGCAAGCGGGGCGGGCCCTTGGCGCCGCGTCCTGCGTTCTTCGGTCGCGGAGGGGCCGGCTCCGGAAGGAAATCGCATCCCACATCGGGAGCCGCCTCGCGCCGCATCGGGGCGTTGGGGCAGACTGATCGGCCCATGAGCGACGACTTCTATTGCGACGAGGTGCTCTCAGGCCGCACGCCCGTGCAGGTCGTCAAGGAGACCGAGGAGTTCCTCGCCTACCACCACACGCGCCCCTACTGGCCGGTGCACATCGTGGTGATCCCAAAGCGGCACGTGCCCTCGCTGACGCACCTGGGAGACTCCGACGAGGGCTTCCTCGGCCGGCTGCTCGAGGTCGTGCGCGACATCGCCGCTGACGTCGAGCGCGAGCATGGCGCGGCCCGGGTCCTGACGAACCTAGGCAGCTACCAAGACTCGAAGCACCTGCACTTCCACGTCAACTCGGGCGAGCCGCGCAGCGCCTGAGAGGCGCGCCGTTCGGGCCCAGCACAGTGGGCGCCGGCACCCCGTGGCCTCAGCAGGTCGAGACGTTGTCGCGGTGCACGTCGCGCTCGACCTCGATCGCCTTCAAGCGCTCGAGCGTCACGTCCGGCGTCGGGTAGTCGCCGGTGAAACACGCGTTGCAGAACTTCTGGATCTTGGGGTTGCCGACGCGCGCCGCGGCGTTCATCGCGTCACGATCGAGGTACAGGAGGTGATCGACGCCGAGCACCTGCGCGACCTCTTCGACGGTCGAATCGGCCGCGACGAACTCGCGCTTGCTCGCCATGTCGACGCCGTACGGGCACGGCGCGATCAACGGCGGGCTCGTCACGCCGAAGTACACCTTGCGCGCGCCGGCGTCCCTCGCCATCTGCACGATGCGCTTCGACGTCGTGCCGCGCACGATCGAGTCGTCGATCAAGACGACGTCCTTGCCGTCGAACTCGATCGGGATCGGGTTGAGCTTGCGCCGGATCGACGAGTTGCGGCTCGTCTGGTCGGGCATGATGAACGTGCGCCCGATGTAGCGGTTCTTGATGAGCCCCTCGCGGTACGGCACGCCGAGCTCCATCGCGAACGCCAGCGCCGCGTCGCGCGACGAGTCCGGCACCGGGATCACGGCGTCGGGCATCGGGGCGCCGGAGGCCTTCCACTGCTGCGCGAGCGCGACGCCGAAGCGGTGGCGCGTCTTGTAGACCGAGATGTCGTCGATGAACGAGTCCGGGCGCGCGAAGTAAATCAGCTCGAAGATGCACGGCCGGTGCGGCTCGGCGCCGATCTGGCGCCGGTGCACTTTGCGCGCCTGATCGACGAGGACGGCCTCGCCCGGGCCGATGTCGAGCGTGCGCTTGTAGCCGTTCACGTCGAGCACGACGCTCTCGGACGCGCAAGCAAACGACGTTCCGCGGGCGTCATCGCGCTGGCCGAACACCATCGGCTTGATGCCGAACGGGTCGCGGAACGCGACCATGCCGACGTCGGCGATGACCGCGCACACCGAGTACGCGCCCTTCACCTCGTCAAAGACCTTGTGGACGGCGTGGAAGACGTCGTCGGCGTTGATCTGGCCGCCGTTGGCGTCGAAGCGCTCGGCCAAGCCCTGCTGGAAGACGTAGAGGATGACCTCGAGGTCGCAGGTCGAGTTGAGGCGTGTCCCCCGGCCGTTGAAGCGCTGGGCGGCGAGCTCCACGTAGTTCGTGACGTTGCCGTTGTGCACCATCGCGGTGCCGAGCGGGAACGTGTGGTGGAAGGGCTGCGCGTCGTCGCTCGTGTTGCTGCCGACCGTGGGGTAGCGCACGTGGCCGACCCCGAGGTTGCCGCGCAGGCGCTTCATGCTGGCCTCATCGATGACCTCCACGACCAGGCCGAAGCCCTTGCGCACATGGAAGCGATCCGTGAAGGTCGTGATGCCTGCCGCGTCCTGGCCGCGGTGCTGGACCGCCAGGAGGCCTTCGTAGATCTCGGGCGCGACGTCGGTGCCGTCAGGACCGTAGATGCCGATGAATCCGCACATGGAGTCCGCCGATGGTCGAGCCGTGAGGCTCGTTCTGGGCCGTCGATCGCCGCGAGGGCGGCGCGCGGGGCCTGGGCTGGCCTGGGCCGGAAGGGTGCCAGGAAGGGTGCCAGGAAGGGTGGCTGGAAGGGTGGCTGGAAAGAGTGGTGATGGGGTCGCGCGGCGAGCCACAGCGAGAACCCAAGGATCCAGAGTTCCCGCGCCGGTTGCCGCGCAGGCACAACAAGATAGTCCCACACGCGGCGCCGAGGGTGCCTCGCTCACGAATCCCCCCGATGCCGACCGCCCCGAGCCTCCCGATGCGCCGCCTGCAAGCGCTGGACCGTCGCCTCGGGCCGGCCCTCTGCGCGCTCTGCGCGCCGCTGCGCCTCGCAAGGCGGGCAGCGGCAGCGGCGCGGGCTGGCCTCGACCGGCGGCGTGGGGTCGTGCGGCCGCTGCGACCGGCGCGGCGGGTGCTGATGATCAAGTTCTGGGGCCTCGGCAGCCTCCAGCTCATGACACCCGCGGCGCGCGCCCTGCGCGCGCGGCACCCCGGCGCGACCCTCACCCTCCTGACGCTCGCGCAGAACCGCGCGCTGGCCGAGGCGCTGGGCACGTTTGACGAGGTGGAGACGTTCGAGGTCCGCGGCGCCGGGCTTGCGCGCGCGTCGGCCCGCCTCACCCGTGTCGTGTGGCGCCTCGCGCGGGCGCGCTTCGACGTCGTCTACGACTTCGAGTTCCTGACGCGCACGTCCGCGCTGATCGGCGCGCTCGCCCACCCGCGCCGCCTCGTCGGGTTCTCCTCGTCGCGCGCGTTCCGCGGCGGCCTGCACGACGAGACGCTGCCGTTCGACGAGGGGCGCCACGTCGCCGCATGCTTCCGCGACCTCGCCGCCGGCCAAGTCCTGGGCGAGGTGTCGCCTGACGAGGTCAGCCCGCCGCGCGTCGCCAAGCGCGACTCCGACGCCGTAGGCGCCTTCCTGGCCGAGCGGCTCGCGCCTGGCGCGCGCCCCCTCGCCGTCGTCAACCCGAACGCGGGCGAGCTCGCGCCGGAGCGGCGCTGGCCGCCAGAGCGCTTCGGCGCGCTGACCGCGTGGCTCGTGCGCGATGGCTTCGATGTCGCGCTGATCGGCGGCGGCGGCGACACGGCGTGCGTCACAGAGGTCATGCACCACGCGGCGCAGATCGACGAGCGAGCGAGCGCGCCCGGATACGAGAGCGCGCCCGGACACGAGAGCGCGCCGGGACACAAGTGCTCGACTGGGCAGGGCAGCGCGACAGCGCCGGGGCCCCGCGCCCTCGACCTCGCCGGCGGGCTGTCGCTCGGCGAGCTGTGCGCGCTCTTGGCGCGCGCGGACCTGGTCGTCTCCAACGACAGCGGGCCGATGCACCTGGCAGCGGCGCTCGGCGCGCCGACGTTGGGCCTCTTCGGGCCGGAGACACCGCAGCGCTATGGCCCGCTCGGTGCAAGGGCGCTGGCGCTCTGGGACGCGCCCTCGTGCGGGCCGTGCATCAACGTGCACGACAACAAGCTCGCCGATTGTGTCTTCGGGCGCGCCGAGTGCATGCTCCGGCTGTCCGTCGCGCGCGTGCATGAGGTCGCCCTCGCGCTGGCGCGGCGCCCGGCCCGTCGCCCCCATGCCGCCGCTGGTGGCGCGGGCGCCGGCGACCGCCCCGCCGCTCCGACCTGGTCGACGCGGAGCTGCGCCGACAGGGAGCGCGAGCTGTGAGGGTGCTCCTGCTGAACCCGCCGAGCGCGCGCGTCGTCATCCGCGACTACCTGTGCTCGAAGACGACGAAGTCGAACTACCTCTTCCACCCGATCGACCTCGTCGTGCTGTCGGGGCTCGTCGCCGAGCGACACGAGGTGCAGGTGCTCGACGCGATCGCCGAGCGCCTCACGCCGGCGGCTGCGCGCGCGCGTGTCGACGCGTTCGCGCCGGACGTCGTCGTCACGCTCGTCGGTAGCGTCGCGTGGGACGAGGACCGCGCGTTCCTCGGGCGCCTCGGGCGCCGCGTCATCGCGCTGGGCGACGTCCTGCACGAGGACGCCGCGGCGCGCATGCGCGAGGAGCCCTGGCTCGAGGCCGCGCTGCACCGCTTTGCGTCACGCGACATCGTCGATTACCTGGACGGTGAGCGCGAGGCGCTGGAGGACATGACCGTGCGCGGCGCTGACGGTCCGGTGCGTGTACGCGGGCGCGCAGGAGCCAAGACCTATGCCGTCCCGCGCCCGCGGCACGAGCTCTTCCCGCGCCACGGATATCGCTTCTCATTCGCGCGTGAGACGCCGTTCGCGACGATCCTGACCGACTACGGGTGCCCGTTCCCGTGCACGTTCTGCGTGATCGGGACGCTCCCCTATCGCACGCGTGCGCTCGCGGACGTCCTGGAAGAGGTCGATCACCTGCGCGCGTCGGGCGTGCGCGAGCTCTTCGTGATGGACCAGACGTTCGGCGTCTCGGAGCAGCGCGGCATCGCGCTCGCGCGCGCGTTCGCCGCGCGCGGCGACCTGTCGTGGACGACGTTCACGCGCCCCGACACGGCGACGGACGCGCTGCTCGACGCGCTCGTCGACGGCGGCTGCCACACGCTGATCCTCGGCATCGAGAGCGGCGACGAGGCGGTGCTCGCCGCGACGAAGAAGGGCTACACGCTGCGCGACGTGGAGCGCGGCGTCGCGCGCGCGAAGCGCCGCGGCCTGCGCGTCGTCGGCACGTTTGTCATCGGGCTCCCCGGCGAGACGGGCGACTCGCTCGAGCGCACGCTGCAGCGCGCGCTCGACCTCGACCTCGACTATCTCTCGCTGAACGTCGCGGTGCCGCGCTTCGGCACGCCGTTCCGGCGCGCGGTGCTGGCGGCGGGCCTGGCGCGCGAGGACGAGCTCATCATGGACCAGGCCGGCAGCGAAGCGTTCCTGCCGACGACGTCGCTCTCGCGCGCCGAGGTCGAGGCGGCGAAGCGGCGCCTGAACCGCCGCTTTTACCTGCGCCCGGGCTACCTGTGGCGCCGCGCGCGCGACACGCGGAGCTTCGGCGAGCTCGCCCGCCACGCCCGCGAGGGCTTCGCCCTCCTGCGCCGCAACGGGCGCTGAGCGGCGCTTTGCGCGCGCGGAGCGCCGGATTCGCGGCATGTTTCGAGCCTTTCGAGGGGCTGCGGCAAGACATCGCACCCGATACTGGTCCTTGATGCGGACTTGATCAAGGCCATGCTGACCCTTCATCTCTTTGCGGTAGCGGCGAGTTGCACTGCGGTCCCCGCCGCGTTCGGCCAGCGCGTCATCACGCTCGCCGAGGTCGGCGACCCGCTGCCGGGCGGCGGCGCGGTCACCGCGAGCGGCGCGCCGGAGGTCGATGTCGCGTCCGACGGCGCATGGGTGCTCCGGTGCGGCGATGGCCTGGGCGGCACGGCGCTGCTGCGCAGCGGCGCGCTCGTCTTGCGCACGGGCGACCCCCTGCCGGGCGCGAGCCATGTGACGTTCACTGGCGATGCGCACAGCGTCATCCGACCTGGGGGCGCGCTCTGCTTCACCCACCCGACGGGCTCGACGCCGGCGGCGGGGATCTTCGCGCCCTCCTACGGCCTCTTCTGGGGCGGCCACCTGATCCTCGAGAGCCGCGTCGGCGCGACGGTGCCGAGCGCGCCGTTCCTGGCGCCCGTGACGATCGAGGGCCTCGCGCTGTGCGCGGTGGCGGATGAAGGGCGGGTCCTCGTCGCGCTCTACCTCGTCGAAGCGGGGTCGGGCGCCGCGCACGAGGCGCTCGCCGTGCTCGACGTCGGCCCGAGCGGCCAGGTCGTCAGCTTCGACCTCGTCGGTTGGACCGGCGAGCCAGCGATGCCGGGGGTCGGGACGCCCCTGAACCAGCTGCTCGGGCGCGCGGAGCTCGACGAGGCGGGGAACGTCATCTGGCACGCGCGCGCCGCCGGCGTGGACCACCTGTTCGTCGGCAGCTGGCCGGTGTTCTCGGAGGGCGCGCCTGCGCCGTTGCCTGGCGTCCGTTGGGGACACCAGACGCGGCCGATCGCGTGCGACGCGGCGGGGCTCGGCTCCTGGGTCGCGCGCGCGATGCTGGAGACGGGCGAGGAGCTCCTGGTGCGCGGCGCGCCGGTGGCGCAGGTGGCGCGGCGCAACGGAGCGGCGCTCGCTGCAGCAGGCGGCGCGGCCGTGTGGTTCGCTGGCTTCGACGACGCGGCGTGGCTGACGCCGGACGGGCGGGTCCTGTGGCGCGGGACCTGGACGCCGAGCGGCCCCGGGAACACGGAGCCGCGCGACGGGTTGTTCCTCGACGATGAGCTGCTCTGCGCCACAGGTGACCAGACCGATCGTGGCGGGACGATCGTCGCGGTGCATCACATCGACCTCGCCCCAGGCGGCCGGTTCGTAGCGCTCGAAGCGCGGGTCCAGCCGCCCACGGGCGGCCCTGCGCGGCTCGCGTGGCTGCGCCTGGAGCTGCCGTTCGGTGAGCGCTTCGGGGTGGCATCCCTGTGTTCGACCGGCGCGCCAGGTCGCCTCACCGCCTACGGCACCGCGCGCGCGACGGCGAACGACCTAACCGTCACGGCGCGCGACCTGCCACGCGATGCGTACGGGGTGCTGCTCACCGCCCGCGGACGAGCGAGCTATCCGCTGCCTGGCGGGAGCCAAGGCGCGCTCCTGCTCGCGCCGCCACTGCACTTCTGGTCGGACCGCGTCGCGCGCGCCGACGCGCAGGGCCACCTGGAGGTCACGATCGACCTCACGCAGCCGCTGCTAGGCGCGCCGCCGACGGCCGGAGACACGTGGCACTTCCAGCTCTGGTTCCGCGACCGCAACCCGACGCCGACCACGAATACGACCAACGGAGTCACGGTCACGCTGGACTGAGGCTCGCCTCGCGCCCGTGAGCGGGCGCGGTCGTCAGGGAGTGTGCTCACCGGCGTGCCCGGGGACCTATCATGCTCGGCCTTCACACGGCCCTGAACGACCTCGCCCTTGAGTCACCCTGACCACGCCACGTCCGCCGGAAGGCCGCCTCTGCGCGACGTCCTGCTCCCCTTCGCAGCCTCGCTCGCGTGCATCGGGGCCCTCTACACGGGCGACCTGGACACGCAGCTGACGGCGCGCTTCTTCGACGAGGCGCGCGGCGTTTGGCCCTTCCGCGACCGCGGGACCTGGCCGACGTGGATCCACCGCGGCGTGACAGACCTGGTGTTCCTGACCGCGCTCAGCGCGCTGGTCGTCGCCGTGCGGCAGCGCTTCAAGCGCGCGGACCCCGTCCTCGCGGCGCGCGCGACGCTCCTGGTCGCGACCATCGCAAGCACGACGCTGATCGTCGCGCTCCTCAAGTCCGTCAGCCCCGACCCGAGCCCCTGGGACGCGACGACGTTCGGCGGGGCGATCACACACGGGAAGCTGTTCCAGAGCAGCGTGCCGCCGGGGCACACCGGCCACGCCTCGCCGGGCGCGCACGCCAGCGGCGTCTTTGCGCTGATGGCGCTCTACTATTGCTGGTGCGAGGCCCACCTCACGCGCGCGCGGATCGCCCTCGTCGCCGCCTGGCTCGCGGGCTCAGCGGCAGGCGTGAACCAAGTGCTGCGCGGCGCGCACTATCCGTCGCACAACTATTGGAGCGCGTTGCTCGCCTGGGCGATCGCGACGACGCTGTACTTCACGCTGTTCCGCGGCAAGCTTGGCGCGCGCGACACACCGCGCTGAGGGTCGCGCGGGCCACATGGTCGCGCAGGCCACATGGTCGCGCAGGCCACATGGTCGCGCGGGCCAAATGACGGACCCCGCTCAGCGCGCCACTTTGGAGCGGAACTGCGGGTCAGCGCCCGGTCCGTCCGCCGCGCCGACGAGCTGCTTCGCCTTCGAGCCGAGCATGCGCAGCCGCAAGCGCCAGCCGCGCAGCCAGCGCGGGTCGGTCGGCGCAGCCTGAACCATGTACGCGTTCCAGCGCACGCGCTCTTCCCAAACCGCGAGCGTCGTCACGCCGTCGCGTAGCGCCGAGAGCGGCGCGTGCGCCGCCATGTCCGCGTCCACCTTCAACAGCGTATTGGGCGAGCGCGGGTCGTCCATGTGATCCTCGTAGAGGAACGGGTAGACGAAGCCATTGATCCAGCCAGCCTCAGCGATGCGGTTGCAATACTTGGTGAAACACGGGTCGACCTCGGGCAAGAGCCCGCGCTGCTCGACACAAACGCGCTTCATGAGGTAGCCGCTGCCCTGCAGCCAGCAGTTGACCAGCAGCCTGTGCCCGCCTTTGAACTCACGGATCTTCTTCTCCGCGAGGTGCGGGACGAAGTCCTCAGGCTGGAAGCGCCAACACCCGATCACGCCGAACTCCGGGTTCGCGGCGTGGGCCTCGCGCAGGTGCTGGATCCAGCCGTCCGGCAAGAGGCAGTCGTCGTCCACCTTCGACACGAACGCGCCCTGCGCCTCGCGCCAGATCCAGTTCGTCGGGCCCTTGAGCCGCTGGTTCTCCAGGCTGTGGTGGAACTTGTGGACGCGCGGGTGGTCCGCGAACGAGCGCGCGACCTCTAGCGTCTCGGCGTCATCGCCGTTGTGCCACAGCCAGACGCGGGTGCGGTCGTCCGCCTGGGAGAGGAGGCGCTCCAACGACATCCGCGCATAACGCGGGCGCCGGTGGGTGATCATGAGGACATCGACGTCGTCGCGGATCATGGTGTATGGCTCGGGCGGCTCGCCCCTGCCGCATGGATCGGCACGCGCAGCGCCCGATCCGGAATGGAACCCCGGCAAGGGCGCCCCTGTCCACTTACAGTGTGGCGAGAATCGCGATGAAGATCCCCCACGCTCTCTCCCGTCTCGCGCTGACCGCGCTCACCCTCGCCCCCAGCGCCGCCGCAGAGCTCACGCTGCCCGCCATCCTGCGTGACGGGGTCGTGCTGCCGCGCGAACGCTCCGTCCCACTGTGGGGCTCGGCGACGCCGGGCTTCCCTGTCTCGATCCGGCCCAGCTGGTCCGCAGACGCCATGACCGTGATCGCCGACCGCGACGGGCGCTGGCGCGCCGACGTTCAGACGGACGTCGCGGGCGGGCCGCACACGATCGCGTTTGCGTCGCCGGACGGCTCGCTCGAGGTCAAGGACGTCCTGTTCGGCGAGGTCTGGCTGTGCTCCGGTCAATCGAACATGGAGTGGACGCTCGGCGGCGCGCTCGACGCCTATCAGCAGAGCCCGGCGTACTCCGCTGCGCTCGGCGCCGCCACGTCACCGCGCGTGCGGCTCTTCGAGGTCCCGAAGCGCGTCAGCATGGAGCCCCAAGCGGACTGCGCGGGAAGCTGGCGCGCTTGCACACCAGCGAGCGCCATGGGCTTCAGCGCCGTCGCGTACTTCTTCGCTCGGGAGCTCGAGGCGAAGCTCGACGTGCCGATCGGCCTCGTCGGTTCGTATTGGGGCGGGACGCCGGTCGAAGCTTGGGTCAGCGCGCCGAGGATCGGCGGCTTTGAACGACACAAGGCGGCCCTCGAGGCGTTGCGCACCTGGGACGCCTCCGATGCTGCCGCGAAAGCGGTGGAGGCCAGCGCGCGCTGGTGGGACGCGACGCTCGCGCGCACGCCCGGCAGCGAGCGGTTCGCGGACGCCGCGTTCGACGATTCGGCTTGGACCGAGGTCGAGGTCCCAGGCCACTGGGAGGGCGGGCCGCTCGGGAACATCGACGGCGTCGTGTGGCACCGACACGTCGTCGACGTCCCCGCCGGCCTCGCGGGCCGCGCGCTCGCGCTGTCCCTCGGGCCCATCGACGACGACGAGCTGACGCTCTGGAACGGCGCGCGCATCGGCGCGACGGGCGGCTGGACGGTCGACCGGAACTACACGGTGCCCGGCGAGCTCGTCTACCCAGGTCGCAACGTGATCACAGTCGCGGTGCACGACAGCGGCGGCGCCGGCGGCTTCCACGGGGCCGCCAGCGCCATGACGGCGCGACCGGCGGACGGCGAGGTGCCGGTGCTCTCGCTCGCGGGGACCTGGCGCGCGCTGGCCGTGGCCGCGACGGGGGCCGCGTATCCGCGGCCGCCCGCGATCTCCGCTTCGACGCCGAGCGCGCTCTTCAACGGCATGATCGCGCCCGTGCAGCCGTTCCGCTTCTCAGGCGTGATCTGGTACCAGGGTGAATCGAACCGCTATGACCCGGTGCTCTATCGCGACACGTTCCAGGCCCTCATCCAAGACTGGCGCGCGGGCTTCGCGACGCCGGAGCTGCCGTTCCTCTGGGCGCAGATCGCGCCCTTCGGGTACCGCGAGGGCGCCCCTGGCGCGCACCGCACCGCGCTGCTCCGCGAGGCGCAGGACCGCGCGCTCGCGCTGCCGCACACCGGCCAAGCGATCTTGACCGACATCGGCGACGTCGACGACATTCACCCGCTGAACAAGTGGACGGTCGGTAAGCGGCTCGCGCGCCAAGCGCTCGCGCGCGTGTACGGGCAGGACCTCGACGCGGACGGCCCGCGCTATGCGAGCCATGAGGTCGAGGGCGGCGCCGTGCGCGTGCGCTACTCGCACGCGGCGACCGGCCTCGTCGCGAGCCAGGACGCACTCACCTGGTTCTACGTCGCCGGCGCAGACAGGCGCTTCGTCGCTGCGAGCGCGCGGATCGACGGCGACTCGGTGCTCGTGTCGAGCTCCGAAGTGACGGCGCCGGTCGCCGTGCGCTTCGCTTGGTCGGACATCGCCGAGCCGAACCTGTTCGACGCGGACGGCCTGCCCGCGGCGCCGTTCCGCACCGACGACTGGGACGACGTCGTGATCGACGGCTGAGCGCCAGCGGCAGCTTGGAGGCCACGCACGGGGCGCGAACGGCTCCTGCGTGGCGCACCCGTTCGCTGCGCAGGAGCGACACGATGAGCGAGCGCCGCCACGCGGACTACCGCGCCACGCGCGTGTTCGGCTCGCTCGACGGGCTACGCGCGCTCGCAGTCATCGCCGTCGTATGGCACCACTCGCCGGCGGGCCGCGGCTTCGGGGATTGGCCCGCGACGTGGCGCGGGTACCTCGGCGTCGACCTCTTCTTCGTGATCAGCGGCTTCCTGATCACGACGCTGCTCCTGCGCGAGGGCGAACGCAACGGCCGCATCGCCGTCGGCGCGTTCTTCGCGCGGCGGGCGCTGCGGATCTTCCCGCTGTACTTCGCGGTGCTCGGCGGGCTCGCGCTCGCGCTCGGCGTCGTGTGGCCGAATGCGGCGATGGCCGCGCCGTTCTTCGCGGACCTCCCGTGGTACGCGTCCTACACCTCGAACTGGATGCACGCCGGGACGTTCTTGGTCATCACGTGGTCGCTCGCGGCCGAGGAGCAGTTCTACCTCGCGTGGGCGCCGTTGATGCAGACGCTGGGCGAACGCGCGCGCTTCGTCGCGTGGGCCGCGCTCGCAGCGAGCGTCGCGGCGACCGCTGGGCTCTTCGACGGTCCGCTCGCCTGGGCGCTCGGGCCGAGGTTCCGCGAGCTCGACATGGTGCAGGCGACGTTCGCGCCCTTGGCGCTCGGATGCCTGGCGGCCTTTAGCCTGCACCGCGCAGCGACGTTTGCTCGCGCCGCGCGCGTCCTCGGGTCGCGCGCGGCCGCGCCGGTCGCTGCGCTCGTCACGATCGCGGTCGCGAGCGCGCCCGAGGTCGAGCCCCTGCGCTACGCCCGGGGCGCCGTGCAGCTCACGTTGACCGCGCTCGTCGTAGCGTGCGTCCTCCGCGAGGACCATGGGCTGGCCCGCGCGCTCCGCCTGCGGCCGCTCGCGCGGCTGGGCGTGGTGAGCTACGGGGTCTACCTGCTCCACATGTTGACGCTGCAAGGGACGCGCCCGCTCTGCGCGTCCCTGCAGGTCACAGACGCCGTGCGCCCATGGCTCTTGTTCGCGCTGAACGGCGCCGCCGCGTGGGCCGCGGCGGAGGTCTCGTACCGCGCCCTCGAGCGCCCTTGCCTGCGCCTCAAAGCGCGCTTCACTCCGCGCGGCGCGGCCCACGTGTGAGCGAGGGTCGAGCCCAGCGCCCGATCAGCGGAAGCGCTTCGGCGACAGGAAGTCGACGTCGAACGCGCTGACGGGCTCGCCAAGGATCATTTGGGTCAGGCCCTCGCCGATGCTCGGCGCGAGCTGGAAGTCGTTGCCGGAGAAGCCTGCGACGACCCACAGGCCCGGGACCTCATCGACCGCGCCGACGATCGGGCGATTGTCGGGTGTCAACGTGATCCATGACGCGTGGCCGCCCTTCTGGCCGTGGTCGCGGTACATCGGCATCCGCCCGACCAGGTCATCGCGGAGCGCGCCATCGAAGGCGGGGTCCTCCTTGTCGTCGATGGCCTCGGCGCGGTCCAGAATGGCCTTCGCGTCGAAGGAGAGGCGCCCGACCCGTGTCCGATGCGCCGCGGGCTCGCAGCGCGCGATGAAGTCACGGCCGTGGTCGATCACGACGGGGTGCGCAGCAGGCATCGTGTCGAGGGGGTCTGGCTGGAACCTCATCTCCATCTCGTTGTCACCCTCGAGCGCGTCCTGGTCGAGCTGCGCCGAAGCCGAGGGCATCTCGTAGAAGTTCTCGCGCACGCGCACGACCCGCAACGGCCAGTTCACGCCGAGCCCAGAGAGGAGCTGCGGCGTCCACGGCCCGACGGTCAGGACCACGTGCGGCGCGCGCACCTCGCCCTCGCTCGTGCGGACGCCGACGGCGCGGCCGCCCTCGACGATCAGCTCCGGCGCGCCCTGCCCGACGCGGGTCACTGCGCCGCGGTCGCGCGCGAGCGTCGCCAGCGTGCCGATCGTGCGCCGAGCGTCGATGTAGCCGCCCTGCCGCTCGAACGCGCCGAGCGCGTCGTCCTCGACCTCGATGCCGGGACAGAGCGCGCGCAGCTCCGCGGCATCGACGATCCGCACATCGATCCCGAGCGTGCGCTGCATCTCGACGTCCGCTCGGAACGCCTCGCGGCGGGCCGCTTCGCGGTCGGAGATGACGAGCACGCCCGTGCGCTGGTAGCCGACGCTGCGCCCCGTCGCGGACTTGATGCCGGCGTAGACCTTCAGGGCATCACGCGCCATGCCGGCGAGCGCGCGCTCGGAGTACCCCTGGTGGATCACCGCGCCGGCGCGGCCCGACGACCCGGAGCCGAGCCCGTCCTTCTCAACGAGGACGACTGGGCCCGTGAGCGGGTCACACTTGGCCGCCGCGTGGAACGCCACCGAGGTGCCCATAGCGCCCCCGCCGATGATCAGGATCTTCGCATTCATGGATGTCGATGCGCCCGCAGGCGAACGCGCATCCTACCGGACGGACTCGGCAGGCTCCGAGCGCCGATCCGGGTCCGCCTCCAGGTCGACCCCGAGCCCTTGGGGCCCCCTACAGGCCCAGCCCACACCCGGGGCGCGGACCGGGGCGGGCTGGTGGCGAGCGGAAGAGGGGTGACCGCTCGCGTTCCTGGGACGTCGGGCCGCAGCTCGCTGCGCGCCCGCCGACTGATTCCTTGTGTGCCGGGTGAGTCCGCAGGTGCCCGGGGCCACGGGGCAAGCAATTCGAGAATCCTGCGGCGCTGGAGCCCATGATCGGGCGCCCAGGCGCAAGAATCCTCGACCCATGTTGCCCGCACGACGCACGCGCAAGATCCATGTCGGCCCGCTCGCCATCGGCGGCGACGCCCCCATCGCCGTCCAAAGCATGGCGGCGACCCGCACCCAGGACATCGAGGCCACCCGGCGCCAGATCCAGCGGATCCAGGACGCGGGCGCGGACCTGGTGCGGGTCGCGGTCGACTCCAAGAAGGACGTCGAGGCGCTCGCCGAGGTCGTCAAGGTCGCGCGCATCCCGGTCTCGATCGACCTGCAGGAGAACTATCGCCTCGCAGAGCTCGTCGCCCCGTTTGTCCAGAAGGTGCGCTACAACCCCGGGCACCTGCACCACCACGAGCGCGAGAAGCCGATCATCGAGAAGGTCGCGTGGCTCGCGGAGACCGCGCGGAAGCACGGCATCGCGCTGCGCGTCGGCGTCAACGCCGGCTCGATCGCGCCGGACTACAAGGAGCGCTTCCCCGATGACCACGTCGCTGCGATCGTCGCGTGCGCGGTCGATCACTGCGGGCACCTCGACGCGCTCGGCTTCCACGACTACGTCGTGTCGATCAAGGACTCCGACCCGAGGCTCGTCATCGACGCGAACACGCGCTTCGCAGAGGCGCGGCCCGACGTCCCGATCCACCTCGGCGTCACCGAGGCGGGCATGCCTCCCGACGGCATCATCAAGACGCGGATCGCCTTCGAGCAGCTGCTCGCGCGTGGCATCGGCGACACACTGCGCGTGTCCTTGACGGTCCCCTTCGACGACAAAGGACGCGAGATCGAGGTCGGGCGGCAGATTCTGGACGACGTCGCCAATGGGCGCTTCCGGTCCGTCCCGCCGAACTTCTTCGACGGCCTCAACATCATCGCGTGCCCGTCGTGCAGCCGCGTCGAGAACGAGCGCTTCATCGAGCTCGCCGAAGAGGTCAAGCGCACGACCGAGTTCGCGAAGCAGCACGACCTGACGATCGCCGTCATGGGCTGTCGCGTCAACGGCCCGGGCGAGACGGACGACGCGGACCTGGGCCTCTGGTGCGGACCGACGACGGTCAACCTGAAGCGCGGTGAAGCGCTCGTCGGAAACTACTCGTACGATGAGGTCCTGGTCGCGCTGCGCCGCGAGCTCGACGAGCTCATCGCGGCGCAGCGCTCAACGACGTAGCGATCAACGGGGCAGCGCTGACCTGCTACGTTCACCGGTTGAACGTCACCGGTTGAACCTCACTGGGTGAACGTCACTGGCTGAACGTGACCGCGAGGCCATTGGTGAAGTTCGACGTCGCGACGCCGTTCACCGCGTCTCGGTACCAGGTCTGGAAGCTGCGCGTCTGGCCGGCCATCGCCGAGATAAAGCCGCTCGGCGTCGGGATCTGGGTGAGATTGATCAACAGGGAGAACGTCCCCTGCGCGCCCGCGTTCTTGATCTGACCTGGACCGACGTAGCGGCCGATCTGACCGCCGAGGCACAGGATCCCCTGGCTGCCGCCAGGGTTCGGGGTGATGGCCTGCGTGGCGCTCGTGAGGAAGAAGCCGAACGAGTTGACCGGCAAGTCTGCCGCGTTGAGGGTCAGACCGTTAGCGCTGACCGATCCAGAGCCGGCGCCGGAGATCCGACCCGGCTGTCCGGTGCTGTTTGCATTCGCGGTGCAATAGTTCGAGCCGACCCCAATCGGACCGGTCGTCACGGTCAGGACGTCACCGTTTGCGACGGCGCCGAAGGTGTCGAAGCTCCACTGGAACGACTCCGTCACCGTCCCGCCCTGCACGCCGATCGTCGCGCTCGCGCCCTGGTCCGGGCGCGCCTGCTCAATGTCCTGATACAGGAATTGCGCGGGCGGGTTGCCGCTCGCGTTCACCTGGACCTGGAAGCGCGCGGTGCCGAGGCCACCCGACGAGAAGAACTCGACGTCCTGCCACTGGATGATGAGCTTGCCGCCCGTCTCCTGCCAGTAGATCTCACCTGCGACGCCGCCGCCGGTGTTGATGTCATCCCAGAAGGGCAGCAACACCTGGTCGCTCGGGCCAAACGCAGCCGGGGAGGGAATGGCGTCGTTCGTGTAGCCGAGCTCGGTCCCTGTCCCCGCGAAGCGAACGCCGCCGTTCGAGCCGACGCGCGCGATGCCGGCGGCAAACACGCTGTTTCCGACGGTGGTCACGATGTCCACCTCATCGTCGTCAAAGAGCGACAGGGGCGTCCCGGAGCCGGAGATGTCGATCCAGGTCCCGGGCAGCGTGTCGACGATCGAGAGCGCCGGCAACGGCGGCGGCGGGGTGTAGTTCCCTACGAGTGACAGGACCGAGCCGTCCATGACTGCGCCGGGAGTATCAACGCTGAACTCTACGTCGTTGCCGTACCCTCCGGCCTGATAGCCGATCGTCGCGCTGCCGCCGCCGTCAGGGCGGACCTGCATGATGTCCGTGTACAGGAAGCGCGCCCAGGTCGTGCCGGTGCTTGGCACCTGCAATTGGAAGCGGGCAGTGCCGAGGCCCGCGCTGGCGTAGAACTCCACGTTCTCCCACTGCACGATGAGCATCCCGTTGGTCTCCTGCCAGTAGATCTCACCGGCGAGGCCGGACTGCGTGTTGACGTCATCCCAGAACGGCATCAACGTCTGCTCGCCGTTGAACGCGGCGGTGCTCGGCAAGGTCTCGTTGATGTAGCCAAGGTAGGTGGAGAAGCCCTGGAACCGCACGGCACCGTTGCTACCGACGACGGCGACGCCAGCGGGTAGGAGCGCGTTGCCGATGGTGGTCGCGATGACCGCGGAGCCGTCATCCGTCAAGGACAAGGGGGTCCCCGTCGCGGAGATGTCCACGAAGGTCCCGGTGAGGTTCGAAGCGATGGTGAGCTGGGCCTGTGCCAGCGAAGCGAGACAGAGGCCCGTGGTGAAGAGCGACAGGGTGAAACGAGATCTCATGGCAGTGTGGAGGGCAGGTCCGATGTGATTCGGGGCAGAGGGGGGCCGACGGACCACCGAGGCAACCGGCGGCACAGGGGTCGAGGCGTGGGCCAGGAGGGGGGACCACTCCGGCCGCGGAGGATTCGACGGAATGAAGCGCACCAGGGGTTCCCGTGGCGGGCCATTTCAAGGAGCGTATTGGGGACCACAGATGACCCCGGACCGCCCGATTCCCGGCGCCAACGGGCTCCTCGTCGCCCCGGCCTCGCACCCCTCCAAGATGCGCATGTTCACCGCTAAGTCCTCGCCGCTCGCCGTCTCCGCCCTCGCCATCGCCCTCGCATCTCTGGCCGTCGCGGGTGAGGTCCGCATCACGGTGCGAGGCACGGTCGCGAACGCCAGTCCGCCGCCCTCGCAGGGCCCCTTCGCGGGCGTCGCCTTCGGCGACCCGGTGACCCTGTCCTACGAGGTCTTCGTACCTGGCATGGTGATCACGCCGAACCAAGCGGAGCGCTATACCCTCGACCCGCTGGGCTCGACGCTGACGATCGGGCTCGCGAGCGCGGGCCTGAGCGGGAGCGTCAACGTGTACAACGCGTTCCCCGTCGCGGACAGCGTGCGCCTCGGCGGCGCGCCGCTCGTCGGTGGAGGCACGATCACGTGCGAGCTGTCCGAGCAGACGGGCGCGCTCTTGAGCTCGACGGACCTCACGCAGAACCTCGGCACTTGGCCGGTCTCTGTGTTCGGTTCGTACAACTTCGTGCTCATCGGCAATGGAGGGTTCGTCGAGCTGCAGCCGACGGAGCTCGTCATCGAGCTGGCCGACATCGGGGCGTCCTACTGCTCGCCAGCCGTGCCGAACTCGACCGGCGCGCCGGGCGAGATCCTCGCGTTGGGCTCCGAATCCATCGCCACGAACAACATCACCCTGAGCGCGTCCCACCTGCCCACCAACGCCTTCGGGTTCTTCCTTGCGAGCCGTATGCAAGGCATGATCTCGCCGGGCGCGGGATCGCAGGGCATCCTGTGCCTCAGCGGCTCGATCGGCCGCTACGTCGGGCCCGGTCAGATCCAGAACACAGGCGCGCTCGGGTCGTTCGAGCTCGCGATCGACGTGCTGACCCTCCCGACGCCGACCGGCCCCGTCGCCGCCTTGCCTGGCGAGACTTGGAACTTCCAAGCTTGGCACCGAGATTCGGTCAACGGAACAGCGACCTCGAACTTTACGGACGGGGTCTCCTTGACGTTCCAGTGACGCCAGTGCCGTGAGCGCGTACCGCCGCCGCTGCGCGGCGCCGGCAGTGACCCCCTGACGAACGACCGATCTCGAGAGCATGTCCAACACGTCGCCCGCGGCCCCGCGCAAACTGTCCGAGGCACTGATCGCTGCCGCGCAGCCCCTGGTGCGCGCGGCGGGTGGAGAGGTGCCCGGGCCCGTCTTTCTCCAGCTGCTGCGCATCACATCGACGATCTGGAACGCGGTGCTCTATGAACGCGTGCACGGCGTATCGGGCGTCCTCGCGCGGCTCGAGGGCGCCTTGCTTCCCGCGGGGACCCCGCTGGAGCTGCATGACGCGCTGGGAGAGATCATCCACTCCAGGCGGCGCGAAGAGCCGCTGGACACACGTTGGATCGGCGATGTGCAACTCATCACGGACAGCGCCGGTCGGCAAGCCATTCAAGCCGTGGGCGCTCCGTTGGAGTCCTTGAGCAAGGACGAGGTGGCGCGCGTGTTCGAGCGCTTGAACGCTCCACTGGGCCGCACCGAGCCTCGACCGCCGGCTCAGACCGCCGCG
The DNA here is from genome assembly GCA_041398605.1 of Planctomycetota bacterium. Taxonomy (GTDB): domain Bacteria; phylum Planctomycetota; class UBA1135; order UBA1135; genus JAWKUK01. Next base: position 310,730 of record JAWKUK010000009.1, read on the forward strand.
CGCGGGAGGACGACACGGAACGAGCCAGCCCCAAGCCGAAAGCTGACGAAGAAGGCCGCAGCGCTGAAGCTCAACGTGCCCAAGCGCCTGACGTCCAAGAACGCGACGCAGAGGACCGCGACCCCGGACAGCTCGACGCAGAAGGACCCGACACACAAGGGCCCGACACAGAAGGGCGCGGAGAGTCGCGGGCGAGCCGGCGCCGAGCCCTGGCGCAGCCTCTACCGCGTCGCCCGCGCCCTCCACGAGCCTCGCGCCGTGGCGGTCCCACCTGGACTCCGATGTCTTCGGGCTGCGCGTCGAAGGTGAGTCAGAGGTGCATTGGTGCTGCGTGATGGGCGCCAATAGGACGTACTACGGGCTCGCGCTCTATCGTGGCGACGACGCCTATGGGGTCTTCCGCAGGATCCAAGCAGGGGACACAACGGACGTAGCGAGCGAGGGCTTCGACGGGTACCTGTTTTCGTTCCTCAACCGCGAAGACCTCACTGCCGAGGAGCGACGCAGAATCAAGCTGTCAGGAGTGCCCTTCCGAGGCCGGGAGTGCTGGCCCCAACTCGAGCGCATGCGCGCCGGGCGCCTGCCCCGTGCGATCGGGATGCACGACGCCTCACGCGCGCTGGTCCTGCTCGACGCGCTCGAGCGCGTCCTCGCCCTCCGCTGCGCGACAGGCGCACCGGCCCCCGTCGATCTGGATGGAGAGTTGCCGGTGTATCGGGTCGACGCCGACACGATCGAGCTCGGGAGCGAGCGGCCCGGCCCCCTCGCTCCGCCGCAGCACCCAACGGTCGACCAGGTCGCCGTGCGGCGCCTCAGTGGCCGCCCACGGAAGGCGGGGCACGCGCTCGAGTTCGACGTGTTTCCGGCGCAGGCCAGGGTCCGTCACGAGGACGGCTGGGAGTTTGCACCTATGGTGTACATGACCGTCGACGCCACGACGGGCTTCGTGTTCCCGCCGCAATTGGAGGCTGCGGAAGAAAGGAATACAAACTGTGCTCGCAACCTCTTGGCCACGCTCGCAGCGCTCGAATCACTGCCGGACGAAGTGCGGGTCAGGCAAGAGTGGGTGCATGAGGCCGTGGCCCCGACGCTCGCCGCGCTCGAGATCCGGTCGGTGCTCGCAGAGCGCCTGCCTGCGCTCGACGAAGCCCAGGCGTCCATCAACACCTTCTTCGAGCGCTGAGGGCCGCCGAAGCCATGTCCGGGTCCACCGTGCGCGGTGGAGACGTCCGCGCTAGGGAGATCGGCGCGCCGCGGCGGTGCCTGGTTCGGGGACGCCGTCGCCAATCCGACGTGCGACTTCGCGCGACGGGCCGCAGCGCGCAGGGTATGTCCGTAACCTGGAATGGACGGGGCACGCGCAAGGGAGCCGCCGTTGTCGCTCGCGGCCGTAGCGCGAAATGCGACTCGAGGTCATGCTCTGGAGAGGTACGGGGCAAACCGCGCCCCCCTTCTCCACTCCTGCCCACGACATCATGATTCGACTGCACTACACGACCACGGTCCTGGCTGCTGCGGCGCTCTGCTCGGCCAACGCAAGCGCGCAAAACGACGAGTGCACGACCGCGAGCCCTGCGCTGGTCGGTGTCACATCATTCGACACGACCGCGGCCACGCTCAGCGCTACACCTTGGCCTTGCGCCTCGACGGGCGGCCCCGACCTGTGGTACTCGTTCACCGCGCCGAACTCGGCGTCCTACGCGATCGAGCTGTGTGGCAGCTCGTACGATACGGCGCTCGAGGCCTTCTCCGGCACGTGCGCTGCGCTGGTCTCCATCCAGTGCAACGATGACGCGTGCGGCTTGCAGAGCGGCCTCACCGCGATCCCGATGACCGCGGGCTCCACGATCTTCTTCCGCGTCGGCGGCTACAACGGCGCGAGCGGCTTCGGCACGATCACGATCACCGAGCTGACGCCGCCGCCGCCGCCGTCGGGGTCGATCGCGGCATGGCTCTCCGAGGTCGCGAACGGCACGCCCGCGAGCTACACGAACTCGCTCTTGCCGGGCCCGATCGAGGACGACATCGGGTTGACCAACGGCGCGAACGGCGTGACGTACGAGTTCATCGTCTATGGAGACAACTCCGGTGTGAGCAGCGGCCTGATGGGCGCGCGCTACACGGGCGTCGGGTCTGGCGGCGGCTTGAAGTTCGAGCAATACGCGGACTCAATGCAGTACGGCGCGACAGAGTGGGGCGTCGCAGACCACTATTTCGCCGGTAACAACACGGAGCAGGTCGACATTCAGCTCGTGTTGACCCTGCCCGGTCCAGTGGACACCGGGTATGTG
>JAWKUK010000010.1:0-309604 GCA_041398605.1 Planctomycetota bacterium
GAGGCTCCGACCGCCTCGGCCCGACGTAGGAGACGGGCAGGGTGAGGGATAGCCGGAGGCTACTGGAGGAGTGGTACGCCCGGCAGGACTCGAACCTGCGACCCCCGCTTTAGGAAAGCGGTGCTCTATCCAAAGCTGAGCTACGGGCGCGTGCTCGGCGTCCCGAGAGGGTACCTGGGAGGGCCGCCGGTGTCGCCCCTGCGCCAGGGGTTCAGGTCCCCGGACCCTTGTACTGCTCGGCGAACGCCCGCGCCGCCTCCCCCTTCGGGTGGCAGTGCCCGTGGACCAGGACGCCGTTGGCCAGCTCCGTCCGGCCGCCCTTCGCGTGCTCGTTGACGTGGTGGTACTCGGCCTCGTCCCACAGCACGTCGCTCCCGCAGACCACACACCGCTTCTTGTCGCGCGCGTAGATGATCTCGCGCTCCAGCGCGCCGAACAGGCGCTTCGGGTCCTTTGGCTCGGGCTGGAGTGCCTCCAGCATCTTGAGCGCGAAGAACTCGTGCCGCCGCTGGATCGTGTCGGCGCGGTCCGAGTTCACCCGAGTCCACTGGCCGTAGCGGGTCCAGTACTCGCCCGGGCTCGCCTTGTCCTTCGTCTGTTTGTCGAGCGCGAACTGGGTGCGGAACAAGTCGAAGGCCGTGGCGAGCCGCGCCTCCCATGACCGCGTGTAGTCGTCGAGGAGCGCGTCCATTAGGAGGACGAGGTGGATTGCCTCGTGGCCGAGGAGCTTCTTGCGCTTCTTGTCGCCCAGCAGTGGGACCAGGCGATCGAGGATGGAGCCAAAGCGTGTGGCCTCTACTCCACCTTGGTCAAAGCCCAGGTTTTCGTAGTAGAAGTGGTCGATCGCGGCTGTTGATGTCGCAGAGGCGTTGCCCGCCGGTCTCGCGCCGCTTGAGGAACAGCATCACCATCTGTGCGGCGAGCTGGCGGACCTTGCCGCGCCCGGTCGCCCTCGCCCCCATGAGCTTCACGAAGAACTCGTGCCCGGGGTAGCGCGCGATCTCCGGCTTGCCCCCGACCTTGAGCACGAACTCGGTGAACTTGCCTGGCCAGGCGTCGCGCTTCTCCTGCGCATTGAGCGGCATGCCCGCCTGGAGGCGGATGAAGAGGTCACGGGCCTCGTTGGCGTTGTCGGTCTCGATCATCACGACCGAGAGCGGTGTGGCGAGGAACCTCTTGCGCGTCTCGTCGTCGAGGTGCGGGAAGTCCTTGCCGCCCCATGGGCACGGCTCGTCCTTGACGAAAGCCGGGAAGCGCGCCTCGGCCTCGTCGGCCACGGGGTCGAACAGCTTGAACGCGCCTTCCTTGAACTCGTGCAGCGCGTTCATCCGCTGCTGGCCGTCGATGACCTCGAAGTCCTCGCGCGTGTGGCCGAAGACTTCCTTCTTGATGTGGTGCAGGTAGATGAGGGGGATCGGGTAACCGCGCAGTACCGAGTCAATGAGCTTCTTCTTCTGCCCGACCGACCAGACCGCCCCGCGCTGGTACTCGGGGTTGACCGCGAGCATGTTGTTCGCGCGGAGCCCCAGGAGGGCCTCCACGGTCTTGGTCTCGGGGTTCATCTTCATCGGCGCGATTTTCCTTGGCGATCCACCAGACCTAGCTTCGACCGAAGATCGCTCATCGGGCGCAAGGTGCCGCTCTCGTCGTGGTACTTCCAGAACTGCCAGCCATTCATGGCCGACCCCTGGCGGGTAGTCCGCGTGCTCTTGATCGCGGCGACGGCTGCGGCAGAGAGGGTAGCGTAGGTGTCCGAACCCACGCGGACCTCACCGTTCGCTCCTATCTGACCGGAGAGAAGCTGTCCTTGATACTGATGGACGATGTCGAAGGGAGGTTGGAGTATCCCGGCATGAATCAGGTCGCGAAGAGTAGTTCACCTGTTTGTGCGGTTCATCGTTCGCCTCAACCTTCGGTGTCGACGCCATCCACTGCGGCTTCTTGTTCAACGTCCTCGGCATCGTCCTCTCCCTCCAATTCCGGCCTCGCCAACCTCACTCTCTGCTCCGGTGACGAAGAAGTGATGATCCTTCACGCGTTCGAGGTAGCCAGAGAGCTTGGACCGGGCCTCGGCGATGGTCGTGTAGTATTCCCTGAACTCGCGTGAGGCGTCGTCGGCAGCTTTGCGATCCTTCGGAACCGGAATGACGATCTCCAGGTAGCGCTTGCCCACGTCCTCGCGGTTCGTCTGCATGAAGACGATCCGCTTCCACTGTTCCCTGACGACATTGAGCGTCATTGCCCACAACAGATAGAAGGGATCAAACGGGGCCTTCTTCCCCGGGCGCAGGATGATGATTTCCTTGGTAAGAACCACTCTGCTCTTGGCCGGGCATGAGCACGCAGAAGTCGCCGATGTTCTTGCTCGTCCGCTCCGGGCAGAGGATGTCGAATGCTCTCAGCCGGGATGAACTCCCTTCCAGAAGGGCGCTCCGCGATCTTGTGCGGAACGCGGTTGGTGGGGTTGATGTTCGGAGTCCGGCCCGAAGGTCGGACACCTTGATGTAGGGCACGTGGCCAATCCGCTCGCCCGCCGAAGGCGAGCCGTGCCCACCCCGAATCTCCAGGTAGCCAGATTCATTGAGATTCTTGAGTGTGGCGGCCTCGAAGCCCGAGAGCCTGTCGGTCTTCATCGCCTTCTCGAACGCCTCGATGAACCGACGGTCGTAGTAGACCGGCACCGCCGTTTGAATCGAGAACTCGTCCACGGGGATGAATCGGAGGGTGTCTGTTGCCTCGCCCCGCGCGAGATGGGCCACGTCATCGGCTAGTCGATCGTCGATCAGATCAATCGGCTCACCCGTGTCCGCGTCGAGCCCTTGGATTCTCTTCCCCGTCTTCGGGTCGTTCTTGAAGAGTGGGCGTCCGCCGCGAGAGAGCCCACACGTGGGGGCCGTCGAGACCATCACTTTTTCGTCCGAGAACCAGCTCGGCCGGTGGATGCCGTCGCTCATTGTCCTGCCTCTCCTTCCGACCCATGACCGATCTTCTCGAAGATGTAGAAGTTCGTCTTTGCGCGGCAGAACTCCTCGAATGCCTCCATCGGGATGTTCAACATCCCTCGCAAGCGAAGACGACCCTCAAGCCATCCGGGAAGCCACCTGTAGGCGAAGGAGAAGAAGTAGGTCTCTGGCAGGACGATCCCGACTCGCCCGCCAACCTGCAACAGGCGGTAGCAGAGCTCAAGGTAGACGAGCCCAATCTCCAGGTCGGCGTAGTCGCCTCCCTTGCTGCTAACAGATGCCGCCGCCCGAGAGATCGTGTACTCGCCCGCCCGGCAGTCGGTGGCGGACACCTTGAGATCCTGGCCGAACGGAGGGTTAGTGAGGATGGCCGTGAAGGACTCCGCAACGTGGCCTTCCGAAGTCCCTGCTAGGTCATTCTCCAGCTCCGGAAAGTCCTCGCGCCAGCGGTGCCTTCGAATGGCATCTCCGATGAGGGTATGCGTGGAACCGTCCTGCATCGAGATCATCATCGCCTTGGTGAGCTTCACGCCCAGCGGATCCATGTCGACACCGTAGAGGTTGTCGTTCGCAAACTTCACAAGGCGCCAAGTCTCGTCGGGAGACGGGAACTCATTGTCCTGGACCTGCCGCAGCGCTTCGATAAGGAATCCGCCACTGCCGCAAGCGGGGTCAATGACCTTGTCCGAGGAAGTGATCTCCATGGCCGCCACTGCGGGCCGAATAATCCGGTGGGGCGTGAGGAATTGCCCCTCTCCCGACTTCATCGCCTGAGTGCGGAAGACCTGAAACGCCTTCGCCAGCAGATCGACACGATCACCGAGGATTCGCCAGGACCAAAGCGTGTCGACTACCGCGAAGATGGTCCTGTCGAGTAGCCGAATCTCCTCAGTGTCGTCCTTGTGGAAGACGCGGTTCCGCTGCTTCTGGTAGTAGCTACGGAACTGACCGCGAATCGCATCAGCAGTCAGCTGAACCATCGTCGCCTTGTCTCCGTATGGACGGAAGGAAACAGGCTTGTCTCGGTGCGCGCTCGCGCTCGCCCATGCGTCGCTTTCGACCTTCACGAGCAGCACGTGCAGAAGCTCTCGCAGCTGGTCCTCTCGGCGAACGGCGCGACTATCAGTGGCGACCGTAGTTGCAACGAGGCGACGCAGGGCAGCAGAGAGCTGCGCTTCGTTGGGCGTGACGAGATCGTACCACGTCGGCGGCTTACTCGGTGGGGCAGTCAGGTCATCGCCCGGGGCTGGGAGCCCTGCGCCCTTGACGTAGATCCAGTCGTTGGTGTGCGACTTGTAGACCGCGATTGAGGCCGTGCCGTTGGTCCAGTACCCCATACGGACGACCGGCTCGCTCGACAGGTAGCGCACGAGCTGATCCCGGCCATTGTCGATCGTCGGCTCCTTGAACTCGAAGATGACCTGCAAGGCGTGTGGTGCCTTGGAGTCGTCCGCGAAGGCAACCAGGTCCGCCCGGCCGCACGCCGTGAACTTCTGGCCCCGCTCCCGCTTAGTCAGGTCGTGGGGCGTGTCTGGCACCCTCCACTCCGGGGACCATTGCAGTCGGGTTTCCTTCCACCCGAGCTTCTTCAGCTCTCGGATGACTGCTTGGCGGACACCTTCCTCGGGTCCGGCAGTCCTTGCTTCGACATCAGGCATAAATGGGCAGCCCCTTTCTCGGCTGGCAGAGTGTACGCGGGCAGAAGTGGGTGGCCCACTTCTGGGTCTTGAAAAATGCCCGCGCTCGTCGATCCGTGAGCGTAACCATCTGTGGCAGAAACACTTACAGGAGTTTCCCGGCGAATCGCGCGGGCCGGTGCCATCGCAGAGCGCCTACCCCTCAGCCCCCGGCGCTGCGGCCCGAACTCCCATCCCGACCAGGGCTCGCGGCGCGACCGGCGCGGGCCGGGCTGGGCCCGGGAAGGCGACGGCCTGCGAGAGCGCCTGGGAGCCCCGCTGCTGGGCCCGGGTGAGGACCGGCTACCCGGGGGTCAAATGCAACGTCCTATCGCCGCAGCGGCCCGCTGACGGCTCGTGCGAGGGCGTGCCCTCGTGGCGCCCCTGCGCGCGGCACGGCCGAGGGTCCTACGGGCCTGGCTCGGGGGCGGGCGCGGCAGGAGCGCACGGGGAGCGCCAGCGCGAGGGCGAAGCCCAAACGAGAGCGGCCCGACCCGTCCGCGATGGGACGAGCCGGGCCGACAAACCATCGCGGATAGGATTTCCAAACAGCCAGTTCTGGACACGCATGTCGGTTGTGTGGGCCCGGAGGGGCCCAATACGAGACATGTTGCCCTGGGAGTTGGCCGCACGTGGGTCATGGGGACCCCGGTCGCAGGCTGACGCGGTCGACCAACCGACGCAGGAGCCCTTGGAGGGCCCCAAGGCGGGTGCGCAAGCCGTCGCGATACGAAGGGCCCGCCGCGGTCGCTCGTGGGTGACCGGGACGGGGGCAGACCTCTCTCGGAGTCGAGCGCTCGGGCGAGCGACGGGAGGCTGGTCAGGGGCGCCATGGACCGAGGCACCCGTTCGTGGCGACTACGGCTCGCTACCAGGCGAAGTCGAGCTGCGGTGGTTCACGCGCAGGCGCGACCGGCAGGGGCTCGGTAGGGAGACCGAGGTGTGCCAGGAGTCGAGCGATGGTTGGACCATCCGAGATGGCCGCGAGCATGACGCGGCGCGAGCCGCAGCGAGGGCACCTGAGGACATCCTTCGACCACACCCTCATCATCAGGTCGGCCCAGCTGAACTTCGGCCCCTCGCTGGGTTGATTCGGCGCAGCACCGGCCGCTTCGCAACGACTTGGCCGTGAGGACGGCGGGCGAAGCACGACGTGGTCACGTAGCGGCGATGCGGGAGCCAGGCAGCCATGGTAGGTCAACTGGTGTTCCCGTACGTGCGGTACCAACGCGGCGAGCCGGCCGATGAAGGTCAGCGGGTCGAACACGAACCGCGGGTACCGTCGCGCCAAGGGCGACGCAGGTTCCAGAGGACCTTGCCGTCCTCGCGCAACATGAGGCGGCCCTGGGCCAGTGGCGGGCGCCGCATGTCGGATCAGGCGCTCCAGCGCGTCGCGGTCGTCCGCCTCGATTCGTGTCGCGGCATGGAGCGAGTACCCGTTGGCGCTCGCGACGAGCGCACCACGCGGCAGCTCCAGCGCTTCGCGCTTCGCCGACGCGCCCTCCCGTTCGACGAGCCTCGGCACCTTCTTGGTGGAGTTGTCACCGGCGACGGTCTGCGACAAAGAGCGACGCGGACCAGAGCCCCGGTAGCGCCGAGTCCTCGTACCCCTCGAGCAGCTCGGGGTCCGCGCCGTCAGGCGAGCAGGCCGCGTGCGCGGAGGACGCGCTCGATCCGGGCCTGGGCATCGGCCTGCACGCGCGACGTCGAGGTCGGTCAGTGGGGGAGCCGGATGGAACGTCGGGACCGCGCCCGGGCGTTCGGTGGCATGCACCATCGATCACGAGCGCATGGAAGTGTGGGTTGACCTGGAGCGCCGATCCGAATTTCTGCAGGAAGTTGACTGCACCGGGGTGCGCGTAGGACTCCGCCCGAGGACGTGCCCGCAGCCCTGGCCACGCGCACATGATGTGCGAACACCGCGCCCAGGAACGCGCTCGCAACGGTGCGGGCAGGAGGTCCGGTTCGCGATCAGCCGAGCGCAGCTCCCAGGGAGCGACAACACCCACTGCCGCACCGGCACGTACGGGACCACGTTGCTCGAGAGGTGCGCGACAACCTCGGCCATACGCCTGCCACAGCATGACGGGCAGAACCCGCGCCCTTGCACGAGAACGTGACCAGGTGGTCCAGCGCGCAGCTCTGGCAGCGCACGCGCCAGAAGCCGTGCGCGAGGTCGCCGCACGTGATCGCGGCGCGCAGCTCGCGTTCGACGTGGGCTGGCAGGGTCCGGCCTCCGTGTGGTCGACGAAGCGCGCGAGGAAGGTCTCGGGTGCTCGCGCAGCGCACGATGTACGACGCTGCGCGACGGATCGCGCTGCACGACGTCAGTCGTGCAAGGCTCGCCGTCGCTCGCGGCGCGCAGGGGGCGCCCGACCCAGGAACGGCTCGTCGACTCCAACCCGACCGAGACCGCACGCGGGGACGCGCGGTGTCATTCGGGCTGGTCGAAATTGCGCGCTGCGTCGCGCTCGGCGGCGCGGCCCCGCGCACGGGCGCTGCATCGGACGTGGCCGTGCTCGCGTCGCCTCCTGCGTCGTGCGGCGGGCCTCGAGCCAGGCGAGCTTCGACCTTGCTCCAGTTCAGCTCGGGAGTCCAGTCACGAAGGCTCCGTGTCCGTGGCCCGCCCATTGCGTCGCGAGGCTCGCGATACTGCGGTTGTGGAGCCGCCGACAGGCGTGCCGCAGGTGAGGCCGTCGATTCTGTACCGGGAGTGGAACGGAAGCCGCCGCGGGGCACGGCAGGTCCAGCGCCGAGGCGCGCTCCGCGCGCGCCTCGGCGTGGACCTGTGCCGGTCCCTCGGCGGCGCGTTCCGCTCCCGGTACAGATCGACGGCCTGGCTCAGCGCCATGCGTCCAGCTCGAACGCCGTCAGCGCCAGCTCGGCCTCGACCTCCGCGAGCTCGAGGCGCAGGGCGTCCGGCGCGGGGGCCACACCCGCCTCGTGGATCTGCTCGGCCTGTGCGAGGGTGCGCCGCAGGTGCCCGAGGCGCGCCTCGCCCGCCGCACGGCGCGACTCGGCGGCGGCGAGCAGGTCCTGGCGCACACACTCCTCGCGCGAGACCCGCCCGAGGACGAACTCCGCGCGCAGCGCGAGGCGGCGGTCCACGTCGACGAGCGCTCGCTCCGCGTCCGCGAGCGCGAGCGCGGCTCCGTCGAGCGCGTCCAGTCCCAAGCACTAGGAGAGGAACCATGTTCATACCGTTCGTATTCGCACTCACGACCTGCATCGCGTCGCCGGCATCGACTGCCGCGAGTTGGGCCCAAGAGCCCGAGGCGCGCACCCCGGTCGTCTTTCCGTCCGAGGATCAGATCGGCCTCACGCTTTTCCGGCCGCAGAACATCGACGCACGGATGCTCATAAAATACGCGGGGGAGCTCACCGACCGCCAGGTCGCGTTCACGGCGCCCAGCGTCAAGACGGGCATGCCTGAGGTGCGCTTCCGCGATCGCTTCCTGCAGATCGAGCAGGCTGTCGGTGTGCAAGGCGACAGCAAGGGCCGCGCTGAGGCGGTCGCGTTGCTCGCGGAGCTCGACGCGCGCATCGGAGCGATGCGCAACGAGGCCTCACCCGAGCCGAAGACGGTCACGCGCACATTGCGGCTCCGGTCGCTGCGCATGGATGTCGTGTCGAACCTGCTCGGCGTGATGGCTCCGACGCTCGAGCGGCAGTTCGTGCCCGAGACCGGGACGGTCATCCTCCGCGGCGCGAGCGCGGAGGTGGCGCGCGCCGAGGCGCTGCTGCTGGAGGTCGACCAGCCGACGCCGCAGATGACGCTGCACATCAAGCTCATCGAGGCCGTCGACGCCGGCGTGAACGTCAGCACGCTCGGGGCCGCCGTCGGCGGCGACCTGGCCGCGAGCCTGGCGCAGCTGCTGCCCGGCAAGGCGTTTCGTGACGCCGGCCAGTTCATGCTGCGCGCGTCCGTCTCGGGCGTTGCGCCGATCGAGATCTCGAGCGGGATCGGCGACAGTGCGCAGCAACCTCAGCGGCGCTTCAAGTTCCGCGCCGCGTCACGCGGCTGGGACGCCGAGCGCGGCGTGCTGTCGTTCGGCGCCTGCGAGTTCGTGCACGAGCGGCCGACGTTCAAGACCGCCGTCACGAGCGTGACGCAGTCAGGGGGGAGGACCGAGGAGTCGACGTTCAGCGGCTACACGTCCGAGGGCCTCACGACCGAGCTTGCGTTGCGGCGCGACGAGCAGACCGTCCTGGGCTCGGTGGGCGACAACGCGCTCTTCATCGTGCTGCGCTTCACGGTCGATTGAGGGTCCGCGGCGCGGCACGGGCGCTCACTGGCGCCTATTTCAAACCCAGTCGCTTCGCGGTGCGATGTAGGTTCGAGCGATCCACGTCGAGCGCGCGCGCGGCCGCGGCCCAGTTGCCGGTCGCGCGCTCGATCGCTGCGGCGATGAGGTCGCGCTCGTGACGTTCGAGCGCGGACCGCATCGTCTCGCCGCGACTCAGCGCGGTGACCGCCGCGAGCCGGCCGATCTGGGTCGGCTCGATTGACGTCGACGGATCGCCAGCGCTGCCGTTCGTGGCCGCTGACGCGGTCGTGTTCGAGCGCTGCGCGTCGGCGCTGCGTCGAACGTCGAGGTCGCCTTCGCGCACGAGGACCGCCTCGCCCTGCGCCGAGCGCGCCGACGCGCGCAGGATGGCCCGCGACACGACGTTCTCGAGCTCGCGCACGTTGCCGGGCCAATCGGCGGCCTCGAGCGCGCACAACGCGAGCGGGTCGTAGCGGATCGTGCCGCAGCCGATGTGTTTGCGCACGCGGTCCGAGAAGTGACCTGCGAGCGCCGCGATGTCGCCCAAGTGCTCGCGCAGCGGCGGCACGCGCAGACGGCAGACGTCGAGGCGATGCAGCAGGTCGGCGCGGAACCGGCCCGCGCGCACCTCGGCCTCGAGGTCACGGTTCGTCGCAGCGAACACGCGCACGTCAACGCGCTCCGTGCGGTCAGAGCCGACGGGCTGGATCTCGCCCTCCTGCAAGACACGCAAAAGCTTCGGCTGGATGTGCGCGGGCAGCTCGCCGATCTCGTCGAGGAAGAGGCATGCGCCGTCGGCGACGCGGAACTTCCCGGGGCGCGCTTGCATGGCGCCCGTGAAGGCACCGCGCGTGTGCCCGAAGAGCTCGCTCTCCGCGACGGACTCAGGCAAGGCGGCGCAGTTGAGGTAGATCAGCGGCTGCTCGGCCCGGCGTGACTGCTGGTGCAGCGTGCGGACGACGAGCTCCTTGCCGACGCCCGTTTCACCCGTAACGAGGACCGGGAACTCGGAGCGCGCGATGAGCTCGAACTCCTCGCGCAGCCGCGCGCTCGTCGCGCTCGCACCGATGAGGATGTTGCCGCGTCGCCCCATCGCGTCGCGCAGGAGGTCCTGCGCGACGCGCCCGTGGCGCTCGGCCTTGCGCTCCAGCGCGTCGATCAACGCGCCCGTGCGCAGCGCCGCGCCGGCGAGCGCGGCGAGGTGTTCAAGGAACTCGAACGGCACGGCCTCGAACGCGCCGGACGAGACGGCGTCCGCGGTCAAGACACCGACGAGCTGGCCCTCGACACGCAGCGGGCAACCGAGGCACGAGTGCACGGAGTGCCCCGTCAAAGGCGCGCCTTCGACGAGGCCGTCGTAGGGGTCCGGCAGCGGGCTGTCGGAGGGGAACAGCGTCGGTCCCTCGCTCTTGCAGATAAGGTCGAGGCGCGGGTGCGCGCTGCGCGGAAAGCGCCGGCCCAGGGCGTCCTCGACGAGCCCACGGGCCGCGACCGGCATCAAGTCGTCGCCTTCGAGGCGCAAGAGCGTCACGGCGTCGCAGGGCAGCGCGCGGTGCACGACCGCGACGAGCCGCCGCAATCGATCGTCGCTCGACAGCGAGGCGGTCATGTCGCGTGCGAGAGGGAGGAGCTCTCCGAGTCCGAAGGCGGTCATGGCAACAACGAGTGTAGTCGCCGCGACACGCATGGCGTGAGGTGAAACACACCGCGAGAGGCCTTGCCGGGGTCTGGGCGGGCGATCCGTGCTCGGCACGCGGCGTGCAATGAGAGAGTTAGTAGCGACGAGACAGTCCGTCGCACTCGGCTCGGGACCCATCCGAGCCCTCGCCCCCGACGACGAAATGCCACACGCCATGGAAGCCGCACCCAACGCCTCGTCGAACGCCGCGCCCCAAGTCGAACGGACGCCGTGGCTCTTGCTCGGCAGCGCGCTCGCGGCCTTCGGTGTCTTGGCACTGACGACGGTGCAGGGCGCGCTGGCGTCGAACTCGCATGCCAGTGCGTTCTACCGGCAGGTGCGTGATCGCGAGCTGCACATCGTCGAGTCGGCCGGCCTCGACTACGCCGTCGTGCAGCGAGGACGCACTGCGTTCCTCGGGACTTGCACCGCGTGCCACGGCCCGAACGGCGAGGCCAAGCCGAACCTCGGCAAGGACCTCGCGCACAGCGAGTTCGTGGCGAAGCAATCGAACAGCCAGCTCAGGATGTTCCTGAAGCTCGGCCGCCCGACATGGGATCCCCTCAACACGACCAAGGTGGACATGCCGGGCAAGGGCGGCAATCCCATGCTCAGTGACGGCGACCTCGCCGAGACCTCGCGCGTGAGGTGCAGCGTGCGTGTGCCCGCGCCCTCGTCCTCCGGATTATTGACGGCCTCACAGGCGAGCGCCGCGTCGTCAGAGAGGTTCGTGATGACGAGCTTCACTGGCCGAGCACCGCTGCGCCGCGGCGCCGTGCGGTTCCAGGTGCTCGCGCAGCGCGTTCTCCAGCACGTGGAAATCGTGCACCGAGTTGTGTTTCGTCACGCCGACGAGAAGTCGCACATCGCGCGGATCGACTCCTGCGTGTAGCCGCGCTGGCGCATGCCGCGCAGCGTGGGCATGCGCGGGTCGTCCCAGCCCTTCGACGTTTGTCTTGGACGAGCGCCAGAGCTTGCGCTTGCTCGTCAGCGTGTAGGAGCTGCGGCGCGCGAACTCGATCTGCCGCGGGCTCGGGATGCCGTCGATGTTGGCGGTGAACCAGTCGTAGAGGGGGCGGTGGTTCTCGAACTCGAGGCTGCACAGCGAGTGCGTGATGTCCTCGAGGGCGTCGGACTGCCCGGGTGCGCGAAGTCGTACATCGGGTGATGCACCACGTGTCGCCTGTGCGGTGGTGGCGCAGATCCTGTACATCGTTGGTCGCGATGTTCAGGTTCGGGTGCGCCATGTCGATCTGGCGCGCAGGATGCGCGAGCCACGGGGAACTCGCCGGCGCATGCGGCGCAGGAGAGGTCGAGGTTCTCGGCGACGCTGCGCTCGCGGAAGGGCTCGCGGCGCCCGGCTCGGTCACCGTGCCGCGGTTCTTGCGCACCTGTCGCCGACTGGTCGTCGACGTAGGCGAGGCCCTTCTGCACGAGCTGCTCTCGGCCATCCTGTACAGCGCGCCTCGAAGTAGTCCGAGGCATAGAACAGCGCGTCCCACTGGAACCTCGAGCCATGGATAACATCCATGATCGCGTCGACGTACTTCGGCCCCTTCACCGGGTTCGTATCGTCGAAGCGCAGGTTGCATTGGCCGCCGTATTTCTGCGCCATGCCGAAGTCGATGCAGATCGCTTGGCGTGGCCGATGTGCAGGTAGCCGTTCGGCTCGGGGGGGAAGCGCGTGCGGATGCCGCGCTTCGAAGCGCCCTAGCCCCTGGCCGGCCGCGAGGTCCTTTTCGATCTCGAGCTCGAGGAAGTTCTTGCGCGCGGCGGCGGGCTCGGACGGGGTTTGGGCGGCGGGGTCGGTCGCCATGGATCGGCTCGGTGTTGCGGCGGAGGAGGGACGGCGTCCCAGTGTACCGGAGCGCACCCTGTCACCGGTGACGGACTGCGACAAGAGCGACGGGGACCATGGCCCTCGATCGCGCCGCGGACGTACGGTGCCTCGGACGTACGGTGCCTGGCACGTTCTTAGAAGATTGGCCCCCAGGGCACGCAGTCACCCTGGCGGGGCTGCAGGACGGTCGAGGGATCAAACCTCAACCAGCTTGGAGGCCAGCCTTGATCCAGCGTGTCAACGCCGCCACAACTCACGCCCTCGTGCACGACGAGCCGACTGGCGCGGGCTGGGACGCACGCTCGTGAGTCATTCGGGCTAGCGGGCGCGGTTGAGATAGACCGTCACCTTTCCTTTGGCGTCGTCGAGCACTGCGAGGTCCCGCGTTCCGTCGCCGTCGAGGTCCTCGAGCGCGAACGCACCCGGGAAGTCGCCTTGGCCGAAGAGCTCCCGCAGGCTGAGCTCGCCGAAGCCCTCGTTGTGGGCCACAGTGAAGCGCGCGCCATAGTCCATCGTGGAGACAATCTCCGGTAGGCCGTCTCCGTTTAGGTCGGCTGCCGCCGCCGTCTCTTGAGAGATGCCGGTGAGCGCTTGGGTGAGCACAAAAGCGCGGCTCCCGACGTTGCAGACGTTGCATCTGTCTCGCAGCCCTGCAAGATCGAGGCGGCCGTCTGCGTCAAAGTCCTCCACCAGCACCGAGTCCTTTGCGAGTCCGATGACCACCGGAGGGTCGAAGCTGCCCGGCGCGTTCCCATACATGACGACGAGGGTGCCGGCGGAACGGCGTCCCCCGACGGCATCCAACAGGCCGTCGCCATCGAGGTCGCCATACGCCAGCGAGAGCCACCGATCACTGATGTCAGAGTGGCGCGTCAGCGCAGCGAACGCGCCTGTGCCGTCGCCGTGGAAGACGACTTGGCCGAAGTCTGGGAAGGCGATGTCCAGGTGCCCGTCCCCGTTGACGTCGGCCACGGCCATGTCGTCGGGGTCGTTGCTGAGATAGGGCGTCTCAGGACCTGCAATGAAGTGCCCTGTCCCGTCACCGAGGTATGCGCGCACGACGCGACCAGTCGTGGAGGCAACGACGGCGAGGTCGAGGTGTCCGTCGGCGTCCAGGTCGGCGACCCGCGCGTGGTCCGCTCCCGTTGGCACGGGGATCGGCGTGTGCGGTTGGAACGTGCCGTCCCCACGATTCGTCAGCAGCACGAACGGTCCGAACACCGACCCCGCGATCAAGTCGATGTCGCCGTCTTCGTCGAAGTCCCCGGCGACGAGCGGTGACGCGGGCTCGTTCTGGAAGAGCGGCGTCAGGACCGGCGCCGCGTACTGTGGCGGGTACCCTGCGTAGCCGAGCGGCCCGCCGACGAGGATGCTCGTGAAGTAGCTGCGGTCGTTGCGCACGAACGCCTCGTCGTCGCCGTCGTGGTCGAGGTCGAGCAGCGTGAGCTCGCTCGGGTTGAGTCCGGCCGGGTGAACGGTGGGGGGCATGAAGGCGGTGCCGCCGAGCCCGCGCAGTACGCGCACGGCCGCCTCTTCATTGCCGGTGACGGCGATATCCGCGACGCCGTCCCCGTCCACGTCGCCGATCGCCACGCCGTGGGCGACGTCGCCCGTCTCGAGCACGACAGCGCTCGCCACGTGACCTGCGACGTTCAGCGAGACCGTGACTCGTCCCGTGGCCTCCTCCACCGTTGCGAAGTCCACGTCGCCGTCACCGTCGATGTCGGATACGTCGAGCGCGACGGCGGGGCCGCTCGTGACGCTCAGCGCAGCAGGCGCGAACACGCGCGCGCCGAGGTTGTGGACGACGTGCAACGTGGCGTTCTCCGAGGCCACGACGATGTCCAACTGCGAGTCCCCGTCGACGTCGGCAAGCTCCATGTGTTGGGGGTTGGCAGGCAGAGAAATCGCTTGCGCCGCGGAGAACACGCGCAGACCCTCGTTGAAGAAGACCAAGAGGCGCTGGCCGGTGTTGCACGCCCAGATGAGGTCCGTTCGGCCGTCACGGTCTAGGTCCGCTGCGCGGATCGGACCCAGTGACCCGCACGTCATGAGCGGCGCGTCTGCGACGAAGCCGGCGGCGCCCTCGTTCCAGTGCACGGTGAAGGCCCCGGGGTTCGCGCCGAGGAGGTCGACGTCACCGTCGCCGTCGAAGTCGGCGAGGTCGAATTTGAATTGCGGCGACGGGAGCGGGAACGACTCGAGCTCTCCAAAGCGGAGGCCTCCTTCGTTGCGGCGCACCTCGAGAACGTTGGGGAGGCGACGCATTCGGACGACGTCGACGAAGCCGTCCGCGTCGAAGTCGATGAGGTGATCGCTCACGCCTTGATTGCTCGGAACCGCGGGGTCCGAGAACACGGTGTCCGCGAAAGTCCCCGTGACGTCGACGCGCATGGCGGCCGTGAAGTTCGAAGTTGACGCCCCGCCCATGACGTCGCGGAACCATCCCTGGAAGTAGAGCGAGCGCCAGCCTTCGACCGCCACGGCGCCGAGCGGCTGCGGGAATGCACGCAGGTCGAGCGGGCGCGTGAACGTGCCGCCGTTGCCCGTGGCGAGGAGCTGGCTGCCGCGGCCCAGGCGCCCCACCGCCCCAGTCAGGCAGAGTAGCTCCTGAGCGCGCCGCCCGGTGTGACCGGCGGGCCGATGTCGAAGCTCGTCAGGAATAAGCCGAATGAGTGGGCAGGCATCGATCCGGCGACCAGTCGGAGGTCGCCGCGCTCCACTGCGTTGTCGCCGACGGCTGTGATACGCGCGGGATTGCCGGTCGAGTTGGGCACGGCTGGGCTGCAGTAGGGTGTCGTCGAGACTGTGTGCCGCGTCGGAGCGCGACCCTAGGGCGCCTGAATGCTCGCGAGGTCCGCCACGGTCGCAGCGGCCCCAGTCGCGAGATGGATCGTGGCGAACCGAGGGCTCGTCGGTCCGAGGACCGCGAACAGCTCGCCGGTCGCCCAATCGAAGTCCATGCCCAACGGCAGGTCGCCGTTGGTGTTCAGGGTGGAGAGCACCGTGCGCGCGCCGCTCACGGCGTCGAGCTCGACGAGCACCCCGCTAGCCCCCTCGCACGCCACGACCCGACCCGTGTCCGTTACGGACAGGCCGGCGAGTGGGCCGCTGCCAGCGAGCGTGACCCAGGGCTGCAGGTCGGCGTTGGGTAGCTCGCCGCGCCAGACGACGGCGTCACCGCCGGAGCGCTCGGCCACGTACCACGTACGCCCGTCGGGCGCCGAGGCGAGGTCCGTCACAGCCCCGACGATCGGCGCGCCGCCGCGTCGTGTGAACGCTCCTGTTCCCAAGTCGAGCGTGCCGACGTCCACGCCCGCGCCGTCCCGCGCGACCGCCCAGAGGTCGCGGCCCGCAGCGTCGAAGTCGAGGGCCTCGACCATTGCGCCGGTCGATCCGAGTGTGGTGAGGCCACCGAGGTACGCACCTGTCTCGCTGCGCAGCACGGACTGCGACGCGAGGTCGATGCCGTGGAGGAAGGACGTGTCCTGGACCTGGGGCAGCGCGAGGGCGAGCGCCAGGCTGAGCGAGGGTCGTGTCATGGTGGTCGCGTGAAGTCGTGGAGCGCGGTGCCTCGAGCCCCAGCGTGACAGGCCGAGCGTGGGCGGACCCCACCGCACCGCTTCGAACCTCAGGTTGCCGCCGAGCGCCGCAGTGTTGGCCCGTGCGCCGCAGTGTTGGCCCGCGCGCTGCAGTGTTGGCGCGCGCGCTGCGGACCGAATGGCGCGCGTTGGGGCGGACGCCCGCGAATCACCGAGGCTCGGCCGAAGCCGGTGGGCATGAAGCGCAGCGTTGCTACAGGGTGCAACGCCGCCTCTGTCACCCCGCGCCAAAGTGCCGCCGACCGGGTCTGTTGCGCGGGTGTCCCCCGCGGTCGGAGTCGCCGCGGGGTCGATCGCCAGTGAGCGCCAAGAGCGCAAACGATGCCAGCCAATGTGTCCCGACGTAGTCGCCCGCCGTCGCGGCGGGGAGCGCGCGGCGCAGGTGTTCAACTGCCGCTGCGTCGCCGCGCGCCGCGAGGTCGCGCGGCAGGCTCGGGCCGAGCTCGCGCCAGCACCAAGCGCGCGACAGGTTGAGGCCCGCGAGGTGGACGATCTTCGGGTCTGCTGGGTCGCTGACGCCGACTGGCGTGGTCCAACAGACGAGGCCTGCCTCGTCTGGCTCGAACCCGCGCCACCAAGCGCGGAAGGCCTCTTGGTCGAGCACTCTGGACGCGGCGAGCGCCTCGCACAGCCCGCCGGACAGGAAGTCGTCGCCGCTGGGTTCGAAGGTCGCGGGATAGCGGCGGTCGGCGCCGAACCAGCGCTGTGCGGCCTCGGTGAGGGCGGCGCGCAGGGCGTCGTCGCCGGCCTCGGCTGCGTAGGTGTGGGCGAGCGCGAGGGCAAACGCCGAGTTGCCGTGGGTCCCGGCGCGGGTCGGGAACTCGGCGCGCGGGAGCCACGCGAGCCAGCGCGCGCGGACGACCTCGACCAGCGGTTGCAGCGCTGCGCGCCATTCGCGCGCGGGGTGACCTGCGGGCGTCGCGCCGAGGGCTCCGAGCTCCGCGGCCAGGAGCAGCAGCCAAGCCCAGCCGTAAGGGCGCTCGAAGGTCGCGTGCCCGGGGGCTTCGAAGTAGCGGACTTCAGCGGCGACGTTGGCCTCTGTCAGGCGCGCGGCGAAGTGGTCGTGGATCTCCGTCGCGCGCGGGTGGCGCGGGGCGAGGGCCAGGGCGCGCGCGAGCGACCAGTGCATGTGCACGCACGAGTGCCAGTCGTAGCTGCCATAAAACGCGGGGTAGAGCGCGCGCGGCGGGCGCACGTCGGCGTCCGACTGCGCGAAAATGATATGGTAGGGGTACTCGGTCGCGATCGTTGGCGAGCGCGACCTCGATGAAGCGCGTCAGGTCATCGGGTGAGACAAGCACAGCACGCAGATCTTAGCGGCGATCTCTGCGGGCGCGGGTCACGGGTTACCCTGCTGCCCGGATGCGGCGGCCCGAGCTCGATGGTCTAAGAGTGGCGGCGCTGCCGTCGCTGTCACACGCGAGCAACCGCGGCCTCTTCTTGTGGCCGGGCCTCGACCTGGGTGCGCGGGCTCGGGCGCACGGGGGTCTTCCACCGTGCTCGGAGCGGACGAGTTCACGAGCCAGTTCTTGGCGGGCGCGGCGGAGCGTGGCGCCCTCTGGACGTGGGGCCGTTACGCCGCGGCGGCTCTTGCGCGTGTCTGGGTATTCGCTGGCGCTCTGTCATTGCTCGCGCTCGGCGGGATGAGCCTGCCGCACGCGCTTGAGCACCCGCGCTCGTCCGCGCCGAGGCGCAATCTCTGGACGATCCCGGTCGAGGTGCTGTTCATCTGGCTCCTCGCCGCTCGCCCTGGCGCTGACGGCGCTCTCTGGACGCGCGCGCCCGCGTCGTGTTGCTGGTCGTGTTGGCCGCGGCGTCGCGCCTGATGTGGCCGCCGGACTATCCCTCGCAGGCGCCGGACTATCGGCCTTCGGTGCTGCCCTTCCTCGTCGTGTTCCTGATGGGCTCGATCGTCGCGGTGGTCAGCCGCAGCAGCGAAGGGGTCCAGCCGGGGGCTGCAACGGGGCCTGTGGCAACGGGGCCAGCTGTATCGGGGCCTGCTGTATCGGGGCCTGCTGTATCGGGGCCTGCTGTATCGGGGGTCAGGGCCCCGCGCTGGCCGAGTTGGGTCGGGGTGGCCTCGGTCGCGGGGTTGATCGCGTTGACCCCGGCGGTGGCGAGCGCGGCGCTGGGCCGGCGGTTGCCGCACACGGAGTTCCACCTCTGGTTTGGGTCCTAGGGGCGCTCTCTGCCGGCTTGGTGCTCGCGGTCGTTGCCGCGGACGGCGCGCTGCGCCGCGCGGTCGCGTTCCCGCCGCTCGCCGCCGTCGGTCGCGCGAGCTACAGCGTGTACCTCTGTGACCGCCGTGCCGCTTCGCCTTCGTCATCGAGCGCGCCCGTGGGGCCACCTTCGTGGGCGCCTGGGCCATCCTCTGCGCGTCCTTGTCCTCGGCGGTTTCTCTACGCGCTCGTCGAGCGGTTGCTCCAGCGCTGCGCGCCGGCCGAGCGCGGCCTTGGTCAGCAGTGGGTTGGACCTGCGGGGCTGTCTCGATGGTGACCGCGGCCCCGTATCATTTGCCCACGGGCATCCAGGGCACCGGAAGCTACCGAATGAGCTCCCGGACGAGATTGAGGCGGGGAATGTCCGCTGCATCGGCGCGGTGACCGAATTGATCCTTGGGCCTTGCCGCTGTGATTCCGGGGCGCGCCTCCACCTCTATACGGTGGTGAGGGCCTCCTCTCTCAGAGGAGGACGCCGCAGGTCCCGTAATGCCGCTGGGTTAGGTCCACGGCCATCCCCCGAGTGAGGCATGTCCGTCCGCGCGTCGAATCCGCTGGTTCGCTTGATTCGCGATCTGGCTACGGCTTGACAAGACGTCGCAGTGCTGCTAGAATTCCAGCTTGCTGGCGTGATTCCCTCCAACGAACCGCTCGAGAAAAGAAAAATGCGAAGCCTGCCTGCCTGCCTGCCTGCCTGCCTGCCTCACCCTGATCGTCGCGCTGCTTCACGCTAGGCCGGTCACGGCGCAAGGTGTCCCCGTAGGGTTGGTTCAGCGTTTCGTCAACCCCGGGAATCAAAGTGGGACGGTCGACGGGCTCACTTGGTTGTCGGGGTTCCTGACCCTAACGGACGCGCTTGATCCGGCCGTCAACACGATCCTCGCGGGGGCGAACCCCGGTTCCGTTGAGATAAGGGTCTTGGGAGGGAAGCACATCCCAGGCCCGTCGATCACGTTTCCGTCGGCATCTGCCGACCCGAGGCATGCAACATTCTACTTGCCAGAGGCCGTTGCCGCCCTCCGGGGTGGTTGGGATGGAACCGAGCTCCCTGGCGCACCACCAAGCGGCGCTCTGACCGTCCTCTCGGGTGATCGCGGGCTCGCCGGAGACCCTAGCGACAACTGCTACCACGTTCTTGTTCCCTTCGGGCCTCACGTGGGCAACGGCCAGTGGATCACGGATCTTACTATTGAGGCAGGGCAGGCGGATGGGAACTACTCGTTTGATACATATGGGGGCGGAGTCTTGCTCTTTGGTGCAAGTGCATTGATGTGGGATGTGCGAATCAAGGAGTGTTATGCGCACTTCGGTGGAGGAATGGCGGTGCTCGACCTCGCGGGTACGCACTCTAGCCTGAAGGTTACGCGCGGGGAATTCATTCGCAATAATGCGAAGGAGGATGGCGGGGCCGCGTAGCGGATAGGATTTCCAAACAGCCAGTTCTGGACACGCATGTCGGTTGTGTGGGCCCGGAGGGGCCCAATACGAGACATGTTGCCCTGGGAGTTGGCCGCACGTGGGTCATGGGGACCCCGGTCGCAGGCTGACGCGGTCGACCCAACCGACGCAGGAGCCCTTGGAGAGGGCCCCAAGGCGGGTGCGCAAGCCGTCGCGATACGAAGGGGCCCGCCGCGGTCGCTCGTGGGTGACCGGGACGGGGGCAGACCTCTCTCGGAGTCGAGCGCTCGGGCGAGCGACGGGAGGCTTGGTCAGGGCGCCATGGACCGAGGCACCCCGTTCGTGCGACTACGGCTCGCTACCAGGCGAAGTCGAGCTGCGGTGGTTCACGCGCAGGCGCGACCGGCAGGGGCTCGGTAGGGAGACCGAGGTGTGCCAGGAGTCGAGCGATGGTTGGACCATCCGAGATGGCCGCGAGCATGACGCGGCGCGAGCCGCAGCGAGGGCACCTGAGGACATCCTTCGACCACACCCTCATCATCAGGTCGGCCCAGCTGAACTTCGGCCCCCCGCTGGGTTGATTCGGCGCAGCACCGGCCGCTTCGCAACGACTTGGCCGTGAGGACGGCGGGCGAAGCACGACGTGGTCACGTAGCGGCGATGCGGGAGCCAGGCAGCCAGCTCTTGCCACGATGGTCTTCCTCAAGTCGAAGGTGTTTGGCGGACTCAAGCTCGCCTGGAACAAGGATGCGCCGCACGCGGTCTTCATCGGAAGCCCGGGTACCGGC
Source organism: Planctomycetota bacterium (assembly GCA_041398605.1). GTDB lineage: Bacteria > Planctomycetota > UBA1135 > UBA1135 > JAWKUK01. Next base: position 20,433 of record JAWKUK010000010.1, read on the forward strand.
AAGACGCTCCTTCTGCGCATGCTCATGCGCAGCGTGCTCTTCGACAAGAAGGGGAAGCTCGCCGCGCGAGCCCTCGTGCATGACCCGAAGCGCGAGATGTACCCGGTGCTGCGCGGCATGGGGGTGGCCGAGCACGAGATTCGCATCCTGCACCCGCTCGAGGCGCGGGCGACTCCGTGGAACGTCGCGGCCGACTTTCGCACGCGCGACCAGGCCGTTGAGCTTGCGCACGCCCTCGTGCGCGAGTCCGAGCACCGGGGCGACAACGAGTTCTTCTACAACGGCGCACGCTCGCTCGTGCAGGGAGTCATCTCCGTGTTGCAGGAGAAGGCGCCCTGTCGCTGGACGCTCAACGACGTCTACGAAATCTGCGCCCAGGAGCGGCTCATCCGTCATGTTCTGGAGCAGTCCCCGAACCTGCTCGCACGTCTGGACCGCTACCTCGATGGCTCCAAGACGGGCTCTAGCGTCATCACGACCATCGAGTCGGAGCTGTCACGACTCATGGTCGTCGCGCCAGCGAACGCCCGTCAGCTCGAAGCGCGCGGCTGGCTCGATGGGGGAGGGGAGCAGGGCTCTCTTCGCCACTGGTTCGACAACACCACGGCGGGCGTCTTGTTGCTCTCCGCGCACCCCGACCACGAGCGTGCCGTCGAGCCGCTCAACAACGCGGCCATCGCGGCGCTCGCTCGCTACACGCTCGGTGAGCCTGACGAGCCGAGCACCCATACCTTCTTCTTCATCGACGAGGCTCGCACCGAGCGGCCCCTGCCGCGCCTTGACACCCTCATCCGGCAGGGTCGCTCCAAGCACGCCCACGTCACGACGGTGTTCCACACCTACGAGGGAATGAGGGGGGTGTACGGTGACGTCGCCGACGAAATCATGGGCGCGAGCCTCAACGTCTGCGTCACCGCGACCAACTCACCAGCGACGCGTCGATGGGTGCAGGCCCTGGTGGGGGTGGGGACTGGACGCAAGGTCCACGTGGCCCAGGCCTACGTGGACGCCTGGTTCAACCAGCTCGGCAACCCGAGTCCGCCCTACGGCATCGACGGCATCTTCAAGGTCCCGGGACGCAGCGCGTGGTACGGGCACTCGAAGCCACGCTTTGTCGATGCGCACCTACTGAAACACGACAAGAGTGCGAAGGACTTCGACCACGCACCTCTCAGTGTTACGAGCGGTCTGCCGCTTGGTCCTACTGACTGGACGGACCGCCTCAGTCTGCCGCCACCGCCCCCTCCCACGAATGGAGATTCACAACCGCGACGAACCGAGCCGCCGCCAAGCGCCTTTACCGCCCAGCGGGACATCAAGGAGTATTCACTTGGTGAAGTGAGCCGGAAGTTTGGAATCCTCTGACCGGCCATCAGTGTACGCCACCTTGTTGCTCGACTGGTGAAGGCCCGAGGAGGTTGTGCGTACGGCGGTGCAACCACACATGACGCTAGACAGTGAAACAGACCCCAGTCAGGCCGCGATGAACCAGCCAGCCCACCTGCGTTGGGCGCTGTATGCGCGTTGGGGTGGCGCTCGAGACGGAACGAGTGTAGGGCGACTCGGCTTGGGAGACGCCCCTGATGTGAGCGGTGCCGTCTAGTCTCGCAGTGTTCCCTGCTCTACGTCCACCGAGCGGAGAAGCGCCCCCGGCCTCAAAGCTGCGGATGCGCCCTCGAGGGGCCTAGGTTCTACTCCCTGCGGCCGCGTAGCCAGGCACCCCGCCTCCAGGCATGTAGCGCCTATAACGACAACGGTGTCTTCATCCTGCGTAAGGTACCCTCAGTCTCGTTCGCAGCCTAGGTACTCTAGCGTGCCCACCGCGTGCTGTGGTACCGTCCAGCCGTGAGCTGTGGGCGCGGTGCCCACCTCGACGGCTCACGTCGCTACACGGGGACCACCGGGCATGCCGTTTGCTTGGTTGCTCCAGGACCTCCAACACGAGAACACACGCACGCCATCGCGGCCTGCTAAGACCATGAAATTGCCCATTAACACCCTTCTCCGCCTTGCATTGGCTTTGATTGTCCTGACCCCCATGACTCGGGCGTTCACAGAGTTCTTGACCCCGGCCTGGGAGAACAACAAGAATGCGACCCAGCTGCCGTAACCGCCACACCTGCAGACTCCGGCTTCGCGAACGGGGGATGTGTGTGCATGGGTGTGGCGCTCCATGGTGTCGCGTCTGGCTCACGGGCTGGGGAGTTAAGCCGGGCGTCTGTGTAACACAGAAGGGTAAGAAGTGCCGCACGAAGAACGCGCTCACGGAGTTAGCAGCCTTTGAGTATCAGTGTGCAGTACAGCACGACTACACATGCCCCGAAGGCAAGACCACAACGTGTGTTTGGCAGCTTATCGCGAACGGTGGTGGGCTCATCAATGTGGTCGACTGTGAGGATGCCAACATGCCGTGAAACATTTTGGGTCTCGCTTTTGCGTACCCGTAAACAATTTGGGCGGACACTGCTCCTTGAGTGGGCAGGCCGCCTCATGGAATTGCCACAACCACAGCGCTACACCACACTACACCACACTACATCTGATGCGCCACCACAGCCCCTGGTCTCTTGGCCTCGCAGCCACGCTCTTGTGCTCATGCGCTCTAGGTCAAGGCGCAGAATATGACGGCGCCTTAATTCAGCGCGTTCGCCAAGCGATAGTTGGAGCCGCGACGCTTGCCGAGGTGCCCTGCAAGTACTCTCTCGAGTACAATACTCACGCGGTGCATCGAGATAGTCCACTAGGCGCGCAACTCATTGCCTTAATGGCTGGTGGGCATGAGGCCGTTGGAAAAACGCCGCAGACTGTACAGCAGAGCATTGACGTCGCACATCTGCAAAACGATGGCACTGTCGTCGCTTATGGGACGGGGATGAGATTTGCCGTCGAAGTGCGCAATGAAAGGGTTACTCAAGTATGCACCAGTCACCCCGCCTACCCGGCCTTCATTCGCGATAATTCCCGAGAGTTTTGTTACTTTTCACAAGAAGGTCGGCTTGAAGTTACACCCCACACTCCGGGACTCCAGCTATTCACCCCGACTTTCATGCTGGCGCCGATGCCTGTCGGTGCACGCTTGCTAGAGGGCCTACTTCAGGCTAAGTGGGCGACTATTCCGGCTGAACAGCCGGTCGACGCGCGCGGAGTGGAGGCAGCCAACGGCGACTCGAATTCGACGCGTGTCAACATTAATAGACTCTCAGACGGCAGCTTGTGGATGGGGTTCGACCTAGGGCGTGCGCCAGCGCTGCTGCCGTCGTGTTGCCGCTGGTTTCTCGATTCAGATGGAGCGCTGCCGGTAATGTGTACTCTGATGCAGTGGGAAGATACGCTGCTCGGCCACTACCCAACCCGAACTCTTCAATTGCGTCTTGCGGGAGACAGAGTGGCGGTAACCACATATCATTGCGTCGACCTGGCGCCGTGCGACACCAGTGATGCCCTGAAACTCGCGGTGGTTGGCGTCAAGCGCGCCAATGTGAGGTATGGCGCTCGTGTCATGACGGTGAATTCGGTCGAGGAACTCCCCGAGGACCTCCGCGGCTACATATCCTCCACAACCCCTGATACCAAGGAGCGGTGACCGCGTTTGCAGGCAGCTTGCTCACTAAGGGCCGTCGTTTCAATCGGGATGGCCCTGGCCTGTACGCCAGCCGAGCCAGAACAGGCGAGTTTGCGTCCGCCGACTACTGAGGTGCCCGCTGTAGTTGTGGACCTACCCATTGTTGATTTTGGGCAGGTGCTCTGCGGGACGCTATTGCATCAACTACAGGATGTTGCGGCCATAGGCGTGGTGAGTCCTTTACAGGTCATCGCTACGAGTTGTTCATGCCTCACTGTTCGCACGCCTCTTTCCAACTCTACGGCGGTCACCTCCACATCCGTTGAGGTTGAACTGTTAACGCCTTCCGAGCCTGGTGAGCATGTCTATACGTATTCGCTTCGTGGACCAGGCGGTGTGTTGGCGTTCGGGCGGGTTGTTGCCACATGTATCTTGCCGCCCTACCTGACGCCATCCAGTCATGTCGACGTGTGCAGTGGTGAAGACGGAGTTTGGGCCGCGCAGCAGAGCGTTACGATTCCGGCCATTTGGAATCCGGAGTCCATCAAAGTGCACCGCAAAGGTACTGACTTCGTTGCTATGCTCGGTGAGCCGCATCGCGCGTCAACATCTTGGGTTGTACCAATCGACGCATATGGGTCTCTTGGTGAGGGCGCGGTCGAATCTCTAGGCATCGCGTCGCACGGCAAGACGTATACAGTTCTTGTAGAAGCTTCAGCACTCGACGGAACGTCACACTGGCTAACCGCCGCAATCTCTGTTCGGAGGCCCGGGCACATTAGCGTGAGTCCAAGACGAATAGTCGTGCGAGCTGGACAAAGGGCCTTCTTTAGTGTTGGTGGTCTAGGGCCCGACTGTCCGCACCCATCGTTCCGTTGCACCCCAGACAACGCCGCCAAGGTTGCGCCTTACCCTGGAGGTGCCGGGTACTCTGTGGTGGTGCCCAAGGACGCAAGTGGCACGTTTACACTAACCGTGTCTGGTCGTGCTGGTGAGATAGAAATACCTGTCGTCGTGCTGGGACAATCTTGATGCCACGTTTAGGTCTGGTGCGGATTTGCTTCGGCGTGATGGCGGTTGCGCTCTGCATATGTGCCTTGTTCTTTCTTGACCCGCTTGGGACTCGCGAGACACCTCTTGCGCTGACACCGTCCATCGTTGCCCGAGCCATCAATACTCAGCATCCACCCCAAGAGTACAGCCCCACCGATGGACACCGTGTGGGGGCACTACAGGAGTCGCGAGGGCTGGATGATTCCCTGCTGGATGGAGATGGTTGGAATGAAGAACGTGGCGCGCTTGTCGTCCAAGTGGCGTGCGAATCAAGGGCTGTCGCGGATTGTTGCGTCATGGTGTCCGACCTTGGCGGCGATGTTCAGGAGAGTGGATTCACGGACTCACGAGGTCGCTGGACATGCGACGCACTTGAATCCGGCTTAGTTACGCTCTCCACTTCGCACGGTGGCTTGTCGAATGCGGTCATCGAATCTGGAAAGACCACAACTGTGCTAATTATGGTCCCTCCGGAAGCGGTCGCGAATGTACTGGTCATCGATGATGCGGGTGGTCCCCTCGCAGGCGTAGACGTGTACGTGTCAAGTTCAGTGGAAATGGGGTCCGGCTGCGTAGCGGGAGTCACAAATGCCAATGGGGTACTGACGCTTGACCCTGCGCCGTGGGGGCAAGGTGTGGCGGCGCGCGCTCATGGCTTTGAGCCGTCGCCAACAGTTCCGTTAGTGCCGGGTACTGTCGACTCTAGTTCTACACTGACCTTGACCATGAAGAGAGGGGGGTACACCGTTGCTGGCGTAGTGCTTGATGCACAGACAGGTGCGCCAATTGCGGGGGCATCCGTCACGGCTTATGCGTCGACCGGGGCCCCTCAAGTCTCAATAGTGCGCGGCAAGAGCGATTCACGCGCAGTATGCTTGCATCCGATGCCTACAATGATGCGCACAGATGCACACGGACTATTTGAGTTCCGTGACCTTCATTTCGGCACTATTGTTTTTAAGGCCAGGGGGCGCGGCTACGCCGAAGCTCGATGTGTTGCAGATGCTCCAAGGGGGGATGGCTTTGTCACAATTGCTTTGCCGCGCGAGGCCGGTGTACTTGGGGTTGCTCGCAGCCAGAATGAAGAAAGCGACGAAGCAAGGATAGCCTTGAATTGCGTCATCGAGGTATTTGACGCCGGTGGCGTGCGCATCGCCAGTACTGGTACCGACGCACAGGGGCGCTTTCGTCTACGTGGTCTGCCACCGGGCCCTGTGAGCATGACGGCGGTTAATTTAGGACATGAGTGGGCGCGGCGCGAAGTCAACCTCGTGGAAGGGACCAACCGCGTGAATCTTGCGCTCGCAGTGCCCGTTGGGCCGATTGCAAGACTCACCAATAGCAGCGGAGAGGTAGTATCCGGATTAAGTATCGCCAAACTCGGCAACGGTATGCACGGCAAGGGGGTGTATGTAACTACCAGCAACACGAACGGCGAGGTCTGGGTGAGCGGTCTCACAGAGATGCCCGCTCTGTTCCAGGTATGGTCAGATTCGGTGAGTGGCACCTCATTTCCGCTCTGTGTATTCTCGGCAGGAGGCGGTGGTTGCGTGACCGTCAGCGTCCCTATGGCAAAGGCGGAGCTTAGAATTGCTGGGGGGGAGCGTCTCGCTAAGAAGGTGTCTGTTCGCGTGCAACAAGAAGCGACGGGTTTCGGACTAATCAATTCGATTGAACCTGGTGGTGTGTGGGACATCGGTCAGCTCGCGGAGGGGAACTACTCGGTCTACCAGGTAGAGGCAAGCGGAGTTGCGCACTATTGCGGGGAGATACACACAACATCGAGCCGAGGCCCAATCTCCCGAACCATCGACCGCCAGGATGGTCGGTGGATACTGCGCCGCTAATGCACTCCCGCGCCCCTCAAGGCTTCGTGTCTATCCACAAAAACCAGGTTGATGGCCCTCCGCGGATAGGATTTCCAAACAGCCAGTTCTGGACACGCATGTCGGTTGTGTGGCCGGAGGGGCCCAATACGAGACATGTTGCCCTGGGAGTTGGCCGCACGTGGGTCATCGGGGACCCCGGTCGCAGGCTGACGCGGTCGACCCAACCGACGCAGGAGCCCTTGGAGAGGGCCCCAAGGCGGGTGCGCAAGCCGTCGCGATACGAAGGGGCCCGCCGCGGTCGCTCGTGGGTGACCGGGACGGGGGCAGACCTCTCTCGGAGTCGAGCGCTCGGGCGAGCGACGGGAGGCTTGGTCAGGGCGCCATGGACCGAGGCACCCCGTTCGTGCGACTACGGCTCGCTACCAGGCGAAGTCGAGCTGCGGTGGTTCACGGCGCAGGCGCGACCGGCAGGGGCTCGGTAGGGAGACCGAGGTGTGCCAGGAGTCGAGCGATGGTTGGACCATCCGAGATGGCCGCGAGCATGACGCGGCGCGAGCCGCAGCGAGGGCACCTGAGGACATCCTTCGACCACACCCTCATCATCAGGTCGGCCCAGCTGAACTTCGGCCCCCCGCTGGGTTGATTCGGCGCAGCACCGGCCGCTTCGCAACGACTTGGCCGTGAGGACGGCGGGCGAAGCACGACGTGGTCACGTAGCGGCGATGGAGGCTGGTGGCACGCCCGTACGTCGGTCCAACGACCGGAAGTCAGCGTCACCGCCCCGCCGTCGCGCCGGGACAGGTTCAGAGGACCTTCGTTGCTCCTGGAGTGCCCGCCTTGAGCTTCCCCCGTCAGCCGGCGGTCTCGGCCGCGAGCGCGATCCCGGCGTCAGCGTCCGAGTGACGAGGTCTCGAGGCCGCAGTCGGTACGCTCCCGCCATGATGCGTTCTGCTGCAGCTGACACAGCGGAACAGGTCGCTTCGCTTCGCGGCTGGCAGCAGGCGCCCTACGAATGACGGAGTCTCGCGTGTTGCTGGGATCGACCTCGCGCCAGCGCCGCCTCGCGTTGTTCCGATACTTAGTGTGCCCGCCGCTCGGACGTCGACCGCACGTTCAGCCGGCGGCCCGCGTGTGCACTCGTCACGCGCGATCGAGACGAAGCTCCGAAAGAGTAGCTCGTCAACGAGCCGCGCGCTCGGCGCAGCGATGCTCGACGAAAGCTCTGGTCTCGGACACTCGCAGGGAGTCGAGGGTCGGCTTCCTGAGCGCGGTGCGCAGAACCTGCCGGCGCGCCGTTCCGCCTCGCCCCGGAGTAGCTACGTGACGAGCGCGCTCCAGTCCGAGGGGCGATTGGGCCGTCCCGAGGCGCTTGTCGGAAGTCACAGCACTCGGCACTGCGGATCCGCGTGACGCCGAGCCGACGTATCGTGCGGGTGCCTTCTCGCCTCGTTCGAAGTACCGGATTCGCGGCTGAACGGCTCGAGGGCCTCCGCGCGCCCGCTCCAACACGGTGGGACTCGTCGCGCGACCGGGCCACCGTGCTGAGATCGCGCGCCTAGCGCTTGAGAGTCGAGCCGACGAAGCGGCGACCCTTCGAACCGACGCCGCACGAGGGTCGTCTGCCCGTACAACGCCCCGGGCAGGGCTGTCACGCCGTCCTTGGGGCACGCTCTGGCGGACGGCGCTGACGATGCTTCCGGGACGAGTGGGGGCGGACGCCTCGCCGATGGCAGTTGCCGGGCGCAGCGCGCCGGCTCAAGAATCGTTCCCGGGCAAGAATCCGGAGGCCGACCGTCCAGGTGCGCTCTTGGCTCAGGAGCCGATCTCCCCGCCACTCAGCGACGGTCTCCGGACGAGCTGATTCGGGTCGAACGTGGTTGGCCGGAGGCGCGGGTGATCGAGCATCTTCGCGTGCCGCCCTTGCCTGCGGTCGACGCTCCAGCACGAACAGCTGCGCGCGGCATGAAGTCCGGGCAACGACGTCAACGTACGCGCGCGGATCCGATCAAGACAACGACGCGGCGAGACGGCGACGTGCGCAGGTCGTAAGAACGCTCGTCTCGCACCGAGGGCGGTTGCGCACCTGTTCTCGTCGTGTCAGCGCGAGACGCATGCCTGAGGTCTCCAGATGCGCCCATCTGCGCGCTGAGAAGAGGACGTGACCCGATGGGCTTCGCGCCCGAACCGCGGACCTGCGAACCCTTTAGTCGTCGGCTCGGCAGGCTACTGACCTCGGCGACGGGGGCCGGAGGGAGACCAGGGCCGTCGAAGGTACATCCGAACTCCCGGGACGCGCAGCGAGCCGCAGCGGACTTAGGTCTTGACCACCCCTTATAGGCGGCCCAGCTACAGAACTTCGGCCCGCTACGGCCGCACGCGCGCACCTTGTGAGCGCGGCGAAGGCTCCGAGCGGCGATGCTGAGGCCCGGCAGCTGGAGAATGGCGCGGGCCCCGCCGAGCGGCCGATGAGGTCAGCGGCGTCGACGACCGCGGTCGTCGCGAGGGCCCACCGAGGACCTTGCCGTCCTCGCGCAACATGAGGCCGGGCCAGTGGCGGGCGCGCCATGTAGCGGATCAGGCGCTCCAGCGCGTCGCGGTCGTCCGCCTCGATTCGTGTCGCGGCATGGAGCGAGTACCCGTTGGCGCTCGCGACGAGCGCACCACGCGGCAGCTCCAGCGCTTCGCGCTTCGCCGACGCGCCCTCCCGTTCGACGAGCCTCGGCACCTTCTTGGTGGAGTTGTCACCGGCGACGGTCTGCGACAAGAGCGACGCGGACCAGAGCCCCGGTAGCGCCGAGTCCTCGTACCCCTCGAGCAGCTCGGGGTCCGCGCCGTCGCGGGCGAGCAGGCCGCGTGCGCGGAGGACGCGCTCGATCCGGGCCTGGGCATCGGCCTGCACACGCGCGACGTCGAGGTCGGTCAGTGGGGGAGCCGGATGGAACGTCGGGACCGCGCCCGGGCGTTCGGTGACGTACACGCCATCGATCACGAGCGCATGGAAGTGTGGGTTGACCTGGAGCGCCGATCCGAATTTCTGCAGGAAGTTGACTGCACCGGGGTGCGCGTAGGACTCGGCCCGAGGACGTGCCCCGCAGCCCTGGCCACGCGCACATGATGTGCGAACACCGCGCCCAGGAACGCGCTCGCAACGGTGCGGCAGAGGTCCGGGTTCGCGATCAGCCGAAAGCGCAGCTCCCAAGGGAGCGACAACACCCACTGCCGCACCGGCACGTACGGGACCACGTTGCTCGAGAGGTGCGCGGCAACCTCGGCCATACGCCTGCCACAGCATGACGGGCAGAACCCGCGCCCCTTGCACGAGAACGCGACCAGGTGGTCCAGCGCGCAGCTCTGGCAGCGCACGCGCCAGAAGCCGTGCGCGAGGTCGCCGCACGTGATCGCGGCGCGCAGCTCGCGTTCGACGTGGGCTGGCAGGGTCCGGCCTCCGTGTGTGTCGACGAAGCGCGCGAGGAAGGTCTCGAGGTGCTCGCGCAGCACACGATGTACGACGCTGCGCGACGGATCGCGCTGCACGACGTCAGTCGTGCAAGGCTCGTCGTCGCTCGCGGCGCGCAGGGGGCGCCCGACCCAGGAACGGCTCGTCGACTCCAACCCGACCGAGACCGCACGCGGGGACGCGCGGTGTCATTCGGGCTGGTCGAAATTGCGCGCTGCGTCGCGCTCGGCGGCGCGGCCCCGCGCACGGGCGCTGCATCGGACGTGGCCGTGCTCGCGTCGCCTCCTGCGTCGTGCGGCGGGCCTCGAGCCAGGCGAGCTTCGACCTTGCTCCAGTTCAGCTCGGGAGTCCAGTCACGAGCTCCGTGTCCGTGGCCCGCCCATTGCGTCGCGAGGCTCGCGATACTGCGGTTGTGGAGCCGCCGACAGGCGTGCCGCAGGTGAGGCCGTCGATTCTGTACCGGGAGTGGAACGGAAGCCGCCGCGGGGCACCGGCACAGGTCCACGCCGAGGCGCGCGCTCCGCGCGCGCCTCGGCGTGGACCTGTGCCGGTGCCCCTGGCGGCTTCCGTTCCACTCCCGGTACAGAATCGACGGCCTGGCTCAGCGCCATGCGTCCAGCTCGAACGCCGTCAGCGCCAGCTCGGCCTCGACCTCCGCGAGCTCGAGGCGCAGGGCGTCCGGCGCGGGGGCCACACCCGCCTCGTGGATCTGCTCGGCCTGTGCGAGGGTGCGCCGCAGGTGCCCGGAGGCGCGCCTCGCCCGCCGCACGGCGCGACTCGGCGGCGGCGAGCAGGTCCTGGCGCACACACTCCTCGCGCGAGACCCGCCCGAGGACGAACTCCGCGCGCAGCGCGAGGCGGCGGTCCACGTCGACGAGCGCTCGCTCCGCGTCCGCGAGCGCGAGCGCGGCCACGCCGACATCGAGGATCGGCACCATAGAGGATAGATGGGATGAGAAGGCCAGCCTCCGGTGCGGGGTACCCTCGGCGGGTCCCCAAGTCACAGACGGGCTCGAGGCCCAAGAAGGAGGCTGACCATGACCGAGCGTACCACCACAACAACCGCGACGCTGCCCAAGTCCACCTCGACCATCGGCATCGACCTCGGCGACCGCATGAGCCACGTTTGCGTGCTCGACGCCGGGGGGCAGGTGATCGAGGAGGGGACGGTCCCCACGACGGCTGCCGGGCTCCGAAAGCGTTTCGAGCGCTGTGAGCCGACGCGGATCGCCATCGAGGCTGGTGGGCAGTCGGGCTGGGTCAACGACCTCCTTCGCGAGCTGGGACACAACGTCATCGTCGCGAACCCGCGCAAGCTCCGGATGATCTTCCAGAATGATTCGAAGAGACTCTCAGGGTTTGTTTGCTTGGCGTGTTCGACGCGGAGCAGCTTGCACGTGTGGCGCGCCTCGACCCGAAGTTGCTGCACCCGATTCAGCACCGCGAACGATCCGCTCGCGTGGACCTCGTGAAGGTACGGTCGCGCGACATTCTGGTATCCACGCGGACAGGGCGGATCAACCACGTGCGCGGGGTCCTCAAGTCGTTCGGCGCGCGCGTCGGGGCGAAGGGCGCTCCGTCGTTCCACGGGTGGGTCGAGGGTCAGATCCCCGAAGAGCTCCGCGGCGCTCTGCGTCCGATCCTGACGACCCTGGCGGCTGTCGGCGAACAGATCGACCTGCTGGACAAGGAGATCGAGCGGCTGGCAGCTGACGTGTACCCGGAGACCGAAGTATTGCGGCAGGTTGACCGCGTTGGTCTTCATACCGCGGTGAGGTTCGTCCTGACCGTGGAAGACCCGAAGCGAATCAAGGACAGTCGCGACGTCGGCGCCTACTTCGGCCTGTGCCCGCGTCGGAGTCAATCGGGCGCGTGCGATCCTTAGCTGCGCATTACCAAGGCAGGCGACCGCGACATGCGGCGTCACCTCGTGCAGTGTGCGCAGCAGATGCTCGGGCCGTTCGGCAAGCGGAGTTCACTTCGGGGACCTGCGGCGCTGGGGCCTTGCGCTGGCGGGGCGCGGGGGCAAGACAGCCAAGAAGAAGGCTGTGATCGCCGTGGCGCGCAAGCTCGCCGTGTTGTTGCACACGCTCTGGAAGACGGGTTCCGTCTACGATCCGTTGCGTGTGGCCGAGCGAAGAGCGAAACGGATAGCGGGTGGTGGAGCGTCGGCAGCCTCGGCTACGGCTGCGAACGAGGCGGTGTCGGCATGAACAGCGCGTCCAGTGTCATCGTCGCTGTCGTGCTGATCGCGGCGCTCGTCCGTCGCTGCGCAGCGGCTCCGCGCCAGCAACGCTCGCGCCCTACGGCAGACCTTCGGGCACTCGCGTTGCGGAGCGCTCCTCTCGCTGCTCCGCTCCTCGCGCTCGGAGACTGGACGTCCAGAGCCCACCCGCGTGGACGCGGGCGGGTGGGCTCTGGACGACAACGTTGGGCTTCCCAGATAGGAAACAGCGACTCGCTGCTTGGCGCAGAACAACCCTGATCAAGAAGTCGCACGGTTCGCTCAGCTGCGACGTCCAACGTAAGTTCCTCAAGCGACCACAGCACACCTAGGTCAGATCGACGACGACCACCGAGAGCAAGATCGAACTGCGTGAAACCGCCCAGTCCGGGTGACCGCGGCGAATTCCTTGGACAGCCGCCGCTCACCCCGTGAGCGACGCACAGTCCGCCGGATAGATAGCGGCACCCGACTGGACGGACCCCCTCGAGCACCAGGGTCGACGCCAACGGCTGGACCCACACAGAGTGCGCATGGAAGCAAGGCGCAGGCACACCGTGGTAGGGGCGCAGCTCGATCGCCCCACGGCGATCGTCCCGACGAGCACCCCAGAAGAAAGCACTCAAAAGAGCTGGCCGGCAGGGGGCCTTCTCATGGAAGGAGTTCGAAAGAGGGTGTTCCGGACCCCGAGGTCCGCGGGTGGGGCTTGGTGTGCCTCGTCTTGGTGCGAGTCAGACTCGTTCGGTGCGGAACCCGGTCCACGAGCGGCGTTGCCGGGCGCGTGTGAGCGTGCGACCAGGGCGGTCGTGGGGGACAGCGGCACCTCCGGACGGTAGCTGCGCTCTGGCGTTGCAACAACCCAAGCCCGCTCCTCGCGATCTGCGAGGGGCGGGCGAGGCTCGGAGAGGGTCCGGACCCGAATGACTCCGAAGCCGGACTCCGAAGTGTCAAGGTCCGCCCAAGCGAGACCACCTTCGGTTCGGCCAAACGAGACCACCCTGGCAGCGCATCAAGGTCGCTCGTTGAGCCGGGCAACTCCGACGGGAACCGTGGCGGGTGTCACCGATTCCGTCCCCACGTGTCCAGGGGTCTGGCGCAGAGCCCCAGGCGAGCGTCGGAGGCGTACGGCCGACCGAGCCGCGACGGGTCAAGCGTCGCCTCGCTGCCCCTGGAACAATGTGCGGTCTACGGCCTCGATCAGGGCGCCGCGAAACACCGGCGAGCGGCCGGTGTTGCAGGCCCAGCGCGAGGGGCGCCCGATCATGCGCGAGTGCCTCTTGCGATCGACGAGCATGGGCCTCGTCAACGTGAACGGCGGCTGCCTGGCTGCGGTGGTGATGGACGTGCCGCGCGACCCGTTCGGCGCTCGGCCGGACGGGCTGGCGCTCGACCCGAGGTGGTTCGCGCTGATCGGCGCGGGCCAGAGCGCGCCGCGTACGCTGATGCTGCCACGCTCCCCGCTCGACGTGGAGTGACCGACAACTCGGCCGCGCGCCGAGCGGGAGCGTGATGCCTCCTTGAAGATCACTCCAGCTCGGCGAGGCACCAGAGCGCCATCGCCGTCCCGTACGCCTTGCCGATCTCGTGGCTGTCGATGAACGCGCCGTCGATCTCCGGCAGCGCCAAGATCCGGGCGCGCTGGTCCGCGACGAACGCCGCGCGCGCGGCCGCCGAGCCCTCGCCCAACCGGGCGATCGCCTCGACCCGACCGTGCACGTCGTACCAGTAGAAGAAGCCGCCGTACGCAAACCGGTTCGTGTGATCGTCGTACTTGCGCGCCGGCTCCAGGTGGTGCTGGTGCTCGAACGACAAGGCGATCGCCTTCTCGAGGCCGATCGAGTCCGCCGGTGACCAGAGGTCGAGCGCCAGCTCGCCCAAGGGCGTTCGGCCGACCGAGCCCTCGATCTGCGCGCGCGCCGGGCGCCCGCCTTCGCGCACCGAGTTGTAGGTGTAGGCGCCTGCGTCGGTGCGGCAGCGCAGCAGCAGCCGCGCGCCCTGCGCGACAACGTCAGAGAGGTCGGACATCGGCTCGACCGCGTTCGATCGACCGAGCGCGATCAAGGCGCTCGCCGTGACGAAGGGGTTCGGGTATTCGTGCGCCCAAGAGCCTGTGTCGCGCTGCTGCGCGACGAGGCCCTGGGCCAAGCCATGCAGGTCGATGCGCGGCGTCCCCGCGTCAGGCGGCGAGCCACCGGCCTGACCCCGCAGCTCGATGTAGCGCGTCGCCGCGCGCAGGCGATAGATGTGCCCCCAGACGAGCTCGTCCGCGTCCTCGGGGTTCAAGTGCGCGTCGTCGAGGGCGTAGGCGAGCGCCGCCGCGAGGGCCGGCTCAATGCGCGCGCGCAGCGCGACGTCCTCCGGCGAGTCGCCGAGCCGCGCCGCGCCCTCCATCATCGCGATCGCTGCGATCCCCGTCACCGCGACGTAGACGTTCGGCAGCCCGTCCGTGCCACCGAAGTCGTAGATCGAGTCGTGGAACCCGCCGTCGGCGCGCTGCACCGACAACAGGTACTCGAGGCTGCGCCGCCACAGCTCCGCTTCGGTGTACACACCAGGCGCACACAGCGTTCCTGAGCCGCTCGCCGCGAGCGCGCCGTCGGGCAGCACGTCGTAGGACTCCAGCCCGCGCGCGAGCGGGCCGTGCCCCTCGAGCTCCATCGCGGCCTTCCATGCCAGCGGGTGCTCGGGGTGCTGCGTCGTGAGCGCTTCCCACGCCGCGCGCGCATCGCCCTCGCGCTTCGCGCGCCAGGCCTCGGCGCCGCGCAAGAAGAGGGCCTCCGGCGACTCCTCTGCCTCACCGCCCTCGGCGCTGGGCGTCCACGGCAACGGGTTGCCCCGATCCGGCTCGACCCCGACGAGCGGCGCGAGCACCGCGTCGAACCAAGCGGGGTGCAACGTCGAGAGCTGGTCTTGCCGCGCCACCTCGCTGCCGTCGGCCGCGAGGACCAGGAACCCGGGCTCGATGAACTCGATCGGTCGCAGCCCGAACCTCTCGCACGCGGCCTTGTCCGCCGCGAACTTCACCGGGATGTAGCGCGCGTTCAAGAGCGCGATCAGCCGCGGCCACGAGAACGGACCCGCCATCATCGCGCGGTCGACCTCGGGCTTGCGGTCCATGAAGCTCCCGCGGATCGTCGGCACATACCAAAACACGGCCTTGCCCGAGCCCTTGGCCTCAGCGAGCGCGGCGTCGAGGTCGGGGCGCCACGCGACCGCGCTGCCCGCGCGCGCGGCGAGCGCCGACGGCTCGCTCCGGATCTTCTTGGTGGAGTTCTGTCCGAGGCTGTCCCCGGTCAGAGCGAGGCTGAACAAGGCGAGGGCGACGAGGGTGCGCATCGCCGGAGGATAGCGCGCGTCCGCCCTGCTCGCGCGCGCTCACTCGTCCGCGTTCAGGCGCTGTATGAGCGAGGTCGAAGAGTGGGCCTTCGGGTCGCCGCAGATCGCGACGCGCCCGCCCCAACGCTCGACGGCGGCCCGCTCCGGCACGGCGTCTGCCGTCCAATCCGTGCCCTTGGCGTGCACGTCGGGCCGCAGCGCGTCGATCAGCTCGTGCGCCGTCGGCTCGTCGAAGCTCGTCACGTAGTCGACGCCTGCGAGGGCAGCCATGACCTCGAGCCGCTCGATGAGCGGCACGGCGGGCCGGCCCGCGCCTTTGTTCCGCGCGACGCTGGCGTCCGAGTTCAGCGCGACGACCAGCAGGTCGCCGTGCGCGCGCGCCTCGCGCAGCAAGCGCACGTGGCCGACGTGCAGCACGTCGAAGCAGCCGTTCGCGAGGACCACTCGCGCGCGGGGCTCCCCGTTCCGCGCGGCCGCGAGCTCGACGGCGAGCGCCCGATAGTCCGGCACGATCCGCGCGGTCATGGCAGCGCCAAGGACTCGAGGAGCTCACGCGCCGCGCCGACCGCGCGCTCTGGGCGCAGCCGCGTCATGCAGCGGTGGTCGATCGGGCACTTCTTCAGCGCGCACGGCGCGCAGTCGACTGCCTCGCGCAGGACGCGCTGGCGCGCGAGGTGGTGGTCCGTGTGGCCGCTGTGGGTCGGGCCCATCAGCACCACGCACGGGATCCCGAGCGCGACGGCCATGCTGCGCGGCCCGGTGTCGTTCGTCAGGACGAGGGTCGTGCGCTCCAGCAGCGCCGCGAGCAGCCCGAGGTGCAGCCCCGCCAGGACGTGCACGCCGTCCTCGGCCGAGCGCCGCACCGCGTCGGCGACGCCCTCTTCGCCAGGCGCGTGGGACACCAGCGGCACGAGCCCGAGCGAGCGCCGCAGCCCATCACACGCGGCGCCGAAGTGCTCGGCCGGCCACATCTTGCTCGATCCAAAGGAGGCGCCGCAGATGACGACGCAGAGGCGCTCGTCGGCCGAGGGCGCGCGCGAGAGGCCGATGCCCGCGAGGATCTCAGCGATCTCCGCGCGCCACTCGTCGCGCACGAGCAGGTCCATGGTGTCGCCTTGGTCCGCGCAGCCGAGCATGCGCGTGATGCGCAGGTAGCGCTCGATCATCGAGAACGCGAGGCGCTTGCCGTCCGGCGTCTTCGGGTGGCGCAGGCGATGCGTCGTCATCAGCTCACGCGCGATGTCCCGCGAGTAGCCGATGCGCACCGGGATACCCGCGCGCCATGGCGCGTATGCCGCGCGCTGTGAGTCCGGCATCAGGACCGCCCAATCGAAGCCCTCGGCCTTCAGCGCGCGCACCCGCGCGCGCGTCTTCGCGAGGCCCTTGCCAGGGTCCGCGATGAAGCGCGAGACGTAAGGCAGGTCTTCGACGAGCGGCCGCGAATAGGGGCGCCCCTCGACGACGAGCTCGGCGTCAGGGTGCGCGGCGCCGAGCGCGCGCAGCGCCGGCGTCGCCATGACCACGTCGCCGACCCAGTTGGGCAGGCGCACGAGGATCTTCTTGGGGTTCGGGATGGCTCGGGCCACGCGCGAAGGTCAGGGGCTCAGGGCCGGAGCTCAGAGGAAGAAGTCGCTGTCGCGCTCGAGCGGCTCGAAGGCGGGCTCGGCGTCGCTCGCGATCACGCCCTCGAGCCACCAATTGGTCGAGTGATAGAGGCACGTCACGGCGCGGCACTCTTCGCTGGCATCGAACGTGTCCAGGATGTTCGCGAGCGCCGCGCCCGTCTCCGCCGCGCGCTCTCGGTCTTGGTACGCACCCTTGTCCGCGATGAGCGCTTTGTCCACGCCGCGGTGCGCCGGGCAGTTGTAGAGCCCCATCGGCGTCAGCACCTGGCGCAGCGCTTGCATGTGGCACGTCCTCGGCTGCAGCGTCAAGTCACGCCAGGTGCCCTCTTCGAGCATGCGCAGGTTCGTGCTCTCGTAGACGTCGAACGTCGCGTCGCCGAGCGCCTTGGCGCGGTTGACCTCGCGCCGGATGCGCGCGACGGTCTCTTGCACAGCCGCCCGCGACTTGTCGGGGTCCATCACCTCGGCGCCGTCGTCCTGCCGCTCGAGCACGGGCTTCAGCGAGATGTAGTCGAAGCCGCTGCGCTTCGCGCGCTCGGTCGCCAGGACGATCTCGTCGATGTTCTCGCACAGCTCGTTGCCGTCGCGGGACGCGCCGCCCCACACGATGATGTAGCTGAAGCCGAGGCGCGGCGCAGCGTTCGCTGCCCGGAGCTTCGGCACCCACGCGCAGATCGCGTCGAGCGTGACGTCGGCGTTGGTCGGCTTGTGCATCGCCGCGAAGAGCTCATTCGAGCCCGAGTCGAGCGACATGCGGATCCAGTCGCCCTGCTCGAGGTGCGGGATGGCCTCCAGCAATCGGTCGCCGCGGCTGCCGTTGGTCACGACGGCGACGGCGAGCCCGAGCCCCTTGAGGAAGGCCACGAACCCCACGAAGCCGGGATACAGGGTCGGCTCGCCGCCGCCGATCAGGATCACCGAGCGCAGGCCGCGCTCGTGCATCAGGGCCAGCGACGCCCGCAGGTCGGCCTCGGCCAGGCGGTGCTTCGTATTGAGGATGTCCCAGTCGATGCAGTGGGTGCACCGGTAGTTGCACGCGGTCGTCAGGTCCAGGTTGATCGAGACCGGGGCCGTGGCGGGCGCGGGGGGGCGCGCTCCGCCGAGCTCGTCCGCCCGGCGTACGCCTCGGCGCCACCGGACATACGCCTCCAGGGTCGGCGCGACGCTCGGGTGGCGGAGCTTGGCGGCGAAGTCGTGGATCGAGTGCGTCAAGGGGAGCGTCGGGGTCAGCGCGGCGCGAAGGGGGCAAGGATACCCGCCGAGGGGGCTCCGACGGTCACGGGAGCCCCGTCTGCTCGGACTGCCCCAGTCTGGGCCCGGGAATTTTCCGGGAAAGATTCCCGCCGGCCGGGCACTATGTGGCAGGCTCTCCCCTGAACCGCGCTGGCAAGCAGCGCCCACCCGATCCGACCGTCGCTGAGCCCATTCACTCCAACAACTCTCGCATGCAGTCCACGACGCACTACGGGCGCCTCCTCGGAGCGCTGCCCCTGCCCATCCTCCTCGCCACCGCGGCCTCGGCTCAGATCAAGCTCGTCGAAGAGGGTGATGTCCTCACGACGGTCGTCAACGGGCCGTCGCTCGTGTCGCGCATCGACGACGTCTTCGTCAACAACAACGCCGACTGGCTCCTGCGTCTGGACACGGACGGAGCGGCCACCGAGGACGAGGTCATCATGTTCAACGGGAACGTGATCTTCCAGCAGGGCACCTCGACCGGGATGACCGCGCCCGTCGGCGCGACGTTCAACTTCCTCGACACGGCGGCGGTCACGGACAACGGCGACGTGATGGTCCTCGCCAACGTCAACCGCGTGGCGGGTGGAACGACGACTTGCCTCTACTGGAATGGCACGCTCGTGGTCGAGGCGGGCGTGACGCCGTGCATTGCGACTGGGCTGCCGTCCGGGAACGTCTTCGAGACCGTGTCGGAAGTGTGGGCCAACAACTCCGGCCAGCTCCTGATCAGCGGCCGGACGGACACGGCGCAGGACTTCATCGGCGTCTTCGACCACGATGGAATGGGTAACCTGACGAGCGGCACGATCCTCTCGATCAAGAACGTGCCCCTCGCTGGGCACCCGACCCCGATCCAGGGCTACTCGTTCTCCCGCACGCGCCAGGCGTTCAACGACAGCGGCAGCGCGCTGTGGTTCGTCGATGACGACCACACGGTCGCGGGCGGCAGCACCACGAACGATAGCTGGATCTACCTCGACAACGCGCCGCTCTGGCGCGAGGGTGACCCGATCGCGGCGATCCCCGGGAGCGTCTACGACACCCTCAGCTCGGCGGAGGTCGACCTGAACAACAACGGCGACTACGTGCTGCAGTCCGGCCGTGACGCGTCGTTCAACCTCGACTTCATCATCAAGAACGACAACACGGTCATCGCGCAAGAGGGCATGCCCGTCCCCGGTGTCCCCGGCGGCTTTACGCTGACGACCATCGGCAGCACGACGGGCGTCTTCTTGAGCGACGCGGGCGACGTCCTGTGGTACGGAGACTGGGACGACCCCGACACCGACATCGACACGGGCCTGTTCCTCAATCAGACGCTGATCCTTCAAGAGGGGGTCTCTACGATCAACGGCAACGTCATCGACACGATCGCCGCGACCGACAAGACCTTCGCGCTCAGCAACAACGGGCGCTATCTCATCGTCGAGGTCTTCACGATCGACCCGCTCGATCCGACCTTCAACGGCGCCTACATCTACGACCTCTCCGCGATGCTCGGCACGAGCTACTGCGGCCCGGCGGTCCCGAACTCGAGCGGCGCGTCCGCCGTCATCAGCGCAGCGGGCAGCCTCGTCGTCGCCAACAATGACTTCACGCTCCGCGCCCACAGCCTGCCGCTGAACGCCTTCGCGTTCTTCATCACGAGCCAGACGCAGGGCAACACCCCGATGGCCGGCGGCAGCACCGGCACCATCTGCCTCGCGGGCGCGGTCGGTCGCGGCGTGGGCAACTCGATCGTCAGCTCCGGCGCGACCGGCGTCGTCAGCGTCCTCGCCGACCTCACGGCGATGCCGCAGCCCACGGGCTCAGTCGCCGTCATGGCGGGCGAGACGTGGAACTTCCAGTGCTGGTACCGCGACGCGGTCGGCGGCTCGGCCACCTCGAACTTCTCCGACGGCCTGTCGGTGACGTTCCAGTAGCGCGAGCCGAGGCTCCGTGGAGGCGATCCGTTCGCTTCCCGGATCGCGCGAGCCGCGCTCAGGGTACCCGGAGCGCGGCTCGCTCTCTCGCGTTCAACGGCTGCGCTCAGGCGCGCTTGAGGAACTCGGTCTTCAGGTAGATCGCCACGCCGTTCACGCGGCCCTCGACGAGCCCCGGGTCGTCGCCGAGCTTGATGCCCTTGACGAGCGTGCCGCGTTTGGCGGTGAACCCCGCGCCCTTGACGTCGAGGTCCTTGATCAGGGTCACGGAGTCACCCTCTCGCAGCACCGCGCCGTGGCTGTCGACGGCGCTTGGGCGCGCGTCGCCTGCGGGCACGTCCGCTGCCCAGCTTCGCGTGTCTTCGTCGAGGTAGAGCTGTTCGCGCAGCTCGAGCGCCCACGGCTCGCCGAGGCGCTCGAGCAGGCGCACGGCCAGCACTTGGATCGCGGGGTGCTCGCTCCAAGCGGCGTCACGCAGGCAGACCCAGTGGTTCGGGTCGAGGGCGGCGCCCGCGTCGCTCACCTGAGCGTTGCAGGTCTCGCACAGGACCGCGGCGTCAGGGCGCGGCGAGACGGGGCGCGCGGCGAGGCCTTCCGTCGCGCTGCAGAGCTCGCAGCGGCCGCCGCTGCGTACGTTGAGGGTCGAATCGATGCTCATGGAGCTGCTGATGATATCGGCCGGGCGCTCGCTGTGCCCCGGGCAGCGACCGCGAGCGCGCACACGGCCAGGGCCGCGAACGCCGCCCCGACACCAAACGCGACCGTCGGTCCGAAGCGATCCCAGAGGAGGCCCGTGCCAAAGCTCGAGACGAAGGCCGCGACGCCCAGCCCAGCATAAAAGAGCCCGAGGGCGGCGCCGCGCTGTGTCGCGGGCACCTGGTCGACGATCAGCGCCTTGCCGACCCCCTCGGTCAACGCCATGTACGCGCCGTACAGGACCATCAATGGCCAGAGCCCGAGCGCGTCCCCGGCGTCGGACAGCGCGAGCGCGGCGTAGACCACGGCGTACACCGCCCATCCAACGGCGATCAGTCGCCAGCGGCCGAAGCGGTCGCTCCATGCGCCGGCGGGGTAGGAGAGGGCGGAGTACGACGCGTTGAAGGCGGCGTAGAGCAGCACGACTTGCACCGGTGTGAAGCCGAGCTCGCGCGCACGCAGCAACAGGAACGTGTCGCTGCTGTTCGCGAGGGCGAAGAGCAGCAGCGCGCCGAGCACGAGCCAGTACGCGCGTGGGAGGCGCGCGCGCGGCGTCGTGCGTGCTGCGCGCTGGCCTGGGGCGGGCGCGCCCTGCGCGCCTGGCGCGCCTGCCCCAGGCGGCGCCTCGCGCACGAGCCACGTCAGCGCGAGCGCGCAGCACCCCAACGCCGCGCCGACGAAGAGGACCGTCCGATACACCGCCGGTCCGACGCGCGCCGCGCCCGCCTCGTCCGGAGAGCGCGCGTTCAACAGCCACAGCAGGAGCGCCGCTGCGAGCACGCCTACGAGCGCGCCCGCCGTGTCGAGCGCGCGGTGGAGCCCGAACGCGCGACCGCGCTGCTCGGCCGACACGGCGTCGGCGATGAGCGCGTCCCGCGGCGCGCCGCGCAGGCCCTTGCCGAAGCGGTCGAGGAGGCGCCCCGCGAGCGCCCACGGCAACGTCGCTGCAGCCGCGATCAGCGCCTTGCCGATGACGGGCAGCCCGTAACCCCAACGGATCCAAGGCACCCGCCGCGCACCCATGCCGCGCCGGTCGCTGCGGATGCCAGCGGTCGCGGACATCAGCGCGACGAGCAGCAGCGCCGCGCCCTCCAGCGCGCCGAGCTCTGACTTCGTCGCACCGAGGACGTCGACGAGGTACAGCGGGAGCAGCGGATAGATCATCTCGCCGGAGACGTCGGCGAAGAACGACACCCAGCTCAGAACCCAGACCGAGCGCGGCAGCGGCGAGCCCATCTTCATTGCGGGCGGACCACTCGCAGCGGAGCTGATCGCAGAGGTCGTGCTTCTGGTGCGCCTGCCCTCGGACGGGTCAACTTGCGATCGCATCTCACACGCAAGCCCCCGCCGTGAGTGTAGGCGGAGGTCGTGCGGGCGCTCCTGGGAATGACTCGCCGGTAAGCGCCGCCAGCGCGCAGCGCGGTCATGCTCGTGGGGCAAGCGAGGCCGGGGCCCGGCTGAGTTGGCTCATGCACGTTGGGCAGCCTAGCGCAAAGGGCGTGAGCGCACCTCGCGACCCTCTGCGACGTGCACGTCCGGCATCGCTCAAGGCTCGAACTCTCTCCGAAACGAACCACGATGAAGCGACTCCTCGGCGGAACCAAGTGCATCCTCGTCCTCGGTGCAAGCGTGCTTGGCGTATGGGGGGCGCCGTCCGCGTCTGCTCAAGGCTTCGCCTACGAGCAGCCCATGACAAGTGGCGGCGGCATCCTTCGCTCGTCACAGCTTTGGATCGATCCGTCCGGCCAGAACGACCTCGACTCCGACGCCATCGCGTGGGAGGACTTCGAGCTGCCCGTCGCGGCCACGATAACGAAGGTGCGTTGGTGGGGGCAGGTGGCGCCTTCGCTCGGGTTCCGCATCTCGTTCTTCCACCAAGACCCGAACACGGTCGCGGTCCAGCCGGACATGTTCGCCGCTGGGAGCCACCCGATCCAGCAAGCGGAGTACATGAACTTCACCCAGGTCGCCGCTGGCGGTGGGATGTACCGCTTCGAGGCGACCCTTGTCGCGCCGCTGCAGTTCGACGCGCACACGCGTTACTTCGTCTCCGTCGTGGGGCGCACGCCGATCGCTTATGCGACCTGGGGCTGGGCGTCGAGCCCGGTCGGCGTGCACGGGACCTTCTGGTGGCAGCGCGGCGCGCACATGTTCTTCCACCTCGGTGATGAGCGCGCCGTGGCGCTCGCGACAGCGGCGGGCTGGCCGATCGGCGCGAGCTACTGCGCCGCTGCCAACAACAGCACCGGCACGTCGGCAGTGATCGGCGCCTTTGGTAGCGCGTCCGCTGCGCTGAACAACGCGTCGTTGTCGGCGCACTCCTTGCCGCCGTCTTCGTTCGGCTTTTTCATGGCGAGCCGTACGCAGGACTTCGTCGCAAACCCGGCTGGCAGCCAGGGGAACCTGTGCCTCGGGGGCTCGATCGGTCGCTTTGTTGGCCCCGGCCAAGTGCAGAGCTCTGGCGCTGTGGGGCAGTTTGCGCTGGCGCTCGATTGGAGCCAGATCCCGACGCCCACCGGGCCTGTGCAAGCGAACGTGGGCGAGACGTGGAGCTTCCAGGCCTGGTACCGCGACTCGTTCGTGGGCCAGCCGACGTCCAACTTCTCGAACGGCGTGGCCGTGCAGGTGTTGTGAGCGTGTGGCGCGGCCTCCTCTTCAGTCGACCCAGCGCGCTCCGATAGGCGTTGCGTCGGGGGCGACAGGCAAGGGCAACGCGACGTAGCTCAGGCCGCTGCCCATGGGCTGCGTGAGCGGGAAGACGCGGACCTCGATGACGGCGTCGGCAGCGAGCAGGAAGCGCGTCTGACCTTCGAGGGTGTCGTCGCCGATGCGCAGCGCGAGGCGCGCGGTGGCGCCAGGGCGCAGGCCTGTGAGTTCGACCGAGCCGCTCGCTCGCTCCTCAGGGGTGAGCGTGCGCCGCACCAGCGCGCGCCAGACCTCGGGTGGGGGCCCTTGCGGCGCGTCGTCTTGCTCGCCGCTCGCGGCCGCGCCGCCGTTCGGCGGTCCGCCTTGGCCCCGGCTCCCCCTCGCCCGGCCGCCCTGTGCTGCCCCACCTGGCTGACCCGCGCCTGGTTGACCCTGGCCTTGGCCTCGCCCGTTGCGCCGCGCGCCTTGAGGGGTCGGCTGCTGAACGCTCGCCAGTTGGGCGCGTGGCGCCTCGCCGTCGCTGGGCGTGGCCTGCGCGCCGCGTATGTCGCTGCCGCCGCTGGCACCTTGGTCCGTCGCGTCGCCCTGTGGGCGCGTCCGCCCGCGGCGGCCGGTGTTGCCGGCCGCAGGGTCCGCTGGAACGCCAGCCGCGCCGTTGCCCCGGCCACGGCGGCCGTTGCCAGCGTTGCCTCTCCCTTGGCCGGGCGCGGCGCTCGGGTCGCGCAGCGCGAGGACCTCCAAGGCGACCGGCTCGTCGCCGGCGGGCAGACCCTCGAACACGATGCGCAGGGCGGCGGTCCCCGAGATGGTCGCTGCCGCGCGTGCGGGGCCTGCGAGCACCCGCGGCGGGCTGGGTTCGAAGCGCGGCTCGCCCGGCGCGCCGACGGCGAGGCGCCACGGACCCGGGCCGGGCGCGGTCAGGGAGAACGCCCCCGTTTGGCCCGTACGCGCGGTGACGTAGTCCGTGAGCCTCGCATCGGCGGGCGGGAAGGGCACGCCGGTCGCGAGCAGCCAGACGCGCTCGCCGGCGACCGGCGCGCCGAGGCGGTCGCGCACGTCACCCTCGACCGTGGCGCGCGTGGTCGCGGAGGCGAGCGCGTGACCAGGGGGCGCTGAGGGCAACTGGGGCGTCGGAGTCGATGCCGCGGCAGCCGTGCTGGTCGCGGCAAGCTGCGCGCTCGCCGCGGAGTCCGCGCCTCTCTGCGCCTCCATGCGCCGTTCGACGGGCTGGGTGGAGGCCGGCGTGAGGGCCCCCGATGGGCGCAGCGGGCCAGCGCCCGCGCTGGGGGGCGGGGAGTCGAGGAAGGTCCAAGCTGCCGCGCCAATGGCAGCGCACAGCACAAGGAGGATCAGCGCGCGCATAGTGGGGTCAGAGGCTCAACCCGGAGCCGGGCGCCACGTTCCGTGTGGCGCTTGGATCGCGCCCAAATCAGCGCGTGCAGCATGCGCTCGAAGGGAGCGTCGCGCCGAGCCAAATCCACGGATCGCGCGGGGGGTGAGCGGTTTCGCCCCTACGACGCCCCTGCCCCGTCCCTGTCGCCGCACGGTGGAGCACGCTGCGGGGCGCGCCTCGGGCTTGGGCGTCCGTTGGCACGCCGCTTGCCCTGTGACGGGCCGCGCGGATTCCACGGATCGCTGTCCACCGACCTGAATCAGCGCCCCTACGAGCTATGGCATGTTCTCTGAAGTTGATGGTGTCCTTGTCCGCCTTCGCCCTCACGTCCTGGTCGCCGGCCCGGGCGCAGGGCTATCGCCTCGACGACGGGACGCCCGAGTGGGGCTCTGGTCAAGTCGGCACCGTCACGCTTGAAGCTGGGATCATGCAGTGCTTCCAGGTGCCAGGCGGCGGGATGGACGTGATCCGCGATATCTCCGTTGTCCTCGAGCGGTACTACACCCCGTCGCAATACGGCTCGCTCGAAGGGCAACCGATTCAGATCGCCGTGTGGGACGACCCCAACGGTGACCGCAACCCGTCGGACGCCGTGCTGCTCGGCAGCTACGCCGGGCACGTCGCGGCGCATACTCGCACCGATCACTTCATCACGTACTCGTTCCCGCAGCCGATCCCGGTCAGCGGGCGCTTCTTCGTCGGTGTGTCGGTGCCTGCGGTCGGGAGCCACTCGGCGATCGGCGCGGTCGATACGAGCCAAGGCTATCGCTGGGACTCTTGGACCTTCAGCAACAGCTTCGGGCCCGTGAACCTTGCGCAACTGCACTTGAACTCGTCGCCGCCGCACAACGCGTTCCTCCTGGGACGCTTCCTCCTGCGCGCGAACGAAGGCGACTACGGGGCGCCGCTCGGTTCGTCCTTCTGCGATCCAGCCGCGGTGAGCTCGTCGGGCTTGCGCGCGGAGTTGACCGCGTGTGGGATCGAGGATCAGCAGGTGGGGGCGTATCGGCTCCGGCTCGTGACACTGGGCCTCCCGGTGGACACGCTCGGCTTTTACCTCGCGAGTCAGACGCAGGTCCCGGTGACCACCGTGCCAAATTCCCAAGCGCGCCTCTGCTTGGGCGGGACGGTGCTGCGCATCGGGCCGAGCATCGGGGCCGTGAGCTGGTCGAAGTCGATCGTGTGGGAGGTCGACCTCGCCAACATCGATGGCTACGGGGCAGGGATCCCTGGCCTCGACGTCGTCGCCGCCGGCCAGACATGGGGCTTTCAGCTCTGGTTCAGGGACCGCAACCCGAACCCGACCTCGAACATGAGCAACGGGGTCAGCGTGACGTTCCAATGAACGCGAGATCCACACAGGTAGGCGCGCTTCGCGCCTTGGGCGTGCTCTGCGCGGCTCCCGCCTTCGCGCAGGGCGGCGACACGTGCGCGGCTGCGGTCGCGCTCCCGGGGCTCGGCAGCTATCCCTTCGACACGACGTCGGCGACGACCTCGGGCTTCAACGGCGGAGGCGGCTGCGCCCCGACCGCCAGCGCCATGCACCGCGACCTCTTCTGGACCTTCATCGCGCCTGCCGACGGCAACTACGAGTTCGACACGTTCGGCTCATCGTTCGACACCTTGCTGACGGTCCATCGCGGCGCTGCGTGTGGCGCAACCTGCATCGATCACAACGACAACTTCATGTTCTTGCAGAGCCGCGTGCGCGTCGTCGGCGCTCACGCGGGCGACGCCTACTTGGTGCAGGTCGGGGGTTACCTCACCGAATACGGGGCGGGGTCGCTGCAGGTCTCGTCCTTCGCGGACGCGTGCGCGGCGATGTACTCGTTGGACTACCTCGAGGGCGGCGATGATTGCGCGAGCGCCTTGCCCATCGGGCCTGGCACCTATGCGGGTCTCCAAGTCAGTGAGACGGACCCCGACTTCTATTCGATCGAGGTCGCGAGCGGCGCTACCGTCACGATCGATGCCCGCGCGACCTACGTCGGAGGAGACCTCACGCTGTACCTGTGGGACCCGCTGGTGGCGTGTGACCGTTACACCAGCCCTGTTCCGAGCTACCTCGCGGTCAGCGCCAACAACCTCTACACAGGGACGTTCGACGAGCGCGTTCGCTTCACGAACTCTACCCCTGCGCAGCGCACGCTCATTGTCCATCTGCGCATGGAGTCCATGGACGGCTGCGCTGGGTATGACCTGCTCGTCGACGGCGCGCTCGGTGCTCTGACCGCGGCGCCGCTGGGCGCGAGCTATTGCGCGGGCGTCGCGAACTCGACCGGCTTGGCGGGTCAGGTCTTCGCGCTCGGGTCGGAGCGTGTCATCGATGACCGCGTCACGCTGCTCGCGAACCAGCTCCCGCGCGCGTCCTTCGGCTATTTCCTCACTTCGCGGCTCCAGGGCCTCGCCGTACAGCCAGGAGGGAGCCAAGGGAACCTCTGCCTCGCTGGCGCAGTCGGGCGGTTCGTTGGCCCTTTGCAGATCCAGAGCTCGGGCGAGGCGGGCACGATCCGGCTCGTGCTCGAGCTCGGGCTCCTCCCGCAGCCCTCGGGTACGGCTGCGGCGCAGGCCGGGGAGGTCTGGAACTTCCAGCTCTGGCATCGTGACTCCGCCGGCGGCAGCGCCACGTCGAACTTCACAAGCGGCCTGGCGCTCACCTTGCAGTGACCCTCCGCCTGGCTGGATGGGCCGCGCTTTCACAACGCGCAGCGCGCGCCCCCGAAGCCTCGGGAGCGCGCGCTGTAAGGAGCCCCCGGCGTCATCGCTGCCGGGACCTGTGGCGTAGTCGGATCAATCGAAGGTGATCGAGACCGCGCGCGTCAGGTTCGAGGTCGACGTGCCGTTGACGGAGTCGCGGTGCCAAAGCTGGAAGTTCCAGGTGTCACCGGCCGCGGCCGAGACGAAGCCCGACCCTTGGGGGATCTGGGTCATGTCAGGCGAGAAGGAGACGCGCCCTTGCGCGTCCGTCATCACGATGTTGGCGGCGTACCGCCCCGCGTTCGGACCGACGAGGACGTTGCCGACCGTGCCGGCCAGGTTCGGGATGAACGTCTGGCTGTCGCTCACGAGGAAGATCCCGAGCGTCGACTGCGGGAGTCGCGACGCGCGCAGCTCCACTTCGTTCTGCGAGGCGAAGCCGCTGCCAAACGCCTCGAGCAGGCCGACGGCGCCGGTCGAGTTCGCGACCGCGTTGCCGTAGGTCGATCCAATGCGGCGGTCCGACTCCGGCGCCGAAAGGTTGAACTCGTTCGGGGCGCCCGGGATCGCGAGGTGCAGGCGGTCCATCTTGAAGCCGTTCGAGCGGCCCGAGAACTGGAGCCGGTGCATGCCCGCCGACAGCGAGTACTGCTTCTGCGGGAAGTTGCCCGGCCCGAGCTCGACGCGCGCTTCCCACGTCCAGTTGCCAACGCTGCTCGCGCCGTTGGAGAAGATCTTCTCCCACGGGCCATTGTCCATCTTGACCCACACGTCGTTGTCTTCGGTGGGGTTCGGGTCCTCGTGGCGGTTGCGCAGGTTGAACTTGTAGGTGCCCGGCGTGTTGATCTGGATGTCGTACGCGAACACGCCCTGGGCGCCCGGGGCCTGGAACAGGTCAGCGCCGTCCCAACGGATGTAGCCATCGCCCGTCCAGTTCGGCGTTTGCGTGCTGAACGTCCATGCGCCGACCGTGGGCCGGGACTCCAGGAGGATCACGACGAGCCCGTTCGATTCGAGGTACGTGCCGCCGTCTGCGAGCGCGGGGGCGCCGAGCGTGGCTGCAAAGAGGCCAACCGCGAGGGCACGGCGGCGAAGGCGGGCGCCGAAGGTCTGGGTCGAGTCGTTCATAGAGAGTGGAGCGAGAGAGAGAGGTCTCGTAGGGGGCCGGGAGCTGGGGGCGCGCGGTCACTCATGGAGACAAGGCCGCGCCGTTGCCTGCCGAAGGCAGGACTGCGAGCACGCCATCCGAAATGGCATGCCTGTAAGAGGATGTTCGAGTGAAGCGGTCCGTGCGTTTCCAAGTCGTGTCTCCATTGGACGTTACGCGGCCTCACCCCCGCTGGCGCCCGTTAGGAGGCCTCCGCGGCCGCCATTTTCTCCCGGCGAGACGGCGCACACGGCCTCGCTCCTGGCGGCGTGCTGCGCTCGCTCCGGGGTCCCGCTGGCGCCCGCGGACCGGGCGGGGGGATTCGAAGGGCGCAGGTTCCTAGAGTACGTCCAGGCCCCAAGTCGACCGGTTGGTCGGATCGCTTCGGTCCGCGCCAAATCGTTGGCGGGCGCCGCGCCATGTCCCACCACGAAACTCACCGTACACACCGCATCGGCTGGCTCCGCGCCGCGGTCCTCGGCGCCAACGACGGCATCGTCTCGACCGCGAGCCTCGTCATCGGCGTCGCTGCGTCGAGCGCAGCGCGCGCGGACGTCCTCATCGCGGGCGTCGCTGGGCTCGTCGCCGGAGCGATGTCGATGGCCGCGGGCGAGTACGTGTCCGTCAGCTCACAGGCGGACACGGAGTCCGCGGACCTCGAGCGTGAGCGGCGCGAGCTTGTCGAGCAACCGGAGCATGAGCTGGATGAGCTCGCGGAGATCTACCGCGGGCGCGGGCTCGAGCCGGACCTCGCGCGCCAAGTCGCCGTCGCGCTCACCGCGCACGATGCGCTCGGCGCGCACGCGCGCGACGAGCTCGGGATCTCGGAGATCACAGCTGCCCGCCCTGTACAAGCCGCGTTCACGTCGGCGGGGACCTTTGCCATCGGCGCTGCATTGCCGCTGGCGAGCGCGCTGTTCGGGACGGGTCGCACGCAGATCGTCATCGTCGCGTCGACCGCGCTGCTCTTCCTCGCGGCCCTCGGCGCGGTCGGAGCGCAGGCGGGCGGCGCCTCGGCGTGGACCGGCGCGGCGCGTGTGTCGTTCTGGGGAGCGCTGGCGATGGGGCTGACCGCGGCGATCGGCGCTTGGTTCGGGACCGTCGTCTGAAGCCCGCCGCGTCGCTCCTGGTCGTCGGCGTCGCTGCGGCGCCGGGGCTTCAGCGCTTCGGCGCCGCGCAGGCGATGAGCGCTTCGAGGGCGGCCATGCGCGCCGAGAGCGCGCGGCTCGCCAGTCGCTCGCCGCGGCGCGCTGCCTGTGGCGGCGCCTCAGCGATCGCGCGCAAGAACGCGGAGAGGTGCAGCTCGAGCGGGTCAGGCAAGGCCACCGAGCGCGGGCCGTCGGAGAGCTGCATGGCGTAGTCGCTGAGCCGCACCGTGCGCTCCGCGCGCAGCCCGTCCAGCGCGTACCAAGCGCGGCGTGGCTGCTCGGGTGCGTGGCGCAGGGCGACGCGCGCTTGGACTGCGCCGGCAGGACCCTGCGCGCGAAAGCTCAGGTCGTAGGCAGCGCGCGCCTCGTTCGTTGTCGCCGGCCCAAGCGTGCAACCGATCTCCGAGACCTCGACCTCGTCCCCGAGCAGCGCTTGGAGCAAGCTCAACGGATGGGAGAGCGCGTCGCTCAACATCGCAGCGCCGCGGGACGCGGGCTCGAGCCCCATCGCAAACGTCCGCGGGACCGCAGCGCACTCCGGGAACAGCGCGCGATACGTCGCCAGCGTTCGCGGCCATTGGCAGTTCTCCCATAGGACCCGCCCACGCTCAGCGAAGCCGTCTTCGAGCGCGCGGACGCGCGCCGCTTGGCTCGGCGCCGCGACGTCAGGCGCCAGGAGCGGCTTCTCGCACAGGACGTGGACTCCCGCCGCAAGGCACGCATCGAGCGCGGCGCCGTGGTGCTCCGGCGGTGAGAGGATCGCCACTGCGTCGAGCGCCTCTGCAGCGAGCATCGACGCGGCGCCGACGTAGCCGCGCGCGTCGACCCCGGCGACGCGCGCGAGGTCGGCGGTCGCCTCCGCGACCGTCGTCAGGCTGGTGCCCGCGTGTGCGACGACGCGGGCGCCATGGCAGGCGAGCCACTTCGCGACGAACGGCCCGAGCCCTTGCCGCGCGCGGCGCGCGCCGATGATGCCGATCCGGAGCGCGCGCGCTGGGCCGATGTCGTGACGGGGGGGGCGTTCGTTCATGCTCGGGGAATGTCGCTCGCTGGCCGGTCTGCCGGTGCATCGGCGGGCATCGGGGCTTGGTCGAGGGAACCCTCGCCGTCGCCCGACGGGGTGCCCGTCAGGATGCGCTCGTAGTGCGCGCGTACCGTCGCCAGGTGGACGCGGTTGAGGAAGCCCGAGAACGCCATCGTCGCCACGAGCGGGCGCAGGTCCTCGGCCCATGTCGGCAGGTACCGCGCGGGGGCGAGGAAGCCCTCGGCGCGCAGCTCGGCGAGGTCCGGGACGTCCGCGATCGCGACCTTGCCGACGAACAGCAGTCGGATGAGGTCCAGCCGCCTCAGCTGCACGGCGACGCGCAGGAAGTTCTGCACGCGCAAGAGCCCGTCGAGGTAGACGACGTCCTTCGTGAACGGCGCTCCGCCGCTGACGAGGCCGCCGCGCACGACGCGCCTCGCGTCTTCGAACGCGTCCTCTTCGCGCGCGCCGCGCTCGAGGTGGAAGCGGTAGAGGTCGCGGAAATCGGCGCCGTTCTCGGCCATGTCGATGCCGATGACACGCGCCGCGAGGCGCCGCATGCGCGCGGGATCGGTCGCGCGCGTGACGACCTCGGCGAGGACCGCCAAGCCCTCTTGGGTGCGCGTGATGCCCGGGTGTCCGACGGCCAGGAGCGGGAGCTGGGCCTGCGCGCGGCCGGCGAGAGCCGTCGCGACGTGGATGCGCAGCTCGTGCTCGATGAGCTGTGCGAGGTCGAGGTCGCTGAAGGTCGCGCCGCGCCTGACGCGCACGCGCCGGGGCCCAGCGATCGCCTTCGAGGCGAGGCCGTCCACGACCTCGACGAGCGGCGCCTCCGCACCGAAGACCGCCTGCGCCTCAGCCCGCAGTCGCAGCGCGACTTCTTCGGCGGTCGTCGTCGCGGCTGGCGCGAGGCCGAGGTCGAACACCTCCAGCTCGGACAGGTTGGTGTCGAGGTCCTGCGCCAGATCGAGCGGCGTCACCCGTCCATCGACGAGGACGGACCGCGGCCCGCCGTAGAGCGTGCTCGAATGGGCGTGGAACTCGCGCGTGCCGATGGCGTCGAGCATCCGAGCCCCAGTCTCAATCGAGTCCGCCGCGCGCATCAGCCAGCGCGCCCCTGGGCCGCCCGGGTCGACGAGGCGCCGGGCCGCCGCGACCGCCGCGTAGGTGCGCGTCAGGTCCACCCGGGGGTACTCAGGCTGCGGCAGCGATTGGGCGCCGCTCGCGAGGAAGCGCTCGCGGATCCCAGGGTCCCAGGCGATCGTCCGCAGAATGCGGACCTCCGACTCCGCGGCGCGGAGCAGCAACGACGCCTCGCGCAGGCGCTCCGCGTGCGCTTGGGTCATGGCAGGGGTGGGCCCGACGACGGCCCGCCAGGCGCCTGATCGCCTCGCGCGTGACCGCCGGGTGGCCGCGGCTCCGGCTGGGGGGCGGCGCCGGTAGGTAGCGCGGTGGGCAGCGCGCGCGGGGCGCGCCGGAGCGCACGGACCTCTTCCGGGAGATCGTCGAGGAAGGCGCCGAGGGCGGGGATCCAGCCGATGTGATCGGCGAGCCGCAAGAGCGCGACCTCCGTCTTCATGTCGGGGATCGCGCCGCTGCGGCACGCGTCGAGGGCCTCGCCGAGCTCCATCACGTGCAGCCGGCCCCACTCCTCCATGACGCTCCCGTCGCCATCAGCGGCGCTGCGGGCCTCGAGCTCCGTCTCGGCCGCGCAGAAGAAGATCTTCTCGTCGCCCGTGCCGGGGCTCGCGAAGGTCTCGCCGCCCAGGACGGCGAACGCGGCCTCCGGGACCGCACAGCCGGCCTCCTCGAGCGCCTCGACCGCGGCCCGGCGGCGGAGCCCCGCGGGGCCCGGCGCGTCGCCGCGCTCGACCATGCCCGCGACGACCTCGATGATCGAGTTGTACTCGCGCGGGTCGGGGTGCACGAACGTCTCGCTGCGCCGCAGGTAGATCGGGACGCGCAGGGCCTCGCGCAGGAGGACCTCCACGCGACCCTCGCGGATGCGATACAGCACCGCTACGACCGCGTCGCTGCCCGGTCGACGCAGCACATCACACGGATAGGGCGCCGAGCTCGAGCCGTCCGTGTATCGATTGCGGACCACGAGGCGGCGCAGGGTGAGGAAGCCGAGGTCACACCTGCTCGCCGTGGTGCGGTCTTCGACGATTTCGACGGCCAGGACGTCCATGGGCACCAAGATAGGTGGCGCAGGGATCTGTCCCAACGATTTCCAGCGCGCGTTTGGCGTTGGGTCGCACGTGTGTGATGGTGTGCTCTGAGCGAACTTTCACCATCGTCATGGACTGCAGTCAGGGCGATGATGTAGTCGATTGGTGTAGGAACATGTTGCGCACCCTCGCCCTCACTGCGGCCCTTGCCGCGCTCGCCTGTCAGGGGCCGCCCGCGCGGGACGCGGCGCGCTCCGAGCTGCGTCCGTTCGGATCGTCCGGTGCGGGTCTGACCCTCGGGGCGGGATCCCCCGACGGGGGGGCTCCGGGGTTGGGGGCGCCCGTCATCCTCGGGAGCACGCTCGCGCCGCTCGCCGAGGAGTTCGACCGCCATGCCCACGAGGCGCGCGTCGTCGCGCTCTTGCCGGCGCGCTGTGAGGCCTGCGCCTCGGGCCTCGCCGCCATCCAGGAGAGCCTGCTCGACGCCTTCCCGGGCGGGTCGTTCCACGTCATCGTCGTGTTGCCTGGGGACGATCGCTGCGACGGTTGTGGCGCCCCGGTGGTGTCAGGCGTCCAGGACCCGCGGGTCTCGATGTACGTCGACCAGGAGGGCTGCGCCACGCGCGCGTTCACGCGCGGGCTGCTCCCGATGGCAGAGGCCTACGACGTCTTCCTGTTCTACCCGCGTGGCACGGCCTGGGGCAGCGAGCGCGCCGCGCAGACCGAGGGACCGCGCGCTGGTTCGGGCAGCCTCCAGCAGGGCGCCCCTCTCACCGCATCGCAGGGCGCTCGGCTGGGCGCCCAGAATGAGACGCCGCGGGCGGAGGAGTGGTGGCACCGCCTGGGGCGCTTCGCCCCGGAGCGCCACTGCGCCGCCCAGGAGCTCGACCGCGCGCTCCGCACGACCATGGCGCAGCTCCTCGACCCGACCTCGGCGGCCTCAGTCGCGCAGCAATAGGGAGAGGGAGCGCTCGACGTGCCCTCGGATCTGACCCGAGTCACCGTCGACCGCCGCAGCGGCGATGGCGCCGAGCAGGGTCTGTCGCAGGAAGGACCCGAGCTCGGGGTCTGTGGCAGCGGAGCGCACATCGCCCTCGGCGCGCGCGCGCGTGATCAGCCGCTCGAAGTGATCGCCGAACCAGTCGTAGTAGCGCTGGACCTGCTTCGGGACGTCAGGGAGGTTCCGCGCCACGGAGAGCGCTGACTTCAACATCAAGCACGACGCGTGCCCCGCCTCCGTCTGCGTGAGCTCCTGGACGGCCTCGTCGAAGAAGCGGCGGATCACCGTGAAGGCGCGCTCTGTCGACTCGAGGATCGGCGCGTACCTCGCACGGACGAGGGTCTCGTATTCGGCGAGGGCCTCGCGGAACAGGTGCTCCTTGCTGCCGTAGGTGTCGTACAGCGACGCCCGGTGGATGCCCATCTGGTCGACCAGGACCTGAATGGACGTGCCCTCGAAGCCGCGTTCACGGAACACGGTGACTGCCTTCCTCAGGACGACCTCTCGGTCGAACTCCTTGGATCGAGCCATGCGGGGTGGGGCAAATTCAGGGCGGCGACTCGCGCCTCGTGCGGAGGCCGCTGCGGTGTGGGCACCAACAGCGCGTCGGCCAGGTGCGGGGGGAAGCCTCCGCGCCGACGTGCGCCCAGAGAGGTTAATGTCCGAGCGGCGGGCGTGCCTGTGCCCGACCGGAATCATCGCCCGCCCCATTCTAGAATGAGCGGTTCAGGATTCTAGAATGACCGATTCAGCGGGGCTCCCGATGGCCCCCGGGCGCCGCAGCGCGTATTCCATTGCCTGCGAACCCCGCCGACGTGCAGGAGACCAACCTTGAGCGCTTCACGCCCTTCCTTCCTCGAGCCCACCGATTCGTTCTCGCCCCGCCACCTCGGCCCCGATGCGGAGGCACGCTCGACGATGCTGCGCGCGATCGGCGTCGCGTCGCTCGCCGACTTGGTCGGTGAGACGGTGCCAGGAGGCATCCGGCTCGGCCGGGAGCTCGCCCTCAATGGGCCGCTCGGCGAGCGCGAGGCGCTCGCCGATTTGCGCGAGGTGGCGGGCCGCAACCAAGTCCTGCGCTCGCTCATCGGCATGGGGTACTACGACACCGTCACGCCGCCGGTGATCTTGCGCAACATCCTCGAGAACCCTGCCTGGTACACGCAGTACACGCCGTACCAGGCGGAGATCGCGCAGGGGCGCCTCGAGATGCTCCTGAACTACCAGACGATGGTGTCTGACCTCACGGGCATGCCGATGGCCAACGCCTCGTTGCTCGACGAGGCCACCGCGGCGGCCGAGGCGATGTCGATGTGCTGGGCCGCGTCGAAGCGCAAGAGCGATCGCTTCTTCGTCGACGCGGGCGCGCATCCGCAGACGATCGGCGTGATCCGCACGCGCGCGGAGGCGCTCGGGATCGAGGTCGTTGTCGGTGACGCGCACGATGTGACGATCGAGGGCTGCTTCGGCGCGCTCGTGCAGTACCCGACGACCTTCGGCGTCGTCGAGGACTATGCGGCGTTCGCGCAAGCGGTGCACGCTGCCGGCGCGCTGCTGGTCGTCGCGACGGACTTGCTCGCGTTGACGCTCCTGCGCGCGCCCGGCGAGTTCGGCGCGGATGTCGTCATCGGCTCGGCGCAGCGCTTCGGGGTCCCGCTCGGCTATGGCGGGCCGCACGCCGCCTTCATGGCGACCCGCGACGAGTACAAGCGCCTCATGCCTGGCCGCTTGATCGGCGTGTCCAAAGACGCGGCGGGGCGGCGCGCGCTGCGGATGGCCTTGCAGACGCGGGAGCAGCACATTCGCCGCGATAAAGCGACCAGCAACATCTGCACGGCGCAGGTGTTGCTCGCGATCATGGCGGGCGCCTACGCGATCTATCACGGCCCGGCGGGCCTGCGGCGCATCGCAGAGCGCGTGCATGGGCTCGCCGCCACGTTCGCCGTCGGGGTCAAGGAGCTCGGGCACGAGGTCGCGGGCGGCGCCTATTTCGACACGCTGACGGTCCGGCTCAACGGCAAGTCGGCGGACGAGGTGCACGCCGCGGCGCGGGCCGCGGGCTTCAACCTACGCCCGATCGACGCGCAGCGGGTCGGCCTCTCGTTCGACGAAGTCTCGACGCCGGAGGAGGTCACGCGGCTCTTGGGCGTCTTCGGTGCGGCGGCGGCGGACGTCGAGGCGCTGGCCCGGCGCGCCGACGTGCGCCTGCCCGCGCCCTTCGGGCGCACGAGCTCCTACCTGACGCACGAGGTCTTCTCGGACTATCGCTCTGAGAGCGACATGCTGCGCTACCTCTACCGCATGTCGTCGCGCGACCTGTCGCTGACGACATCGATGATCGCGCTCGGCTCGTGCACGATGAAGCTGAACGCGACGAGCGAGATGATCCCGGTGAGCTGGCCCGAGTTCGGCGCGCTCCACCCCTTCGTGCCTCGGGAGCAGGCCGCGGGTTACACCGAGCTCTTCCGCCGCTTGGAGCACGCGCTATGCGAGGTCACGGGCTTCGCCGCGATGTCGCTCCAGCCCAACGCGGGCAGCCAGGGCGAATACGCAGGCATGCTCGTCATCCGCGCGTACCACCGCTCGCGCGGCGAGACGCAGCGCGACGTATGCCTTATCCCGACCTCAGCGCACGGGACGAACCCTGCGTCAGCGGTCATGGTCGGCATGCGCGTCGTCGCCGTCGCGTGTGACGCGAAGGGCAACATCGATGTCGCGGACCTCGCGGTGAAGGCGCAGCAGCACGGTAAGCAGTTGGCCGCGCTGATGGTCACCTACCCGTCGACACACGGCGTGTTCGAGGAGCAGATCCGCGAGATCTGCGCGATCGTCCACGAGCACGGCGGTCAGGTCTACATGGACGGCGCGAACATGAACGCGCAGGTCGGCCTCTGCCGGCCCGGCGATATCGGCGCGGACGTCTGCCACTTGAACTTGCACAAGACGTTCTGCATCCCGCACGGCGGCGGCGGGCCCGGCATGGGACCGATCGGCGTCGCGCGACACTTGGCGCCGTTCCTGCCCTCGCACCCGGTCGTGGACATGGGCCTCGGCGCGGCGCAATCGGTCGGCCCGGTCTCCGCGGCGCCATGGGGCAGCGCGTCGATCTTGCCCATCAGCTACATGTACATCGCGATGATGGGTGCGGTCGGCCTGCGCGAGGCGACCGAAGTGGCGATCCTCAATGCGAACTACATGGCGAAGCGCCTCGAGGCGCACTACCCCGTGCTGTACCGCGGCGCGCGCGGGCGCGCGGCGCACGAGTTCATCCTCGACCTGCGCCCGTTCGAGAAGTCGGCCGGGGTGACCGGTGAGGACGTGGCGAAGCGCCTCATGGACTACGGCTTCCACGCGCCGACGATGTCGTTCCCGGTGGCGGGGACGCTCATGGTCGAGCCGACGGAGAGCGAGTCGCAGGCAGAGCTCGATCGCTTCTGTGACGCGATGATCGCGATTCGGGCGGAGATCCGCGCCGTCGAAGAGGGGCGTTGGCCGCGGGAGGACAACCCGCTGGTGAACGCGCCGCACCCGGCCGCAGACGTCCTCGTGGGGCAGTGGAGCCACAGCTATACCCGCGAAGAGGCGGCCTACCCCGCGCCGTGGACGCGCGAGCACAAGTTCTGGCCGACGGTCAGCCGGATCGACAATGGCTACGGCGACAAGCACCTGATCTGCACCTGTCCCACGGTCGAGGAGCTCGCTGGCGCGGGGACCTCGGGCTGACCGGGCTGGCTGGCCGCGACCGGCCTGGCGCCCGCTACGAGGCGCCCGCTATGAGTGGGCCGTACGCGCGAGCCAACGCTCGACGATCTCGCGGAGCTCTTCCGGCCGGTAGGGCTTCGCGAGATAGTCGTTCATGCCGTGCGCGAGGCAGCGCTCGCGGTCGCCGGGCATCGCGTTTGCGGTGACGGCGACGATGGGAGTCCTGTCGCCACCGCCCTCGAGGGCGCGGATCTGGCGCGTCGCGCCGAAGCCGTCGAGGCGCGGCATCTGGCAGTCCATCAGCACGAGCGCCGGGCGCTCCGCTTGCCAGCGCTCGACCGCTTCCTGTCCGTCTTGAGCGAGGACGACGCGCAGCCCGAAGCGCTCCAGGAGCCGCGTGGCAAGCAGTTGGTTCACGGGGTTGTCCTCCGCCAGCAGGACGAGCGCGCGCGGGCGTTCGATCCCTAGGCCGGTCCACGGCCCGTCCGGGGTCCCGATCGCTGAGTCCGGGCCCGCGGACCCAGCGGCGCCGTCGGCGTCCCCGCTGGGCTCGGCATCGGTCGGGGGCACGCGCATGAGGTCCGCAATGGACGGCGCCACGGCGCTCGAGCCTGTGCCCTTGTGGGAGGTCGTGCGGCGGGCCGTGGCTTCGAGCTTGTCGGTCAGGCTG
This sequence comes from Planctomycetota bacterium, assembly GCA_041398605.1. Lineage (GTDB taxonomy): Bacteria > Planctomycetota > UBA1135 > UBA1135 > JAWKUK01. The sequence goes on from JAWKUK010000010.1 coordinate 58,974, forward strand.
GCGGCCTCCTGGCTCGCGCGCTGCAGGCGATCGTGGCGCACGGCCTGGACGCGGACGGTGAACCAGAACGTCGCGCCAGCCCCGAGCTCGCTGTGGACCCCGATCTGGCCACCCATGAGCTCGACGAGCTGCTTGGCGATCGCCAGACCGAGCCCGGTCCCGCCGTGTCGTCGGGTGTCGGAGTCGTCCACCTGGCTGAAGGGGTGGAAGATCCGTTCCAACTGCCTGCGATCGATCCCGATCCCGGTGTCTTCGACTTCGAAGCGCAGCAGCATCGTCTCGGGGCCCGGCTCGGGCGACGCATCGCAGCCCGTCCCATCGTTGCGGCAGATCCGTACGCGGATCGACCCGACGGACGTGTACTTGACCGCGTTCCCGATGACGTTCCAGAGGACCTGGCGCAAGCGCAGCGGGTCACAGAACACGTTCGTGGGCAGGCCATCCTCGACGTCGAGGTGCGCCGTGATTCGCTCTTGGTCCGCCCCGGCGACCGCGAGGTTCAGCACTTCGCGCGTGCATTCCACGAGGTCTGCCTCGACCGGGCGCAGCTCCACGTCGTGTGAGTCGAGGCGCGAGAAATCGAGCACATCCTCGATGATTCGCAGGAGCCCATGCCCAGAGTGCACGAGCGTGCCGACGAGGTCGCGCTGCTCGCTGTCGAGGTCGCTGAGCTCGAGGAGGCTGGCCATCCCGATGATGCCGTTGAGCGGGGTCCGCACCTCATGGCTGACGGTGGCCAGGAAGCGCCCCTTCGCAATGTCGGCCGCGCGAGATTGTTGGAGCGCCGCGGACAGTTGATCGAGCAGGCGCAGCTGGTCTGCGTGCTGGTCCGTCAGCTCGCGCCAGTTGTTGCGCAGCTCGCAGCGCATGCGATCGAGGGCGTCCCCAAGGCTCCCGAGCTCGTCAATGCGGCCCAGCTCGATCTTCTCCTCGTAGTTGCCGCGCCCGAGGGCGCGGACGTTGGCGCCGAGGGCTTTCAGCGGCGTCATGACCTGGTGCCGCAGCGCGAGCAGCATCAGGAGCGCGGTCAGGAGCCCGACGCCGCTGGCGCTGAGGAGCACGACGTGGCTCCGTTCACTGAGGGCGCGCTCGGGCGCGTCGAGCGAGAGGCCGATGACGACCCAGCCCAGGACCTCACCTTCAACTTCGATAGCGCCCCGACGGACGGCGTAGCGGCCGTCGATGACGCCGCTCCCTGACAGCACCGATTCCGCCACGCCTTCGAGCCCGCGGCCTGCGACTCGTTTGCCGTCCGCGCGCCGGACGTACGCAAACGCGAGCCCCTCCTCGGTCCCGACGGTCGTCGAAACGAACTCGTCGATGACGCTCCAATCCTGTAGCACGACGGGCTCGCGCAGCGCCGACGCCGTGATGCGCGCGATCGTCACTGCGCGGTCTTGGTAGGCGGCGCGGAAGGCCTTGCGGTCCGATTCGACCAAGAGCCGGCCGAAGAGCAGCAGCACCACGACAGGCACGGTCGTTGCGACGAGCGCGAGCTTGAGCCCGAGCCGTTGCCGAAGGAGCCGTGTCCATTGAAGCTTCATCCTCGCACCGCTGCGGTCGGGTGTGGCCTCCGGTCGAGAGGCGAGACGGTCACTGGCTGCGCTTGCCCGCGAACTGCTCGTCCGCGACCTTCATGCCCTCACGTACGAACGCGTACTCTTCGTCCGACGTCGCCATGAAGCCGCTCATCTTGAGCGGCTTGAGGAGCGCCTCGTCGTCGAAGTGAATGAGGACATTCGTGAGCGCCTTGCGCACCTCCGCGTCGAGGCCGGCGCGCGCGACCCACGGCTTGGTCACGTTCTCGAACGAGCTGAGCACACGCAGCTTGTTCTCTTTGTTCAGCTTCTCGAAGGTCGAGACCTGCAGTGAGCCGGCGTCGTAGTCGCCGATTTGGACCGCCGCCGCGACGGCATCGTGACGACCGAGGAAGGCGAACCCTCGCAGGTCGTTGGCGTGGATCCCGGCGCGAACGAGCGCTGCTTGCGCCAGGTAGCGTCCGATGGTCGAGTTCTCATCACCAAAGGCAAACGAGCGCCCGCGCAGGTCTGCCAGCGCCGTGGCCGAGTCGTTCTGGCGCACAACGATCACGCCCTTGAAGCGCTTCTTGCCGTCTTGGTGCTCCATGGCCAGGAGCTCGATGGCCGCATTGCGCTCCTTGGCGAGGATGTACGACGCGGGCCCGAAGCGGACGAAGTCGGCCGAGCCCTCGACGAGGGAGTCCAAGCCCTCTTGGTACGTCTTGTAGATCTTCAGCTCGATCTCGACGGGGCGCTTCAGCGCCCCGGAGAGGTCCTCTTGCAGCGCCTCGACGATCGGCAGGAACTGCCGATACATCGTCGTCGCCTTGTCCGTGCGGTAGACGCCGAAGGTCAGCGCGAGCGGACCGTTGGTCCGCGCCGTCGCGTCTCGCGGGGAGGCTGCGCCGACTCGGGCGGGGTGTGTCCATCCGATGAGGGTGACCGCCGCGACCAGAGCCACGAGGACGAGTGTGTGGAGCTTTTTGCGCATGGCGGATCGAACCCAGTCCGACACACCGATCTCGACCGTCCCTTCCAGCCAGCCGAAGGCCAGCAGTTCGATTTGGGGCCGAGTTTGCTACAGGGTCTCAATCGCGGGAATCGACCCCGCTTCGGGCTCCGATTGGGTCACCTCAGCCGTGGCTGCGGGCGCCGCGTCCGCAGGCGGCAGCTTCGAGACCAGCCCGCTGGTCGAGAGCCGCACGCGGTCGCCCGTGCGGAGGGTCCGTGTCGCCCCAGGGACCCCTACGATCGCCGGCAGCCCCAGCTCCCGGGCGAGGATCGCCGCGTGGCTCAGCCAGCCCCCGACCTCGGTCACGATGCCGGCCGTCCGTGGGAAGGCTGGCGTCCAGGCCGGGTCGGTGAAGCGCGCGACGAGCACCTCGCCCGGCTCGAGCTGGGCGATCTCCTCGGGGCTCCGCAAGACGCGGACGGTCCCCGTCACCTCGCCCGTGCCAGCGACGCGCAGGCCGCGGAGCTCGCCGACGAGCGGTGCGCGCGGGACCTCGACCCCGTCCCAGCGGCGCTCGAGGTCTGCGGCCGACCACGCGGTGGGCAGCGGGCGCGAGGCCCAGTCGCGGCGCGCTTCAAGGCGCGCCTCGGCGCGCGCGACGACGTCGGAAGCGGCCCCCGCGGTAGCGGCGACCGCGAGCTCGCGGGGCTCGAGCCCGAACGTGCGCTCGCTGTCGAGCCCGAGCCGTCGCCCGAGCTCCAGCGCGATGCGCCGCAGCAGCGCGACCTCGTGCAGCGCGAGGTGCTTGGCCTCTTCTTTCAGGGCTTGCAGGCGTCGCGCTCGCTCAAGGAACATCCGATCGACCCTGCGCAACTGCGCCACGGCCCGCGGGGACGGCTGCGCCCGAGGCGGCGCGGCGCCCGCCAGGTCCAAGCCCAGCGCCATGAGCTGCCGCACGAGCTCCGGAGACTCCGAATAGCGCGGTTCGGACAGCTCGAAGTCGTGCGGGGCTCGGTGCCCGAACGCGTCAAGAAAGGCCTCGACGTCGCCTGCCGCAAGGTGAGCGCGCGCGCGTCCCACGACCGTCTCGAGGCCCTCGCCGAGCAGCGCCCCGGCGTCGAGGCCGCGCCGTGCGAGGCGCGCAACGGTCGCTTGCACCGCGCCCTCCGCGGCCACGTTGACGACCTCTGCGAGGGTGTAGGTCTCCCGCACGAACCGCTCGTAGACCTCGTCGTGGTACGCGGCGAGGTCGCAGGCGCTGAGGCGGCTGGCTCGAGCGCCGCGCAGTGCCGCGCGGCCTCGCGAGCGCGCGCCGCGAGGTCGTCGCGGACGACGGACTCGAGGTCCGCGGCGCGCCGCGACAGGCGCCAGCCGACCCGCGCGCCGGGCTTGCGCGCCCGCCTGCGCGCGTCCTCGGCCCGATCGACCAGGACTTGCCCGAAGGCGGGCACGACGAGCGGGCGGCCCTCTTCAGACGGCTCATAGGGCACACCCAGGAGCCTGCATGCGCGATCGACCGCGTGCCCGGGCGCCCAAAGCGCGGCCATGAGCGCCGCCGAGTACGGCGTCGGCTCGGGCAAGAGCTCGACGAGCTCGTTTGTCGCGAGCCGCGGCCCTTCGAAGTCCGGGTCGTCGGCGCCTGGCGCGGTCGCAGCGAGGTGGGCGACGACACGCCGCCGCTCGGCTTCGAACGCGGCGTCGAGGTCGTCGCCGCGCGTCGCGTCCGCCGTGATGTCGCGCGCCTGCAGCAGCACGAAGCCATCGGCGAAGGCCCATTCGATGTCCTGCGGCCGTCCGTAGTGGGCCTCGACTTCGCGCCCCAAGCGCAAGAGCGGCGCGAGGTCTACGGGCGGCGCCGCCCCCTCGAGCTGCTGGCCGCTGAGCCGCCCGAACTCGAACGCTGCGGGCGTCGCCTGGCCGGACACGAGCGCTTCGCCCAAGCCCTCGACGAGCTCGACCATCGAGCGGCCCGTGTGGCCTGGATGCTCCGTGAAGAGGACCCCGGCGTGCGTGGCCGGGACCATCGCTTGCACGACCACTCCGCCGCGCGCCGGGGGCTCTGGGTGCGCTCCGTTCTCGTTGATCGCATGGACGGCGTCCGGTGTGCAGCGGCCGCCCCGGCGCGTGTTGTCCGTGGAGGTCGCTCGGGTGTGAGCCCGATACGCGACGGCTCGCTCGGAGGACATCGAAGCGCGGACGGCCAGCACGGCTTCGACGAGCCCGGCGCGCTCGACGCCGAGCTGCGTGTCGAAGACGCCTGCGTAGCTGTGCTGCGCGCCGTCCTCGTCGAGGCCTGAGCTGCGCACCGCGACGCGGGGCGAGCCGAGGCGGTCGAACGCCCGCAGCAGCTCCTTCAGCCGCTCGCTCGACAGCGCGTGCGCCCCGGACCCGGGCGCGCGGAACGCTGCGTCCCGCACGACAAAGCCGTCGGGGACAGGGAAACCAGCGTCGATCAAGCGGCCAAGGCTGTGGGCCTTGCCGCCCGTGTCGTCGCAGAGGTGCGCGAGCCCAAGCGGCACGATGGAGGTCGCCCGTGCCCTTTGCGCGTCGCGCGCAGCGTGGCGTCCGACGCGCCGAGCGTTGACCTCGCGCGCCGCGCGTCGCCGCGCGAGCGCGCCATGCACGTGGATCCAAGCGAGGCTCGCGACGAGGTAGAGGTTCTGCGCCGCCGGGAGTCGGTGGACGAGCAGCCCGAGCACCATGGCGACGAGCCCGGCCCCGAGCCAACGCTTCACCGTGCGCGCCGCGCCTAGCATGACCAGCGCGGCTGCGAGCGCGACGACAGCGGCGGGCAGCAACCAGCGCGGGTCCGGTGCCCCGAGGGTGAACCAGCCCAGCCGCTCCGTCGAGCCCGTTGCGACGCTGCCCACGGACGAGAACAGAGTCAGGAACAGCGCGAGCTGGACCAACGAAACAGCGAGGCCCCGGAGCGGTCGAAGGTTGTGGCGCGCCCGCGCCTGCGCCAGCGCCCGCCGCAACCGTACCGGGTCGTCGCGTAGGCGCTCGGTGAGCGCCGCGAAGTCGGGCGCGAGGCGCTTGGCACGCGCTTGCTCCACCTCGGCGCGGAACGTCCAGGGGAGCAGCGCGCCGCGCAGCGCCAGCACGAGCGCGACGATGCTCAGCGCGAGCGATCCCAGCGCCCGTTGCATCCCCCGCAGCCCATCGGCCAACAGGTCACGCGCCATGCCGAACGGCGTGGGACCGACAGCAGCGCTGCGCCAAGCGGAGACGTACTCACGCTCTCCCTTCGCGACGAAGTACTCGTGGGGCACCGTGTAGCGCCCAAGCACCTCTCGCCCGAGCCGCGCGAGGCGCAAGCCGACGAGCGACGCATAGAACGAGCTCCGCTTGTCGTAACACGGCAGGATCACAGGCCCTTTGGGGACTGCCGCGAGCGCGCGTTCGAGCTCGGCGCTGGTCAGCTTGCGCATGGGCAGGTTGAGCGCGCCCGGCAGGTGCCCGGCCGCGAACTCGTCCGGGTAGCGGACGTCGACGAAGACGGCTCCGGACTCGGCGACGGCGCGGTGCACGGCAGGCGTGTCCAGCAGCACGCGGTCGTTTGGAGCGCGCGGCAGCGCGCGCAGGTCGGCCGGGTCGCGCCCGGCGCCGAGCTCGAGCGGGCGGCCCTCGGCGATCCACTTCTCGTAGCCTCCGATCACGAATTTGCACGCGTGACCCGTGGCGTTGAAGTGATCGACCAGCTCGGAGCTGCGATTGCCCGAGAAGCACAGGAGGACGGTCGTCGTGTCCGGTCGCTCCAGGCCCTGTGTGTCGGCTTGCAGGTCGGGATAGCGCCGCGCCCATGCGCCGGGGATGCGGCCCATCTCGACCTCCTCTGATTCGCGGACGTCGATCAGGTTGAGTCGTTCACCGCGCTCGATCAGGCCCGCGAGCGCGTCGGTCGAGAGCGCCGCCGGATGCGCGAGCTGACCGCTGAAGGAGAGCGTCTTCAGGGAGGCATCGCCGACTTCGCGGCCGCCCTCCACGGACGGTCGCGCCAGGTTCGCGCGCAGGCGCGCGGCCTCGACGTCCTGCACGCGCAGGTGGTACAGCAGGAAGAGCGCGACGGTGAGCGCCAACGCGGTCAGCGCCATGCGCAGAGGCCAAGGCGATGCGGCGCTCGAGCCGAGGCCCAGCGCGCTCCCTCGCTTCGGGCTCCTGAGGGCGACGCCACCCAGAGAGACCGCGACGAGGCCCAGCACTTGCCCAGCGCTCGCGAACAGGTTGAGGACGAGATCCGGGGACGGGATCGCGAGGTAGAGCTGGAACGACATACACGCGGGCGCGCACGGAGGTGCGCGGCGCGCGAACCTAGTTGGCTCATAAAGAACTGGCAAAGAACCGCCCCGGTATGGCTCGGATGGGCCCGAGGCGCGCCCTTGATTCTCAGTTCTGGGAGTCGGGCGCAGCGCACCTACGAGGCCGTGGGGGCCAGCAAGGAGTCTGCGCCACAGAACGCTGCGAACCGCGTTCTGTGGCGCAGGCGCTTAGGGGGATCCCGCAGGTTCACGATCGCGCACCGTGACGCCTGCCGCCTGCAAGGCGTCGAGCGCGCGTGTCGTATCGCCGGGCGTCAGCTCGACGCCGCGGCAACCCTCGAGCAGCAGCGTCGTTGCGAAGCCTTCAGCGACCGCGTCGAGGGCGGTGAACTTCACGCAGTAGTCGGTCGCGAGCCCGAGGATGTGCACCGCTTCGACCCCGCGGCGCCGCAGCTCCGCGGCGAGCCCGGTCGTTTGCCTGTGCCCGTTGTCGTAGAACGCGCTGTAGCTGTCCACTGCTGGGTCCGTGCCCTTGCGCACGACGAAGTCGATGCCCGCGACGTCGAGCGCGGAGTGCAGCGCTGCGCCCGCGGTGCCTTGCACGCAGTGCACCGGCCAGAGGACTTGCGGGAGGCCATGCAAGTCGATCACCTCGCCTGGCTGCCGCCCGGCGTGGTTCGCTGCGAAGCTCTCGTGCTGCGCTGGGTGCCAGTCCTGCGTCGCGACGACGAGCTCATAGCTCGGGATCAAGCGGTTCGCGACGGCGACCGTCTCGTCGCCGCCCGCGACGGCGAGCGCGCCGCCGGGCATGAAGTCGTGTTGCAAGTCCACCAGGATGAGCGCTGTGCGTGACATGTCTTGCTCGTTCGTTCAGAGTCGGAACTGGAACCCGTCTTGCTCGAGGCGCGCGTAGCGCCGCCGATCGAAGCGGAACAGCTGCGCCGCGCGGCGGGGGACGTTGCGCTCGACCTCGTCCAGCGGGACCAAGAGGTCGAGCGAGAGCACCTTCTTGCGGAAGTTGCGCTTGTCGAGCGGGCGGCCGAGCGCGGCCTCGACCAGGCGCTGGAGGTCCGTCAGCGTGAACTTCTTCGGCAGGAGTTCGAAGCCGATCGGGCGCGAGCGCACGGCCTCTGCGAGGCGCGTACGCGCGCAGGCGATGATCGCCGTGTGGTCGAACGCGAGCGCCGGCAGGGCCTCGACCGGGTGCCATGCCGCGGCGCGCGCGTCCGTCGCCGCGCGCACTGCGTGGTCGGACAGCTTCACGAGCGCGACGTAGGCGATGGTGACGACGCGGCCGCGCGGGTCACGGCCCGGGGCGCCAAACGCGCCGAGCTGCTCGAGATAGAGCCGCGTGACGCCGGTCTCTTCGGCGAGCTCGCGCCGCGCCGCGGCCTCGAGGTCCTCCTCCATGTCGACGAAGCCGCCGGGCAACGCGTGCGCGCCCTCGAACGGCGGCGCGCCGCGCTCGATCAACAGCACGTGCAGGGCGCCCTCGTCGTAGCCGAAGACGACGCAGTCGACGGTCAGCGCCGGGCGCGGATAGTCGTAGGTGTAAGTCATCACGGCGTCAGCGCGTTCAGCTCCTCGTGCCAGTCGCCGCCGAGGATCGGGTAGCGGCACCAGGTCTTCGGGTCGAGGTTCTCGTCGTCCAGGTGGAACGAAGGCGCGAGCCGCTCGCGCTTCCACTGGTTCTGCACCCACAAGCGATAGAAGCGGCGCACCCAATCGGCCAGCGCCCCGCGCGGGTGCTCGGGGAAGCGGCCCTCCAGCGCGTCCAGCACGCCAGCCGGCGCGAGGCGGTCGCGGATGGACAGCTCTTCGATCGCGTCGAGGATGGCGTACGGCATCAGGTCGTCCTCGTCTCGCTGCTCCTCGCTCGGCGGGCGCAGCTCCGCGGTCGGGCGCTGGGCCGCCACCTCCGCGAGGGACTCGATCGGGCCGCGTCCTTCGGGGCCGGTCCGCCACATCCATTGGATCCAAACCAGGATGAACGACTTGTCGACGCCCGCGATCGGGGAGAGCCCGCCCGACGTGTCCCCGTCCATCGTCGCGTAGCCGACCGCCGCCTCCGAGCGATTGCTCGTGGACAAGAGGATCGCGCGCTGGAGGTTGGCGAGGGCCCAAGCGGAAGGCGAGCGCACGCGCGCTTGCAAGTTCTGCAGGGTGATGTCGTCCTGTTGCCACGTCAGCGCGCGCCCGACCGCCGCCTCGACGCGCGCTCGGTAGCCGGACACGAGGCCCTGTACATCGAGCTCGTAGTGCGTTGCGCCGAGGCCGTCGGCCAGCGTAGCTGCCGCGCTGCGCGTCGTCTCGGAGCTGTTCTCGGTCGCTTGGTAGACCGTCGTCAAGAGGGCGCGCAACGTCGCTTCGCCCGGGGCGCGCCGCAGCGCGCGCTCGAACCCCTCTCGCCCGAGCTGCTCGACGCCGAAGTGCACCATGACCTCGACGAGGCACGCGACGGTCGCCGAGTCCGCGCCGCCCGACAGGGACACGACGAAGCCGCCGCTGCGGCTCTTGCGCAGGTAGTCGAAGAGCCCGAGCGCCACCGCGCGCGTGAACTCCTCGAACGCGAGCTCGCGGGACGTTTCCCACATCGGTCGCGCTGCGGGGCCGGGCGTGGCGTGCCCCACGTCGCGCCAAGTGAAGCCTTCGAGCTCGATGCACGTGCCGGGCTCGTCGACGACCGTCGCCCGGGCGCTCGCGGCGCCGCGATAGTCGCGCCGCACCGCCGAGAGGTCGACGGTCGCGAGCGCGAGCTCGACCTCGCGGAAGGAGAAGCGCGGCGCGACCGCGACGATCTCGCCGCGGGCCGCGACCATCGAGCCGCCGTCGTAGAGGACCCGCCCGGCCTCGTTGCCGAGCAAGTTGGCGTAGACATACACCGCGTGCAGGACGCGGCTGGACTCGGACACGAGGCGCTCGCGCACGACGCGCCGGCCGAAGGCGAAGTGGCTCGCGCTCGGGTTGAGCAGCACGTCGACGGCGCGCGCGGCGAGGCGCGTCCCGGGGCGATCGGCGACCCACGCGTCCTCGCAGATCTCGAACCCGATCCGGACGCGCCCGACCTCGAAGACGAGGTCGCCGATCGGCACGTCGCCGTCGTCGGTGGCGGCGGGGTCGCTCCAGTGCGGCAGCCCCCGCGCATCGATGCGCGCGCGGCTGTCCTCGGGCCACGGGCGGAACCAACGCGGCTCGTAGTGGATCCCGTCGCCGGCGAGGTGCTGCTTGGCGACGAAGCCCGCGAGCTTGCCGTCGACGCACAGCGCCGCGACGTTGTACAGGACGCCGCGGTGCAGGCACGGCAGCCCGACGCCGACGACGAGGCCGAGCGTGTCGGGCAAGAGCGCCTCGAGGGACTGCCAGGCGCGCAGCTCGATGTGCGGCTGATAGAAGGCGTCCTCGCAGCCGTAACCCGACAGCGCGAGCTCGGGGAGCAGCACGATCTGCGCGCCCTCCTCGCGGGCGCGGGTGAGGGCGCGGCGGCACCGATCGAGGTTGCCGGCCCAATCGAGCGGCGTCTGGTCGAGGGCCGCGGCGGCGATCCGGAGGCGTGTCGGGGCAGAGCTCATCGCGGGAGGATAGTCGTCACGGTTGGAGATCGGGGGAGTTCGTGGCGTGGCTCGGGCGGGCCGCGCGCTGCGCGGCCCGCGCTTCGAGCGCGGGCGACAGGGTCACGCTGAGGCGCGGCGCGCCTCGGGGCGCGGGCTGCCCCTGTGCGTCGGGCGCCAAGCGCCGCGCGGACGCCGGCAGCGCAGCGAGCTCGGCGCGCGCCCGCTCACGCGCCTCGGCGAGCTCGGTGGGGAACCCGGGCACACGCGCGCCGCCGCGGAGGGCCGGCGCGTGCAGCGGCGCGGCCTCGGTCCAGGGGGGCGTGGCGCCCAGCGCGGGCTCGAGCGAGCCTTCGCCTTCGAGCGCCAAGTGGTCTCCGACCAACACGCCCGCGTGACGCAGCCGCGTCGCCTGCAGCGGCCCGGGCAGCGAGCGCTTGCTCGTGACCTCGGAGAGCTTCATGACGGGGCGCCAGCCCTCCCCTGGGCCGCGCACGGCCGCGAGCTTGAAGACGACGCCGAGCGAGGCTTGCGCGCCGCCCGTGACGAGGCGCGTGCCGACGCCGAACACGTCGATGGGGGCGCCAGCGCGCACGAGCGCGTCGATGCGGTGCTCGTCGAGGTCGTCCGACGCCACGATCCGCACGCGCGGGAAGCCCGCTGCATCGAGCGCGGCGCGCGCGGCGCGCGACAGCGCATCGAGGTCGCCCGAGTCGAGGCGGATGCCCGCGAGCTCGTGCCCGCGCGCGCGCAGGTGCTGCGCGACGCGGATCGCGTTCGCGACCCCGGCGCGCGTGTCGTACGTGTCAACGAGCAAGACGCAGCCGTCGGGCATCGAGCGCGCGAAGGCCTCGAACGCGGCGAGCTCTGTCGCGTCGTTCGTGTCCAGCCCCGCGAACGACTGCACCCAAGCGTGCGCGTGTGTCCCGCGTACGGGGATCCCGAAGGCGCGCGCGGCGAGCACGTTGGAGGTGCCCGCGACGCCGCCGATCCAGGCCGCCCGCCCCGCTGCGAGGGCCGCGCCTGGCCCCTGCGCGCGCCGCGCTCCGAACTCCAGCACCGCAGCAGCGCCGGCGGCGTGCACGATGCGGGCGGCCTTCGTCGCGATGAGCGTCTCGAAGCCGACGAGGTTCAGCAGCAGCGTCTCGACGAGCTGCGCCTGCCACAGCGGGCCGCGAACGGTCAGGATCGGGACTTGGGGCAGGACGACCGTCCCGTCGGGCACCGCGTCCACGTCGAGCGCGAGCGGACCTTGCCCGAGGAGCTCGAGGAACTCCGGCTCGAACAGCGCCCCTTGGCCATCGGGGCGGGGCAGGGTCGCGAGCCAGCGGAGCGCGTCTGCGTCGAACCGCAGCCCGTTCAGGGCGTCGATCGCGCGCGACACGCCCGCGGCGAGCGCGAACTCGCCGCCGAACGGCGCGCGGCGGAAGTACAGGTGGAACACGCCCTCGTCGGCGAGCCGGCCGGCCCGCCAGTGGCCGCGCGCCATCGTGAGCTGGTACAGGTCCGTCAGCAGCAGCGCGTCGTCCGGCTCGATCGCGCGCGCGCCGTGGCGGGGCGCCTCTTGGTCTGCGGGGTGGGTGGTCTGCATGGTCTTCACATAGTGTATATCGGACACTTTGATGCCAGCGCACGGAGAATGCTGGAAATCTCGGTCGCGGCGGTGGGGCTCTTGGCGGTCCCACCTCGCTGGCCCTCTAGCTGGGCCATCTAGCTGGGCCGTCTAGCTGGGCCTCGCAGCTCGTTCCTGGGCCCTGCCTCCCGCTGGGACGAGGCGCGCAGCACAATGGCGCCCGAGATGAGCGACTACGACTTCGCCCGTGCCGAGTGCGCGCGGTACCTCCGTGAGACCTACATGTCGCGGCTCCAACGTGCGCTCGAGGTCTTACCGCCAGCCGATCTGTGGTGGCAGCCGCACCCGGACTGCATCTCGGTCGGGAACGTGCTGCTGCACCTCGAGGGGAACGTCCGGCAGTGGATCCTCTCGGGCCTCGGCGGGGCGCCCGACGCGCGCGAGCGCAGCGCCGAGTTCTTGCCAAACGTCATCCTCGCGGACGAGCTCGTCGCGCATGGTCGCGACGCGGCCTCGCTCCTTGGGCGCCTGGAGGCTACGGTGAACGCCGCCGCTGCGCTCATCGCGGCGCTCTCTGACGACGTCCTACGCGCGCCCGTGACGATCCAAGGCTTCGAGACGACCGGGTTGGGCGCGGTCTTGCACGTCGTCGAGCACTTCTCGTGGCACACGGGCCAGGTGGTCTGGATCGCGAAGGCGCGCGCGGGCGCAGCGCACGGCCTCGCGCTCTACGACGACGCCGCGATCAACGCAGCGCGCAACCCTGGCTCGTCGGAGCCCGCGCCGTGACCTCGCGCGCAAGCGACCCCACGCCGCCACGGCGAGCCCTGGCGGCGCAGCCAGCGCGCAAGGACTGCGGTCGCGGTCGCGCTCACCCGCTGATCAGGCCGCCGAACCCGCCGCTCTCGGAGGAGAGCGGCCGTCGGAGCGTCACTTGGCCACCGGCCTCAACGCCGGCGCCAAACGCCTCGCCCCGCGTGCGTCCCCCCGAGTAGCTTGTCCGAATGCGGGGATGGTGCCAGCGGTAGAACGCCTCGAGGCGCGGATCTCCGCGCCAGACGAGCGCGTGCTCTTGGGCGATGCGCGCCGCCTCTTCGCTCGCGAGCTTCTTGCGGAAGCCCGCTACGACGCCCTCGAAGAACTGGAGTCGATCGCGGTCACCGGTGATGCCGTGGGCAGCGCGGTGTTGCTGCCAGAGGCCGGGGAGGATGCTGCTGATGTACGCAAAGACGTACTCAGCCATCGCCAGGTTGGCCCGTGTCCCGTACACGTGGTAGGCGCGCCCTTCGACCCCCGTCGCGGCGTCGAAGCTCGTGCACGAAATGACCTCGACGAAGAAGTACTCCGGCAGGAGCCCGACGAGGTTGCGCTCCCAGGCCGGGCGGCGGCGCGAGACCCCGCCGAGGACCCGCATCTCGAAGCCGCGGGCGCGGTCGAGGGTGACGACGTCGAGGTTGTGTTCGAGCATCAGCGCGCGGGCCTTCTGGACAGCCGACGTCGCCTCGTGCTCGTTGGGCGAGCCGCCGAGCGCCAGCAGCTTCGAGACGCGCCGCATCAGGCGCTCGTCGGGCTCGCTCGGGACCTGCGCGCCTTCTGCGCGCTGGCCCCCGCCCCCCGTCGCCCGCGGGTCGGCCCGCAAGACCTTGCAGGCGCGCTGGAAGGCGGGCCCGTGGGCGACCTCATCGTTGGCGCCCAGGACCTCGCTGGCGAACTGGTGCGCCATCTCGTGGCGCAGCGTCGCAAGGACCTCGTGCCACGGATCGCGCGCGATGTGCTCCTCGGCGATCCGCAGGAGCCGCTGCTCGGCGTCCCATGAGCCGAGCATATTCGGCATCGAGGTCACGAGCACGATCGGCGCGCGCATGCGCTCCCCTGCGTACTCCCAGTTGTAGTCGTGCCAGTACTTGAGCACGAGCCGGCCCCAGGTGACGCGCTGGTGCGTTCGATCCTGCTCTTCTTCCGCGTGGTCCTGTATCACTCCGGAGATGTTCGCACGTCGAGCGCGACGTGCAAGACCAGCTCGGGCGAGATCCTGCCGCGCCCTCGAAGTGCCCGGGGCCCTGGCTGGCGCGGCCGGGACCAAGGTCACGGCGAACTGGCCGCCGTCGGTGTCGACGGCCTGCATGGTCTCGCGCTGACCCTCGGGCGCTGCGATGCAGCTCCCGATCCAGCCTCGGTTGGGTGAGCGCGCGAGAAGGCCGCGCGATTCGGGTCACTGCCGCAGGATCGACTCCATCTTCTTGCCTCGCGCGAGCTCATCCACGAGCTTGTCCATGTACCGCGCCTTCTGTGTCAGCGGGTTCTCGATCTCCTCGACCCTGTACCCGCAGATGAGGCCCTTGATCAGCGACGCGTTCGGGTGCAGCGTCGCGTCGGCGAAGAACTCCGCGAGCGTCGACCGCTTGGTGATGTGCTTCTTGAGCTGCGCCTTCGTGAAACCCGTCAACCAACAGATCACCGTCTGCAGGTCCTCCTCGGTCCTGCCCTTCTTCTCGACCTTGGTCACGTAGTGGGGATAGAACGATGCGAGCGTCATCTGGGCGATGCGTTCGTCCGAGGAGAGCGGAGGCGTCATCTGGGGTGCTTGATTGGGGTCGCAGGGGCGACCCGGATCGTCCCGGGCGCTCGGGACGCTGTCAAGCCGGGGGGCGGCGCCGAGGCCTGTGCCAATGCCGCTCGCACCTTCACAGGGATGAAGGCAAAGTAGGGGCAGCCCATGCCCGATCTCCTCCTTGCCCAACCGGGCGCGCTGCGCGTTGGCACCTTCATCGCGCTGCTCGCGCTGATGGGGCTCGCGGAGACCTATGCGCCGCGGCGCGCGCGCCGCTCGCCGCGCGCCTGGCACGGGCTGCACAACCTCAGCTTGCTCGCCGTCGGCGCCGGGGTCGCGCGTTTGGTCCTGCCCGCTGGGGCCGTCGGGGTCGCGTCCTTCGCGGAGGCGCGCGGGCTCGGCCTCTTGCACCACATCCAATGGAGCGCATGGGGCGAGCTCCTGCTGTCGCTCGCGCTGCTCGACCTCGCCATCTGGGCGCAGCACGTGGCCTCGCACCGGGTGCGGGTCCTCTGGCGCTTCCACCAGGTCCACCACGCGGACCTCGACTTGGACGTGACCTCCGGCGTGCGCTTCCACCCGATCGAGATCTTGGGCTCGCTCGCTTGGAAGGCCGCGCTGATCGTGGTCGTAGGCATCTCGCCGCTCGCGGTCCTGCTGTTCGAGGTGCTCTTGAACGGCATGGCCGTCTTCAACCATGCGAACGCGCGCCTGCCGCGCGCGCTCGACGCGTGGCTGCGGCGCGTCGTCGTCACGCCAGACGTGCACCGCGTGCACCACTCCGTCGTGCCCGAGGAGACGGGCTCGAACTTCGGCTTCAACCTCGTCCTCTGGGACCACCTCTTCGGCACGTACCGCGCGCAGCCGGCGGCCGGCCACCGCGGCATGGTGCTCGGGCTCCCCGGGGCGGACGCCAATCGCGCCGAGGCCGTCGAGGCCGCCGCGGGGGTCGCAGGGATGCTGCTGATGCCGTTCCGGCGCCTCGCTTTGAGGCGCGATCAGCGCGCGGACGAGCGCGACCGGAATCTCGGTCCTGCGCCGTCGGACGGGGCAGGAGTGTGTTCAGGCGATCCACGCCCGAACCCTGACCCCGATCTCCCGCCATGCGCCCCCAGCTCCGATTCCACACCGCCCTCGCGCTCCTCTTGATCGCGTCGCGCGCGTTTGCCCAGGCGGGCGACGCCCACATCGTCCTGCGCATCGGTGACCTCCTGCCGACGGGCGAGACCGTCCTGAACATCTTCGACCCGCAGATCGTGGACGATGGCCGCTGGAGCGCAGCCGTCATCGTGAGCGGCACACCGATCATCGGCGCCGCGCGCGACGGCCTCGTCGTCGACGGGCAGCTCGTGCTGGCAGAGGGCGACTTCCTGCTGACGGGCGAGCAGATCGAGAGCGTGTCGGAGCATGACCTGGGCCCCAATGGGGGCCTCGTCGCAGTGCTGACGGTCCGCGCGCCAGGCGCGGTGACCAACGAGCAGGTTGTGTGGCGGAACGGCGCCGTCTTGGTGCGTGAAGGGCCGATCTCGGGCGCGGGCGTGCCCATTGGCGCTGAGCTCTATCAGATCTTCGACTTCGACCTCAACGGGCCGTACGGCGCGATGAACGCGACGCTGAAGGTCGGCGGGGTCTCCCGGACCTGCACTTTGGCGTATGACTTCACGACGGGGAGCGCCACGCCGACGATCACGTTGATCGGGCTCCAGGGCCAGGTCCTCGCGCCCTTCACCGACCCCTACGACTTCGCTTACACCGGGCGCGGGCTGCACACCGATAGCGCAGGCGCGGTCGCGTTCTACGGCGCGGTCACTGCCAGCTCAGGCCTCCAGAGGTGTGCTTGGGTGGACGGGCTCAATGTCTTCCTGGAGGGCGGCCCTTCACCGGCGCCGAACAGCCTCTGGGAAGGCACCTATGGCGCGCAGCTCGTCCATGCGGAGGGCGGCAATTACGCGGTCGCTGCGCGCATCGAGCGCCTCTCCAACGGCTCCATCTCGAGCGTGATCTACCGGAACGGCCAGGCGGTCGCCGTCGTCGGCGCCCCCCTCAACGGCGTGCTCGGCTTGCAGGTTCGTCCGTACGACGCCACCTCGATCTCGATGGCGGACTCGGGTGAGCTCTTCTTTGTCGTCCCGCTCGGCTCATTGACGACGACGTCGTACACAGCGCTGATGGCAGACTCAGAGATGTTGATCCGGACCGGTCAGAGCGCTGCCAGCGGCCTGACGATCACGAGCTTCATTCCGCAGCAGGGCAGCACCATCGACGCTTCACCCGACGGGAACTACTGCATCTTCCGTGCATACGTCTCGAGCGGCCCCGAGGCGCTGTGCGTGCTCGAGCGCAGCGTCGGCCAGCCGACCGCATGTGTGTCGGCGCCCAACTCGACCGGCGTCCGCGGTCGCCTGCTCGGCAGCGGCTTCAGCTACGTCGCAGCGAACGACCTCGTCGTCACGGCGGTGGACCTGCCGCCGAATGCCTTCGGCTACCTCAATACGTCGCGCACCGCGGGCTTTGTGGCGCAACCCGGCGGCAGCGTCGGCAACCTGTGCCTGGGCGGCAGCATCGGCCGCTATGTCGCGAACGTCCAGAGCTCTGGCGCGGTAGGCGTGATCGCGACGACGATCGACCTCAATAGCATGCCGCAGCCGCTGGGGTCGCAGCCTGTCGTCGCGGGACAGGGCTGGGCCTTCCAGCTCTGGCACCGCGACGCGGGCCCGAGCGGCGCGGTCTCCAACTGGTCGGACCCGTTGCTCGTGCGGTTCCGTTGAGCTCGAGGCCGGCGACACGGAGCTCGATCCACAGTCGCCCTGCCGCCCCCTCGTTCAGCGCCGGGCGCAGCGCCCGCGCTGCGGCAACGTAGATCGGACCGCTATGTGCGCTGCAGCAGCCCGAGGACGCGCTCCTTCACACTGGTCATCGGGACGGAGTCGCCCGCGGGCTCTGGGCTCGCGGCGGACCACGGCTCGCTCGAGATCCAGACGGGGCCGTCGGCCGGGTGCGCCGCGTGCAGGCCGTGGCTGCCCTTCACGAGCGTCGCGTCGAGCGGGATGACGTCCATCAAGTAGCGGAAGCCGAGCTTCTTCTGCGCGAGGCGGCGCGCGACGCGCAGCGCCGGGACCGCGAGCTTCGGGTCCACGAACATCTCGCACGGGTCGTAGCCGGGCTTGCGGTGGATGTCGACGGTCGGCGCGAAGTCCGGCGCGCACGCTGGGTCGGTCCAGTAGTAGTACGTGAACCACGCGTCGCGCTCGGACAGCGCGATGAGGTCGCCGGCGTTCTCGTGGTCCAGGCCCGCGGCGGCGCGCGACGGCCCTTCGAGCACCTCCGCGACGCCGGGCAGCGCCTCCAGGACGCGCCGTGCCGCCGCGCGGCTCGCAGTGTCGCGCGTGTAGACGTGCGCGAGCTGGTGATCGACCACGGCGTAGGCGCGGCTCGCAAAGACGTCCAGCGCGTCACCGATCGCCGGGTCGCTCGGCGGCGCTGCGCGCGCGACCAGCAAGCCCGCTGCGCGCAGCGCGCGGTTGATGTGCACGGGCTTCGGCGTGTCGGTGATGCCGTACTCCGAGACGACCACTGTCGCCGCCCCCTGCGCGTCCGCGGCGGCGACGAGCTCGCCGACGAGCCCGTCGACCTCGCGCAGCGCCTGCACCGAGCGCGGGTCGCGCGGCCCGAAGCGCTGGTGGTCGTAGTCGAGGTGCGGCAGGTACACGAGCGTCAGCGTCGGGCGCTCGACGCGCAGCGTGCGCAGCGCCGCATCGGCGATCCACCTTGAGGACGCGAGGCCCGCCTTCGGGCCCCAGAACTGGAAGAAGGGGAAGGGGCCGAGGTCGCCCTCGACTGCCTCGCGGAAGCTCGGCGGCGACGAGTACGTCGCGAGCACCTTGCGCCCGTCCGCCGGGTAGAAGGGGCGCGGCGTCAGCGACCAAGCGACGTCCGCGCCCATGTTCCACCACCAGAAGAGCTTGGCGCAGGTGAAGCTCGGGTCGCGGCGCGCGGCGGCTTCGTAGAGCTTCTCGCCGCGCACGAGGTGGTTCGACTGGCGCCAGAGCGCGACCTCGTAGGTGCGCGGGTCGCGCCACCCGTTGCCGACCGCGCCGTGCTCGCTCGGCAGGGTCCCCGTCAACATCGTGGCCTGGGCCGAGCACGTGACGGCGGGCAGGATCGTGGACATCGGCGCCGACGCGCCGCGGCGCGCGAGGGCGGTGAGGTGCGGCGTGTCAGGGCCGAGCTGGCGCTGGGTCAGGCCGACGACATCGAGGACGAGGACGGGTCGCATGGGGCCCCGCAGGGTAACGCGGTTATGCTGCGCGCCGGAGCCCAAGACCATGTTGCGCCGCATCCTCGCCCTGTTCCGCCGCCAAGGCGTGCTCGTGCCCGATGTCTCGAACTTGCTCGAGGGCGAGGCGCGCAAGATCGATATCGGCGATGTGCACGCCGGCGGGACCCGCGTGATCCTGTGTCGCGTGGACGGCGAGGTGTTCGCGCTCGACTCGCGCTGCCCGCACGACGGCGGCGAGATCACGACCGGGCCGCTGGCGGAGGGCAAATACGCCGTCTGCCCCCTGCACCGCTACCGCTTTGACCCCAAGACCGGCAAGGCGGTGGATGTCCTCTGTCGGGCGGCCCGAAAGTACCGGGTCGAGCCACGGGGCGTCGGCGTCGAGGTCTTCGCGCGGGGCGCCGGCAGTGACCCGGACGGGCGGCCGCGCGGCGGAAATGCCGGCGGGCCCCATGCGTAGGGGCGGGGGTCGCGCGTGGACCCACGCGCGCCTTGGACCCTCGCCATGCTGATCACCGCCCTTGCCCTGGCCTGCTTCGCGCAGGAGCACCCGTCCCAGCTCGCCCCAGCGACCCGCGACCACCAGACGGAGGGGGCCGCGCAGGTCCCGCTGCCGCGCCGGGCGCTGCCCGCGGACACTGCCTTTGTCGTCCACTTCGACGCGCGCAGCTTCCTCGCGAGCTCGTGGTGGCAAGCCCTCGGCTCCGCGCCTGAGATCGTCTCCGCGCTCGAGGGCAGCGACGAGCTGCGCATGGTCCGCGAACAGTTCGGCGTGGACCCGTTCAGGGACCTCCTGTCGGTCACCGTGCTCGGGCGTGACGAGAAGGGCGGCGGGGCGGCGGTGCTCGTGCGGACGACGAGCGCGGTCGACGGCGCCGTCGACACGTTGCGCGGGATGGGGACCTAGAGCGTCTCGGACCAGGGCGGGCTCGCGCTCGACCGCTGGGGCGACGGGACGGACGGGGTGTATGCGTCCTACTGCGCGACGCCGACCGGCGATCGCATCGCGATCCTCGGCCGGACCCGCACCGACGTCGCCGGCATCGTGCAGGCCGCCGACGGCGACCGGCCGAACCTGGCGCTCGCCCCAGCGCCCGCGATCGCGGCCACCCCGCGGGACGGGACGATCCTCTACGTCGAGGTCGGCTTGCCGCTCGGGAAGCTCCTGCAGGGGTCACCTGTCGCGAAGGCCGCGGAGGGCGTCGAGCGCATCACCCTGGAGCTCGGCGAGCGCGCCGGCAACATCTTCGTCGAGGCGAAGCTGCGTGCCAAGGACCGCAAGCAGGCCCGCCGCGTCGCCGACATCGTGAACGGCGCGCGCGCGTTCGTCTCGAACCTCGGGCTGATGGAGCAGCTGCCGCTCGCTGTGCAGGACGTGTACGACGGCCTGCTCGCGGAGGTGCAAGGCAGCGACGTGCGCCTCGGCTTCGAGCTGGCTGCGCGCGACGTGGCGTACCTCTTGGAAGAGCTGCGCGACGAGTTGGGCGCGGCGCTGCGCTGAGCGCGCTCAGCGCATCAAGCGGCGCTGGATCGCGAGCTGGACCTCCTCAGCGACGCGCGCGTCGGCGGAGGTCACGTGCAAGATGGTGCGCGCGTCGTTGTAGCGCTCGACGCGCGCCTCGACCGCGACGCCGCCGTATTCGCTGATCGCGCTCATCGGGACGCCGGCGGAGCGCGACCCCGGCAAGGTCGCGCACACGGCTTGCCAGACGTCGTCGAGCGCGGCCTGGACGACGACGCCCTGGGTGGCGCGCTTCGTGACGCGCGAGTCCGTGTTGGTCGCGCATGCGGCAGGGAGCAGGACTGCGGCCAGGGCCACCGCGAGCAGCAAGAAGCGTTGCATGCGGCTCAGCCTAGCGATCGAGACCGGCGGTTTCGAACCCCGCCGGCGCCACTCAGGTCACGCCGCGGCAGGGGCGACCTGGAGCGGCGCGCCCATTCGGCCGAACGGCCCGAGCGCCGCGAGCCGCGCCCCGAGCGCGATCGGTCCGACGATGGCGAGGGCGAAGATCGCGGGCGCCGGCGCAAACGGCGCGGCCCAGGCCCAGCCCAGGTCGTTGCCCGTGCGGATCACGGACTCGAAGGCCGCGACCAGGAACACCACGAGCATCCGGCCGCGCTTGGTCGCCACCGTCGTCGCCGGGTCGGTGACCATGAAGAACACGAACAGTTGGTACATCGGGCCCGTCAGCGGCGTGATCTCCGTCAGGTACGCGTGCCCGTTGACCAAGGTCCGCAGCCAAGCGAAGGCCAGGAACGCGGCGACGTAGGTGAACGTCACGTGCAAGATCTTCGCGCGCGACGCGATCAGCAGGCCGATCGTCCAGATCACGAGGTTCGTCGTGATGTCGTTGCCGAACTCGTGGCTCAGGATCGCGATCTTGCCGGGCGCCACGAGCAGCAGCGCCGCGATGCCGAAGTTGGTCGGGTTCCAGAGGTGCTTGCCCCTGTAGCGCAGCACGTACTTGGACCCGATCGAGAGCCCTGCGCCGACGAGGAACGGCCAGATGAGGCCGGGCTCGGGCTTCAGCAGCAGCGTCAGGCTCGTCCCTGACACGTACGCCGAGGACAGCGGCGTCAGCTTGCCGAGCATGAAGCGCGACAGGAGGGCCTCCGCGAACACAGCCCCGCCGAGGCACAAGAGCAAGGGGGTCCAGCCCCGCAGGATGCCGTACTGGACCTGACCGACGACGAGGATCGCCGTGATCAGGGCCATGATCAGGTGTTTCGGGGTGACGCGCATGGGGCAGCCTCAGTCTTTGGGGACCGTGGGGGGTTCGCTGGCCGAGGGCTCCTCGATGCGGTGGATCCGCCCTGCCGCGAGGTCGCGGACGACTTGGACCCGGCCGGAGGGCCACCGGACCTCGAGCTCGTCCACCGCGGTCGCCGCGCCGAGCCCAAAGTGCACACGCCTGGGGCCTTGGCTCGAGAACCCGCCGCCCAGGACGACGACGCGCAGCTGCGTCGCGTCGCCGAAGTGCGCGAGGACGTGCGCTCCCGCCGCGTCCGGGTTGCTGCCGCCGGCCGCGCGCGGCGCCGCCACGAGGTCGATCTCGATCCACTGCGCGGCTGAGACGTCGGCCGGCGGCTCGTTCCTGTAGACGAGCAGCGGCCCGTTCTGGTTCGCGACCACCATGTCGAGCCGGCCGTCGCCGTCCATGTCCGCGAGGACGACGCCGCGCCCGTCGTAGGTGTCGCTGATCCCGACCTCGCCGCCGACCTCGACGAACGAGCGCCCGAGGCGGTTCTTCAAGACGCGCGTGCGCTCGTAGCCGGACAGGCTGCGCCCCTCGAAGGCCGGCCAATTGAGCGCGTCCTCGAACACGCCGCCGTTGCCCCCGGCGACCTTGCCCATGTCGTACCAGTAGTCGCGCGTCTTGTCGGCCGAGATGAACCCGTTGACGACGACGAGGTCCTGCCACCCGTCTTGGTCGAGGTCGCCGAACGCAGAGCCCCACGCCCAGCCGCAATTGCGCACCGGGCCCTCGGGCCCGTCGGCGAGCGCCCCGCGGTCCTTCAAGCGGTTGATGCGCAGGTTGTTGCCCTGGAACAGGAAGCCTGGCTGCGAGATGTTGGTGACGTAGACCGCCAGGCGCCCGCGGTTCTCCACGTCGCCGAGCGACGCAGACATGCCCGACTTCGACTGCCGATCGAGGTCGACGTCAAGCGGCTCGAAGCCTGTGCCTTTGCGGTTGATCAAGAGCTCTTCTGCGCCGTAGTCGTTGGCGATGTAGAGGTCGGTCCAGCCGTCCTCGTCGAAGTCGGCCGCGGTGCTGGCGTAGGTCCAGCGATCGCCGCCGATCCCGAACGCGTCCGAGACGTCCTCGAAGCGGCCGTCGCCGAGGTTCCGGAAGAAGCGGTTGCGCCCGCCGTTCTGCGAGAACTCGAAGCTGTCCTGCATGATCCGCGTCGAGGACACGTCCCAGAGGTTCACCTCTGCGCGGAAGTAGCCGCCGAGGAACAGGTCGACGAGCCCGTCGCGGTCCGCGTCCAGGAAGAGGCCGTCGTGAGAGTTCATCCACACGTCGGCGAGGCCTGACGTCGCCGTCGCGTCGCGGAAGCGCAGCGGCGCGTCCTGCAGGAAGAGCTGCGGGTGGCCCCACTTCACGATCACGACGTCTTGGTCGCCGTCTGCGTCGACGTCCGCCCACAGCGACGCGGTCGAGCAACCGACGCCGTCGCGGTTCACATCGGCGAGGCCCGCCTCGGCGGCGACGTCGCGGAACCGCGGCTGACCCGATGCGTCGCGCTCGTTGATCCACAGCGAGTTCGGCGCGCCGTGGCGGCTCGTCGTCGCGTAGATATCGAGGTCACCGTCGCCGTCGACGTCGACCACGGCGAGCGACGCTCCGGTCCCCGTGATCTGCGCCGCAATGGGGGCGAGGACCGGGTCGATGTTCGGGCTCGCGTGGGTGAACGCGATGCCCCAGGCCTCGGTCACGTCGCGCAAGGCAAAGCCGTGCTGCGCGGCGTCGACGTTCGCCCCGGGGGGGCGGGTGTCCGGCGCGCGCGAGCGCAGGTGCGCGAACACGAGCAGGCCCACGAAGCCGGCGGTGATCACACCGCGCTTCCAGAGGGGCGCCGGGCGCGCGGCGACCGGTTGGGGCGTGCCGACGGGTTGCATCACAGGCAGTCTACGGGCTCGCTGGCGGCGTGCCGCGGCCCTGCGCCCAGTTGCTTCGCTTCAGCGCTGCGCCAGGATGCGCCGGGATGCGTGGTGGAGGATGCGTGGTGGGCCGTAGCCGCGCCGCATCCGCCTCGGCCGCGCAGGTGCCTTTGGGGGCGGAGCGCCAGCCTCAGGCCGCGACGGCCTCGTCTACCGAGACGGTGCGCCTCGGGCGCGCCGCCGGCGCGAGGCGCAGCTCGACCCGCAGCTCGAGGGCCTTTGCGACCCGCCGGAGGATGTTCAGCGAGTGTCCCTCCCAGGTCGGGTCCTCCCAGAGCGCCACGATCTGCTCCGGCACGCCGGTCCGCTGGCCGAGCTCCGCCATGCTGATCCCGGCGCTGCGTCTGGCGTCTCGGACAAGGGTCGCGCAGAGGGCGGCGCCCGTGGCGAGCCCTGCCAGGTCGTAGGTCGCGAGTTCCAGCGCGTCGGGGCTGGGCCCGTAGCTAGACGTGACGGAGTCGCGCGAGGGGTGCGGGCGGGTCATAGTGTCGGTCGCGAACCTGGGGAAGGAGCAGCGGGACGGCTCGCTCTCTTTCGACGCAAGGCGCCCGGGAACTCTAGGACCTTCTCGGACATCCGCGCCAGCGGCGCGCGCTCGTAGCTCCAACCGCAGCGCCCGGCCCGCGCGACGCGCTCCTCGACATCGCCCCCGACACCGATCCATGCCCGAGCTCCCCGAGGTCGAGACGACGGCTCGTTTGATTCAACCGCACCTGGTCGGCCGCGTCGTCGAGGCCGCGCGGGTCAACTGGCTGCGGACCCTCGGCGGCCTCAGCGCGTCGCGCTTCGAGCGCGCGGTCATCGGGGCGCAGGTCCGCGCGGTGGGCCGCCGGGCCAAGTGGGTCGTCATGGAGCTCGAGCGCGACGGCGAGGGTGCCGGCGCGTTGCTCGTGCACCTGCGTATGACGGGGCGCCTCGTGGTCGAGCCGGCCGAGAGCGACCCGGGTCCGTGGGCGCGTGTGGCCCTCGGCCTCGATGGCGGGCGGGAGCTTCGGTTCCTGGATGTGCGTAAGTTCGGGCGGATGCTCTTCGTGGAGGACCCGCTCGCGCACTTCGTCGAGCTCGGGCCCGAGCCGCTGGGCGAGTCGTTCACGGCAGAGTGGCTCTCGCGTGAGCTGCGCGCACGGCGCCGCGCGCTGAAGCCGTTGTTGCTCGATCAGACCTTCGTGGCGGGCCTTGGGAACATCTACGTCGACGAATCGCTCTTTGCGGCGGGGCTGCATCCGTTGCGCCGCTCGGACACGGTGACGCCGGAGCGCGCGCGCGTGTTGCACGCCGCGATCCAGCGCATCTTGGCTGAGGCGATCGAGCGCGAGGGCAGCTCGTTCGACGTGTTCTATCGCACGCCCGAGGGGCAACCCGGGGCGTACCAGCACTTGTTCCAGGTGTATGGGCGGGACGGCAGCGCTTGCAACGTGTGCGGGCGCGTCATCACGAAGCTGGTGGTCGGGCAGCGTGGCACGCACGTGTGTACGCGCTGCCAGCCGAAGCCTCGCGCCCGGTGATCACGCGCAAGCGACGGGGTGCGCCGCTCGGACCTATTCGAACGTGACCGACACCGCGTCGCTGAAGTTCGAGGTCGAGCCGCTGCCCGTCGTGTCGCGGTGCCAGAGCTGGAAGTTCCACGTGTCCCCGACCGCTGCCGCCACCGACCCCGTCGGCGTCGGGATCGACGTCAAGTCGACGGGCATCGAGACCAAGCCGAGCGATCCGGAGGACAGCACGTTGCCCGCGTAGCGTCCCATCGCCGTGCTCGCGACACACAGCGTGCCCTGCGCGCCGCCGGCGCCCGGGATCTGCAGCATGTCGCGCGAGACGACAAAGTAGCCGAGCACTGTCTGTGGGAGCCCCGACACATACAGCGTGACATTGTCGTCGATGAGCGCCGCGCTGCCGATGGCCGCGATCGACGACGGGGCGCCGGTCGAGTTGGGGCTGGCGGTGCAGAACGCTGTGCCCGCGGCCTCGCACGCGTCGGGGACGCCGTTCCCGTTGCGGTCGGCGGCCGTCATGTCGTACACGTACGCCGCGCCAGCACGCAGCGCCGCCTGCGAGTCGCGCTGCGCACCGATCAACGCGCGCCCGCTGGACACCGCGACCGAGCCGCCGAAGCGATCGTCGAAGTCCGCGTCAGCGGCGCGGATCGCCGCGACCTCGCGCCAGACCGCGCCGTCAAAGCGGAAGGCCCAAGCACCGCCCGTGTCGGCCGCCACAAGGTCGTGGAAGTTGCCGCCGACGACGACGAGGTCGCCCTCGATGTCCGCGCTCTCGCCGAACGCGTCGCCGCTCGCGCCGCTCGCCGCCAGGAGCTTCGCCTCTTCCTGCCAAGCCCCGAGCAGCGCGTCGCGGCGGAAGACGTAGGCTGCGCCCGCGTCCAGCCCGAGGTCGTCGGCGTAGCGCGCGGTCGCGACGAGGACCTCCCCATCCACCTTGACGCTCCAGCCGAACTGGTCGTTGCTGGCGCCATCGCTCGCGAGCAGCTTCTGCTCCTCGGCCCACGTCATCAGCACGGGGTCATAGCGGAAGACGTACGCGGCGCCCGCGCCGGACGCGCGCTGGTCCTCGTCGAACGCCCCGACGACGATGACATCGCCCGAGATCGCGACCGAGGCGCCGAACTTGTCGGAGACCTGCGCGTCGCTCGCGTAGAGCTTCTGCTCCATGGCCCACAGGCCCGACATCGCGTCGTAGCGGTGCACGTACACCGCGCCCGCTGCGCTGCCCTGGTCGTCGTCGCCTTGGGCGCCGACGACGATGACGTCGCCGTCGATGCCGAGCGCGCTTCCGAAGCGATCGCCGGGCTCGCCGTCGGGCGCGAGGACCTTCACCTCTTCGGCCCAGGTGCCGGTCATGGGGTCGACTCGGAAGACGTAGGCTGCGCCCGCGTCCGCGCCATTGTCGTCATCGTTGCGCGCGCCGACGACGAGCGTGTCCTGGGTCGCAGCGACGCTCTGCCCGAACTCGTCGAACGCCTCGACGCTCGAGCCCGTGAGCTTCTGCGTCTGCGTCCAGCCGGTGATCGGGTCGAGGCGCCACGCATACGCGGCGCCAGCGCTCGACCCGAGCTGCGTCTCGTAGCGCGCGCCGATCAGCGCCGTGCTACCGGCGAGCGCGACGGCGTAGCCCGCTTCATCCGAGGCCGCAGCGTCGGCAGCGAGGAGCTTCGTGGGGCAGTCTTGCGCGGCGGCTGCGGCGGAGAGCGTGATGGAAAGGAGCGCGAAGCGCGAGAGTGTGCGAGCGGACTTCTGGTGCATTGGCGGGCTAAGAGAAAGGAGCCATGGTGCGGCGCGTCCTAGCGCGAACGCGCGAGGACAATGCCGACCTACGCCAGAAATCTAGCGAGGCCCCGCGCGCCGTAGGGGACGGCGGGCGCGGCCTCGCGCGATGTTCTCGGACCGGGACGCGCGCTCAGCTGCGCATGCGCCAAGCCGTCTCGACTTCGGGC
Organism: Planctomycetota bacterium; assembly: GCA_041398605.1. Lineage (GTDB taxonomy): Bacteria > Planctomycetota > UBA1135 > UBA1135 > JAWKUK01. Next base: position 85,767 of record JAWKUK010000010.1, read on the forward strand.
ACGCTCGGCCACTGCTGCGCGGCGAGCGCGAGGTACAGCGTCACGTCTGCTGGGTCGTACTTCGCGTCGAGCGCTTGCAGCACCTCCGCCAACTTGGCCGGGTCTGGCTTGGCGGCCTCGACGTCCTCGACCATGCACTCCTTGTGCGGCACGCCGGTGCCGTCGAGGAACTCGGCGACCAGGTCCTTGGCCTTCGTCACCAAGTACGACCCGAAGAGCTCGTAGCAGAGGTCAGCCTGGCGCCCGCGCACCAGCAGCTTGCGCGCCGTCTCCGCGCGCTTCTCCATCGCCAAGCGGCGGATCGCTACGGGGCGGAACTTCAGTGCCGCAGCGACCTTGTCGTCGAGCGGCCCGAAGCCCTCACGCGCGAGCGCCTCGTAGATCGCGAGGAACCGTTCGGGGGACATGGCTTCGAGCTGCTGGATGACCTGCATGGCGGTTGGGCGCGCGTTCACGGGGGGACAAGGGACGCGAATCGGGGAGAAGAGGATACCCGCGCGCGCCCCCGGCGCCACCACTCGCTGCGCGCCCCTCACTCCCGAGCCCGGATCGCGGCCGTCCTGGCCCCCGGCCGGCCCTGAGCCGCATGCGCCGGCCCCTGCCCGCATGCGCCGGCGCTTGCCCGAGGGCGGGGGCTACCAGCGGGCGCGATGAGTTGGGAGGATGCGCCGATGTCCAGCCCGCGACACCCCCCGACGACGGAACCTGACCTGAGCACGACGGACCCCAGCGGGCGCCGCCCGGGGGCCGGGTTGCGCAGCGGCGGAGCGGAGCGCACCGCGGAAGCGCCGCTGCCCCGGGCCGAGGCGACCTACGCCGTCTTCGTGGGGGTGTTCATGGTCACGCTCGTCCTGACGAACGTCATTGGCACCAAGCTCTTCGTCGTGCACCTCGGCGGGCTCGGCGAGGCGCTGGGGGCCGGGGCAGACGTGACGTTGACGACGGGCATCGTGACCTACCCGGTCACGTTCCTCCTCACGGACATCGTCGCGGAGCTCTGGGGGCGACAGCGCGCCAACTTGATGGTCTATGCCGGCTTTGCGGCGAGCCTCCTGATGCTCGCGATCGTCAAGCTCGCGGTCGCGCTGCCGCCCTCCACGATCTGGACGCAGCCGGACTACGGGTTCGCCGATTCCGCCGCGATGCAGAACGCGTTCCACGCGTCCTTCGCGGCGCCTGGCATGCTGCTCTTTGCGTCGATGACGGCCTACCTCGTCGCGCAGCTGCTCGACGTTCGCCTCTACCACTTCTGGTGGCGCGTGACGGGCGGCAAGCACATGTGGCTGCGCAACAACGGGTCGACGTGGATCAGTCAGCTCGCCGACACGATCATCGTCAACTCGATCTTTCTGCGCGGCTTCTTCGGGTTCGAGTGGAGCGTGATCGCGGCGATCATCTGGGCGAACTACTTGGTCAAGCTCGTGATGGCGGCGCTCGATACCCCCGTGCTCTACATCCTGCGCGGAGCCCTCGAGCGCTGGCTCGGCATCGCCCATGACCCGGGCCGGGGCCACGCGCCGCTCGCGTGACCCCGGCCCGGCTGTGTCGCTGGCGTGGCGCCAGCGGCTCACTCCGCGTCGTCGTCTTCTTCGTACTCCTCAGGGTCGAGGACCGTCGCGCGCAAGGTGACGGCCTTCCCAGCGAAGACGTGGTTGAAGTCGAGCACGACGACCTCGTCATTGAGCTCGACGACCTTCGCGTCTAGGTCCTCGATCTCGCCGTCGTCGTGCTCGACGCTGACGGAGATCTCGGCCCCGCGCTCGAGCTCGGCGTCCTCGCCAAACTCGCTGCGCGGGATCGTCTGGATCGCCTCGGGGTCGTAGTCGCCGAACACCTCGCCTGCTTGGAACGCGACCTCGACGACGTCGCCGATCGCGGCGCGCGCCAGCTTCGTCTCGAGCGCCGGGGGCAGCTCGCCCTGGCCCAAGACGACCATCAGCGGCGCGTCGCCGCCTACTTCATCGCCATCGGGGCCGATGGCCACCAATTCGATCACGAGTTCAGATTCGGGCGGCGTCGGCATCGAGCGGGGCCTCGTTGAGGGTGCTGGTGGAGATCGAGGAGGAGTCGGAGAGGTTGCCTTGGCGCTCGAGGTAGGTGTAGCCGTGCAGGCCCTCCTCGTAGCGCTTCCAGAAGAGCGCGGACTCTTCGTACGTGATGCGCCCTGCGTCGAGGGCGTCCTCGACGTGGCTGCGTAGCTTGCGCAGGAGCTCGTCCTCGGCGTAGTCGACGTAGCGCAGGACCTCCTTGACCCGGTCGCCGCGCATGACGTGGGTGAGCCGCGGTCGGCCGTCCGCGTCGATGTCGACGTGCACCGTGTTCGTGTCACCGAACAGGTTGTGCATGTCACCCAGGATCTCCTGGTACGCCCCGACGAGGAAGAACCCGATCAAGTACGGCTCGTCTGGCTTGAGCGTGTGCAGCTCGAGCGTCCGCTTCACGCCGCGCAGGTCGATGAACTTCTGGATCTTTCCGTCGGAGTCGCACGTAAGGTCCGCGAGGACCGCGAGCCGCGTCGGCTTCTCTTCGTGCCGGTGGATCGGCAGGATCGGGAAGAGCTGCCCGATCGCCCACGCGTCCGGGAGCGACTGGAACACCGACATGTTGAGGAAGTACGTGTCCGCGAGCTGGCGCTCGAGGTCCTCGAAGTCATCGGGGACGTACTCTACTTTGCGGGTCATATCGAGCACCGCGTGGCACGCGCGCCAGAAGTACTCTTCGACCTTGGCGCGCTCCTGCAGGGTCAGCGCGCCCGTGTTGAAGAGCAGCATCGCTTGCTCGCGCAGGTCGAGCGCGTCGTGGTAGACCTCGAGGTAGTTCTTCGCCGTCATGTGCCGCGAGATCGCGGCCATGTTCTGCACGATCTCGGCGTCTTCCTCCGTCACGGGCATCGCGTCGAGCACCGGGTCGAACGACGACACGCCCATCGCGTCCGCGATCAGCACCGCGTGGTGGGCGACGAGGAAGCGCCCGGACTCGGTCACGATCGTGGGCTGCGGGACGTCGTGCTCTTTGCACGTCTCGCTCAGGGCGTACACGATGTCGTTCGCGTACTCCTGGGGCGAGTAGTTCATCGAGGACTCGAAGTCCGTGCTGGAGCCGTCGTAGTCGACGCCGAGGCCGCCGCCCGCGTCGAACCAGCGGATGTTCGCCCCCATGCGCGTCAGGCCGACGAGGACGTTGGTCGCCTCGCGCATCGCCTGCTTGATCGAGCGAATGTGCGTGATCTGGCTGCCGATGTGGAAGTGCAAGAGCTCGAGGCAATCGAGCATTCCGTGGTCACGCAGCTGCTCGACGACGCTGACGACCTCGCGGGTCGTGAGGCCGAACTTCGAACGGTCGCCGACGGAGTCCTGCCAGCGGCCGGAGCTCCGGAAGGAGAGCTTGCACCGCACGCCGACGCGCGGGCGCACGCCCGTGCGCTTGGCCGAGGCGAGCACCGTCTCGAGCTCCGTCGCCTTCTCGATGACGACGATCGCTGTGATGCCGAGCTTGCTCGCGAGCAGCGCGGTCTCGACGTACTCGTCGTCCTTGTACCCGTTGCAGATCATCAGCGAGCCTTCGCCCGCCTGCAGCGCCACGCCGGCGATGAGCTCGGGCTTGCTGCCGACCTCGATGCCCATGCCGAACTTTCTGCCCTCGGACAGGAGCGCCTCGACGACGGCGCGCTCCTGGTTGACCTTGATCGGGTACACGCCGCGATAGGGGGCCTCGTACGAGTACTCGCGCCGCGCGGTGTCGAAGGCTGTGTTCAGCTCGCGGACGCGCGCGTGCAGCAGGCCATCGAAGCGCAGCAGGAGCGGGGTGCGGACCCCGCGGCGTCGGATCTGCCCGACGAGCTCGAAGATGTCGACCGCGGGGCCGTCGGCGCCCGTCGGCGTGACCTCGACTTGGCCCTTCTTGTTGATGCGGAAGTAGGGCGCGCCCCACTTGCGGACCAAGTACAAGTCTTCGCTACGGTCGGGCGACCAGTCCTTCATCAAAAGGAGTCCCGTGGGTGAGTGGTTCGTCGGTGCGACGAGGGGGGAGGCTCGCGCCTCGTGAGTTGGGGGGAAGATACTATCCGCCGCCTCAGCGCGCGCGGGGACCGGATTCTGCCTTACCTGTTCGGGGCGCCCGGGGCGCGCGGGTAACCTCCCCCGCGATGACCCGGATTCGCTATGTGAAGAGCGCCGCGGCGCTCCTCAAGGGGAAGGACGCGCTCCTTCTGGTCGCCCCCAAGCGGGCCTTCGACGACGGCACGTTCCTCGAGGCGTTGCCCGCGGAGCATCGGCGCCACGCGCTGGAGCTGGCCAAGGACGCGCCGCCCGGGCTGACGGGGAACGCTGCAGGGACGCTCGTCCTCGGGGCCGCGCCGCGCAAGCTCGCCGTCGGGGTCCTGCCGGACACGGTGTCGCGGCACAACTCGGCGACGCGGGCCGAGGCGATCCGGCGCGTCGTGGCCCAGTCGATGACCGGCCGCAAGGGCAGCGCCGGCATCCTCCTGGTCCTCGACCAAGCCGACCACTATCGCGCGGCGGCTACGGCGATCGCGCGCTGCCTGCCGCGGTACACCGCGGCCACGCAGAAGGCGGCGGCCGAGCCGACGCTCGACGTCCTGGCCGTCGGCCCCGACGGCGCCGTCATCGCCGCAGACGCGCGGGTCGTCGAGGTCGCAGACGCGAGCCGCGAGGCCGGACGGCTCGTCGACGTGCCGCCGACCGAGCTCGACCCGGCCGGCTTCCATATCGAGGTGTCCCGTCTGACCCGCGGCCTGACCGGGGTCACGAAGAAGGCGCTCGTCGGCGACCAGCTCGTCGCAGCGGGGCTCGGCGGCATCCACGCGGTCGGGCGGACCGCCGTGTCGGCGCCGCGGCTCGTCGTCCTCACCTATCGGCCCAAGCGCGGGTCGAAGCGCCACGTCGCGCTCGTCGGCAAGGGCGTCACCTATGACACGGGCGGCCTCTCGCTGAAGCCGACCGCCGGCATGAGCGGGATGAAGTGCGACATGGGCGGCGCCGCCGCCGTCTTCGGCGCGTTCCTCGCGCTCGTCAAGTCGGGCGCGCCCTGCGCCGTCAGCGCGCTCCTGTGCATCGCCGAGAACGCGGTCGGCCCGACGGCGTTCAAGAACGACGATGTGTTGACCATGCACTCGAAGAAGACGGTCGAGGTCAACAACACGGACGCTGAGGGGCGGCTCTTGCTCGCCGACGGCGTCAGCTACGCGGCGCGCGTCCTGAAGGCCGACTACATCCTCGATGCGGCGACTCTGACGGGCGCCCAGGGCGTGGCGACGGGCAACTTGCACGGGGCTCTGGTCTCGAACGACGAGGCGCTCGAGCGCCTCGTGTACGAGGCCGGGCAGTCGTCAGGGGACCTCGTGCATGCGCTGCCGTTCGCGCCCGAGTTCTACCGCGCAGAGTTCAAGAGCGAAGTCGCGGACATGCGCAACTCGGTGGCGAACCGCGCCAACGCGCAGGTGAGCTGCGCGGCGGAGTTCATCCACTGGCACCTCGACGGCACCTCTGCGAAGTGGGCCCACGTCGACCTGGCGTTCCCTGCCTGGCAGCGCGGGCGCGGCACGGGGTATGGCGTGGCGCTCCTCGAGGACGCAGTGCGACGGATCGTCAACCTCTGATGGGGTGGGCCGCGGGGCCCTCGGCGCGCAGGTCGCCGGCCCGTAGACTCTACGCGCCATGCTGATCTCGCTCTTTGTGTCTCTCTCGTTGCAGGCCGCGGGCGGCGCGACGCCCGCGGCGCAGCCCGCAGGGTCTCAGGCGCAGCCCGCGGGGTCTCAGGCGCCGACCCAATGGGTCGTGGGTGCGCCGGCGCCCGAGTTCGTGCTGCCTTCGATCGACGGCGCGGCGACGACGCGGCTCTCCGACCTGCGCGGTCGCGCCGCCCTGGTCGTGCTGTTCACGCCGGCTTCGTCGGCCTCGCGGGTGCGCCTCTCCCTGGCGGCGCAGCGCGCGCGCGAGCTCGCCCGTGCGCCGGCCGACGCGCCACAGCCTGAGCTCGGCGGCGACGACGCGCCGGTCGCTTTCCTCGCGGTCGCGCGCGAGCTGCACGCCGAGCGCGCGCGGCTCCTCGTCGACTGGCTCGGGGTGCCGTTCCCCGTCCTTTGGGACCCGTTCCTGACCGTCGCGCCGGAGGCCGAGCACCTGACCGCGCTGGTCGACGCCGCGGGGGTCGTGCGCGCGCTCGACCCCGACCTCGGAGACACCGAGGCCCTGCGCGCGCTCTTGCTCGCGGCCAACGCTCCGGCGCGCGGCGCTGGGGCCAACTCGGACGCCGAGGCGCTGCCGATCGGCGAGGCCTACCTCGCGCCTGCGTTGGCGCTCGTGCGGATCCGACACCCAGCCGGGTCCGAGTCCGAGGCTCGAGCCGCGTTGTCGGCGGTGCTGTGGGCACGCGGCGGCCCAGCAGAGGGCCGGGCGGCCCTCGACGCGGCCGTCGCGGCGCTCGCGCGGCGCGCAGCCGCGCCGGACGCGCGCCCGATCGACGCGCTGCGGGCCGGCGCCCTCTTTTGGTTGCGACGCAACACGCCGTTTGCCAGCGCTGGCGATGGCCCGAACGCGCTCGCTCACTGGCTGCGCGCGGCCACTGCCTCGCCGGACGATCCTGTCCTCACCGGCCCGCTCCGGCGCCTCGGTCCGCGCCTCTCGAAGAGCGAGGCGCCCTACGCGTGGATCGACCGCGCCATCGACGAGCTCGCAGAGCGCGGCGAGGCGCGCAGGCCCTTGCGCGTCGCGCTGACCGAGGCCGAGGTCGCTGGCCCATCGACCGAGCTGCCGCGGCTCGCAGAGCAGGAGCTGGCACCCGACCCCGAACGCGAAGTCGACATCGATGCGCGCGGCTTGCTCCGGGTCGAGGCGGTGGCGATCCCCAATATCGCGCTCGCCGCGGCGCCCGCCCATGGCGCCGAAGAGGAACCGACCGCCCGGATCGTGACCCTGCGGGTGCACGTGACGCTCGCGCCGGGGGACGGCGCGCGCTTCGACTCGGGTGCGCCGGCGCCCATCGCGTGGCTCGTCGTCCCGCAAGGTTGGGGCATCGATCGCAACCTCTACACGTTCGAGGCCGCCGCTGGCGCGCTCGGGGGGAACGCGAGGTCGATTGACTTCGAGCTGCTCGCCCCGGAGGGGGTCGCGCGCGGCAACGTGCGCGGCTACGTGATCGGGCACGTGCTCGATCGGGACGGCCAAGCCGTGCGCGTGCGCCGCGACCTGAACTTCCCCTGCGTCACCCACCCCATCCCCAGCGGACCCCGCGATTGACGTGCAAGATCGAGCTGCAATCCAGCGCGCACTCGGCCTGCGCCGTGGCGCCGTCTGCTGGCTCCTCCGCAGCGCGGCGCTCGCAGGCGCTGTCGTGGGCGCTGCAGGCTGCGCGCATCTGCGCCGCAGCGACGTCGAGCCACGACACGTCGTCCGCGGCCCGCTGCCGACGCGGGTGATGCTGCCACAGGCGCTCGTCTTTCCTGAGCCGCGGCCGCGCTCGGTGCAGTCCCAGGCGCCCGGCACCCTCGGCGGCGGCGCTGTGCTCTCCTACGCCAGCATCTACGAGTTCGCGCGCGTCCCGCCGGACGTGGTGGAGCTCGACGCCGAAGTCCTACACCTCGGCCTGTTCGCGCGCTACGGCCTGACCGCCGACACGGACATCGAGCTCGAGCTGCCCGTGAGCTTTGCGTCGAGCGGCTTCCTCGACGCGTTTGTCGACGAGTTCCACGCGCTGTTCGGATTCCCGGACGGTGACCGAGGCGCGCGCGCGCGGGACGAGTACGCGCTGACCCTGGCGTACGACGGCGAGGTCGTGTGGGAGCGCCGCGAGGACACGCTCGAGCTCATGGACATCCCGGTCCGGATCACCCACGTCCTGCAGCGCCCCGACGCCGGCGCCCTCGGGGTCGCGGTGCGCGCGGGGGTCGAGCTCCCGACGGGGGACGTCGATCGCGGCACGGGCAGCGACGGGGTCGACTATGACCTCGGCGTCTTGCTCGAGCGCTCGCGTGACCGCTGGACGTGGACCGGCGGCATCGACTATGTGCAGATCGATGCGCCCGAGGCGTACCGTGCTGCGCGAGCGCTCCCGGAGGACATCTGGCTCGGGACCATCGGACTCGAGTACCGCTGGGACGACGCGAGCTCGCTGCTCGCGGGGCTCAGGTACCGCTCGCCGTTCACCGACACGTTCCGCATCAAAGAGGTCGACCGTCCCATTCTCGACCTCTCGTTTGGCTTCGCGCGTGATGTCGGTCGCGGGCGTTGGTTCGCCGCGTTCCATGAGGACGTGCTCGCTGACTCAGGTCCCGATGTGGGCATCAGCCTCGGGGTGATGTTCGCGCACTGAGCCAGCGCAGGAATTTTGAGCTTGGGCTCAATGTCAAGGCGTTCGGACCTTGGCTCGCCGCCCGCTCTCCCCGGCCGGCGCCATTGTGTTGCGGCGCGCTCCATCGAATATGCCCAATCGAAACGACCCCGCGGCCGAGCAAGGAGCAACAAGCGCGTGCTCCTCGGTGATCTTATGTGAAGTCGCAGTCGGTCCCGGCTGCAGTGACTCCGGTGCGACGGCGACGCTGAACATCGTGGCTGAGGCGCTCAAGGGGTGCCTGCGAGAGGATGACATCGTCGCGCGTTGGGGCCCCGAAGAGCTCGTTGTTCTGCTCGATGGTGCCGCTGGCGAGGACGCGACATTGGTCGCCGAGCGACTGCGCGCGGCGGTCGATGCGTCGCGAGGGCTTTGGGGCTGTCGCCTCGCCAGTGACAGCGCGCCGGACCAGCATTGCCGGCTGTCGCTCGGCATTGCGACCCGCCGGGCCGGTGAGGAGCTGCTCGACACGGTCGCGCGCGCCGACAAGCAGCTACGCTCCTCGCAGTGCGCGGCGTGATCCGCGCCGCGAGAGCGTCACGGACCCTGAAGAAAGCGCTGCAGCGCGCCGGCATGCGCCTCGCCGTCCTGCTCCCCGATGCGTAAGAGCTCTCGGACGTAGTCGTGCTGGAACAGCACGGTCGAGAGCAGCTCTTGGCTCCGCGACGGTCGCGTGCCGAGGCGGCGCGTGAGAAAGCGGAACATGCCTGGTAGGCGCGCCTCGAACTCGTTGGCGAGGCGCCCGAGGTCCACGGACGGCCGCACGACAAACAGCTCAATGGGGCGGAGGGGCCCGTGCGCTTCGGCGGGCGTTGATCGAACGAGCCCATTGATTCGCTCCAGCGTTAAGGCGTCTTGATCGAGCGCGTCGAGGAAGATCGCGCTGAAGAGGTTGCCGCCGATGTTGGCCGGGCTCGGCGCGCCCTCGAACCGCTTCTGGGCCGCTTCCGCTTCGCTGGGCCGATACCGCGTGCTGATCGCGAGGATGCGCTCGGCGCCGAGGTGCACCGCCGGCGCGAGCGGCGCGATCAAGCGCACGCCGCCGTCTCCGAACCATTCCCCGTCGACTTCGACCGGCGGGAAGAAGAGCGGCAGCGCAGACGAGGCGAGGACATGGTCGAGCCGCAGCTCGGTCTGGACGCTGCGACGCAGGGGCCGATCCCAGTCGACGACGTGGCGCCCTTCACAGAAGCTGGTCGTGCGCCCGGTCGCATATTGCAGCGCCAAGATCGCGACGGCGTCGAGCTGGCCAGAGGCGATGTTGCTCCGGATCCCGGACAACCGCTCGCCGCCGTACGCCTCGGAGAGGAACGCGCGCAACGGGCGGGCATCGACCATGCCGCGGATCGGCTCGAATGAGGGCGCGACCCCGAAGGTCGCCTTCGACAGCACGCAGAGCGCGTGATAGGCGAGCCGCAGCGTGCGCGCCTCGAACACGCGCTGCACCTCGATGCTGCTCCAGACGTCGAACAGCGAGTCGCAGGCCGCGGTGAAGCTGCTCGCTCGGTTCGCGAGGTGCGCGACGTTGATCGCGCCCGCGCTGACGCCGGTCATGAGGCGCGGCGCGAGCGCTGGGCAGCGTCGCCCGAGGGCGCGCAGCACCCCCGCCTGATAGGCCGCTCGCGCGCCGCCGCCGCCGAGCGCGAGCGCCAGACCGGCGTTCGCGCCTCTGCATCGTGGGTCTTCTCGAAGCGAGACGGTAGAGGCCTGATCCATGACGGGATTGTGCGTCCGATGCGCAGTGGATGACCACCCTTTGCCGATCCTCTCGGGGTAGCCTCCATGACGAGCGCGGCCTCTCGAGGTCGTGGTCTTCTCCGCTCGTTCGCTCGCAAGTTCGCCATGAGAATTCTTACCGGATCCGTCCTCGCCTTGCTCGTAGGTGGCGTGGCCTACATGAACCTCACGACGCCGCCGATGGACGACGCCGTGGAACCGCCTGCAGGCGGTGCCGCCCAGGGCGCTGCGGAGCAGGGCCGCGCGGACGACACGACGACGGGCGCCGCCGGGGAGGACCTCCTCGGGCTCGGCGCTGGTCGCGGAAGCGGTTCGACCGAGGCCGCTGGAGCACCGGAGGCGGCGGACGCGGAGCGCGTGTCGATCGTGCCGGTGATCGCGAGCGAAGGTGGCGCTGCCAGCGCGGTCGACCGCATCGCGCTCGGCGGCCCGGGGCTCGAACGTTCGACCGGACCGTCGCCTGCCGCGGAGCGCGCGCCGGGCGAGCTCGTGCCCAAGCTCGAGTCGTTCGACCCTGCGCGCGACATCGCCCGCGCGCGCGAGGGCGCGCCCAACCCCGCCGACGTTGCGTCCTCGCCCGAGGGCGCGCGCACGCCCGGTCAGCTAGCGCTCGATGACCTCCTCGGCGCGGGCCCCAAGCGCAGTGGCGCGGGCGCGCAGGACGCGCCGAAGGTCGGCGCTGCCGGTGGGCGCGCGCCCGTGACTGGGCGCGTCGTGACGTCCCTCGGCGCGGTCTTGACCGGGGTCCAGCTCGAGGTCGTGCCGCAGGGAGACAACGAGGTCGTCGCCGCCGCCGCCACGGATGACGTCGGCGTCTTCTCGTTCACAGGGATCGAGCCTGGCCTCTATCAGCTGCGTGTCGTCCCGGGCTCAGTGCCCGGCGGATATGTGGCGCCTTGGTACCCCGACCTCTGCCGCGGCGCAGCGATGCCGCTGGGCGTCGGCTCGCCGTGCTTCGCTGTCCTCGCGGACGGGAGCGCGAACACCAATGACATTGTGCTCGTGCGGCCGGGTTCAGTCGCTGGTCGCGTTTATGGCGGCGACGGCGCACCGGCGAGCGACGCGCTTGTGCGCCTCGCTGCCGACGCACCCGGCCTCGAGACGTGCCGCGTCGTGACTCAGACCGACGCGCGAGGTGACTATCGCTTTGAGGTCGCCCCCGGTAAGTACCGCTTGGAGGTGGGGTTCCGGCCCGATGGGCCGAACCGCGGCTTGCCAGCGTTCGAGCCGAGAGCGTTGATCGTCGCAGAGGGTGAAGCCGCGACGATGCCGACGTTGCGTGCCACTGCCCTGACGGCCGCGGCCGAGCAGCCGCTGGAAGCGCCGCCCTCGAACGGGGCCGCGCCGGCTGCGGGGCTCGCAGCGCGTACGGAGCCGGTCGCCCCGTCGCAGCGCGCAAGTCGCAGCGGTCTCGTGGCGGTCGACTTGTTCGGGCGCGTCCTGTCCACGTTCGGCGAGCCGCTGTCGGGCGTCGAGGTCCTCGTGCTCGAGGGCGGATCGAGCGCGGCCCGCGGCGTTGCGACGACCGACGTCGACGGCGAATGGTCGATCAGCGGCGCGACAGGCGCGGACCTGCGCATCGTCGCGCGCGGAGAGCGCCTCCTCGCGAGCTCTGACCCGCAAGCCATCGTCGTGCAAGAGGGCCAGCGCCGGGTCCGCGTGCCGGACCTGCTCGTCGAAGTGCGACGTGTGTTCCAGCTGGAGGGGCAGGTCGTCGTCGCGGACGAAGAGCTGGACGCGTACCACGACGAGCTCATCGCTCGGATGGGCAAAGGCGCCGCCCTCGACCCCGACCAGGTCAGGCGCGCCTACATGCGCGGCCTGCGCCTCGAGCAACGCACTGTCGGCAGCCGTCGCGGCCGCATGCTGCGCATCAACGAGGACGGCTCGTTCGCGTGGTCCTGCGCGTTGCCGGCGGACGATGTGGAGTTCATCTTGGAGGCGCGGGGCCTGCGCACCGGCGGCCGCGCCTCGAAGACCCGGCTCGTCGTGACGCCTGCGGGGGACCGGACGGTCCGGGCAGTGCTGCCGTTCCCGGCGCGCGAGACGATCGAGCTCGCGCCTGAGACCGGCTCGCCGGCGGAGGTCGAGCGCCCGATCGCGGTGCAGCTCCCCGAAGAGGGCGGCGCTTGATCGCGGGTCAGTCGCGGCCCTCAAAGCGGTAGGCGGCCCATTCGGCCGCAGGGCGGCGCGCGGCGCGTAGGGCGCGCGCCGCGCTGTTCGCGGCCCACGACGGCTGCTCGCCGCGCGCCATGTGCGCGTGCAGCGCCAGCGCGAATTGGCGCGCGCCGGCGTCGGAGATCGGCCAGGTTGTCGCGACCGCGCCGCGTGTCCCCGACGTCAAGAAGGCGCGCGCGAACCCGAGCGCGCCCTCGCCATCGAGCACTTCGCCGTCCGCGCTCGCGCATGCGGCGAGCACCACGAGGGGGAGCCGTGGCGCGCGCTCGCTGACCTCGCGCGCCGACACGCGCGTCCCGCGCGAGCACTCGAGGGCGTACGGGGCCGCGCGGCGCTCGCGCTCGCCGCGCGCGACCGTGGCTGGCACGAGGTGGGTCGCGATGTGAAGCGGGTCCTTGCCATCGAGCGCTGCGAGCAGCGCATCGGGCGTCAACGTCGGGCCCGCGAGAGAGCGCGAGACCCGTACGACCCGCGCGAGCTCGCGCAGCTCGCTCGCGGCGTCGGGCAGGAGCGAGCGCCCGAGCTGGTCGCAGGGGTCGCCTGCGAGGACCCAGCGTGCGGTCGCGCTCGAGAACCCTGGCGTGGCGCAGCTCGGAAGGAGGCCAGGCATCACGCGCAGGGCGCCGAGGTCGATCAAGGGCGCCCCGCCGATCGCGAAGGCGCCGAACGGCGCGCGTTCGAGCGCGCCCTGGGCGATGACCACGAGGTCCAAGTCCGCCCAAGTCAGCGCCTCCATCGCGCGCAGCGCGAGCGCGTCTCTGAGCCGGCTCGGAAGGAGCGTCCGCGCGAGCTCCTCGCCGAGCGCCCGCGCGGTCGGGTCGTCCCCAGCGCGGATCGCTTGCCGGAGCCGTGTGACGCCGCGCTCGATCGCGCTTCGGCCGAGCGGGATCGCGTGGCCGCTCGCAACGCCCGTCCGGTCGACGTGCAACACGACCGTGAAGTCGGGTCCGATGACCCAGGTGACGAGGCCCAGCGATGCGCTGGCGGCCTCACGTTGGACCGTCGCGGCGTCGACCTCCGTCTGCCAGCCGCGCAGCGATCGCGCTTGGTATTCGAGCGCCGTGACGACGGCCTCGAGCGGACTCCCGAGCTCGAGCTCGACGCGCGCGAGGAGCGCGACGGCGTGCAGGCCGATCCATTCCCCGAGCACGGACCCGCCGCGGCTCGCGCGCTCGGACTCCCATGCGCGCGCGGTGGTGAGCGCCTCGCGCAGCGCTCGCGCCCCAGCGCTGAGGTCGTGCTCTTCACAGAGCGCCTCCGCGGACAGGACGAGCGCGAGCGTGCGGCCCGCCGTCGACCACGACGGGGCTGGCGAGGCCGTCAGCGCCCGGACCTGCGCTGTATCGCCCTCCTCGAGCGCGAGCGCGGCGCGCGCGAGGATCGTGTGTTCGCTCGGCGCCTCGCCGCTCTGTGGCGCGACATCGAGGGCGTCCACGAGCTCGCGCGCCAGCGCGACGTCACCCAGCCGCAGCGCCGCTGCCGCGCGGAGCGCGCGCCACTCTTCGAGCGCGAGCGCGGTGGCCTCGGGGTCGGCCTCGCCCTCGAGCGCCGCGGCTTGATCTCCGCCCTGAGCGATGGATTCGACGGGCGAGTCGACGTGGGCCGCGCTCGGCGGATATCGCGCGAGGAATGCGGCGGCTTCCTCAGCGCGGTCGTCGTGCAGGAGGCTCGCTGCGTGTTCGCGCGCGAGCGCCCAACACGTGCTCGGCGAGCGGAACGTCGCGAGCTCGTCGATCCATGCGCGGGCTGCAAAGGGGTCCCCCGCGTCGCGCTCGAGCGCGAGCAGGCCGAGGAGCGCGCGTTCGCGCCAGTCGTCTTGTCGGACCCGCTCGGCGAGGTCGGCGGTCGCGAGGAAGGCCGCGCGTGCCTCGGACGCCGCGCCTCGCGCGCGGGCGAGGCGGCCGATCAACCAGAGTGGCTCGAGGCGCGGCGTGGCAAAGCCCGCGTCTTCGAAGCGGCGCGCGCTGCGGCGCGCGAGCGCCTCTGCGCGCGCGAGCAGCGCGCCGGGCTCGCCCCGCCTGGCCCAGCTTCGCGGGGCCCCTGCGTGTTGGCCTCCGTCGCGTCGGCGACCTCAACCTGGGTCAAGACGAGCCGCGCGAGCAGCGCTTCCGTGCGCGCGATCGGCGCCGTGTCGCGCGCCGTCGCTGCGTCCTTGGCGAGCGCCTCGAGGTCGAGCGCGAGCGGGACCGCGAGCGCCTCGAACGGGGGCGCGACCCCGGCCGCGGCTTGACCGTCCCAAGTGACCCAGCGCTCGCGCAGCGCTTCGTAGCGGCGCTCGAGCTCGAGCCCGGTCGCGCGCTCCGCGCGGGGCAAGCCCTCGTAGTGCGCCGCGATCGCGAGCGCGTCACGCCGACCATCGAGCTTGGCCATCGCGCCCGCCGCGGCCCGGAGCTCGGCTGGAGAGTCGACGGCGCCGTTGCGCCACGCCTCGAGGGCTGCGACGAACATCAATGCGCGATTGAGGGGCGCATCTGAGTCGACGCGCATCTGCGTTGAGCGCTCTGGCACCTGCGTTGAGCGCTCTGGCACCTGCGTTGAGCGCTCTGGCACCTGCGTCGAGCGCTCTGGCACCTGCGTCGAGCGCTCGGGCGCCTGCGGCGCGCGCTCTGGCACCTGCGTCGAGCGCTCTGGCGCCTGCGGCGCGGGCGACGTCGGCGCGTGTCCACGCAGGTGCGGCAGGCGCGTCGCGCCGAGGGAGAGGGCGCCGGCGGAGCGCACGCCGAGGCCAATGCCGATCACGCTCACGAAGACCGCGCTCCGCCACGCGCCGCGCCGCCCGCGCCGCGCGCCACCGGTGCAGGGCCTCGGCGCGGCGCCGCGCAGATCGCAGACCGCGGCGCGGGATGGGGCGCGGTGGTTCACCGGGCCGCAGCGCCGCCCAGGATGCGCTCACGCGCGGGCCCCGGCGGCAGCTGTCGAGCCCGGTGGCGGGCGTCGGTCAAGAGGCCTTCGGCCGCGAGCCGCTGCACTTGACCGATCAGCGGCTCGTGGATGAGCCGCGCCAGGGTGTCTGGCGCGAGCTCAACGTGGAAGTCGAGCGTCCCGATCGAGCGCTCGAGCCCATCAACGGTCGCGAACACCTCCCAGGTGTAGTGGCCAGGCGTCAGGGCCGGCCCGAGCGCGAACGGGCCGTCGACATCGGTCTGAACCTCGGTGGTCGTCCAGCGCTGTGTGCCCGCGTCGAACGCGCCGCCCGCGTGTTGCGACAGCGTCACGCGATAGCCCGTCGCGTCCGGGAGCGCCCGGAACTCGAAGCGCGGCTCGGACGCAAAGAGGCCGATCGAGCCAGGGGGGGCGCCAAGGACCCGTCCGCGCGGGAAGGACAGCGGCTCGTCGAGCGCGCCGCGCATGAGCGCTCGTTCGGCGAGCTGGTAGGTGTCGCGGTTCTGGCGCACGGCATCGACGCCGAGCGCGAGCACGAGCGCCGCCGCGGCCAGGGGCATCCAGCGCGCCAACCAAGGTGCCCGCGGGCGCCGCACGTCGCCCTCGTCGAAGACCTCGTCCTCCTCCAGCGCGATCCCCTCGACCTGCGCGCCGAGCCCTGCCGGGGCGTTGAACAGCAGCGGCGGCATCGGCCGCTGCGCGAGCCTGTCGACCCACCGGGCTTCGGTGGGGTCGGCCGCGAGGTGCCGCTCGATCTCGCGGCGCCGCTCGAGGGGGATCAGCGGCCGCGATTCGCTGCGCGGCCCGCCGCCGAAGTCGTAGAGCTCTTCAGCCCGCGGCGCGCGCCGGTCTCGCCTGCGACGCTCCGTCAGCCCACGGCCGAGCCAAGCCTCTGCCTCCCTGAGGCGCTGCAGGCGCTGACCAAGGACAGGGTGCTGGCTCAGCTGCGTGAGGCGCTCGGGCGCCAGCTCGTCCCAACGGGACATCACCGCTTCGACGCGCGGATCGTCAGCCCCCAGCTCGGCGAGGTCGATCGGCAGTTGGAGGTGGGCGAGGGTTCCGTGGTCCATCGTGCGAAGCTCAGTGGTCATCCGTTGCGCAGCGCTCGTTCGTGCGCGATTCGTGGCGGAAATCGCGCCTGGCGCGGGCGCCCAGCTTCGGCCGACGGCTGGGGGCAGCCTGCGGCCTGCGCCCGCGCTCATTCCGCGACGGTCTGCTCCATAGCGAAGTGGTTCAACAGCACGCGCCGCAGGCTGATCGTCGCGCGGCGCAGGCGGTACTTGGTTTGCTCGATCGAGATCGAAAGGGCCGCTGCAATGTCAGAGATCGTCTCGCCCTGCACGAAGCGCAGGTCGAGCAGCGAACGCTCTTCATCGGAGAGCTCTGTCAGCGCTTCGCGGACCACCCCGCCAACTTCGGCGGTGCCCGCGAGCTCATCGGGGCCCGGCGTGTCGTCCGCGCGCTCCGGCACGTCGTCGCCCACCGTCGAGACCTTGGGGCGACCGCGGGCGCCATCCCGACGCTTCTGATCGACACAGCGGCACCAGGCGACCCGGTACAGCCACGTCGAGAACGTGCCCTTGGTCGCGTCGTAGGCTTCGCGGTCGAGGCGCTCCAAGACGAACAGGACGAGGTCCTGGTACAGGTCCTCGCGGATCGTTTGGTCCGCCTCGAAGTGGGCGATGCAGTGGTACAGGAGCGCCTTGTAGCGCTCCAGGAAGGTCGCGACCGCGTCCTCACGGCGCGCCCGCAGGCCATCGATGAGCTGGGCCTCGTCCAAGGTTCTGGGTTGGGTCGAGCGCCCCCTCGCGACTGTGACCCTGTCCCACTGGGATAGGGAGTGGGCTAGGTGGGCGCAACCACGGGCTGCCGCGGCCGCGCAGATTTGTCTTGAGCGAGCGTAACTCATTGCAGGGCAATGATTTACGTCCTCAGTTCGTCGCTGTTGAGGGCCGCTCTAGCCGTCCTCGGTCGCGCTCACGTCCCGCTGTGATGGCCCCACGGCTGCGCCGACTGGATTCTGAGCCGCGGACTCCTACCTGCGGAGGCCGTGAACCTATCATGGTTGCCCTCGCATCGCGGGCGGCCCCGCCGACCGCGCCGCGAGGGCCCGCCGTCCCCGGGGTCAACGCATCGGGGAACTCCCCAAATGAGCCGCGCCGGTCGAGGTGCGGGCCGCGCCTTGAAGGACGTCGTCATCGCCAGCGCTTGCCGGACCCCGGTCGGCAAATTCCAAGGGAGCCTCTCGGGCTTCAGCGCCCCCGCGCTCGGGGGCCTCGCGGTCGCCGAGGCGATCCGTCGCGCCGGGATCGAGCCCAGCGCCGTCGAGGAGGTCATCCTCGGCAACGTGTTGCAGGCGGGCCTCGGCCAGAACCCTGCGCGCCAAGCGGCGCGGGCGGCTGGGGTGCCGGACACGGTCGGGAGCCTGACGATCAACAAGGTCTGTGGCTCGGGCCTCAAGGCGGTGATGCTCGCCGCGCAGGCCATCCGCGCGGGCGACGCCGATTGCATTGTCGCGGGCGGTATGGAGAGCATGACCAATGCGCCGTACCTCGTGCCCCAGGCGCGCGCTGGGATGCGCCTCGGCCACGCGCAGCTCGTGGACTCGATGATCAACGACGGTCTGTGGGACATCTACAACGACTTCCACATGGGCATGACGGGGGAGCTCGTCGCCGACAAGTACGCGATCACGCGCGAGGAGCAGGACACGTTTGCCGCGACGAGCCACAACCGCGCTGAGGCAGCCGAGGCCGCTGGCCGCTTCGATGACGAGCGGTTCAGCGTCTCGATCCCGCAGCGCAAGGGCGACCCCGTCGTCTTCCGGAGCGACGAGGGCATTCGCGCCGGCATGACCCCGGCCTCGATCGCGTCGTTGAAGCCGGCGTTCAAGCGCGACGGCGGCACGGTGACCGCGGCGAACGCGTCTTCGATCAACGATGGCGCCGCCGCGCTCGTCGTGATGAGCGCCGAGCGCGCGGCGCAGCTCGGCGTCCGACCCCTCGCGCGCATCACGCAGTATGCGACCGGCGGGTGCGCGCCCGAGTGGGTGATGATGGCCCCGGAGCGGTCGATCGCCGCGTGCGCTGCGAAGCATGGGAAGCAGCCGGCAGACTTCGACCTGCACGAGATCAACGAGGCCTTCAGCGTCGCCGCGATCGCGCTGCGCAAGCAGCTCGGCCTCGACCCGGAGAAGGTCAACGTCAACGGCGGGGCCGTCGCCATCGGGCACCCGATCGGCGCCTCCGGCGCGCGGATCCTGACGACCCTCTTGTACGCGATGCGCCAGCGCGGCGCGCGCACCGGGATGGCCTCGCTCTGCCTCGGGGGCGGCAACGCGGTCTCCCTCGGCGTAGAGGCGATCTGAAGCAGGAACATAGGATGACGCAACCCTACTTCGACAAGGTCGCCGTCGTCGGCGCCGGCACGATGGGCAACGGTATCGCCCAGGTCTTTGCGACGACGGGCAGCCGGGTGCTCTTGATCGACGCCAATGAGGACGCCCTCCACCGAGGCATGGACACCGTGCGCGCGAACCTCGCGCGCGTGGTGAAGAAGGAGCTCCTCACGCAGGCGGACGCGGACGCTGCGCTGGCCCGGATCAAGCCCGCCAGCAAAACAGCCGATCTCACCGACGAGATGCTCATCGTCGAGGCTGTTTCCGAGCGCAAGGACGTCAAGGCTGCGGTGTTCCGCCAGCTCGACGCGGCCGCGCGCCCGGACGCCATCCTCGCTACGAACACGTCCTCGATCTCGATCACCGAGATCGCGGCGTTCACCGGCCGCGCGGACCGAGTCATCGGGATGCACTTCATGAACCCGGTGCCCGTGATGAAGCTCGTCGAGGTCATCCGCGGCCAGGAGACGAGCGACGCGACGACCCAGGCGGTCATGGAGTGCTCGACGGCGCTCGGCAAGATCCCGGTCGAGGCGAACGACTTCCCGGGTTTTGTGTCGAACCGCGTCCTGATGCCGATGATCAACGAAGCGATCTTCTGCCTCATGGAAGGCGTCGCGACCCGCGAGGGGATCGACACGGTCATGAAGCTCGGCATGGCGCACCCGATGGGGCCGCTGACGCTCGCCGACCTGATCGGCCTCGACGTGTGCCTCGACATCTTGGAGGTCCTGCACAAGGGCCTCGGCGACGACAAGTACCGCCCGTGCCCGCTCCTCCGCCGCTACGTGGCGGCCGGGCGCCTCGGGCGCAAGACGGGCAAAGGCTTCTACGACTACCAGTGAATGGCGCGATGACGACTACCCGGGAACAGGCAGGGCTCTCGTTCGAGCTCGGCGAGGAGCTGGCCATGGTGCAGGGCGCCGCGCGCGACTTCGCGGACGGCGTGCTGATGCCGCTGGCGACCAAGCACGACCGCGAGGCGCACATCGGTGACGAGGTCTATCAGCAGCTGGGCGAGCTCGGCTTCTGGGGCCTGACGTTGCCCGAGGAGTTCGGCGGCGCAGGCATGGGCTCGCTCGCGCTGGCGATCGTGCTCGAGGAGCTGAACCGAGCCTGTGCAGCGACCGGCGTCGCGGTCTCGGTGCACAACAGCCTGCTTTGCGCGCCGCTGATGAAGTTCGGCACGGCGGCGCAGAAGTCGCGCTGGCTGCCGAAGCTCGCGACGGGCGAGTGCATCGGCGCGTACTCGTTGTCCGAGGCGGCCTCGGGCTCGGACGCCGCAGCGCTCCGCGCGACGGCGCGCCGGGATGGCGACCACTGGGTGCTCAACGGCACCAAGCTGTGGGTCACCAGCGGCGACCGCGCGGGCCTCTTCCTGACCTACGTCCGCACGAACCCGGACGCGCCAAAGGCAAAGGGCATCAGCGCGTTCTTGATCCCGCGCGACGCGCCCGGCGTGTCGATCGGCAAGCACGAGCTGAAGACTGGGATCCGCGGCTCGGCCACGACCGAGGTGATCCTCGACAACGTGCGCCTGCCCGCAGACGCGGTGCTGGGCGAGGTCGACCGCGGCTTCCCGATCGCGATGGACACCCTGGCCGGCGGCCGCATCGGGATCGGCGCGCAGGCCGTCGGCATCGCGCAGGCTTGCCTCGACGCTTCGGTCAAGTACGCCCAGGAGCGCGAGCAGTTCGGCAAGACGATCGGCCACTTCCAGGCGATCCAGTTCAAGCTCGCCGACATGTCGATGAAGACAGAGGCCGCGCGCCTCCTCGTCCGCAAAGCGGCGTGGATGCGCGACCGCGGCCTCGAGTGCAACCGCGAGTCGTCCGAGGCAAAGCTCGCAGCGTCCTTGGCCGCCAACTACTGCGCTGACGAAGCCGTGCAAATCCACGGAGGCGCGGGCTATACGGACGACTTCCACGTCGAGCGGCTCTTCCGCGACGCGCGCATCACCGAGATCTACGAGGGCGCGAGCGACGTGCAGCGCATCGTGATCTCGCGCGCGCTGTTGCGCTGACCGGAACCAGGAACCTGCCCTCAACCTCAACCGGACGCCGCTTCGATGACCGCGAGCCCCAACCGAGACATCTTGAACATCGACGAGGCCGCGGCGCTCCTCGGTGTGAGCGTGAAGACCTTCAACAAGGTGCTTCACACGGACAACCTGCCCGCGCGGAAGATCGGTCGCGAGTGGAAGTTCTCGCGGCAAGCGCTCATCGATTGGGTCGGAGCGGGGCGCTCGAGCGAGTTCTATCGCGATGAGAAGGCACGTCCCCCCGACCGAGTGCGGCGCACCGAGGGCTGGCAGATCGAGGTCGAGTGACCAGAAGCGAAATCGAAACCATGACCGACTTGGCACAGAACAAGCTGGACCTCGGCAAGGTCGCCTACGAGCTGCCCGCCATCCGCCACGGCCTCGACCTCACGGACGAGCAGGTGATGATCCGCGACATGGTGCGTGAGTTCGCGCAGGACGAGCTCGCGCCGATCGCGCACGACATCGACGAGCACCACCGCTTCCCGAAGGAGAAGTGGGACCGCATCGTCGAGCTCGGCTTGCCCGGGATCCCCTTCCCCGAAGAGCTCGGCGGCTCGGACGGCGGGACGTTGGCGTACGCGATGGCCGTCGAGGAGATCGCCAAGGTGTGCGGCTCGACGGCCCTCGGGCTCGCTGCGCACGTCAGCCTCGGCTCGTACCCCATCTTCAAGTGGGGCGGCGCCAAGCTGCGCGACATGTACCTGCCGAAGCTCATCTCCGGCGAGTACATGGGCGCGTACGGCTTGACTGAGCCGTGGGCCGGCTCGGATTCCGGCGGCACGCAGACGACCGCGAACCTCGACGGCGACTCCTACGTCCTCAACGGGCGCAAGTGCTTCATCACGAACGCGAACTACGCGGGCGTCTTCATCTGCACAGCCGTCACCGACAAGAGCTTGGGCCCGAAGGGGATCAGCGCCTTCGTCGTGCCGCGTGACACACCCGGCTTCTCCTTGGAGAAGGGCGAGCAGAAGCTCGGTATGCGCGGCTCGGACTGGGCGAGCCTCGTCTTCGAGGACGCGCGCATCCCGCGCGACCACTTGCTCGGGCCGGAAGGCCAAGGGTTCAAGACGTTCATGCAGACGCTCGAGGGCGGCCGGATCTCGATCGGCGCGCTGTCCCTCGGCTTGGCTGAAGGCGCGTTCGAGTGCGCGACGCGCCACGCGACCGAGCGCGAGGCGTTCGGCGGCACGCTCAGCGACCAGCAAGCGGTGCAGTTCAAGTTGGCCGACATGCGCGTGCAGATCGAGGCCGCGAAGCACCTCGTCTACCACGCGGCGCGCCTGAAGGACGCCCATCAGCCCTACGGGACGGAGGCTTCGATCGCGAAGCTGCATGCGTCGGAGACCGCGATGAAGGTCACGTACGAAGCGATCCAGATCTTCGGCGGCTACGGCTTCAGCCGCGAGTACCCTGTCGAGCGTATGTGGCGCGACGCGAAGCTGTGCACCATCGGCGAAGGGACGAGCGAGATCCAGCGCATCATCATCGGCCGCGACGTGCTGCGTACGTTCTCGGCCTCGATGTGAGCGCCCGCCCGCGCCCGCTCCCTCCCGTGTCGAGTCCAGCCCACATCGCATCGCTCGAGCCGCCGCCTTGGGCGCCCAAGCGTGTTCAAGTCGGGGGCTGGACCATCACCGCGTTGATGGACGCCTGGTTCCGGCTCGATGGCGGGGCGATGTGGGGGGTCGTACCCAAGGCGCTCTGGGAGCGCATGACCCCGCCGCTCGCGGACAACACGATCTTGCTCGCGGCGCGGCCCTACCTGGCGCAACGCGACGGCCTCAACGTCGTCATCGAAGGTGGCATGGGGGCGCGGTGGACCGACAAGCAGCGCGCGATGTACCACATCGACGGCACGTGGTCGCTCGAGTCGACCCTCGCGACGGTGGACCTCGGGCTCGACGACATCGACCACGTCGTCGCCTCGCACTGTCACTTCGATCACATCGGCGCCCTCGTGGTCGAGCGCGACGGCGCGCTCGAGCCGCTGTTTCCGCGCGCGACGCATCACTTTCCGCGCAAGGAGCTCGCCGCATCGCGCGCCTCGGCGCACCCCCGGCGCGCCTCCTATCGCGCGGACGATCTCGAGCCGATCGAGGCGAGCGGCCGGCTGCAGCTCCACGAGGGCACGTCGAGCCTCTTCGGCGGCGCGCTCTCGTTGATCGAGGTCGGCGGCCACTCCGAGGGCATGACGGTGCTGCGCTTTCACGCCGAGGGCGCGGGACCCGACGCCGCGTTCTGGGGTGACCTCATCCCGACGACGCACCACGTTCAACCTCCTTACATCATGGCCTACGACGTCGACGTTCCGCGGTCCTTCGCGATGCGGACCGAGTGGCTCGCCCGCTGGGCCGACGAGGGGTTGATCGGGCTGTCGTACCACGACGCGGATCGTCCGTTCACGACCTTGGGGCGCGACGGCAAGCGCTACGTCGTCCGCGACGACGTCGTCTGACCGCCCGTCGCGCAAGCCACGACGGCGGGCGCCGAGATGGGGAATTCACTCAGGTCCCTGCTCGGGCAATTCTCTGCCTTTTTGGACCTGCCTCCTCGCCGCGCGACGGATGGACCGCGGCGGTGGTCGCCTCCCTTCGACGATCGGCAGTTGCGGGGGTCCGCGCTGGCCAGTCGGTTCGAGGCGGTGGGGGACAACCAGATTGTCACGGTCCGGGTTCACGTCCGCGGGCGCTCCCCACTTATCCTCTTGGCATTGCGGGACTCCGAGCGGCCATGGAAGGTCCCCGGTACCGCGCCTCAGCGCTCGGGGACGAGCGCTGACGGGCCGCCGCGTTCCGCGTGGCACTCGACTCGATGTCCCACCGTGCAGCGGTGCCTGCACGGCCTCTCCCCCTTAGCTTCCCATGATCCTCATTCCGCTCGTGCTCGGGTCAGGCCTCGTTGCCGCGACCCTCACGCCCGAATTTGCCCCGCTCTCGAGCTCGGCCACCACTGCGCTCTCGACCGCTGCGCCCGTCGCTCAGGTGAGCGCGCCGGCGCGCCCCGAGGCCGATACGGACGGCTGGGACGGTCAGTTCAACGTGTCCGCCAGCAAGACCGAGGGCAACACCTCGTTCGAGACCTACACCGTGTCGGTCAACGCTGAGCAGGTCGTCGACATCCACCGGCACAACATCGACGCCGTGTGGTTGATGAGCAAGGACAACCAGGCCGCGTCGAATCGCGCTCGGCGCAGCGTGTACGGCCAGTACAAGTACGACCAGTTCTTCGCGCAGAAGACCTACTTCTGGGTCAACGCCCGCGCGGAGTCCGACCAACCGTCGGACCCGGCCCTGACCAAGCTCGACCTGCGCTGGACCGTCGGCGGCGGCCTCGGCCACCAGTTCCGCGACGACGCGGAGTGGAAGATCAACGCTGAAGCCGGTCTCGCGTACTTCAAGGAGAAGTACGACGGCGGGCTCGAGCAGGACTACCTCGCGGCGCGCGTCGCATGGGACGTCCTTTTCCACGCCTCGGAGACGACCTCGCTCGGCCACACGGGCGAGCTCTACCCGAGCCTCGAGACGTCGGATGACATGTACGGCCGCGCCGACACGTTCGTCGACGTCAAGCTCAGCGAGCGCATGAACGCGCGCGCGCAGTGGATCCTCACCTGGGACAACACCCCGGCCCCGGGTCGCGAGCGCTCGGACAACCTGTACCTGCTGTCCATCGGCTGGACGTTCTGATCCGATCCAAGCGGGTCGAACGGGCGAGGCCCGCGCGTCTCCGACGCGCGCGGGCCTCGCGCTTGGTCGCCGCCGCTCAGGCGTCGCCCAGGTACGAGCGGAGCCTCGCGCGGCATCTGGAAGACGACCTCTTCCGGCTCGCCGACCAGCTCCGTGCGGGCCCCGGCGCCGGTTCGTGCAGGCGGTCGAGGATCAGCCGAACCAGGCTCTCCGGCGCGGACGCTCCGGCGGTCACTCCGATGCGCGCGTGCCCTTGGACCTGCTCGGGTCGGATCTGGTCGGGGTGGTCGACGAGGAAGGCCGGCTTGCCGCCGCGTTCGCCGAGCTCACGCAAGCGGTTCGAATTGGAAGAGTTCTGCGAGCCGACGACAAAGAGCACGTCGATGTCGGCCAGCATCTCCTTCACCGCGTTCTGGCGGTTCTGGGTCGCGTAGCAGATGTCCTTGAGCTCGGGTCCCGCGATACGCGGAAAGCGCGCCGTGAGCGCTTCGATGACGTCGCGCGTGTCGTCGACGGACAGCGTCGTCTGTGTGACGTAGGACAGTCGCTCCGGGTCCCGCACCGACAGCGCCGCCACCTCTTCGGGCGTCGAGACCACGTGCACCTGCCCCGGGATGCGGCCGCGGGTGCCTTCGACCTCCGGGTGGCCTTCGTGCCCGATGAGCACGACCTCGCGCTGCTGCTCGGCGTAGCGGATCGCTTGCCGGTGCACCTTCGTCACCAGCGGGCAAGTCGCGTCGATGACCCGCAGGTTGCGCGCCCGTCCTTCGGCGACGACCGCGTCCGAGACGCCATGCGCGCTGAAGATCGTGATCGAGCCCTCGGGCACTTCCGCGAGCTCGCGTACGAACACCGTGCCCTTTGCTCGCAGGTCCTCGATGACGTGCTTGTTGTGCACGATCTCGTGCAGGACGTAGATCGGGGCGCCGTACAGGCCGAGGGCCTCCTCGACGATCTGGATGGCGCGATCGACCCCGGCGCAGAACCCGCGCGGGTTCGCGAGCTTCACCTCGGACATCAGTGCGGGACCTCGCGCGCGTGGTTCCGATTCCATTCGGGCACCTCCACGACGAGGTCTCGCGCGCCGCTCGGCACGGCCTGGCACGCGAGGCGCGAGGTCATCTCCAGGCCGGGCGCCTGGTCCAGCATGTCCTCCTCGTCCTCGCTCGCGGCGTGCAGCGTGTCGAAGCCCTCGCGCACGATGACGTGGCACGTGGAGCACGCGCACACGCCGCCGCACGCGTGATCGATTTCGACGCCCGCGCGACCTGCGATATCGAGGATCGAGCCGGGCCGTCCGTCACGGTCGTAGGGCAGATCCTTCGGATCGACCTCCACACGTACGTTCATGGGGAGAAACGTCACGGCGAAGGGCCGCGCGGGGAGCGCGACCTCCGTGGAGGTCTGGTAGGGATTCGTGCCGCCCATCGAGGGTTGACTGCGGAGCTGCTGCGGGTTGCGGGGAGAGGGGGGGCTAGACGCCGGCGCCAAAGCCGCTGGTGCGGGCCGGGCGGTCGTCGTCGTCAGGCGCGCTCGGCTTCGCAGCGGGCGCCCGCTTCGCGCGGGGCTTGCGCGCCGGGGCGTCCTTAGCCCGAGCCTCGGCGGAATCCAACCCGAGACCAAAGCCACCGTCGTCCTGCGACGGGGTTGGCCCGGACTTGGCCGCGCGGCGGCGCTTCGGCGCGGGGGCCTCGGCGGGGCCCTCGGCCTCCGGAGCCGGCTTCGCGGTCCGCGTGCGCGTCCGCTTCGCGGCGGGCTCCTTGGCGGGCGGCTCCTCGGTCACCGGCCCCTTGGCAGCGGCCTTCTTCGCCGCGGGTGTCTTCGCCGCGCCCTCGTCCGGCGCTGCTTTCGAGGCCTTGGTCGCGCGCGGGGCGCGCGCTGGACGCGCGACCTTGGGTGCGTCAGCGGCGGCCTCGGGCGCGCTCGGCGCCACCTTCGGCGCCGGCTCCTCGCCCGGACTCGCCGCGACGGGTTGGCGTCGCACGCGGACTGGGCGCTTCGGTCGCTCTTCCACCGGCGCCGGCGCATCGCTGGGCGCAGCTTCGCTGGCCGCGGTTCGGCTCGAGGCTCTGCGGGGCCGCGGGCGCTCGTCCGAGTCCGACGTCGGCCGCGCGGCGCGCCGCGGCGCGCGTTCGACCCGCGGCTCGGGTTCGGGCTCGACCCGCGGAGCGCGTTCGCGCCGCGGCTCGCGCTCGACACGCGGCTCGCGCTCGACACGCGGCTCGCGCTCGACACGCGGCTCGCGCTCGACACGCGGCTCGCGTTCGACACGCGAGGTACGTTCGCGCCGCGGCTCGCGTTCGACACGCGGTTCGCGTTCGACACGCGGTTCGCGCTCGACACGCGGTTCGCGCTCGACACGCGGTTCGCGCTCGACACGCGGTTCGCGCTCGACACGCGAGGTACGGTCGCGCCGCGGCTCGCGTTCGACGCGCGGCTCGCGTTCGACGCGCGGTTCGCGCTCGACGCGCGGTTCGCGTTCGACACGCGGTTCGCGTTCGACACGCGGTTCGCGTTCGACACGCGAGGTACGGTCGCGCCGCGGTTCGCGTTCGACACCCGAGGTACGTTCGCGCCGCGGTTCGCGCTCGACGCGCGGTTCGCGCTCGACGCGCGGTTCCCGATCGACGCGCGGTTCCCGATCGACGCGCGGTTCCCGATCGACGCGCGGTTCCCGATCGACGCGCGGTTCCCGATCGAAACGCGAAGACCCTTCGCGGCGCGGCTCACTCTCTTCGCGCGTTTCACGCTGTCGGGAAGGCTCACGCCGCGGTCCACGCTCTGTGCGCGGCTCACGTTCGCGATCGCGGCGCGGCTCCGAGGGCTCCTCGCGCGCGGGCGGCGGAACGCGGAACACGTCGCGGGGCGAATGGATCTCCTCGAGGTCAAAGTGCTTCGCCTGATGCAGGAGCTCCCCGAGGCGTCGCTCATCCTTCGGTGTGACAAACGTCAGCGCCGTACCGGTCCGCCCTGCCCGACCCGTGCGGCCGATGCGGTGGGTGTAGTCCGAGATGTCCCGGGGGACGTGCAGGTTGACGACGTGCGTCACGTGCGCGACATCGAGGCCCCGTGAGGCGACGTCCGTCGCCAGGAGACACTTCACGTCGCCCGTGCGGAACGCCGTCATCACGCGGAAGCGCGAAGCCTGGTCATAGCCGCCGTGCAGCGCCTTGATCGAGAAGCGCTCACGCTCCAGTCGGCGCAGCAAGCGGTCGACGTCCGTGCGGCGCTCGCAGAAGACGAGGAAGACGTCGTCAGGCGCGCTCGATTCGATGACCCGCGCCAGCACCCGCGGCGTCGCTTCTTCGCTCTCGAGCCGCATCAGGAGCTGCCGGATGCGATCGACGGTCGCGACGCCGGACGCCGTCGCGATCTCGACGGGGTCCTCGGTGTGTGCGCGCGCGAGGTCCAGGAGCGCCGGCGGGAACGTCGCGCTGAAGAGCAGCGTCTGCGCGTACTCGTTGCAGCCCTCGAGGATCTTCCGCACGTCGTCGATGAAGCCGATCTCGAGCATCTTGTCGGCTTCGTCAAGCACCGCGAACTCCGTCCACGGCAGGCGCAAGAAGCCCTGGTTCATCAGGTCGAGCACGCGGCCCGGCGTCCCAACGACGATCTGGGCGCCCTCTTGCAGCGCTTTGACCTGCGGCTGCATCTGCTCGCCGCCGACGATCAAGCACGTCTTCACGCCGCGCGCGTCACCGAGGCGGCGCAGGACGTCATGCACTTGCTCGGCGAGCTCGCGCGTCGGCGAGAGCACGAGGCCCAGGACGCTGCGTCGCGCAGGGTCGACCTTGGCGAGCATCGGCGCGCCGAACGCGAGCGTCTTGCCCGTGCCCGTCTCCGCCTTCGCGATGACGTCTTTACCCGCGAGGACCGGGCCGATCGCGAGCGCCTGGATCGGCGTGGGCTTCGTGATGCCCATCTCTGCGATCGCGCCCTGCACGTCGTCGCCCAGGTCCCACTCGAGGAACGATGCGATGTCGGGCGGCTCCGCCGTCGGCTTCAACGGCTCCGCGTTCGAGGAGGGCCTGTTGGCGGGGCGTGACGAGGAACCTCGCCTGGAGCGGGAGGATCGTCCCCGCGGACTTCTACGTTCGGGCATATTCTGACTCGTGCCGGCCGGCTGCGCGCCGGCCTGAGCGCAACAGGATACGCGGAGGGGCGCTCTCCGTGCTCCAGCGTTACACTCCTCCGCCGTGCGAATTGCTACCTGGAACGTGAACTCCCTCCGAGCGCGCCTCCCCCGGGTCCTCGAATTCCTGGATCGGGAGGGGCCGGACGTGGTCTGCCTCCAGGAGACGAAGGTCGTCGACGAGCTCTTCCCGAGGGAGGCCCTGGAGGACGCCGGCTATTCGGTCTCCTTCCATGGCCAGAAGACCTACAACGGGGTCGCGATCCTGGCCAAAGGGGCCATCGAGGACGTCACCGCAGGGATCCCTGGGACGGATCACCCCGAGGCGCGGGTCCTCGCCGCGACGGTCGGTGATTTCATGCTGCTCGACCTCTACGTCGTGAATGGGCAGGCGGTCGGCGCCGAGAAGTACGCCTACAAATTGGCCTGGATGTCGGATGTCGCGCGCTACGTCGAAGAGCGCTTCCCGATGAGCGAGAAGGTGGTCGTGACCGGCGACTTCAACGTCACGTTCGACGACCGCGACGTCTACGACCCGGACGCCTGGCGCGACAAGATCCTGTGCTCGGCGCCAGAGCGTGAAGCGCTCGCCAAGATCATGGCGCCAGGGCTGCGCGATGGCTTGCGGAAGCACACGGAGGAGGCCGGGATCTACACTTGGTGGGACTTCCGCACGAAGGGCTTCCAACGCGGCAATGGCCTCCGAATCGACCATTTCCTGCTCTCTCCGCCCGCCTATGACGCCTGCACGGCGGTGACCGTCGACCTCGCTGCGCGCGAGGGTGAGAAGCCCAGCGACCATGCGCCCGTCGTGGCGACGTTCGCCTGAGCGGCGCCATGGCCCGTACGCCGCGCCTCGCCTGGCTCGTGGTCGCGCTCGCGTTAGGGGTGCGGCTCGCGCTGCTGGGTTACCTCGGGGACGCGACGGGCTTCCACCAGGCGGAGCGCGCGGCGCGCGGCGTCACCTGGGATTGGGGCTATGAACAGGGGGCCATCGCGCAGGCGCTCGTCGACGGCCGGGGCTTCTCGGACCCCTTCCTCCGGGGCTCGGGCCCGACCGGGTGGGCGGCGCCGCTGTATCCGCTCCTCGTCGCGGCGCTCCTGAAGCTCTTCGGAGGGGTCGTCTACGGGGCGGCGGTCGCCCTGGCGGCGCTCCAAGCCATTGCGTCCGCGTTCGTCTCGCTGTGGTTGTGGAGGCTCGCGCGTGCGCTCGCCCCGGCGGACCCCGCTGTGGAGGAGCGGGCGGCCCAGGGTGCTTACATTGCCTCGCGAATCAGGCAATGGGTGCGCGGTGGCGACTGCGCCGGCGCGTTGGCTGCGCTCCTCTGGGCCCTGCACCCCTTGGCGGCCTATCTCCCCGTGACGCTGGTCTGGGACTCGACGTTCGTCGCGCTCGGCCTGAGCTGGTTCTTGGCCCGCGTCGCCGAGGAGGGCCCCGCCGCGCCGGCTTCGACGGTGGCTCGGCTCGGCGCGGGCTTCGGGGTGCTCCTGCTCGTCAACCCCGCCCCGCTCGCGCTCACGCCGGCGCTCCTCTGGTATTGGGCGGGGCCGCGCGGCCTGAAGCCGGGCGCTCGCAACGGCGCGGCGTTTGTCGCGGCCGCAGCGCTCGTCGCCGGGCCTTGGGCGCTCCGGAACCTCGCGGTCCTCGGCACCCCCAATCTGCGCTCGAACCTGGGCGTCGAGCTCTATGTCGGCAACAACGACGGCGCCAGAGGGACGTTCAACGGGCCCCTGCACCCGGCCTACAACGACCTTGAGTACGCGCAGTACCTCGAGCTCGGCGAGGTGCCCTATGCGGCGCATTGTCAGGCGCGCGCGGTCGCCTGGGCCAAGGCGAACCCCGCTCGCTTTGCGCGGCTCAGCTTGGACCGCGCCCAGCGCTTCTGGTTCGGGCCGCTCCCTTGGCAGCCGATCGTGCTCGGCTCGGGCGCCGAGCGGCGGCGCGACTGGCAGGGCTGGATCGAGTGGCTCACCCACGCGGGCGTCGGGCTCCTCGGCCTCGCGGGCGCGTGTTGGGCCCGGCTGCGCCCGGGCGGGGCCACGCTGATCCGAGGCGCGCTTGTGCTTTACCCGCTCGTCTACTACGTCACGCACGTGTTCGAGCGCTATCGCTTCCCGCTGGAGCCGGTCGTCGTCGCCTCTGCGGCGCTGCTCCTCGCGCGCTTGGCGCGGCGCTTCGTCGCCCGCTGACTCACGCCCAGAGGAGTGGGCCCTCGGGAAAGGGCCCAGAGAAACGGCCCAGAGAAACCGCCCAGAGTCAGAGGGTCGCAGTCAAAGGGGCTGTTCCGCCGGCCCGCGGCGACCGCGGGTCCAAGGTCCTGCACAATGGACCCATGACCGAGGACGACGCCGTGACCCCTGGGCTGGGCGTAGCGGAGCACCCCGTGCTCGTGGCGCGTGCGCTGACCAAGCGCTACCGGATGGGCGAGGTCACGGTCCACGCGCTGCGCGGCGTCGACCTCGAGCTCAATGCAGGCGAGTTCGTCGTCTTGCTGGGGCCGTCGGGCAGCGGAAAGTCGACGCTGCTGAACATCCTCGGCGGCCTCGACGCGCCGACGTCCGGCGAGGTCGAGTACCGCGGCGGCGTCCTCACGACGGGCGGCGAGCGCGCGTTGACGCAGTATCGCCGTGAGCATGTCGGCTTCGTGTTCCAGTTCTACAACCTGATCCCGAGCCTCACCGCGCGCGAGAACGTCGCCCTTGTGACCGAGATCGCGCGCGACCCGATCACGCCTGACGAGGCGCTCGCGCTCGTCGGCCTCAGCGCGCGCCGCGACCACTTCCCGGCGCAGCTCTCCGGGGGCGAGCAGCAGCGTGTCGCCATCGCGCGCGCGATCGCGAAGCGGCCTGCGCTGCTCCTGTGCGACGAGCCCACGGGCGCGCTCGACATCGCGACCGGGATCGTCGTGCTCGAGGCGCTGCTCGCTGCGAACCGCGAGACAGGGACCCTGACGCTCGTCATCACGCATAACCGCGCGATCGCCGGCATGGCCGACCGTGTGATCTCGATCGCCGACGGGCGCATCGCGGGCGACGTCCGAAACGCAGCCCGCAAGGCCCCAGCGGAGCTCTCATGGTGAAGGGCGGCGCACGATGATCGCGTTGCTCGACCGCAAGCTCTTGCGCGACATGTTCGCGATGCGGGGGCAGCTCTTGGCGATCGCTGCGGTCGTGGCCAGCGGAGTCGCGACGCTCGTCACGATGCGCAGCGCGCTGGGCTCCCTGCAACGCGCGATGTCAGCGACCTACGCGGTGCAGCGCTTCGCCGACGTCTTCGCGCGGCTCGAACGCGCGCCGCAGTCCGTCGCGGCGGAGCTCGCGCGCGTCCCCGGCGTCGCCGCGCTCGAGACGCGGGTCGTCGCAGAGGTCACGGTCGCGCCGCCCGAGGCGAGCGGCGCTGCGGCCGCGACGGTCGGCCTGATCACGGGGCGCTTCGTGTCCATCCCCGACGACGATCGCCCGTACCTCGACACGCTGCACGTCTTGCGCGGGCGCCTGCCAGAGCTCGGGCGGGCGAACGAGGTCGCGCTCTCCGATGCGTTCGCCAAAGCGCATGGCCTCGACCCGGGCGACACCCTGACGGTCGTCGTCAACGAGCGCCAGCTCTCCCTGCGTGTCGTCGGCGAGGTCCTGTCGCCTGAGTTCGTCTACGCGATGGCGCCAGGCTCCGTCATCCCGGACGACGCGCTCTTCGGCGTCCTGTTCGCGCGCCGCCGCGTCGTGGCCGCGTCGTTCGGGATGGAGGGCGCGTTCAACGACGTGATCCTGACGGTCGCCCAGGGCGCCGAGCCGCAGGCCGTCATCCAGGCGGTCGACCGCATCCTTGCGCCCTACGGCGGCTTGGGCGCGGTGCCGCGCGCCGAGCAGACCTCCAACTGGTTCATCTCGAACGAGCTCCGGCAGCTGGCTTCGATGGGGGGGCTCCTGCCGTCGATCTTCCTCGCGGTCGCCACGTTCCTGTTCGCGGTTGTGATGGCGCGCGTGGTCACGCAGCAGCGCGGGGAGATCGCCGTCTTGAAGGCGTTCGGGCGGTCGAACGTCGAGATCGGGGCGCACTTCGGCAAGCTCGTCGTCCTCGTCGCGCTCGTGGCGGCGGCCGGGGGCCTCGCCGCGGGGCGCGCGATGGGCAGCGGGATGGTCGATCTCTATCGGCCTTACTTTCGCTTCCCGCGCCTCGAGCACACCGTCTCGCCGCGGCTCGTCCTTGTGGCCGTGTGCGTGTCGCTCGCTGCCGCGTTGGCGGGCGCGGCCCGGGCCGTCCTGCGCGCGGCAAAGCTGCCGCCGGCCGAAGCGATGCGGCCGCCCGCGCCGGTGAGCTTCCGGCGCACGCTCCTGGAGCGCATGGGCCTCGCGCGGCGCGCCTCCGTGCCGGTGCGTGTCGTGCTGCGCAACCTCGAGCGCAAGCCGCTGCGCGCCCTCGTCAGCATCCTCGGCACGGCGAGCGGCGGCGCGTTGCTCTTGTCGGGCCTCGCGATGTCGGACTCGATCGACCATGCGATCGCGCTGCAGTTCACGAGCGCGCAGCGCGAGGACATGACGGTCACGCTCGGCGCGGCGCGCGAGGAAGGGGCGCTCGGGGCCTTGGCGGGGTTGCCGGGCGTACGCTACGCCGAGCCGTTCCGCGCCGTGGCCGTGCGCATCCGCGCCGGGGCACACGAACGACGCGTCGCGCTGGAGGGTGTGCGGGACGGCGCGATCTTGCGCCCGCAGATCGACCTGAATGGGCGCCGCACGGGCGCTCCTGCGACCGGCATCGCGCTCTCGGACGGCCTCGCCGAAGCGCTGGCGGTCGCGCCCGGCGCAACGGTGACGGTTCAGGTCTTGGAAGAGCGCCGCCCGACCTTCGACGTCACCGTCACAGCGGTGTACGCGTCGTTTGTCGGCATGGGCGCGCGGATGGACGCGGACGCGCTCGCGCGGGCGCTGCATGAAGGGCCCCGCATCTCCGGCGCCCACCTCCTGATCGACCCGGAGCGCCGCGCCGAGCTGGACGATGCGCTGCGGGTGACGCCGCTCGTGGTGGGCGCCAGCGCGCGCGCGGATGCGCTGCGGCGCTTCGAGGAATCGACCGGCGAGAGCATGGGGTTCATGACCTTCTTCCTGGTCCTCTTCGCGACCGTCCTCGTAGGCGGCGTGGTGTACAACGACGCGCGCATCACCTTGGCCGAGCGCGGGCGCGAGCTCGCGTCCATGCGTGTGCTGGGCTACCGCCGCAGCGAGGTCGCGGGCATCCTGCTCGGCGAGATCTGGACGCTCGCGGCCCTCGGGATCCCGGTGGGCGCCGTGTTCGGCGTGGGGCTCGCCTGGATCGCGCTGCGCAATGCACAGAGCGAGATGCTGCGTATGCCGCTCGACATCGACCCCTCCTCGTTCGCGATCATGACCCTCGTGCTCGCGACCGCAGCCGTCGTCTCTGGGCTCGTGTGCCGCCGCGGCCTCGATCGCTTGGACCTCGTGGAAGTCTTGAAGGAGCGCTCGTGAAGCGCGCGCAGCTCATGCAACGCATCGTCACCTGGACCATTGTTATCGGCGTCCTCGCCGCCCTCGTGTGGGCCGCGCTCCGCACAGAGGCCATCGCTGTCGAGACGGCGAGCGTGGTGCGTGGCGACCTCGCCGTGACGCTGCGCGACGAGGGACGCACACGCGTCCGCGAGCGCTTCGTGATCGCTGCGCCGCTGGATGGGCTCTTGCACCGCGTCGCGCTCGAGCCAGGCGATGAGGTCACGGCGGGGCAGGTGCTCGCTCGTATTGAGCCGCTCGTGCCGGCGTTCCTTGACGCGCGCGCCCTCGCGGGCGCAGAGGCCCGCGTCGCTGCGGCGGAGGCTCTTGTGCAGGCGGCGCGCGAGCGCGAGGCGCAGGCGATCGCGCAGCGCGACGCTGCCGAGGAAGACCTGCAGCGCCGGATCCGGGGCGGCGAGGCGGTCAGCGCTCAGTCGGTCGCCGACGCGCGGCGCGAGGTCTTGTACCGCGCCGGGGAGGTCGCTGGTGCGCGCGCGTCGCTCACCGTCGCCGAGGCGGAGCGCCAGGTGGCGCGGGCCGCGCTGGTGGTGGTGCGGCCCGATCAAGAGCGCGCGACGGGCGGCGCCGATGACACGCTGGAGCGATCGCAGCGCGGCACAGAAGGCGCCCAAAGCGCCCAGAGCTTCCAAGACGCCGCAGACGACGTCTCGACGAGCGCGGCCGCTGCAGCGCCCGCGCGCCTGGCGCCGATCGCCCTCTGCGCGCCGACAGCCGGGCGTGTGCTCGCGGTGCCACGCGAGAGCGCCGGTCCCGTGCGCGCGGGTGAGGCACTGATCGAGCTCGCGGACGTGCGCGACCTGGAGCTCGTCGCTGATTTCTTGACCTCGGACGCGGTCCGCATGGTCGCCGGGATGGAGGCGGCCGCGGTCGATTGGGGCGGCGGCGCGGCGCTCGCCGCCCGCGTGCGTCGGGTCGAGCCGGCGGCGCGCACCAAGGTGTCGGCGCTCGGCGTCGAAGAACAACGCGTCGACGTGATCCTCGACCTCATCGATCCGCGGGCCTTCGAGCTCGCGCTCGGCGACGGGTTCCGCGTCGAGGTCGAGGTCGTGCTCGAGCGCGCCGCCGACGTGCTGCTCGTGCCCGAGGCGGCGCTGATCCGCAGCGGTGCCGATTGGAGCGTCTTCACGGTGTCCGGGGACCGCGTCACGCTCGCGGTCGTCGAGCTCGGGCGCAGGGACGGGCGCCGCGCCGAGGTGCTGGCGGGCCTCGTGGCGGGCGCGGAGGTCGTCTTGTTCCCGAGCGATGGGCTCGCGCCGGGCGCGCGGGTGACGCGGCGCAAAGACTGAGGGGCGCGCGTCGCGAAGGTCGCCCCGGGGCGCGCGGCGGCGCGGCTCGCGATGGCGTAGACTCTCCGCCCGCGCGCGCATCTCAAGCGAGCGCACAGCGACGCTCGGACTATGGCTGGACGCAAGCGATACAGCGTGATGCGCGACCCCGTGCACGGGGACGTGTACCTGACCCACGAGGAGATCCGCGTCCTCGACACGCCTGAGATGCAGCGCCTGCGCGGCGTCAAGCAGCTCGGCCCGGCGTATCTCGTTTACCCCGGCGCGGTGCACACGCGCTTCGATCACTCGATCGGCACCGTGCACGTCGCTGGGCGAATGATCGAGGCGATCAACCTGTCGTTCGAGCTCGACCCCGCGCGGAACATCGGGATCTCCGAAGAGGAAGCGCGTGTCATCCGGATCGCGGCGCTCGTCCAC
The DNA here is from genome assembly GCA_041398605.1 of Planctomycetota bacterium. Classification (GTDB taxonomy): domain Bacteria; phylum Planctomycetota; class UBA1135; order UBA1135; genus JAWKUK01. The sequence goes on from JAWKUK010000010.1 coordinate 121,399, forward strand.
GATGTCACGCACATTCCGTTCGGCCACAACGTCGAGGACCAGGACCAGCTGTTCCGACGGCACGACTCTGCGTACCGCTACGAGCGCGCGCTCGATCGCGGTACGCCGCTCGGCCGCGCCCTCGATGAGCTCGGCGTGCGCGTCGACGTCTTCAGCATCCTGACGAAGCCGGGCACCCCGGGCAGCCGCGAGATCCCGCCCTATTGGCGCCAGGTGATCTCAGGCACGATCGCCGCGGACATCCTCGACTACTTGGCGCGGGACGCGTATTTCACGGGGCTGCGCTTGCAGGTCGACGAGCGCGTGACGAGCTACTTCAAGGTCGATCGCGCGTCGGGCAACGTCTACATCGACCTCGCGAAGCAGGGCCTCCTGCGCGAGGACATCCTGAGCGAGGTCGTGCGCATGCTCGAGGCGCGCTACTACTTCTCCGAGCGCGTGTACTACCACCACGCCAAGGTCTCGGCCGGGGCGCTCATCGCGCGCGCGGTGGACCTCCTCGTGCGCGGCGAGGCGCTCGCGGAGGCGGACCTGTACGACCAGGACGACAGCTCAATCCTCAACGTCCTGGAGGCCGCCGCGAAGAAGCTCGACCCGGACGGCCGCGCGCGGGTCGAGGACGTCGTGCGGCGCTTCCGCGAGCGGCGCCTCTACAAGCGCGTGTGTGTCTTCCCGCGCTACGGCAACGAAGGGATGCAAGCCGAGCTCGTCGAGCGCTACTTCGCGGCCGACGGCGGGGCCGCGCGTGCCGACGTGGAGAGCCGCATCGAAGACCTTGTGCGCTTCGCGACCGGTCGCGAGGTGCGCGTGATCGTGTACTGCCCGGCCCACACGATGCAGCTCAAGGAGGCGCGCATCCACGTGCGCTGGCCGGGCGAGCCGACGGTGCGCCCGTTGGCGACGTTCGCCGACCGCGTACCGCGCCTCGGCGACCTCGAGGACTCGTACCGCAACCTCTGGAAGTTCTACGTCCTCGCGGACACCCGAGAGCGCGACGTCTTGCGCAAGGTGCAGGAGATCGCGCTGCGCGAGTTCGAGGGCGCGCACAACGTGTACACGATTCCCGACCAGGGTTGATCCCTCGGCCGGGTCAGGCGGCGCGCGGGCCGCCGCGTCCCGCCACCGCGTCCCGCTGCCCAGCCGCTGCCGGGGTTCTGCGCCGTGATCAGGCGCCCTCGAGCGGCGTCAGGTCGAGCCGCCGGAACTCGCACGGCGCGCCCTCGGCCTGCAAGGCGATCTTGCCGGCGCTCGCGGTGCACCCGGTCCCGACGTTGACGAGGTCCCCGTTCACCCAGACGGTGATGGAGTCGCCGCGGCACTCGATCACCATCTGGTTCCATTCACCAGGCGGGCGCTCCGAGCCGTCCGTCAAGTTCTTGATGCGCCGCGCGCGGTCGCCGTCGACGCCCCACCGCTCCCGCGGGCCGCGGCGCGTCTCCATGTCCGGCACGGTGATGTCCTCGCCGATGCACCAGAAGTCGCCGGCGTTGCCGACGTGCATTTGGCACTCGATCGACTGCGGGAACATCGCGTAGAGGCGCCGCGGCGTCGACGCGTGCACGAGCACGCCGCAGTTGCCGGGCTCGCCAGACCAACGGTATTCGACGGTGAGCCGGTAGTCGTGGTACGAGCGCTCGGTCACGAGGTGCCCCTCGGGCGTCCCGTTGCTGATGAGGAGGCCGTCGCGCGCGACGAACGAAGGTGCGACGCCGGGGTCCGTGTCCGCGGCCGGGACGTCGGCGACCCAGCCCGTGAGGTCCACGCCATTGAAGAGGCTCGTGGACGGGCTCGCGGCGGTGGGGGTGCCCTCGACCGCCTGCGGCGCCTCGGAAGTTTGCCTCTCCGCAGAGCAGCCGCTGAGCGCCGCGAGGGAGAGGAGGACCAGGCCCGGGAGGGCCGCTGCGTTGCGATGGAGAGTGGGCTTCAGCATGCGCACATGCTCGCACGTCGGCGGGGGACCTCGGCTGGCCGCGCTCCATTTCTCGCCGCCCAAGCGTCGGGTCGGCGCTGGATCAAGACCCGGGCCGGGACCCGCGCGCCGCCGCTCAGCGAGGGCCTGCGCTGAGCCGGAGCGCGCGGAGCAGGGTGTCGTCGCGGAGGTACAGGATGCCGCCGTCGAGGGCCGGGGCGGCCCAGACCCGTCCCGTCAGCACCTGGGCCCGAGCGGTCACTTCGAGCTCGAGCTGGCGCGGGTCCTTCGATGTCAACTCGGCGACGACGAGCTCGCCGTCCGCCGTCAGGGCGACAAGCGTGCTCCCGGCTGCGAGGAGCGTCGCGTCCCGCAGTGCGCGCGAGCGGACCAGCGCGCGCCCATCGGAGAGCGCGAGCGCGTTGGTCGTTGCGGTCTCGTTCGCGCCGATCAGCAGCTCGCCGAGCCGGAGCGCGTTGTGCTGCTGCGCGCCGATCCGGCGCGAGGTCCAGCGCTCATCGACTGTGTACTCGCCCGGGTTCGACTCGCGGACGTGGACCAGCGCGCCCCCGGCCGCGGTCACGATGAAGATCCGCCCGTCGCCGCAGTCGACAGGCGTGTTGCACAGGGCGAAGCGCTCGCTCGAAATGGGGACGCGCCAGCGCCGCGACCCGTCCCCGGGGTCGACGCCCACGAGGGCGTCCTCGAGCAGGGCCACGACTTGCAGGCTGCCGCCGAGGTCGACGGCGATCGGTGACGCATAGGTCGCGGCAGAGGGCTCGGCGGCCCAACGCACGGCGCCCGTCGCGCGCTCGAAGGCCATCAAGCCGCGGCCCTGGTGGGTGACGGGGTCCACACCCCCGACCGCAACGACGAGCAGCCGCTGCCCGGGCGCGAGGTCGAGCGCGAGCGGGCTCGCTGCATACCCACGTTCGAGCGCGGTGCCTCTGAGGTCCTCCCACAGGCGGAGCCGCCAGCGCAGCGCGCCGGTGCTCGCTTCGAGCGCCACGAGGTGCCCCGTCGCGCCTGCGAAGAACACGAGGTCGTCAGCGACGACCGGCGTAGAGTGGGGCCCAACGCCAAACTCGGGGTCGGCGCTCTCGGGCAGCGGCGCGTGCTCTGCGTGCTCCCATAACCGGCCCCCGCTCGCTGCGTCGAACGCGACCACGACCTCGTGTTCGCCGCGCCGCAGGGCCGTCCAGACGACTCCAGCGCGGCTGATGACGCCCGAGTTGCCCGGGCCGAGCGCGGCCTCCCAAAGCAGGGGCGGGCCGCTCGGATCAAAGGGCTCGGGCCGGGGTTCCGCCGGCGCGACGAACGCTCTGTGCGGGCCGCCGAATTGCGACCAACCCCCGTGTGGCTGGCCCTCGCGGCGCGGGACTGCCTGTTGTCGGCCCGCGGCCCCGGCCTCTTGCGCCCAGGCCGCTGTGAGCGCGCCTGCGACGATGACGAGCGCTGCGATCCCCATGGCGTGCACTTCGCCGTAGGGGGGGCGCGGATGCGTCGCGCGGGGCGCAATGCGGCCTCAGGTGGTCGCGCGGCCGCGCGCGAGCACGCGCCCGAAGCGGCGGAGCGCCTCGTCGATGCGGTCCTCGGCGAGCGCGTAGGAGAGGCGCACATGGCCCTCCATTCCGAACGCGGTGCCCGGGACGAGGGCCAGCGCCTCCTGTTCGAGCGCGTCCTCGCACAGGCCGATCACGCCGCGCTCGTCCGTGAAGCGCGCGACGTCCGGGAAGGCGTAGAACGCGCCGAGGGGCTCGACGAGGTCGAGCCCGAGGGCGCGCAGGCCTGTGTAGAGCCGGACGCGCCGCGCGTCGAACGCCTGCCGCATCGCCTCCATCTCCGGCGGGTCGTTGACGAGGCCCGCGAGGTACGCCTGCTGTGACACGAAGTTGGGGCAGCCCGACACCTGGCTCTGCATTTCGCCGACTGCTTTGGCGATGTGCGCCGGGCCGGCGAGGAAGCCCATTCGGTAGCCCGTCATCGCGTAGGCCTTGCTCGCGCCGTCGACGATGACGACGCGGTCGCGCGCATCGTCGTCGAGCGACGCCGGCGACACGTGACGCGCAGCGCCGTATACGAGCCGCGCGTAGATCTCGTCGGAGATGACCCAGAGGTCGCGCTCACGCGCGATGCGCATCAGCTCGCGCAGCTCTGCCTCGCCCCAGACGTAGCCCGACGGGTTGCTCGGCGTGTTCAAGACGATCCCGCGCGTACGGGGACTGAGCGCTGCGTGCAGCGCCGCGAAGTCCGGGCCCGCGTCGGCGCGCGGCGCGACTTGGCGGACGACGCCGCCGGCGAAGCGCACGAGCTCGTCGTACGAGCTCCACGCGGGCAGCAAGAGGAGCACCTCGTCGCCTGGCTCGACCAGCGCGAGCAGCGCGTGGCTCAGGGCGTGCTTGCCGCTGTGGGTCACGACGACCCGGTCCGGCGTCGTCGCGACCCCGCGCCGCTCGGTCAGCATCGCGGCGAGCGCCGCCCGCAGCGCAGGCAGCCCGGCCGCGGGCGTGTAGCGGACCTCGCCGCTGTCGATCGCTGCGTGCGCCGCGGCGCGCACCAGCGGGGGCGCGTCGAAGTCGGGCTCGCCGACGGCCATGCTGACGACGTCGCGGCCGGCGGCCGCGAGCGCGCGTGCGCGCGCCGCCAGGGTGAGGGTGATCGAGCCCGAGAGGCCCGCGGCCCGGGGAGAGAGGCGCATGGCGGCGCATTCTGTGCGCTCCGACGCCGCGGCCGCCAGTGCCTAGGCTTTGGTTCGTCGTTCCGGGAAGACTCGTTCGGCTGCGTCGTCCCGTATCCTCTTGCTCCCCTTGGGTCCGGCCTCCTCAGGGCTGGTCCACTACGGTCTGGCCCCCTTGGCCCCGGCGGCGCCGCCTTGGCTGCGCCGCTCTGGCCAGACGATCGGGCTGCCCGGCCCCTTCGATTGAGTCCCACCACGAATCACCATGAGCGGTAAGAAGCGCCTGTTGCGGGCGGGTTGCATCACCCTGGTCCTGCTCGGACTCGTCGGCTACTTCGGCTTCTCGACGCTGCTCTTCCCGCCCTTCGAGGGGCGCTTCAAGCCGACGATCGCCGGCATCGTGCCGCGCTCGGTCGACTTCTTCGTGTCCCGCACGGACCTCGCGAGCGCCTTCTCCAAGTTCCCGCAGCTCAAGGTCGTCGACGAGCTCAAGGGGCACCCCGGCTTCGAGGCGTTCCTCGATTCCCCGACCTGGGCGGACTTCAAGCGGGCGAACGGCGTTGACGAGGGCCTGGCTCAGCTCGACGCGGCCCTCAAGCAGATCCCTCTGGGCCTGGACCCCTTGGGCATCTTCGGCGGCAAGGAGCTGGCGATCGCCGGCAACTTCGTCGGGGTCGGCGTCGATCACACGGATTGGGCCGTCTACGGGCGGGTCTCGCGGGCCGGCAAGCTCGCCGTCGCCGCGCTGCGCTATCCGGGGCTCTTGAAGCTCGAGCAGCAGGGGCTGAAGGTCGAGCAGGAGGGCGACGTGTTCACGTTGTCCGGCTCGTCGTTCAAGCGCCCGATCTCGGTCAGCCGCGTGCGCGACATCGTCGTCGCGGGGACGAGCGCGGCCCTCGTCAAGGAGGCCGTGACGCTGTCCGATACCGGGTCGCAGGACTCGCTGCTGCTCGCCGCGCCGTACGGCGAGCACGTCATCGGGCTCCCCGGGCGTGACCCCAAGCGGCGCGACTTCGAGCTCGTGCTCGACGTGCGCTCGCTGCGCGAGAAGTGGGGGATGGTCAAGCCGTGGCCGGACGCGAAGTCGCAGTCCTTCGGCGAGGCGCTCGCGGGGCGCCTCTTCCAGATCGGGGCCACGAACCGGGTGTTTGGCATCGTGAACTTCGAGGCCGGCGTCGCGGTCGATCTCTTCGGTGAGTTCTCGAGCGAGCTCATCACCGCCCCGCAGGAGCGCATCTATCGCGCTCGTTCGTTCGACCACGCCGCGCTCGACGCGGTGGCGCGCGCGGCGCACGAGGACACGACGTTCTTTGCCTACATGCACGGCCCGATCGCCACGCTGCTCGACATGGTCGTGCAGTCGATGGAGCCGGCCTTGCGCGAGAACCTGCTCGATGTGCTGCGTGAGACGGGGCGCTACAAGACCCTCGACGAGGTGATCAAAGACCTCGATGACGGCCTGCATGATCGCCTCGCCATCATGGCGCGTCCGAACGACTGGGACTACGAGCGCGACTATCGCCGCAAGCCTGGGACGAACGAGCTCGAGTACGACGAGGACGGGAAGCCCATCTATGACGGCCCGCCATTCACGCGGGAGGACGTCTTTGCGTGGACCCTCGTCACTTGGCACGAGAATGAGAAGAAGCTGATCGACTTGCGCGAGCTGATCGGCCAGAAGAGCCAGAAGTTCGGGCTCCGCGGGCGCACGCCGAAGGAGAGCGGTTACTTCGTCAACAAGATCGCGGGCAACTTCGAGACGCGCGAGTTTTGGTCCCCGTTCATCCCCGGCACGGGCCACATCGCGACGGTCAACTTGCCCGAGCAGATGATGGTGACGAACCGTTACACGATGCTCGAGGACCTGACTCAGAACATCATGCAGCGCGCGTCGCGCACCGGGCGCCTCACCGATCGCTCGGACTTCGCGGCGCTCTTGGACGAGATGCCGGGCTCCGGCAACATCTTCCTCTGGGTCAACCCAAAGTCGGGTGTCGAGATCCTGGGGCGGCAGATGCGCGCTGGAGCGCGGTCGCGCATCGAGTCGAGCATTGACCTCGTGCAGAAGCGTCGGGAGCTCGAGGTCGCGGCCCGCCGCGACGTCGTCGGCGGCAAGCCCCGCAACCAGCTCACGACCGATGAGGTGGCGCGGCTCGACACGGAGCTCGATGCGCGCGTCGCGGAGTACCGCGACCAGACCGTCCAAGCGAACCTGCCGGGCGCGCTCGCGCAAGTGGACCGCGACTTGGCCTACATGAGCTCGATCTCGGCTGGTATGGCGTGCCTCAACCTCGAGGAGAAGTCCTTCCGGTTGGCCGTGCGCGTGTTGACGCCGCTGACGGCGCGCTGACCATCAGGGCCGCCGTCGACAGGGCCGCCGTCGACAGGGCCTCCTTCGATCCGGGCCGCCCTGCCTCGCGGCGGCGCATCCCGCGACGCGGTCACGCGTTCGCGCAGCCATCCCGCGACGCGGTCACGCGTTCGCGCAGCCATCCCGCAACGCGGTCACGCGTTCGCGCAGCGACCCTTCGCAGGACTGATTCTGCGAGAGCGAGAGGGAGTGGTGCCCGAGACTGGAATCGAACCAGCATGGGTTGCCCCACCAGATCCTTAGTCTGGCGCGTCTACCAATTCCGCCACCCGGGCACCTTGTGTTCCGCTCTGCTTCTGCAAGACGTCCTGCGCTCCCAGCAGCGGCGCCGTCCCGTCCTCGCGACCGGGACGCGGCGCACGAGGCGCGGGCGTCTGGGGTCGGTCCAGGGGGCATGCCGCGGGAGCGAGCTGCGCGTTGTCAGGCACGAAGGCGGACGCTTCCGCTGCCTCCGTGGGGCGCGGAGTATAGGCATGTGCTTGGCGGGCAGCAAGCCCCCGCCGAGAATCCTGGCGGGGCGCCTGCTGGCGACGGGCGCGGATTCGGGGCGTGTTCCTGCCCCCCCCAAGGGACTACCTTGGTGGCGTCCTGCGCGCACACCCGGTTGCCACGGAGTCCCCATGTCACGCCTCAAAGGCAGAGCCCTCATCGGTCAGTCCGGCGGCCCGACCGCTGTCATCAACCAAAGCCTCGTCGGGGTCATCGAGGCCGCCCTCGCTGCCGACGAGATCACCGACGTCGTCGGCGCCGAGAACGGGATTCAGGGCGTCCTGGACGGCCGCCTCGTCGACCTCGGGCGTGAGGACCGGGGCGAGCTCGAGCGCGTCGCCAGGACCCCGGCCGCGGCCCTCGGGTCGGTGCGCAAGAAGCCGTCCCAGGATGACTGCGCCCGCATCGTCGACGCGCTCGAGCGGAACGACATCCGCTACGTCTTCTATATCGGCGGCAACGACTCGGCGGAGACGGCGTTCCTCCTGAACAACGCGGCCGCCGCGCGCGGCTACGAGGTGCGACTCTTCCACGTCCCCAAGACGATCGACAATGACCTGGCGGCCCAGGACCACACGCCTGGTTATGGCTCCGCGGCGCGCTTCGTCGCGCAGGCAATGATGGGCGTCGACGCCGACAATCGCAGCCTCGGCGGCGTCAAGGTGGACGTGATCATGGGGCGCCACGCGGGCTGGTTGACCGCGGCCGCGCGGCTCGCGCGGACGGTCGACGGCGACGGACCGCACCTGATCTACGTGCCGGAGGTCGCGTTCGATATCGATTCGTTCTTGGGCCGCGTCGGCGCCTGCGTGGCGGACTATGGCCGCTGCGTCATCGCGGTGTCCGAGGGCATCCACCTCGCGGACGGCACGCTCGTCGCCGAAGTCGGCGCCAGCGGCCAGCGTGAGGTCGACAGCCACGGCAACGTGCAGTTGTCTGGTACGGGCGCGCTCGGCGACAAGCTCGCTGCGTGGATCAAGGAGGGGGTGCCCGCCGCGAAGCGCGTCCGCGCTGACACCTACGGCTACCTCCAGCGCAGCTACTTCGGCGTGGTCTCGGAACAGGACGCCCGCGAGGCGCGCGAGGTCGGCCACGTCGCCGTGCGCGTCGCGACGAGCGGTGAGCGCCCGCACGGGTCCATCGCGATCCAGCGCGACCTGAGCTCCGGCGCGTATCGCCCACGTTACGAGGTGATCGAGCTCGAGGACGTCGCACAGCGCACGCGCTGCATGTCCGCGGACCTCCTGCTCGGAGACTGCGATGTCTCTCCGACCTTCTTGGATTACGCGTTGCCGCTCGTCGGTGAGCTGCCCCGGCCCGGGCGCCTCGCGCGCCACCGCTTCGTTCGTTGAGGTACCCTGACACCATGAAGTTCAAGTCTGTTCGCTCTGCGCCGGCCTCTGCGAACGCGCGGGGCCGTCACCTCGTCGCGCTCGTCTGTGTCGCGCTCGCCGCGCCCGCCATGGCGCGGCCGTTCTTCGCCGCTGACGACGGCGCTGCGTCGAAGCAAGATGCCGCCGCGACGGAGGCCAAGCCAAAGCCCGCGGTCACGGGGGTCGTCCGCTTCAAGGGTGAGCTGCCGGAGGCCAAGCCGCTGAAGATCGAGGAGCGCCAGGCCGAGGGGTGCTGCCCGCCCGGCGCGAAGGTCGACGCGGTGGACCCCTCGCTGCTCATCGACGAGAAGCGTGGAATCGCCAACGTGGTCGTGACGGTCACGGTCCCTGACGCCAAGGTGACGGTGCCCGACGCGCCCTACGAGATGGACCAGAAGGGCTGCCACTTCTCGCCGCACGTGCTCGTCGTGCCGAAGGGGGCCAAGGTCAAGTACCTCAACTCGGACGCGACCGCGCACAACGTGCACTTGATCACGTTGATGAACGATCCGCTGAACCAGACGGTGCCCGCGGGCCAGCACTTGGAGCGCGTCCACAAGGAGGCCGAGTCGATCAAGGTCACCTGCGACATGCACACGTGGATGTCCGCCTGGGTCGTCGTGACCGAGGCGACGCATTGGGCGCTGACCGGCCCCGACGGCTCGTTCCGCTTGGAGGGCCTCCCAGCCGGCACCTACGAGGTGAAGCTCTGGCACGAGACCCTCGGTTCGCGGACCGCGTCCGTCGTCGTGGCCGAGGACGGCACGGCGGCGCCGCTCGAGGTCGAGATGGAGCCCAAGCAGCAGAAGTCGCGGCGCCGCAGGTGAGCCCCGCGCAGGCCGGGCCAGCGCGAGGCCGGGCCAGCGAGGCCGGGCCAGCGAGGCCGGGCCAGCGAGGCCGGGCCAGCGAGGCCGAGCCAGCGAGGCGGGCGCGCTTCCCCATCTAGGGAGGCGCGCCCGCCGTCTGTTACGGGGCTTTCACCCCATCCAGCCAAACCAACGCCGGCCCGCGCCGTAGTTTGGATGAAACCCGGCCGATAGGCACAGAATCGCTATGCAGACCACCCACCTTCTCCACCTTGCCGCTTGCGCCCTGTCGATGGGCGCCGTCGCGGCCCAGTCCGCCCCGCGCGTCCTCCACGTCGATGAGACCCCCGCTGCGAGCACGCAGTCGAGCGAGGTGCAGGTCCTTCGGTCGACACCGACGTCTACCCCGATGTTGCTCGCGACCCCAGGGGCTGTAGTTCCGGCGCTCCAGCAGGCCGCCCAGCAGGGCTTCCTGGGCGTGCAGCTGACCAACGGTGAAGCCAAGGGGGCGAGCGTCGCTGGCCTCGTCGATGGCGCGCCCGCGCAGCTTGGCGGCCTCCAGGCCGGGGACCGTATCGTCTCGGTGAACGGCCAGGCGGTCGAAACCTCGGAGGCGCTGACATCCGCGGTGCGCGGCATGAAGCCTGGCGCAGTCGTGAAGCTGACGATCGCCCGTGGTGACGAGACGCTCACCAAGGAGATCACCCTCGGGACCCGCGGCGGGGCCGTTGTGGCCGCGCCGCTTCAGGGGCGCACAGCGCTGCGTGGCCTGCGTGTTGACGACGACAACCGCGCACAGGGGCATGACGATGGCGATGACGACGACGATGTGCGGGGCCGCGACCACGACGACGACGATGAGCACGGCGACGATGACGACGACGATGACGACGATGAGCACGAGCACGAAGGGCATGAGCGTCGCGCCGAGGGCCAACCGCGACAGCGCGTGCGGATGCGCATGCTCCGTCCCGATGGTCAGGCCGACGGCGGTCAGGTCGTCGTGGTCGAGCCCGGCGAGCGTCGTGTCCGCCTCGCGCAGCCGCGCGGCGTCGAGGTCCGCAAGGAAGTGCGCCAGGACGGCGACGGCAAGGCGCAGGTCAAGGTGTGGGTGAACGGCGAGGAGGTCGATCCGGGCCAGCTTGGCGCGGACGCCTTTGGTTGGGTCGAGGAGGACAACGGCCACGGCTTCACGTTCAAGCTCGATGGCTCGGAGCTCGAACTCGGTGAGCTCGAAGACGTCACGAGAGAGGGCGGGTCAGAGTTCGAGCAGTTCGTGATCGAGCTGAACGACGAGGGCCACGAAGTCGGACAGATGCGACTCAAGGGCCAGAACTTCTTTACCGTCGAGGAGGGCGGTCCGAAGGGCACACCTGCGCAGCCGCGCGCGATGTTGTTCGGCGCCAAGGACGGGGCCCAGCGCCTGTCCGTCGAGGGCCAGAACGCTCACATGGAGCGGCGTATCATGGAGCTCGAGAATCGAATCGAGCGCATGCAGCGTGAGATGGAGGAGCTGCGCGCGATGCTCGGCGACCAGCGTCGTGGGAATGCCCAAGGTCGTGGCAACGGCCAAGGTCGCGGGAACGAGCAGGGTCAGGGTGCGAACCGTGGCCCGGGCGATGAGCGCAACAACGGCCGCGCGCAGGAGCCGCAGCAGCGGGGTCAGCAAGAGGGCCAGCAAGAGGGTCCGAGGCGAGGAGGCGAGATGGGCGAGCGTATGCAGCGCATGCGCGGCACGCCCGGCCAACCCGGCCGCGGCGACAACGACCCGAACGCGGACCTCCGCAACGAGATCCGCGAGCTCACGCGCGCGATCGAGCGCATGCAGCAGCGCGGCGACGGCCGCTGACACAGAGACCGGCGTGTGTGGAACGCGCGCCAAGCTGACGGCCCATAAGAGACGGCCCCGGCGCCCTTCGAGAAGGGGCGCCGGGGCCGCGTCATAGGTCCATACGCCGCAGCGCCGCGCTCAGAACCCGAGGCCCCCCGGCAGGTCGAGGCCGCCGGTCGGGCCCGCGTCGGACTCGCCCTCGGGGGCATCCGCGCCGAACTCGCGCACCCGCTGGGACGGCTCCCAGGCATGCAGGGTCTTCGCGACCGCGCGCAGGACCTCGTCGTCCAGGTCGTGCTCGAGCTGGTCGATCGTCGCTTCCCCCTGTCCCTCGGCGCGCCGCGCGAGGTTCGTCTCGATCAGGGTCAAGATGCGGTCGCGCACGTCCTTGGGCGAGACGAGCGCGCGCTCGACCAAGGGCAGGAGCGCCACGCCGTCCTCCAGGTTGAGGCCATGGCGTGCGCAGAGGCGTTCTAGGAGTCGAGTGGCGTCCATTGGGGAGCGGAGCGGGGCCCGGGCGGCCTCCAACGTTACCTCACCCTTCGCGCGAGCGATGTCTCATCTGCGCCTTCTCTAGGCTGGATTCCAGGATTTTGCATTCGCGCTTCAAGGCCGCCGGGGTGGCGCGACGACCCTGGGCATGTGCGCGTCCTGTCGCGCGCACTTCGTACGCCATTCTCTCGCCCCAACGCCGTTTCACCATGGGCTCCAGTCACGTCCTGCTCATCTCTTCGGGCCTCGCCGTCGGGATCCTCGTCTCTGCGTTCGCGCAGAAGCCCGCGGCCGAAACCGAGGCCGGCACCGCCCTCAAGATGGACCTCGGCGAGGTCGTTGAGGCTTCCGGCCTCGTCCTCGAGGGCAAGGTCCTGGGCGGGCACAGCGCCGAGTCGCCCGAGGGCGCGATCTACACCGATTGGGAGATCGCCGTCGACCGCACGTGGTGGGGGGAGGACCAGCCGACGCGCACCGTGCGCCTGCCCGGCGGTGTCCTCGCCAACGGCAAGGCGATGATGATGCCTGGCATGCCGAGCTTGACCCCCGGGGAAGACGTCGTGCTGATGCTCACCGAGGCGAGCGCGTCCGGCATGCGCGTACCGACGGGGCTCAGCCAGGGCAAGTACCGGATCGTCGCCGATGCCCAGGGCGAGAAGCGGGCGGTGCGCACGGGCGAGCACCTGACGCTCGCGACGAGCGCAGGTTCGCTCACCGGCGGTGAGGGGCTCTCGGTGCTCGACTATGCCGACCTCGTCGCGCAGCTCGAGGCCGCGACGCAGTCGAAGCGCGTCGACGCGCCGGCCAAGCAAGTCGACGAGCCTGCGGCGGTCACCCGCCGAGAGTACTTCTCCAACGACGAGGAGCGTTGACCGTGCGCCAGCGTCCCCACCAGCCGCTGCTCTGGTTCCTCGGAGCGGCGGTCACTGCGGCGACCGTTGGCGGGCATGTCAGGCTGGTCTACCCCACGACTGGCGCTTCGCTCTTCTGGTCGAACCCCTCGAACATCTCGGTCGTCATCCAATCGGACGGCTCCGACAACATCAACGACGGCAGCGAAGAGACGGCGATCCGCAATGCGATCGCGGCCTGGAACGCAGTCGACGGCAGCGCGCTCACCCTCGTCGAGAATCAGTCGAGCGCCCAGCAAGCGCGCATGGATTGGGCGTCGACGGACCTGCACCTCGTCGCGTTCGACGAAGACAACAGCTCGGGCTATTTCCCTGGCTCGAGCGGCATTGTCGCGATCACGCCGGTCTCGTTCTACACGAACGGCCAGATCATCGATGCAGACGTCCTGTTCAACGGTAAGAACTTCTCGTTTACGACGTCGGGTCAGCTCGGGCGCTTCGATATCCAGGACGTCGCGACCCACGAGCTTGGGCACCTGATCGGCCTCGACCACTCGGGGTGCGCAGGCGCTTCCATGTACCCGTACGTCGACTCGACGGTCATCTTGCATCGCAGCTTGTCGATCGATGATGAGCGCGGCGCGCGCGACATGTACCCGAGCCAATCGTTCGGGCAGATCCTCGGCACCGTAGTGCGCGAAGGCACGAGCTCGGTCGTGAAGGGCGCGCACATCGTCGCGCGCGACGCCAACGGACGGCTCGCGGGCGCGACGCTGTCGAACAGCTTGGGGGGCTTCACGCTGCGCGCGCTCGCGACGGGCGACTACACGGTCTACGCGGACCCGCTCGACTATCCGGTCGGCGGCGGCAACCTCGGCGGCGGGCAGACGATCGAGACCGACTTCGGCTCGACGATCCTGGGCACGCTCTCCGTGAGCGCGGGCTCGAGCGCGAGCCTCGGCACATGTGAGGTCGTCGATGACGTCGCAGTCAGCATCGGGCGCGTCGCGGACGACTATCCCCTGCGCGCGATCACTGGGCAGACGGTGTCGCGGCTTGTCCGGGGCACTGGGCTCGTGGTCGGCTCGACGCTCGCGGCGAGCGACCCCTCGATCACGATCACGCCGACGGCTTGGTTCGGCACCTCGGTGCAGTTCGACGTCACGGTGCCGCCAGGCGCGGCGTTCGGGCACGTCGACTTGGTCGTCACGACGGCCGCCGGCGACATCGATGTACTCACCGGTGCGCTCGAGCTGACGCCGCCGGACCCGACGGTTGCCGATGTCTCTCCGTCGGTCGGCGACGCGGACGGCGGCGACTTCGTCACGCTCACCGGTACGGGGTTCCGCTCCGGCGCGCGGGTCGTGATCGGCGACAAGATCTACGTCGACGGCCTCCCGAACGGATGCACGGTCGTCGACGCGAACACGATCACGTTGACGACGGCGGCGACCATGGGCGGCGCGCTCGATGTGGTCGTGATCGACGAGTCTGGCGTCGAGGGGCGGGCGAACGATGCGTTCACCGTCTCCACTCCGCCCGTGATCGCTTCGACGTTCCCGCTCGTCGGCTCTGCCTCGGGCGGCACGGAGATCATCCTCGCGGGCGAGGACTTCATCCCTGGGGCGCTCGTCACGATCGACGGCGTCGTCCAACCGAACGTGACGATCGACTCCCCGACGCAGATGACGATCGTGACGTCGCCCGGCGTGGTCGGCGGCCCGTACGTCGTCGAAGTGAGCAACCCTGGCGGCCTCGTGGCCTCGACGGCCTTCACGTACGTCGCCAAGGCGGATCCGGTCCTTACCAACGTCACGCCTGACAGCGGGAGCCCCTCTGGGGGCGAAACGATCACGGTGATGGGGGTGGGCTTCTCGCCTGAGACGGAGGTCGTTTTTGGCGCGAACCCCAAGTCGGGGGTCGGCGGCATCGCGGCGGCCTCTGTGCAGTTCGTGGACTCCACGACGCTCCTCGTCCGTACGCCGGCGAGCCAGTCGATGTCGACGACGGTCCTCGTGCGTGACTCGGAGACCGGGCAGGGCTCGCTCCTCAGCAGCGCCTATGAGTTCGAGCAGGAGATCCAGTTCCCGAGCCTCGGCGGCTTCGGCGCCTGTGGCACGCTCGACCCGAGCGAGCTCCCGCCGCCGACGCTCGGTCACGCGCTGGCGGGCATGAGCTGGATCTTGGCGGCGTTTGCGCTCGCTTGGATGCAGCGCGCGAGGGCGCTCGCGCGGCACCGCGCTCAGCGCCGCGCGTTCGCGGGCGACAGGTCGTATCCTGTCGCAGCATGAGCGCAGGGCAAGGCTACACACTCGTCTACGACATCGAGGTCGCGGGGTATCCCTGGGAGGAGGTCGATGAGATCACCCGGGGATACCTGCTTGCGCGCGAGAAGGACGCGGATCGGCGGGCTGCCGTGCCGGATCGAACCGGCCTCTATCCGGGCCTCGGGCGGGTCGTCGCGATCGGCATCTGGCTCGTCGAGGCGAACCGCGGGCTCTTGCTGCTCGAGGGCGACGAGGACGACCGCGACCAAGCGCACGAAGACGATGCCGCGCGTCGCGCGGAGCCTGGTTTTGGCGAGCACGACTGGGCCAAGGTGCCTGACTCGAAGATCTTTCGCGGCGACGAGCGCGCGCTCCTCTCGAAGTTCTGGGACATCGTGACGAGCGCGAACAAGGCGCGCCGCGCGCCGCGCCTCGTCACTTACAACGGCCGCTCGTACGACGGCCCGATGTTGATGATCCGGTCGGCGCAGCTCGGCGTGCCCGCTCGGCGCGACCTCGTCGGGTATCGCTACGACATCTCGGAGCACTGCGACCTGATGGACGCGCTCGACTTCCATGGCTCCCGTTGGCCCAGCTACTCGTTGGACTATTGGTGCCGCCGCTTTGACGTGGAGTCGCCGAAGGGGTCGATCGACGGGAGCCAGGTCGCGCGGGCCTATCGGGACGGGCGGATCGAGGATATCGGCGAGTATTGCCTGCGCGACGTGCGGGCGACCGCTGCGCTGTACCGCAAGCTGGAGCCGACGATCCTGCCGCTGTTCAAGGGCGGGCCGCGCCGCGGCTGAGCGGGGCCGTCGTCGGGCAGGGGGCAGACGGGCATCTTTGGCGGTTTCTTGTCGTGTTCGCGCCGGTCGCGGTAAGAGTAGGCGTGAACGAGACCGACCTCGAGGCAGAGTTCGAACGCTATCGCGCGGAGGGCGACGCCGCGGCGTTCGGCGCCGTGTTCGACCTCGCAGCGCCGGAGCTCCTGTCCCTCGCGGTGCGTCTCGCGCCCACGGTCGGCGACGCCGAGGACCTCGTCCAGACGACCTTCCTCGCGCTGCTCGAGCGTCCGCGCGGCTACCGGCGCGGCGCGCGCCTGATGCCCTACTTGGTCGGCATCCTCGCGCGGCAAGCGAGCAAGGCGCGCCGGCGCGCAGCCCGCACGCCGGACGTCGCGCGGCTGAGTCCGCGTGAGAGCGAGGCCCCAGACGTGCTGCTCCTCGCCGCCGAGCGCGACGCGGCGCTGACCGAGTCACTCTCGCGCGTCCCTGACCTCTACCGCGAGGTGCTGCGGCAGCACCTCTTGGACGGTCGGCGTCCAGTGGAGATCGCCGTCCGCCTCGGCCGTACGCCTGGCACAGTCGCCACGCAGCTCCTGCGTGGCCTCGATCACCTGCGGCGCTCCCTGCCACACGGCCTCGTCGCCGGCGCGACGGTGCTGGCCGGCACGCGCGGCGAGGCGGCCCTGAGGCGCGTCGTCGTCGAACGTGCGTCCGAGCTGGCCGCTACCGCGAGCGCGACGGGCTTTGCGCTCAGCTCCATCGGAGGACTCTTCATGTCTGTCAAGTCGGTCTCTGCGCTCGTCATCGTGTGCGCCACGCTCGGGGCCTGGGCCGTTTGGCGTCAGCCTGCTCGCCCCGCGCGGGAGGCGCTGCCTGCCGAGGCCCCGGTGACGCGCTCCCTGGCCCCGCCCTCGCGCGGCTCCGCGGACGACGACGCAGCCGCCGTGGCGCCGACCCGCGCGGAGGCGCGCGTCGAGGGCGCGACGCTGGGCGGCGTGCAGGGCCCTCTGACCCTCGACCTGACGCCAGCGACGCTCGATGTCACCCTGACGGCGCGCCTCGTGGGCGTCTACCCCGCGCGCCGACGAGAGTTCCAGCTCGCGGTCGACGGGCCCGGCGGAGAGGGCCGTGTCACGGCGATGTTCGACGACGAGGGGCGCGCGCGCGCCGCAGTCGGCGCGCTGCTCGCGGCGCCGCAGTGGGCGCCGAGCGGCTGGTCCGCGAGAGAGCTGAATGTGCACGCGCTCCACCCGCGATACCTCGACGAGGTCGAGGTCGTCCGCGTCGACGTCGCCGCGGCTGCGAAGGGCGCACCGATCACCCTCGGCTGCGTCTTGGCGCCGAGGGGCGCGAGCTCGATCGCGGGCTGCGTCAGGGTCCCGCGCGGCATCGACCCGCGGTCCGTCTGCATTGAGCTGACCGACGAGCGCGGGATGCCCATCGCAGGGAGCGCCTTCGGCGGGGGACCGAACTGCGATCCGGAGGGGCGCTATCGCGTTCAGACCACCGCGCAAGGGCTGCACCGGATGCGAGTGACGTCGCCTGCGACCCTGCCGTGTGAGCTCTGGGTGGAGCTGGAAGCGACGCAGCTCCTCGAGCTCCCAGATGTCCTCTTGGAGCTCGGCACCGCCGAGATCTCAGGCGTCGTTCACCTCCCGGATGGAGGGCGCGAACAGCCCTTGGAACAGCTCCTGGTCCACGCCTTGCGCCGCGGTGGGAGCGACGGCGCTGCGCCTCCGCGCACCGTCGTGACGCGCGCCAACGTCGGCTCCTTCGCGGTCCTCCGTGGTGGACCGCCGCCTGCGCATCAGACCGCGCCCATCGCCGCCGACGGCCGCTTTGTGCTCGCCGGCCTCGATGTCGCGGAGTGGGAGCTCGAGGTCCACGGCGTCGCGGCCGCGGCGCTGCTGCCGCTGCGCGCTCCGCGCATCGTTCAGTCACCCGCGTCGGAGGTCGTGCTCTGGGACGATCGCTGTCTCCTGACCGTCGAGGTCGTCGATCCGCAGGGACCCGTCGCTGAGGCCCAAGTGGCGTGGTCCTTTGCGCGCGGCGAGGAGGGCGAGCTCGGCGTCCAGCAGACCGTGACGGACGGCGCGGGACGTGTCCGCGTCGTCGGCGACCTCACGAGCGACTACGCGCTGTCGGTTCGCTCTATTGGCGGCGCGACGGTCACGGCGCAATGGACCGCGGCGGGTCGAGGCGCGCTGGCCACGCGCCGGATCGAACTACCTGATTCGCGCGCGAGCGCCTGGGTCTTGTGCGTCACGCGGGACTCGGCGCCGCTCTCGAATGTGCGCTTGCGCCTCACGCCTGAAGGCGCGGGGGGCGCCGCGCGGGAGCTGCGGGCGACGCTCTCGGAGGGCGCCTATCGGTTTGGTTCGATCGCGCCCGGCGTCTATCGCGCGCGCCTTGGGCCGACCGACGACCGCGGGCCTGCGTCGTACTTCGGCGAGTACGTGCAGACGGTCGAGCGCCGCGTCGCGTTGACGTCGGGCGCGACGTTGGAGGAGCCCATCACCTTCGAAGTCGGAGGGCGCGTCCGCATCGAGCTGGGGGCCGAGAGCGAGCTCGACCCGCGGGCGGCGCCTTGGCTGCCCATGGAGCTTCTTGGCCCCGGGGGCGAGCGTCGAGGGTTCACTGGGGTCGCGAAGCTCGAGGCCGGCGAGGGCTTCGGGACCTTTGCGGCCGTCGAGGGGGCGCTGCGCCTCGGCGCGTCGAATGCGCTGGAAGAGGCGCTCCCGGCGGGCCGCTATGAGCTGCGCGGACTGAGCGGCGCGTGGAGCCTCGCCCCAATGACGTTCGAGGTGCGCGCCGGTGAAGTGACCGCGCTCGTCGCGAAGGCCATGGGGCGCTGACGCGCGAAGCGCCATACTGGGCGCATGGACCGCACTCCTTGTCGATGGGCGCCGGAGCCGCCGCGCCGTCTCGCAGCGTCGCTGCTCGCCGCGTGCCGCTTGCTCGCGTGCCTCTCCCTCCCTCTTGGGCTCGCGCGTGGCGCCGGGTCACGTCTCCCGCTCGAGCAAGAGCACGCCGGAGCGCCGCGGCCCAACGTGGTCCTCATCGTCACGGACGACCAGGGTTGGGCGGACGTCGGCTACCACAATCCAAAGGTCTATTCTCCGCGCATCGACGCGCTCGCGGCGCGCGGCGTGCGCTTCGCGCAGAACAACGTGATGCCGCAGTGCACGCCGACGCGCGTCGCGCTGCTGACCGGTCGCTATCCGAGCCGCTTCGGTCCGCACGCGCAGCAGGCGAGCAACGAGCCTGCCTTTCCGCTCGGGACGCCGACGCTCGCGAGCATGTTCCGCGCGGCGGGGTATACGACGCACCTGGCAGGGAAGTGGCACCTCGGCTCGTCGCCGGCGCATGGACCGCTCAAGTTCGGCTTCGACAGCAGCTACGGCTCGCTGGCGGGCGCCGTCGGAATGTACGACCATCGCTATCGCGCGGGAGAGTTCGCGGACACCTGGCATCGAGACGACACGCTGATTGAGGGCGCCGAGAATGGGCGGCATGCGACCGACCTGATCGCAGACGAGGCCGTGCGCGTGATCGAAGCGCCGCGCGCGCAGCCATTCTTCCTCTACCTGCCGTTCCAGTCCGTGCATACACCGTTGGATGAGCGCGGCAGGTTCACGGAGCGCCCGACGCAGCTCGACCCCAAGGACCCCACGCGGTGGCTCAACGAAGATGAGATCGAGTGGTTCCACGACCCTGCGGGGCTGATCCAGAGCGAGCCCGACCCCGAGAAGCGCCTGTTCCTTGCAGCGGTGCACCACCTCGACCATGCGGTCGGTCGGGTCGTCGATGCGCTCGAGCGCTCGGGTCAAGCCGAGCGCACGTTGCTGCTCTTTACCTCCGACAATGGACCGCAAGGCAGCTGGGGCGGCGGCGCGTACCCGGACGACTTGAAGCTGACGGACTTCAACCAGCCGCTGCCGATGCGCGGCATCAAGACCGATGTGTGGGAGGGCGGCGTGCACGTCCCTGGGTTCGCCGTATGGCCCGAGCGCCTCGCGCCGCGCCTTGAGGCGACGCCGATCCACTGCGTCGATTGGCTCCCGACTTTGGCGCGCCTAGTCGGACAAGGCACGTCGCAGCCGGCCGCGGGCGACGGCGTCGATCTGGGCCCGATGCTGTTCGGCGGCGCGCCGTTACCGGCGCGCGACATGTATTGGCTGTGGAGCAGCGCGAGCCAGCGCTGGGCGCTGCGCTTTGGGCCGTGGAAGGTCGTGCACTATGGCCGCGACGAGCCGAAGACCGGCGCGGATTGGCAGCTGTTCAACCTCTCGTCGGACCCTCGCGAGTCGAACGACGTCGCGCGCGACTCCCCGGAGCAAGCCGCGGCGCTGCACGAGCGCTTCCTCCGTCAGCGCGCGCTCGATCGGCGCGCGGATTGATGCGCAGCACCCGGCGAGCTCCGACCATCCTAGGTGCGCCGCGAGGGTTGGGTACCGTACCCAACCCTCGCAACGCATGCCTACCAGCCGCTGCGCCCGACCTTCCGAAGCCCGGGGTCGGCGCGCAGCGTCGGTGTGAATTCACTGGAACGTGATGCTCGCTGCGCTCGAGAAGTTCGACGTCGCGGCGCCGCCGACCATGTCGCGCGACCAGTACTGGAAGTTGCGCGTTTGGCCGGCGAGCGCGGCTACGTTGCCCGTCGGCGTCGGGATCGACGTCAGGTTGATCGGGAGGCTGACTTGGCCCGCGCCGCCGGAGTTCAGGATGTTCCCCGCATAGCGCCCGATCGCAGGCGACGCGATGCAGAGGTGGCCTTGGCTGCCGCCCGCGAGGTAAATGATCGACGAGGCGTCCGAGGTCAGGAAGTAGCCCAAGGAGTTTGTCGGGAGGCCGGACACAGAGAGCGTCAGGTTGTTGTCCGCCGCGACGTCGCTGCCCGTAAGGGTCAACAGCGCGCCGCTGCCCGTCGACATCGGGTTGCCGAGGCAGATGACCTGGCCGAGACCCGGAGACGTGACCTCCGCAAAGGAGATGTTGTCGTAGTAGCGACCGGTGTCGAAGTAGTTCGTCGCGACGCTGCGGAAGCCAAACTGCAGCAGCTCGCCTGCGTAAGTCGGGTCGACCAGCAGGTCGAGGGCGAAGGAGGCCCACTCGGCCTCGGTCGCGCCCGTCACCTCACGCTCGACCACAGCCAGGTCCGCGTACGTGCCGTTCGAGCTCTGCAGGACCTTGATGAATGCGAACATCGTCGAGTCACCTTGACCGTTCGTGACGAGCGGGTTGCGGCGGACGTCGAACGAGAGGCGCCACGTCTGGCCGACCGCGCCCACGCCGACGGGCTGCTCGCGGAACACGAGCGCTTCGATGTAGTTGCCGTTGCCGTGGTCGCCGTTGTTGTAGTCGCTGTAGACGTTCAGGTACTGCGCGCCCTGGAAGGGGCCGCCGTCGCCGGTGCCGATCGCCGAGAAGCCGGCGCCGCCGTTCGGGGCGTTGAACACGCCGTAGTTGTAGAGCAAGTTGCCCAGCGGGTCGCGGACGTTGGCGAAGATGCGATAGCCGTCTTGCCACAGCGCGTCCGGGCTCGCGAGGTTGAGGGCCTCGAAGTCCTGGCTGTAGGGCGTCAGCGACGGGATCGGGCCGCTCGTCTGCGAGAACGAGAGGTTGTCGTACAGGACGCTCGTGTCGTCGTAGTTGGTCGCGTAGCTGCGGAAGCCGAACTGCAGGAGCTCACCGGCGAAGTTGGGCGCGATCACGAAGTCGATCGTCGTCGAACCCCAGGTCGAGGTCGACACGGCGGTCGTTTCGAACAACTGCTCGGCCAGCGTCGCGTATGAGCCGTTCGAGCTCTGGAGCACCTTCACGAAGGCGAACATCGTCGCCGACCCTTGCCCGTTCGTGACGACCGGGTTGCGGAGGTAGTCGAACGACATCGTCCAGGTCTGCCCGACGTTCGCGGCGCCGACCGGCTGCTCGCGGTAGACGAGGGCGTCGATGAAGTTGCCGTTGACGTGGTCGCCGTTGTTGTAGTCGTTGTAGACGTTCAGCTGCTGAGCGCCTTGGGCGGCGCCGCCCGCGCCGGTCACGATCTGCGAGAAGCCCGGGCCACCGTTCGGGGCCGGTGCGCCATATCCGTACAGGTAGCCGCCGCCGGGCGTGAACACGTTGGCAAAGACGGTGAAGCCGGCGGCCGTCAAGGCGCCTGCGTCAGCGGCGTTGAGCGCTTCGAAGTCCTGGGAGTAGGCGGTGAGGTCCGCGAGCGCGGCCGGGGCGAGGGCCAGCAAGAGCCCAACCGAAGCGAGAGAGGAGGTTCGTTTCATCCGTTACGTGGCAAGATCTAGAGTTCGTTCGGCTCGTAGATGAGCCGCGCACCCCCGAGCGTATTCCGCGCTGTTCCGTTTGAGTGGAACGATTGGTCGAATACTCGGGGAGTTGCCCGGAAAGAGACGCGGGCTCCTGGCAACCAGCCTGGGCCTACCTTGGGGCACGGGTCCGGGGCAGCCAGCGCGGCGACCCGGGACGGCCCGCACGCAGGGGCCTCTGGCGTAGGACCGCGAGCAGAGGCTGGGGGATCCCAGATGACGCTGGGGTGCGTCTCAACCGCCGCGCCCGGGCCCGCGCCCAGGATGTGGACGACCTCGGACAGCGCGCCGGGGGCCGACCGACGCGCGATCCAAAGGAGCAGAACGTCCGATAGATTCTCACACCACGGCCGGCACACCATGCCATGCGTGTGCCCGTCGGACCTCGACCACCGATCCGCGCATGCTGCGACTCTCCATTGTCGTCCTCACCGTGCTCGTCGGCGCCCTCGTCGCGCCGGCGCCGGCCCAGAGCACCTACTACCAGAGCTCCGCCGGCGCGAGCGACGCGCAGCGCATCGCGACCGACATGTTGAACGACGCCGCGTCGGGGCGCTTTCGCACGCCGTCGTTCTCCGGCCCGAACAATCCGTTCGATGAGCTCATTGCGCAGCGCGAGGCACGTCAACGCGCCCGCGAACAGCAGTGGGCCGCCGATGTCGCGGCCGCGCGCGAGCAAGCCAACGAGGCGGCGCGCGCGCGCGCATGGGAGGCCTACGAAGCGCGCGTCCGGCGCGCAGACTCGATCGCTGCGAGGTACGCGGAGCTCACCGCGCGTGTCCAGCAGCTCGACGCCGAGGCCGCGCTCGAGTCCGCGTGGATACTCGAGCGTGGCGAGGTCGGGCGCGGCGACGTCCTGCTCGTGGGGTCGCCCGAAGAACGGCTCTTCGATGTGCTGCGCGCGGCGGCCTACCTTGGCCTCGACCTCGGCTTGATCGCGTTCTACTCGAACGAAGAGGGCGACAGCCCGACGCTGGCGGCCCTCTGCGACGACCTCGCGCGTGACGCAGGGCCGGACGCGCGCCGCGCGCGCCTCTGGGGCCACGCCCGCAGCGGCCACGTCGGCGCGCTGCTCCTGCTCGGCGGCTGGTACGCGGGTCGTGATGTGCGCCTCGGCGCGCAGCCGTCGCCCCTCTCCGGCTGCGCCGACGCGCGCGCGTCCGCGGTGCTCTGCTTCGAGCGCGCATGCGCGCGCCATGAGTACCTCGCCGGCGCGTGGCTCGCAGCCGTCCTGCTCGGGCCTGGCAGCGACGCCGCCGAGCGCGCTCGGGGCCGGGAGCTGCTCGAGCGGCTGCTCCAGGACCCCGAGGGGCCGGACCATCCCGCGGAGGTCGTGCTCGCGCTCCACCTCTTGCGCGCGGACGACGGGGCGGCCCCCGAGCGCGCGCTCGCGCTCTTGGGCGCGGCCGCGCAAGCGAACTGGTTCCCCGCGCTCGAGGTCCTCGCCGAGGTCCACCTCGACGGCCTCGCGGGCCGCTTCGCGCCCCTGGAGGCCGCGGAGGCCCTCGCGCAGGCGGAGGAACACCCCGGCCTGCTTCGGCTCACGACGCGCCGCGAGCTCGCCTTGGGCTTCGCGGCGCTCTACGGGGTCGGCGCAGCCCCCAATCCCAAGGTCGCGGCGGAGCGCTTCAACGCCGCGGTTGAGCGTGGCGCCCCGCCGCTCGCGGACGAAGCGCGGCTCTGGCTCGCGTCGCTCATGGTCGAGCGCGACTGGTCCGCCAGCGGCCTGCCTGGCAGCGCGCGCGAGGCGCTCGAGGACGCCTCGGCCACAGGCGCGTTCTTGCCGCGCTTGCTGCTCGCCCGCGCCGTCCTCGCGCGCCCTGCGACGACCGCTGCGCAGGCGCGCGCCGTGTGGGCGCCGCTCGCCGACGTCGACCTGTGCGAGGCGGCGCGTCGCCCAGTCGAGGTGCTCGCTGCGCTCGAGTGCCTCCGGCACCTCGTGCGCGTCGGGGCGCGGCCCGAGCTCGCGCCGTTCGCGCGGCTCGCGGGGCGCTTCAAGCCAGGCCAGCCTGGGGTCGCGCGGGCGCAGGTCGATGGCGCCGCCCTGCTCGCGCGCGCGCAGCTCGCAGGCTTCGGCGCGCACGACGCGGGGCGCCGCGCGGGATTGGACCGGATCTTGGGGCGCCTCGTCGCCGCGGCGCGCACGACGCCGGACGGCTGGCCCGGCGTCGCCGCGCTCATCGAGGTCGCGCAGGTCCAGCCGATCCCGCCGCGCACGTGGCGGGAGGGGTGGCTGCAGGTCTTCGGCGCGGCGCCGTCGTCCGCGCTGGACGTCGTCGACCCCTTGCGAGACGCGCTCGCGTGGCCGAACCGCCTGCGCCTCGCGTCGCTCCAGGACCTCCCCGCGCGCGTCGGCGCGGACGAGCAGCCCGCCGTACGCGCGCTGCTCGCGAGCCTCGCGCTGCGTAGCACGCTCGACGACGCCGTCGCTTCGGCCGCTGTCGACGAGCTGCTCGCGCTGGCCGAAGGAGGCTCGTGGCACGCGGCCGCGTTGCTCGAGAGCTTCGAGGCGCGTTACCACACCGCCTACGCGCGGCGGCAGGACCACGCCGGGTATCGCCGCGACGCGCGGCGCGTGCTCGCGCGCCTCGTCGATTGGCGCACCGTCGGGCACGGGTGCCTCCCGGCGGACCGCGAGCAAGCGGAGAGCGCTGCTGCGCGCCTCGCGCTCCTAGGCGCCGACGACGCGGCACTGAACCCTGAAGCCGCCGCGTTGCTGACGCAGCACGAGGACGACGCGACCGCCATGGCCGTCTTGATGGACGCGCTGGCCGACAGCAACGTCGAGCTCGATTCCAGCGCCGTCGCGGGGTGGCAGGACACGATCATCGGCCGGATGTCCGAGCTGTCGGGTCGCGACGTCGCGCGCGCCTTTGCAGACAGGAACGCGGCGCGTTGGCCGCGCCTCGATTGGGACCTCGCGAAGTCGATCGAGCGCGGCTACCTTTGGCCGGAGCTCGGGCCACAGGACGCGCTCGAGCACTGCCGGCGCGCTGCGCGCGCCGCCGCTTCGCGCCCGCAGGTCGAGGACATCGCGCGCTTCGCGCAGCTCATCGCCGCCGCAGGCGATGCGTCGGACGCGGCGCTGCTCGCGGCCTGGCTGGCGGCGCCGCCGCCCGCGCCCACGCGCTCGATCGACGAGGCCGCAGTGCGCCTCGAGCTCGGTGACACGGTCGCGGCGGACACGTTCACCGCGGTCGCGGAGCGCTGCCTCGCGGCCGCGCCGGTGCCCGACGTTGAGCTGGCGCAGCGCTACTTCCTCGCCGCTGTCCGCGCGGGCTCCGAGGCCGCGGTGCAGGCGCTCACAGAGGGCCCGGCGGCGGTGACCCCGCGCGCGCTCGCGGACGTGCTGCTGTCGACCTCGACGATGAACGCGCCGCTCGCGCTGCCGCGCCTACAGGCCGCGGCGTCGCTCGGGGACGAGACCGCTCCTGCGCTCGTCGCGGATTGGGTCGACGCCGCGACGGGGGCGCCGACGGCGCGGCTCGCGCGCATCGTCGCGCGCCGCGCAAGCTACAGCCGCGACCCTGCCCGCGTCTGGGTCGACACCTGGGACGACCCTTACCTCAAGGAGTCCTATGGTTGGTTGACGTGCGAGCAGGCGCTCTTGGCGAAGGCGGCCGCCGGCGGAGACGTCGACGCGCAGGCGACGCTCGTGCGCCTCGGCGTCCGCTTGCCCGAGCTCGCGGCGGTCGATCCCATGGCTTGGATCGCGCAGCTCAGCGCCGCGCTCGAAGCCGACGACGTCGCGCGCCTGTGGCGGGCGGTGCGCGAGGCGCCGACGGTCTGCGCCGAGGCGGCGCGACTCTGGGCGCCGTTCAAGGTCGAGGGTCTGCGCGCCGGCGTCGTGCTGGGGCGCGTCGGCGTGCGCCTCTTGCGGGAGCCGAGCGCGCCCAGTGGGGTGCAGCGCGCGCAGCTCGATCCGCTGTTGGCGCGGGGCGTACGCGAGGGCTTCGGTCCGGCGCTCCTCGGGCTCGTCGAGCTGCGCGCGGGCGGCGCGGGCAGCGTCGAGGAGGCGAGCGCGCGCGTGCTCGAGGTGTGCCGCGACGCGCTCACGCAGGAGCCCGCCAATGCGCCGTTCTTGGAGGCCTACTTGCGCGATTGGTGCACGGACCAGGCTGGCTGGGCGGCGTTGATGCGCGAGTTCGGCCTGTTGACGCCTGGCTCCGACGGACCCACGGCGCTGTCCCTAGCGCTGCAGGAGGCCGTCGAGTTCGACCGCGCGGCGCGCAGCACCGAGGCGAAGGCCGAGGTCGACGTGTGCTTCTATCGCACCGAGTGGGACAAGCGCTGGGGCACGACGGGCATGCTCCTCGCCGATGGCGCCCTCTATCGGCGCAGCGCGCGCGCGATCGCTGCGCTGGAGTCGCTGGGCTACCTGCGCGCCGAATGGCGCTCGCTCCTGTAGCAGCTCCGGTACGCGGCCAACGTCTCTCGGGCGCAGCGCGACCACGAGAGCGCCGCGGCGCGGGTGTGGCCGCGTGCGATGAGGGCTGCGCGCGCCGCGTCATCGTCCAAGAGCGTTCGCGCGGCGTGCAAGAGCGCCGCGTCATCGTCGGGGTCGACGAGCAGCGCGCCCTCGCCGAGGACCTCCGGCAGCGTCGTGCGGTCGGAGGCGACCACGGGCACGCCCGCGCGCATCGCTTCCAGGGGCGGCAGGCCGTAGCCCTCGGCATAGCTGGGCCACATGAAGAGCGCCGCGCCGGCATAGAGCTCGCACAGCTCGCGCTCGGACACCGCGCGCCGCCACTCGATCCGCGCGCGGGCCGGCGACGCCGCGAGCGCCGCTTCGACCGCCTCGCAGCGCCAGCCTACCGGGCCCGCGATGACCCAGCGCAGGTCGCGCCCCTCGCGCACGAGCGCCTCGAACGCGCGCAGTACGCCCAAGTGGTTCTTGCGCGGGTCGACGCGCGCGACCGTCAACAGGTAGCGCTGGCTTGGCTCCGCGCGCGGCAGGATCGGCAGGTGGTCGCAGCCGAGGTACGTGACGCGCACCCGGGCCGGGTCGACGCCCAGCGCGTCGACGATGTCGCGCGCGACCCATTCGCAGCCGGTCAACACCAGGTCCGCGCGCGCGGCCGCCGCGCGCAGCGTGTCAGTCATGCGGCGCGCCGTCTCGGGCTCGACCCAGCCGGGCGCAGGGCCGCCCTCGCGCGTGCGCCCCTCGGCGTCAGCGACAAAGAGCGCGTCGAAGATCGTCAAGACCTGCGGCGCGCGCCGCACCCGCAAGACGTTCGGCTGGGTGTGATGAAAGAGGTCGCACCCGCCCAGCAAGTCGTCGACGCCGAGCCTCGTCAGCGCGAGGCCGCGCGCGACGAGCTTCGACGGCACGCGCCAACGGCGCAGCTTCGCGCGCGGATGGGGGAGCCCGAGCTCGGCGTCCTCCGCCCGCGCCGGGGCCAATGTCGCGCCGAACAAGCGCAGCTCCTCGTCGCCTTCGGCCGCGAGCAGCGCGCGCACGAGCTCGCGCGTATAGCGCCCGATGCCTTCGCGGTTGACGAGCGCCGGCCGCGCGTCGAGGCCGATGCGCAGCGGCCGCGGGTGTCGGCTTCGCGCTTCTATGTGCGCGTTCACGCTGCCCTCCGTTGCTGGCCCTTCGGCAGCGAGAGCAGCGCGCCCAGGGCCACGCACCCCTCCGTCGCGACCGTCGCGGCGGCAGCGCCGTCCATGCCATAGCGCGGCACCCACCACGCGTTCAGCGCCAGGTTCACGCCGAGGGCGGTCGCGGCGATCACCGCGACGCGCGCCATGCGCCCGGTCGCGACGACCGCCGTCAAGAGCGGCGCGCCCACGTGCACCAGGAGGAGCGCGCCGCACAGCCAGCCGAGCGCGCCCTCCGCTTGCCGAAACTCCGGCCCAAAGGCGCCGAGCAGCGGGCCACGCAGCGGCCACACGAGCGCCGCCAAGCCGAGCCCCATCCCGCCGATCGGCACGACGAGGCGCAGCGCCGCCGCGCGCAGCTCGCCGGTCGCATGCGCGCGCGTCAGCCACGGCAGCGCGGCGCTGCTCGCGAGCACCGCGCCCGAGATCGCGAGCGACATCACGCGCACGCCGACGTTGTAGTGCCCGACCGCCTCGTCGCCGCGGAACGCGCGCACGAAGACGTTGTCGACGTGGAAGTACGCTTGTTGCGCGAAGCCGGCGACGCCCATCGGCAAAGCCGCGCGCAGGAACGGGCGCAGCGCCGCGGTGCGGTGCGGGCCGGGCGGCAAGTGCCGCTTGCCAAACACGTGCAGCGCGACGTTGCCGAGCGAGCTGCCGAGCGCGATCGACGCGAGGTACGGCCCGGCGCCGTCGAGGCCCCGCGCGTGGGCGAAGAGGACGAGGCACAGGCTCGTCGTGACGGCCGCGGCGCGGATCAACACCGGCCCGCGCCAGCGGATCGCGTTGCGCCACGCGAGCGTTGAGACCTCGAGCGCGTGGGTCACCGGGTAGAGGCTCGCCGCTGCGATCCAGGCCGCGTCGGGCTCGCCAGCGCTGAACACGTACAGCGTCACGAGCGCAGCGCCGATGAGGCCCGTGGTGAGCCGCACACGACGCGCCGCGCGCACGATCGGCCCGACGCTGCTCGGGTCAGCCGCGGTGCGCTGCACGGCCACTTGGCCGATGCCGAGGTCCACCGCGGCGTCGAGCACGAGGAACGCCGCGATCCAGAACGCGAAGCGCCCGAAGGCCGCGTCGTCGAGCGCCTGCGCCGCGACCCAGAGGAGCGTCACGGTGCACGCGGAGCCGTAGAGGCGCCCCGCGACCATCAGGCCAGCGCTCGACCAGATCCGGCGTGGGACCCTTTGCGCGGGCTCACCGCGCCCAGGTCCCCCAAGCTTGGGGCCCCCAGGCGTGGGGCCCCCAGGCGTGGGGACCAGAGGCGCTGCCGCCCCGAGCTCTGGGCGCGCGCTCAACGCAGGGCCGACCGCAGCCGCTCGCCGACGACGCGCGTGAACTCGGTCGTCGACAGCTTGCCCTTGATGTCGCGGGTGCACTCGCCGTCTGCGATCGCGCCGAGGAGCGCCGCGCGCAGCGCTTCGCACTCCGCCGGGTGCCCGAGGTGCCGGATCAGGTTCGCAAACGCGAGCAGCGCCGCTGTCGGGTTCGCGAGGTCTTGGCCCGCGATGTCAGGCGCCGTGCCGCCGGCCGGATCGAACATCGCGGTGGTGATGCGCTCGTCGTCGCCGAACGCATAGTTCGCGCTGTCGCCGAGCCCGACGCTGCCGATCAGGCCGCATGCGGTGTCTGACAGGAAGTCGCCATACTCGTTCGGGCACACGATGACTGCATAGCGCTCGGGCTTCATGATGAGGCCCGCGAGCAGCGCGTCGAAGAGCTCTTGGCGGTACGCGATCGAGGGATAGTCCTCGGCGACGCGCTGCACGGTCTCTTCGAAGAGGCCGTCCGTCGCGCGCTGGATTGTGTACTTGCTGGTCGAGACGACGCTCGTGCTGCGCAACTGCGCCAGCTTGAACGCGAAGCGCGCGGCGGCGCGCGACGGACCGCGCTCGATCACGCGCAGCGAGAC
The DNA here is from genome assembly GCA_041398605.1 of Planctomycetota bacterium. Classification (GTDB taxonomy): domain Bacteria; phylum Planctomycetota; class UBA1135; order UBA1135; genus JAWKUK01. The sequence goes on from JAWKUK010000010.1 coordinate 151,083, forward strand.
CGCCGTGTCGAGGCCGATGCGGCGGCCCGGGTCGTCGTAGGTCCCGCCGGTCGCCACACGCACCACGTCGATGTCGATCTTCGACTTGAAGTTCGTCGCGAGGCCCGGGATCGTGCACACCGGGCGGTGGATCACCGCGAAGCGCAGCCGCTCGCGCAGGACCTTATTGGGGCTCTCGCGCGTGGTGGCGGTGGGGTACTTCAGCGCCGTCCCGACCTCTTGCACGAGCCCGACGACGTCGTCGTACAGCCCGAGGCCGCGGCGCTCGCGGTTCTCGTGGCTGAGGTCGGCCGGGATGAACTCGAGGTCGAAGGGCAGGACGTCTGCGATGGCATGGACGCTCGCCGAGAGCTCGGCGGAGATGCCATCGCCGAGCAGTTCGGCGACGCGGTGCTGCGACATGGTCGTTGGAGGTGCGGGGCGGTGTGCGGGCGGATCTGGGCCGGCTAGGATAGTGGGCGAAGGGGGCGCGCGCTCCTTCCCTCACGCGCTTGTGCGCCACACGGCTCGCCGCGCCGGACTCCTGCTGCATTCGATGCCCGCTTCCCCCCACGTCCTCAGCGACCTCGTTCTCGAGGGCGAGCACTTGCGGCTGCGGCCCTTGAGGTCGGACGACGCGGACCCGGCGTTCCCGCTGGTCTTCCGCGAAAGGCGGGTCCTCGACTGGCTCTGTTGGCAAGGGCCGGGGGACCTCGACGAGCTGCGCGAGGATTACGCGCGCTGGCGGGTCGTCACGCCGGCGGGCGCGAACTACCGCTTTGCCGTGCTGGCGCGAGCGGACGAGGAGTTCCTGGGGACGGTGTCGCTGCGGTTCGTGGACCATCCCCATGTCGGGGACCTCGGATATTGGCTCGGGGTGCCATTCCACGGCCGCGGCTATGGGCGCGAGCTCGTGGGGTTGATGGTCCACCTCGGGTTCGAGGTGTTGCGGTCCGCCGCGCTCTCGGCCGAGGTCTTCCCTGGGAACGACGCGTCCGCCGCGATCCTGCGCCGCAATGGCTTTCGCCTTGAGCGACCGGCGCCGGCGCTGGCCGCGCCGGCGGACGCCGCTAGGCCGCCCGACCCGAGCCGGCCCCGTGACCTCTACCTGTGCATGGCGACAGATCGGCCCAAGGACGCCAAAGCGCCGACCCTCGTCCGCGCGACGTTCTGAGCGTCGCGTCGGCCCCCTCGCTCCGCGCCCCTCCCAGCTCCAGCCACCATGTCGGACACTCCGATCGACCCCGTCGGGGACCTGTACGAGCGCCTCGGCGAGCCGACGATCCGCGCGCTGGTGCGCGCGTTCTACGCGGGCGTCCCCGGTGACCCGGTGCTCGGCCCGATGTACCCCGCGCGCGACCTCGCGGGCGCTGAGGCGCGGCTCGCCGACTTCCTGGTGATGCGCTTCGGAGGCCCGGCGACCTACATGGAGCAGCGCGGCCACCCGCGGCTCAGGCAGCGGCACGCGCCGTACCGGGTCGACGCTGAGGCGCGCGAGCATTGGGTGGCGCTCATGGGGGCGGCCCTCGACGCGGAGGTCACGGACGTCGAGGCCCGCGAACGGGCGCGCGAGTTCCTCGCCGACGTCGCGACGTTCTTGCGCAACGCGGAGTGAGCTCCTCCGGGGCTTGGCGAGCGCCGCGCTTGCGCGCCCGGACCGTGGGCCCCACCCCGGACGGCGAGAGGGTGGCGCGCCTGGAGGCCCTCTGGCACTCTCCAGGGCGATGAGCCGCTTTGTCTTCTTGCTCGGCGGAGCGCTGCTCGCGGCGCTCGTACTCGCACGTTGGACGTTGCCGAACGCTGTGCCTGCGCCCGCTCACCCCGTGAGTGTGCGTCAGGCGCCTCTTGCGGGCGGCGCCGCTGAGGGCTCGCGCAGCCCGGCGTCCGCGGATGAGGGCGTCCGCAACGCGGCTCGGCGCGCCGCGGAGCTTGTGTCCGTGCCGTCCCCCGCGGCGCCGGCCGCCGCGGCCGCTGCAAACGATGTCGCGTTGGGCGCCAGGCCCTCGCCCGAGGCCATGCCGCGGCCAGGCGCCCTGCGCATCGTCGGCGTGGTCGTGAACGAGGACGGGGAGCGCGTCCCGTTGCCCGACGCGCGGGCGCACTTCATCCGTACGAGCGACAGCGGCGAGCGCGCGCGTGACCTCGGCGAGGTCTCCGCGAGCAGCGGATCGTTCACCTTCGATGTGCCGCAACCGGGGCTCGCGCGGCTGCGCCGCGCTGGCGCGCCTCGAGGCTCCATCGAGTGTGTCGTGAGCGCGCCGGGCTACGAGGTGAGCAGCGAGACGGTCGACGCCGCGGACGCAGTCGATGGTGTCCTCCGTGTCCAGCTCGTCGCTTGGGAGCGCGCGCTCTTGGTCCGCGGCCGCGTCGTCGCTCCTGACGGTACGCCGGTCCTCGAGGCCGATGTCCGGGTCATCGACTTTGGCAGCCTCGACCAAGAGATCGAGCTCCACGAGCTCCAGACGGACCCTGCCGGGCGCTTTCAGATGTCGCTCGACCGGCTCGGGATCGTCGACGTCGTCGCGCGCCACTCGCGGCATGGGGTCGCCAAAGTCGAGCAGGACGGTCGCGCAGGGACCCGCCTGATCGACTTCGGCGACGTCGTGCTCAGGCCGCGCGGCGTGCTCTCGGGGACTCTCCTGGGATACGGGCGTGCTCCATTGGCGCAGCACCTGCTCTCCCTCGCGCCGCTGGACGACTCCGAGGGGCGCGCTTCGTACGACCAGGTCACCGACGACGACGGGCGCTTTTGCTTCGCGTGCCTCGATGCCGTGCCCTATCGCCTCTATGTCAATGACGTCGACGTGGACGACGAAGCGCGCCCGATCTTCACGCCGGACGCCGTGGGCCTCGAGGTCACCGCGCCGATCGCGAGCGCGCGCGTTCAGGTCGTCGATGGCGACGGCGTGCCTGCCGACGGCGTCGAGCTCGCCGTGCGCGCCGTGCGCCGTGTCGAGGGGGAATGGCGCGTCGGCGGCCCTGGCGACGCGGACGTTCGCCCGAGCAAGGACGAGCCCGGGCTCTATTACGTGACGTTCAGCCACCCAACGACCTACAGCCTCGCCGCAGGGACCACCATCGGCGCTGTGCGCTGGTCGGCGAAGGCGCGCATCGAGGCCGGGGCCGGGTTCCACGACGTGCGCCTTGTGCTCGCGCCCGTGGCGTCTCCACAGGTCGACATCGCCGTGGAAGCGCCGGCTGGCGAACCGGTCGCAACGTGGGAGGTCCGGTTCGTCGAGCCGGAGACGGGGATCTCAGTCAGTTGCACGTCGCGGGTCCCGCACGTGCGGCTCTCGGCAGGCAACTGGACCGCTCATGTCAAGCCGGACGGTGACTCCGACGTGTTGCCCTTCACGCGCAGCGTGGAGGTCGCGGAGGGTACGGAGCGGATCTCGCTGCGCGGAGCCCACCTCGGGGGCCGCCTCACCGTGCGCCTCGAGGGCTCTGGGGGCCGCGCCCTGCCGACCATCGCGCGCTTACGCGCCGTGGACGGGGCTCTGAGCGAGAGCGTGCGCTTGGATGAGGGGCGCGACGTCACGCTCGCGCGCGTGCTCCCTGCAGGGGACTACGAGCTCTCCCTGGCCGAGGCGCCCCAGTTCAACGTGGTCTTCGGCCTGATCGACGGCAAGCACAGCTTGGTCGATGCCCGGGGGCCAGCGCAGGCAGCGGCGAAGTGGCTCGTCACGATTCGTGCCGGCGAGACCGCTTGGCTCCGAGTCACGGGCCCCTGAGCGTTCCCGCACGGATTGCGTGCGACGGCGCCACAGGGCACCCCCGATTGCGCGGGCTGATCCGAGTTTCAGGCTGGCGCGGGGGGGGACCCGGGGCCCATCATCGGTAGGACAACCCCCCATGCCGCGCGCCCTCCTCCTCACGCTCGTTCTCGTCGCCGTCGTCGCAGGCTTGGCGGTCTATCTCGGCGCGGGTGATCCCACCCCAGCGCCCGGCGACGGCGCGGGGTCTGGTCGGGGCGGCGCAGTCGTCCCGCTGAGCCCCGGCCCCGGCGGCCCGCCGACGGCGGCGGTCTCGACGGGTGGAGACGGGGATGGTCGGACCGAGGCCGACCTCGTCGCGCCGGACCGCGTCGCGAGCGGCGACAATGCGACGGGCGAGGCCGCGACGGACGTCGTCTTCCCGCTGCGCGTCGAGCTCTCGCTGTCGTCGCGCGCCTCCGTCCCGCGCCAGGACGACGTGATGCAGTTCCGCGCAGGCGCGGTCGCGGGCATCGAGGGCGTCGTGACGGGGCGCGACGGCCGCCCCGTCGGGGGCGCGACCGTCGAATTTGTCGCCGGCCCGAACAAGGGCCGCGTGCTCATCACCGACGCGCGCGGGCGCTACGGCGCGAGCGACCTGTGGCAAGGGCTCAGCCATGTGCTCGTGCGCGCGAACGGGCTCGCGAGCGAGCGCCCCGTGCGGCTCGCGCGGCTGGCCCGCACGCCGCTCGCGGTCGACTTCTCTGCGACGGTCTATGTCGGCGTGACGGTGCGCGACGCGGCCGGGCGGCCGATCGAGGGCGCCGAAGTGCGCGTCGACAGCACGGTCTCGTACTCCGACCCGGACGGTCGGGCGATGTTCGCAAATGTCACGGTCGGCAAGGTCGTGACGAGCGTACGCAAGGACGGCTTTGCGCGTATCGAGCGCGAGCTCGGCCTCTCGCGCGGGACCTTCGTCGAGCCAGACGACAATGTGTACACGCTGCGCCGCGGCGCGTCGCTCGCGGTGCACGTGACGCACGCGGGAACAACTACGGTGCCCGCGCAGCTCTTCATCATGCCGGCGGGCGGCTCCGGCGGGCCGGGCGGCATGACGCTCAAGGACTTCCCCTGGCACAGCGTCTCACCGATCGAGATCCCGCCCGGCCAGACGATCACGATCAAGGACCTCCCCGAGGACGTCGTACAGCTGCGCGTGTTTCACCCCGGCGCGCGCGCGGTGCCGGTGTCGAAGCACCAGCGGCTCACCGTGGACCAGCTCGCGCAGGTGGAGCTGACGCTCGAATCCGCGCCCGCGCTGAGCGGGACTGTGACGCGCGGCGGCCAGGTCGTCGCCAACGCGCGCGTGACGCTCGAGGCGCCTGATCGCGACTCGGTGACCACGAGCACGCTCGACAAGAAGCCGCTGTACGCGCAAGAGATCGTGCTGGCGCACGTCCCGACCGCGTTCCAAGAGACGGTGACCGATGCGCGCGGGCGGTTTCGCTTGACGGCCTACGAAGGGATCGATTCTGGGCGCTACCTCACCGCGGAGTCACCCGACGGCCGGTGGCGCGCGGCGGCGCTGGTGCGCAAGGCAGGCGACGAGCTGAAGTTGGACCTCGTCGAGGTGCCGGCGAAGGGCGGGGCCCTGGAGCTCGAGCTGCCAGGTCGATTCCAAGGGCTGCCGGTCGAGGTGCGCGTGGACGGGCGGCCGCTCGACCCGTTTGTGCTGCGCCCGGGCGAGCCCCTCGTTGTCGATGACCTCGAGTACGGCACGTGGCGCGTCCACGCGGTTTGGGAGGAGCAGGACGTGCTCCGGCGGCAATCGTGTGACATCGGCGCCGCTATGACCAAGCTCGCGGGGACGCTCCCCGAGGGCGCGTTGCGCGGCCAGCCCGCGGACGTGCGCCGGCGCGTGCTCGGCGGGTGAGGTCCCTCCGGCGACGCGCTGCGTGAGGCGCGCTATGGTGGGCCACATGATGGTGCGCTGCGCGACACGCTCGATCGGGCGTTGGTCTCCGTCCGGCTCGGTGTCCCAAGCGCTCTTGTGGTGCGCGGCGCACGCGCTCGTCGGGTCCGCCGCGGCTGCGCAGGCGCCCGCCCTCGAGGCATGGTCCTTGCCGCCGCGCGGCGGGCGGCTCGAGGTCGTCGCGGGGACGCGCGTGCTGCACGTGCGGGGCGACGAGGTCGAGCGCGGCTTTGCCGAGGGGTACCTCTGCGCGGACGAGCTGATCGAGTGCTTCAACGAGTTCGCGCTCGGTCACGTCGTCGCGGGGCGGCCGGAGCTCTGGGACCTGCTCGTCCTGCCTGCGGTCCGGAGCCAATTCGAATTCCCCAGCGCCACCCGCAGCTGGTCCAGGGCGGTCGCGGCCGGGGTCCGGATCGCGCGCTTGGAGCGCGGGCTTGGCCCTGCGCTCGCGCCGCTCGGGCGGGAGCTCACCGGGGCGGACGTGCTCGCGTGCGCTGCGATCCCGGACCTCGCGGGGCTCCTCTGCTCGTCGTTTGCGGCGTGGGGCGAGGCGACGGCGAGCGGCGACGTGTTCGTCGGCCGCAACCTCGACTATCCGTCGACGCCTGCGATCGAGCGCAACGCGTTCGTCCGCGTGAGCGCGCCTGAGGGCGGGCGCGCCGGCTGGATCGGCGTGGGCTGGCCGGGTTCACCGGGTTGCCTGACGGGCCTCTCGGAGCGCGGCGTATTCGTCGCGATCCATGACGTCGTCGCCGGGCCGCGCCAAGGGCGCGGGAAGTGCCTGCCGCGCGTCCTCGCGCTGGAGGAGCTGGTCGAGAGCCTGACGCCGAGCGCGGCGATCGGCGCGCTCGCCGTGAGCGCCCTGCGGCGGCATTCGTTTGCGATGGGCGGCAACGTGATGCTCGCGTACCAGCTGCCGTCGGACGCAGCGCGGGGCGCCGAGGGCACGGACGCGGATGCGGACCCGGGCGCGCGGGGCGCGTTGGTCCTAGAGCTCGACGGGCGCGGGGGCCTCGATGGGGGCGTCACCGCGCGCTCCCCTGGGTTGGGCGAGCCCTTTGTCGCATGCAGCAACCACCACCGGCTGCGCGCAGCGGACGGGCACGCGTGCCCCCGTTATGGGGCCCTCCTCGCCGGCGCCCGCGCTGCGGTGGCCCCGAGCGGGCCCGGTCGCTTGGACCTCGCGGGCGCGTGGGCCCTCATCCGCCAGAGCGAAATGGGGATCACGCTCTATCGCTGCGTCGCGGACCTCGGCGGGCGCGCGATCGAAGTTGAGCGCAAGACGCAGGAGGGCTGGCAGCCGAGTGTCGCGCTCCGGTACCACGACGGCGAGGTCGTCGTTTCCGCGCGCTGAAGCTGCCCGCGTCGCAGAACTGGGCTCGCCTCTGTTCGACCGATCGGTCGCCCCGCTCCGCGCGCGCATCGGGCCGTGGGCGACGCTATTCTCGTCGGCCTCATGCGCACGTTGCACCTCGATGGCTCCTCGCTCGCACTCGACGATCTGGCGCCTATTCTGGCCGGTGAGCCCATCCAGCTCGCCGTGCGTGAGTCTTGCCTGGACGGCGTCCGCGCGTCACGCCGCATGGTGGACGACCGCGTCGAGCGCGGCGACGTCGTCTATGGCCTGACGACCGGCTTTGGGAAGCTGAAGAACGTCGCGATCCCGCGCGCTGACCTGCAGCGGCTCCAGCAGAACCTGGTCCTCTCGCACAGCGTCGGCGTCGGCGCGCCGACGCCCCTCCCGCTCGTGCGCGTCGCGCAGGTGCTGCGCCTCAACAGCGTGTTGAAGGGGGTCTCCGGGGTGCGCGAGTCGCTCGTGCGTCACCTGGCGGCGCTTTTCAACGCGGACTTCGTGCCTGAGGTGCCGCAACAGGGCTCCGTCGGCGCCAGCGGCGACCTCGCGCCGCTCTCGCACATGGTCGCGGCCTACATGGGCTTCGGCCACGCGACCGTCAAGGGGACGCGCATGGACGCGCGGGCGGCGCTGGACGCCGTCGGCTTCGCGCCGCTCGTCCTCGAGGCCAAGGAGGGGCTCGCGCTGATCAACGGCACCGAGATCATGAAGGCGTGGGCGGTCTCTGCCGTGCAGCGCGCGACGAACTTGTCGAAGGCGGCCGACGCGATCGGCGCGCTGACGCTCGAGGCGCTGCAAGGCAGCGTCAGGCCCTTCGATGACCTCCTCGCGCGGCTGAAGAACAATGAAGGCCAGCGCCGCACCGCGGCCAATGTCCGCGCGTGCCTCGTGAGCTCCGACGTGCTCGCCTCTCACGATGACTGTGACCGTGTCCAGGACCCGTATTCGCTGCGCTGCATGCCGCAGATCCATGGCGCGTTCAAGACGGCGTTGGCGCACGTCCGCGAGGTCATCGCGGCCGAGCTGAACGCGGTGACGGACAACCCGCTCGTCGTGCCCGAGCTCGACGAGGTGTTCAGCGCGGGCCTCTTCCACGGGCAGCCGCTGTCGATGGTGCTCGACTACATCGGGCTCGCGACGTGCACGCTCGCCAATGTGTCGGAGCGTCGGATCGAGCAGATGGTGAACCCCGATCTCTCGCGCCTGCCGGCGTTCCTGACGCCCATGCCCGGCCTGCACTCGGGCTTGATGATCGCGCAGTACACCGCGGCTGCGCTCGCGTCCGAGAACAAGGTCTATGCGCACCCCGCGTCGGTGGATACGGTCCCGACCAGCGCGAACCAGGAGGACCACGTCTCGATGGGGATGACCGCGGCGCGCAAGGCGTCGATGATCCTCGACAACGTCGAGGCTGTGCTCGGGATCGAGCTCGTCTGCGGCGCCCAGGCGCGGGAGTTCCACCGGGACCTGCGCGCCGGACGGGGTGTGGAGGCCGCGCACGCGTGCTTGCGTGAGGTCGTTGAGCCCTTGGTCGAGGACCGCTTTCTACACCCCGATCTCCAGGCCGGCCGCGAGCGCGTCGCATCTGGGCGCCTCGTCGCCGCGGTGGAGGCCGCGGTCGGCCCGCTGTACCCCTGAGCGCGCGCCAGCGCCCGGGCGCGCTCGGTCGGGCGCCCAGCCCGGTTGTCAGACCGTATCGTTTGGCATGCTCTCGTCGCTCTCTCTGCTCTCACTCGTCGCGCTCGCGCAGGGGAGCGTCGCGCCCGGCGCGCCCGCCACGCCGACGCGCGCGCCGCTGAACATCCTCTGGCTCACGGTCGAGGACATGAGCCCTTGGATCGGGCCCTACGGCGATACGACGGTGCCGACGCCGCACCTCGACGCGTTCGCGCGCGAGGCCGTGCGCTACGACAACGCGTTTGCGTCGTCGCCCGTGTGTGCGCCCGCCCGGACGGCGCTGATCACCGGCATGTACCCGACGCGCATCGGCGCGATGCACATGCGCACACGCTCGCGCAGCGCCGCTGCGGGCGACGACGCCTACGGGGACCTGCCGCTCTACGAGGCCGTGCCGCCATCGTTTGTGCGTTGCTTCCCCGAGCACCTGCGCGCGGCGGGCTACTACACGACGAACAACTCCAAGACGGACTATCAGTTCGTGGCGCCCGCGACGGTGTGGGACGAGAGCTCCGGGCGCGCCCATTATCGAGGCCGCCCCGCGGGCGCGCCCTTCTTCGCCGTGTTCAACCATGTCGGGACGCATGAGAGCCAGGCGTTCCCGGACGCGCGCAAGCGCCCAGGGGCGGTCGCCCTCGAGGGCGTGCCTGTGCCGCCGATCTACCCGGATACGCCGGCGGTGCGCGACGCGCTGCAGCGCACGTACAACAACATCGCGGCGATGGACACCTGGTTCGGCGAGCGCCTGGCCGAGCTTGACGCTGCGGGCCTCGCAGCCTCGACGGTGGTGTTCTTCTTCTCCGATCACGGCGTCGGGCTCCCGCGCGGCAAGCGCTCGCTGTACGGGACGGGCACGCGGGTGCCGCTCTTGGTGCGGTTCCCTCCGGGCCGCTGGCCAGAAGGGCTGGCGCCGGGCGGGCACACAGACCGCGTCGTCAGCTTCGTGGACTTCGGCCCGACGGCGCTCAGCCTCGCCGAACTCGCGCCGGACCTGTGGAGCGCCGAGCAGCTCGACGGACGCGCCTTCCTCGGCCCGTGCGCGGCGCCGCCGCGCGAGGTCGCGTTCCTGCACGCCGACCGCTTCGATGCGGCCATGGACTGCGCGCGCGCGGCGACCGACGGGACGCGCCTCGTCCTCCACAACCTGCTGCCCGAGGCGCCGCACCTCATCGCGAACAAGTACCGAGAGAACCTGCCGATGACGGCGGAGCTCTACGCGCTCCGCGACGGCGGCGCGCGCGCATGGGCTCGGACGCCAGCGCAGTGGCAAGTCGGCTCGACGCGCCGGCCGCCGGTGGAGTGGTACGACAACCGGGCAGACCCTTGGGAGGTCGTGAACCTCGTGGACCAGTCGCTCGGCGCTGCGGAGCGCAAACGGTTCGAGGCGCTCGAGGCCGCGCTCGTTCAATGGGTCGCGGACACGGGCGACCTCGGCCTCATCGAACCGGAGGCCGCCATGGTGCGCGACGTCCTATGGGGCGGCGAGGGCGAGCAGCCCGCGACCGCAGCGCCAACCCTGCGGATCGGCGCGGACGGAGCCCCCTCGTTTGCCTGCGCGACCGCCGGGGCTTCGATCGGATATCGCCCCCTCGGCGCACAATCGTGGCGAGGATATGTCGGCGGCGCGATCGAGGTGGAGCGCGGCGCCGCCGCAGCTTGGGCCACGTCCCCTGAGGGACCGACGTTCGAGGTCTTTGCGCATCGGCTCGGGTACCGTCCTTCGGAGGTCGTCACTCTCCGGGTGCATTGAGCTCTGGTTGGATCGAACTCAGCCGTGCGGCGCGCGTGAGGCCTGACGCACTTCGCCCGCGCGTCCTTACCGCGATGCGCGATGGGACGATGCTGGCGAGTGAGGTGCCCACCGGGTCGACGTGGAATGTCCGAGCGTGGTACCGGGCCTCGACCTCGACCTCGACCCCGGCCCCGGCCACCGACTTTACGGACGCGGCTTCCGTGGACATTCTGCCGTGATGGGGCCTCATGGGCCTTCGCGGGCCACCTCATCGACTCTTCACGCAACGCCGCAGGCACGTAGAGCTAGTGCAGGTGTCATGGCCGTGCTCGCCTTGGAGCTGGTCATCTGAGGTTCTCACTCCAACCTAGGAGCGACATCTTGAAACGCTTGCCTCTCAACACACTTTCGCTGGCGCTCTCGGTCGCGCCCGCGACCGCGCAGTTCCAATCACCCGTCCCGGTGCTCGACACCATGGTGCGGTACGACCGCCTCTACGCGGTCAGCGACCTCGACTTGGACGGGGTCCCAGACCTCATCGTCGGGCACGAGCGTGGAGGGCTCGGCGTCGCCCTCGGCGGCCCCGCGTCGACCACGGGCTTCAAGTTCATCGACGCAGAGGGCTCGACGGTCGCGCTGCAGTGCGCGGACATGGACGGCGATGGCGACGCGGACTTGGTGCTCTACGAGAGCGCGCGTTCGATCCATTGGCGTGAGAATGACGGCGCGGGCCAGTTCGTGGCCGAACATCCGATCTCGACCGCTGCGGGCGTGCCGTCCGTCGACGCGTTCACGGCGGCCGACTTCGACGGTGACGGCGCCGTCGATGTGCTCGTTCGCAGCTCGACGCGCCCCGAGCTCGTGCTCATGACCAATGACGGCACCGGGGCCTTCGGCGCGAGCCGCGTGGTCCTTGCGCTCCCGCACCTCAGCGGTTACGGCGCCGCCGACATGGACCTCGACGGTGACCTGGACGTCTTCGCGCGCGCTACGGTCGGCAACGACACCACCGTGTTCGTGCTCGAGAACCTCGGCAGCGGCGCGTTCGGGGTCTTGACGCGCTTCACCACTGGCAGCCATGGCGCCTTCTCCATGCTCGACTTTGACGGCGACGGAGACGCCGACCTCGTGCGCCTGTCGCCTTTCCAGCCCTCGGAGTGGGTCGAGAACGTCGGCGGCGCGTCGTTTGTGGTCCACCCGGTGACGCTCCCGACAGGCGTGAACCAAGCGACCCGCACGCTCCACGACCTCGACGGGGACGGTGACCTGGACCTCCTGGGGAGCCTGTCCGGGGGAGGGGGCTTCGCCTGGGCCGAGAACCAAGGCGCGAGCGGCTTCGCGGCCTTCGCGCCGGTCGTGACCGGGGGCGAGGCCGTGGCGGCTACGCCCTCCGTCGTCGCGGACGTCGACCTCGACGGGGACATGGACGTCGTGACGGCGGCGTTACCGCTCGCCGGCGGCCCGTTTGCCATCGGTTGGTTCGAGTGCCTCGGCGGTCTCTCGTTCGCGCCGTGGACGGCGTTCCATCCTGAGCTGCGCCCGTTCGTTCAGCTCGCCGCGTCGGACCTCGACCTCGATGGCCGGGTCGACTTCGTCGCGACCCGCTATCAGAGCGCGACGACCGCGGTCCGCAACTTGGGTGGCGGCGCCTTCGCCGAGGTCGTCGGCAGCGTCACGCTGCCAAGCGCGAACAGGGTCGAGCTCGCAGACCTCGATGGGGACGGCGACGAGGACCTCATCGGCCAGGGCGCTGGCACGTGGATCGCGATCAATGTCGGCGGCGATCTCCGCTCGGTTCAAGTGCTGCAGGCCGATTCCGTCGGCTTCGCGGTCGGCGACATCGACGGGGACGGGCGGCCGGACGTCCTCTCGCACGGGCCTGGTGCAAACGGCGTGACGGTCGCTCAGTGGACCCGCGTCTCGGCCGCAGGCGTCGCTGGACCGCCGACCGCCGTGCAGCTCCCCGTGGGCTCGGCATCGTTCTCGCTTGCTGCCGTCCTCGACCTGGAGCGCGACGGTGACGGGGACCTCGTGACCGTCGACAGCACGGGCGTGGCGCGGGCGTTCGAGAACGCGGCGGGCGCGTGGCAAGCGCGCGCGTTCCGCGCAGGGGTCGGCGCCGCGGTCGCCTCATTGACCGTTGTCGATGTCGACGGCGACGCCGCCTTGGACCTCGTTGTCGGCGGCCTCTTTGTCAACGACTGTGTCCTCCGCGGCGGAGACTTCAACCTGGCCCCGGCGGGAGGGTACGTCTCGTTCACCGCGGACATCGACCTGGCCGACGTCGACCGTGACGGTCGCCTGGACCTCCTCATCCCCGATCTCGGCGCCATCGCGGTCGGGTATCAGCGGCCGAACCTGACGTTCTCGGCCCCGCGCGTCACCCCGACGCGCGCTCATACCACCCGGGGCTTGACGGCCGCTGACTTCGACAACGACGGCCGGATCGACGTCGCGGCCATCGACTTGCGCGCTGTGGTCACGATCGCCTACGGCGCCAGCGGTGGCTTCGAGGTCTACTGCGACCCCGCGGTACCGAACGCGACGGGGCGCCCGGCCCAGATCACGTTCGAGGGCTCGACGCGGATCGCGGACCATGACACGACGTTGACCCTCACGGAGCTGCCGCCTGGTGCGCCCGCGGTCTTCTTGGTCGCGGACGGCACGGACTCGGTGCTCGGCTATCGCGGCAGCCTCGGGACGATGTGCCTCGCGAGCACGGGCTTCGGGTTCTTCACCGGCCCAGGAGAGATCCAGTTCGCTGATGCGGCGGGTCAAGCGTCGCTCGACATCGATGTGTCCGGGCCGCTCGCTGGCAGCTTCGCGGCGCTGCCGGGCCGGTCGCTCGCGTTCCAGGCGTGGTACCGCGACGCGTCGGTGACCGGCGCGTCCGCGTCGAACCTCTCGAGCGCGATGCTCGTGCGCTTCGAGTGACCCGTGGGCGAGCCCATCGGCTCGAGGAACGGACCCAGGCGTCGCGCCTCTTCGGAGGCGGCGCCCGGGTCCGGTACGTGGAACGCGTGCAGCGAGAAGCTGGGCGTGCGCGGCGGCTTGGCGACGTGTCGGGCTGAGTCCTTGGGCGGGTCGGCGAGCGGGCGGCTCGGGAAGGCCGCGCGGAGCGCTGCCTTGGCGGCGACCAGGCGCGCTGCGTCCGCCGGCGACCCGAGCCACCATGCCTCTGCGACATCGCCCGCGTAGAGCGCGCGCCAGCGCGCTTCGAAGCGCGCGGCCAGCGCCTCTGCGCCGGCGCGGCTCGGTCGCGCATAGAGCGCGGTCGCGGCGCGCGACCAGGGGCGCAGCGCGGTCCGGGCGGCGACCTGCACGCCACAGGTCGTGAGCGCCGCCGCGAGCTCGTTCGCCCGCGCCAACCCGAGCGGCGTGACGACGAGGAACGACCGGTGCAGGCTCATGACCGCGGTCTTGCGCTCGCCGTCGGCGTGCGCGCCTCGTTGGCCGCGACGTTGAACTCGCGCGTACAGTGCAGGCAATAGCGGGCGCAGATCGGGTCCGTGAGGCAATCGCCGCGGGCGACGAAGTCCGCCGTCTTGCGGCGCTGCTCGTCCGAGGCCTCGTCGAGCGCGCCAAGCGGCGCGCCGCCCTCGCGCAGGTAGACGGAGCAGGGGTAATAGTAGCGCCCGTCCACGGTGCGCTCCGTCAGCGGGATGTAGCAGCGCCAGTCGCCGTTCGCCGGCGCGCGTACAGTCTCGAGGCCGATCGTCTCCGCCGAGAACACGGTCCGCACCTTGCGCCGCAACAAAGGGAAGCGGTCCAGCGGATAGGTCGCGAGCAGTCGCTCCAACTCCGCGACCACCTCCGCGCGCCCCTCAAACGCGCCCAGCGCCTCCTTGTCGTCGACCGAGGTGATCAACTTCAGGTCGTCGGCGCCGAGGGACAGCAGGAAGCGAACGAGCGCCGGCAAGTCCGCGCAGCGCCGCGGCTCGACGACGGTGTTCAAGATCAAGAAGAACGGCAGGCCTGCGGCGCGGAGGGCGCCGAGGGCGCGCACCGTCGCGAGGGCGCGGCCCTGGCCTGAAGGCTCGTGTGTGTCGCCCTGCCCGAGCGCCGCGTGCGCTTCGTCAATCGAGATGCGCACCTCGTCGATGCCCGCTTCGATGAGCCGCACGTAGGCGCTGGGCGCGAGCGTCCCGTTGCTCGTGATGCTGACACAGCCGACGCCGCGCTCCTTGGCGCGGCGCACCATCGCGGGCAGTTCGCGCGAGAGGCTCGCCTCGCCCCCCGTGAAGTGCAGGTGGTCGATCGGTGTGGCGCCGTGCTCCGCCAACATCGCGTCAAAGCGCAGGAGATCGAACGTCTCGGCGCGCTGGGGGCGCTCGAGCAGTTCGCCTGGCGTCCGGACGATCGTCTTGCAGTACGAGCAGCTCAGGTTGCAGCGGTAGGTGACAAACACCGTGACCCGATGGAGCCTGGTCGTCGCCGCGACGTGGTGCGGGTCGTCCAGCAACGGGTCGAGGTCGGCGACCCGCGCGTCGCGGACGTCATCGAACAGCAGGTCCGGGACGGCGCTGCGGGAGGGCGAGCTGGAGCATGGGCCGAGCACGGTCTCATTATCGGACACTCCCGCGGGGAGGGTAGTCACAGCCCGCGATCCCCGGCAGATTCGACGCAGGCGTGCTCTCGGGACGGCCCGTCAGCGCGCTCCCCGGGCGTGCGGCGGGTGGCGGGCGGGGTGCGGCGTGCGGCGGTCGGCGTGCGGCGGTCGGCGTGCGGCGGTCGGCGGCTCGCGACGCGTTCAGCGCGCCCAGGCGCGGCGCGCGAAGAGCGTCGCCAACACCGGCAGGTTCGTGCGCTTGTTCGGCAGCAGCTTCAGGATGCTCCAGAGGCGCCCCGGCCGCATGTAGAAGCGGCGGTACGCGCGCTTGCGCAGCTGCGTCACCCGGGCCTCGGCGACCTCGGACAGGTTGATGTCGCTGCGATAGGGCTCGTACGCGGTCCAGTCGTCCGGCAGCCATGCGCCGCCCTCCAACGCCTGCTCGTAGAGCGCGGTGCCCTTGAACGGGATCACCCGGAAGAACGCGGCCGTGTGGAACGGCGAGCGCACCGCCCAGTCGATCGTCTCGCGCATCTCGGCCTCCGTCTCCGTCGGGAAGCCGATCATGAACGCGCCATGCACGAGCACGCCGCGGCGCGCGACGTACTCCGCGATGTGGCGCACCTTGTCGATCTTCAGGTTCTTCTTCGACAGCCGCTGGATCCGCGGCACCGCCGACTCCACCGCGATCATGCAGCGGTACATCCCCGCGGCCTGCAAGAGGTCGACCAGCTCTTCATCGAGGTGGTCGCCGCGGAAGCCGTTCGGGAACGAGAGGCGCAGGTCGTACCCGCGCTCGATCAAGCCGCGCGCGATCGCCTTCGCGCGCGCAGGCTTGAAGTTGAAGATGTCGTCGAGGAACACGAGCTCCTTGACGTTGTAGCGCTCGACGAGGTGGTCGATCTCGGCCAGGACGCTGGCGGCAGAGCGCTCGCGGAACGTCTTGCCGTAGGAGTTGTGGCAGTACGTGCAGCGCCACGGGCAAGCGCGCGAGGAGAACATCGTCGCGAAGTCACCTTCGGTGCGGATGACGCCGCTGCGGGCCTTGTCGCGGTAACGCGCGTGATCGACGAGGTCCCACGCCGGCATCGGCAGCGCGTCGAGGTCGTCGGGCGGCGCGCGGTCCGGCTCGCGGACGATCGCGCCGTCCGCGTTGCGCCATGTGAGCCCGCGCTCGTCCGTCCAGTCGGTGCGCCCCTGTGAGAGGCCGTCGAGCACGGCCGGGAAGCTCTCTTCGGCCTCACCGCGGATAACGAGGTCGACCGCTGGGTCGGCCAGCACGTCGTCCGCCGCGACGCTCGCGTGCGGCCCGCCCGCGATGACAAACGCCTTGGGCAGCCGCTCGCGCACGAGGCGCGCGACCGCGTGGATGCACTTGGCCTCGAACGTCATCCCCGAGAGGCCCACGACGTCCGGCGCGAGCCGCTCGAGCTCGACGATCGCCTCTTCGGGCCCGATCCCGAGCGCCTTCATGTCCAGCACGTGCACGTCGCCGTACCCGCGCGCGCGCGCGCACGCCGCGAGGGACAGGAGCCCGACCGGGTGCACGTGCGTGAGCTGCTCGAACGGCTGGTGCGTCTGCACGAGCACGATGCGGCGCACGCGGGACGCGCTCCGCTTCGTGTTCGTCGGCACCGGCGCGGCCAGGGTCATGCCCGCATCATAGCCGCGCCGTTGCGTCAGCGCTGCCGCGCGCGCTCGACGAGCGCCAGGAACCCGGCCCGGTAGCCGCCGCGGTCCTCGCCGAGGGCCTCCAGCGCCCACCGGCGCACATCGTCGAGGGTCGCGCCGCCGACGTGCTCGGACCCGCGCAGCACCATGCCGAAGGCGGCCACCGCCGCGGCGAAGCGCGTGTCTTCGTCGGCGGCGTCGAACGTCGCACCGCGGTCGCTGACCGGCACCTCGAAGCCTGTGCTCACATCGCCATCCGGGGCCTTGTAGCGCAGGCGGACGGTCAGGAGCTCGCCGCTGAACGCCGCTCGAGCAGGCGGCGCCTCGGTGGTGTAGCGCGACTCGGGCAGCGGCGGCGGCGTGTACGGAGCGCCGACCGGGATGACCTCGTACAGCGCCGTCACCGTGTGCCCCGCGCCGATCTCGCCCGCGTCCTTGCCGTCGTCCAGGAAGTCCTGGTGGGCGAGGACCCGGTTCTCGTAGCCGATCAGCCGCGCCGCCTGGACCTCGGCCGGGTTGAACTCGACTTGGACCTTGACGTCCTTGGCGACCGTCGCGAGGGTGCCCCCGAGCTGCTCGACGAGCACCTTGCGCGCCTCCAGCAGCGAGTCGATGTACGCGAAGTTCCCATTGCCGCGGTTCGAGAGCTTCTCCATCTTCGCGTCCTGGAAGTCGCCCGCGCCGAAGCCGAGCACCGTCAAGAAGACGCCGCTCTTGGCCTCCTCGGCGATGAGGCGCTCCAGCTCCCCGTCGCTCGCGACGCCGACGTTGAAGTCGCCGTCCGTGCACAGGAGCACGCGGTTCAGGCCGCCCTCGATGAGCTGCTCGCGCGCGACGTCGTACGCAAGTTGTATGCCGGCGCCGCCGTTGGTCGAGCCGCCCGCCTCGAGCCGCTCGATCGCTTGCAAGATCGCCTCACGCGCTGCCCCAGACGTCGGCGGCAGGGCGAGCCCAACGGCGCCGGCGTAGACGACGATCGACACGCGGTCGCCCTCGCCGAGCTGCTCGACCAGGAGCCCGAGCGCGCGCTTCACCAGCGGCAGTTTCCGCGGGTCGTTCATCGACCCGGAGACGTCCAGGAGGAACACGAGGTTCGCCGCCGGGCGCTCCCCGAGGTCGAGGGCCTCGGCCGCGAGGCCGATCCGCACGAGCCGGTGCTGCGGCGCCCACGGCGTCGCGGCGACCGCTACTTGCACCGCAAACGGGCGCTCGGCGCCGGGGCTCGGCGCGTCGTAGGAGTACGGGAAGTAGTTGATGAACTCCTCGACCCGCACTGCGTCCGGCGGCACGGACGCGCCGCTGTTGAGCATGCGGCGCACGTTCGTGTAGCTCGCGGTGTCGACGTCGATCGAGAACGTTGAGCGCGCGTCGAGCTTCACAGGCATAAACGCGTTCTCGACGATGTGGTCGTACCCTTCGCGCTGCATCTCGCGCTCCTCGGCGACCTCCATGTCAGCGTCGGCCTGGGGGAGGTCCTGCTGACGGCTCAGCGTCTCGAGGCCCTCCGCTCCGGGGGCGGCTTTGAAGAGGCTCAGGGCGCGCCGTGGTTCGCTCGACCCGGCTCGGTCAAAGCGCGTCGCGGGTGCGGGCGCCGATCCTCTGACGGACCCCGCGCCACCGGGCACCCCTCCGCTGATGTCGTAGGCGTACCCCGGCGCCGAGTCGCGGGCCTGTTGCGTGATGAGAACGCTGATCGTCCCGGCCAATGCTGCAGCGGCAACGAGCGCGGCGCCGCCTAGCCAACCGCGGCGAGCTCCAAGCGCGTGTCGTCGGCGGGCGCTCGCGGCCACGGCGTCGCGCTGTTCGTCCGTCAGGGCGGGCGCGAACGCGCTCGACTCCTGCGCCAGGGCCGACTCGAGCGCCCTCGCCGTCGCGGCTAGCTCGTCCACCCATGCGCGCGCCTCCGCGTGATCCGCCACGAACCGTGCGACGAGCGCGCGCTCGGCGCCCTCGAGCTCGCCCAGCGCGTACGCGCTGAGCCGCGGGTCCTCGGCCCAGTCCCGCTGGTCGACCGGCGCGTAGCCGCGCTCATCCTTGCTCTCTCGCTTCATAGCTCCGCCCCTTCCACGGCCAGCTTGCCGCGCAGCGCCTTCAGACCGACGTGGATCAACCAGCCCACGTTCCCGACCGTCTCGTCCATCACCGCCGCGATCTCCTTGTAGGAGAGCCCGGCTTGGAGCTTCAGCCGCAGCGCCTCGCGCTGCTTCTCCGGCAGCGCGTCGAGGCGCTCTAGCACCTGCGCGACGGCGTCGCGCTGCTCGAGCGCGGCGCCTGGGCGCGGCGCGCGCTCATCGGGGCGCGCGTGGTCTTCGTCGTTCAAGGTCATCATCCGGCTCTCCTTGCGGCGCGCGTCGATCGCGAGGTTCCGGACGACCCGGTGCAACCACTCCGCGACGCGCGCGCCGACGTCCTCGCGTCGTTCCTTGCAGAGCCGCAGGAAGGCCTCCTGCACGACGTCGCGCGCGCGGTCCAGGTCGCCGCCCAGGCGCTGGGCCGCATAGCGGACGAGGTCCGCCTCGTGCCGCGCCAACGCGGCTTGGATCCAGTGGGTCTTGGGTTCGGGCATGCGCTCGCCTTCCGGGCTCGGCATCGTCCACGGACGACGGGCGCGCCCCTTGGCAGAAAGCGCGCAATTCTCCGAGCGCGCGCAGACGCTGCCAGCGCGCGGCGACCCGCAAACGAGCGCCGGCGCTGACCCCGAGGGGGCAGCGCCGGCGCTCCGCACCTGCGTCCGGGCCGCTATCTCGGCCCGAGCAAGCGCATCGCGCTCTCCAGGTCGTCCAGGTCGACGCTGAGGCCCCCGAAGGCGCTGTCGGTGCGCGTCCCGCCCCAGAGGACGAGGGGCACGCTCCCGAGGTTGGGCTGGGTGCGCAAGGCGTCGCGCCGCGCGGCGGCCGCCGAGCCGCCGGTGGCCGCGGCGTTGAACTCAGCGCCGAGCGTCAAGAGGCGCGCGGCATCGACGCGCCAGACGGACGCGGGGTTCGAGTCGCCGATCGCGGCGAGGCCGGCCTTCAACTCGTCCGGGATGCCCGACGGGTTCGAGAACGCCCTGATCCGCGCCTGCGTCGCGGGCGTGTCGCCGCCGAGCACGAACATGACCTCCTGGCCGCTCGTCGCGATCATGATGTGCACGCTCTCATCGCCCAGGAAGGACTCGAAGGCCGTGCGCATCTGTGCGCGCGCGTCGAAGTCGAGGCGGCGCGTGTCGAAGCGGAGCGCGAAGTTCTCGACGACGGCGCCGCCGATCCGCGAGCGCACGGGTAGCGACAGGTCGAAGCCCAACGCGTCGAAGTCCACCGCGCCCAGCAGCTCGCCCAGCGCGTCGCGGGACCGCGCAGGGTCCTTCGACGACATGATCCATGCGACGTACATCGAGCCAGGCGTGGGGTCGACGAGCGTGATGGCGCCGGGCTCGAACGCGCCCAGGAAGCTCAGGGAAGCGTCGTGCAGGGCGCTCAGCGTCGCGCGCATCGGCTCGGGCACGACGCCGAGCATCGCGCTCAGCTGCTCCGCGCCTGATTGCTCCGCGTTGTCGACGTCGAAGGACAACGCGCCAGCGAGCGGCGCGTCGAGGGAGAGGTGGCGCGCGAGCGAGGCGAGCGCGTTCCCGCGCTGTGAGGCGCTCGCTGCGATCGGCCCGCCTTCGACGTCGAGCGCGGCTGCGAGCTCGAGCTGCCCGCCGTCGAGGTCCACAGTCAGGTCCAGCTGGCGGACGCTCTGGATCATCGCCAGCAGCTCGGCTTGCTGGCGCGCGACCTCCGCGGCGAGCTCCGGCGGCGTGTCGCCGGCGGGCATGAAGCTCTGGAGCGCCATCGGGACAAGCGGCCCGAAGCGCTTCAGGAGCGCCTTGGCGTCGACGCGCGCGCGCATGAGGCCGGCCGGAACTCCGTCGCACCAGTCCGGCGGCGCCGCAGCGGGCACGCTCTTGCCTGGCTGGGTCAGCGCCAAGTAGTCGCCCTCGACCTCGGTCTGCTGCGCGACGTCGTTCGACGGCCCTGCGAGTGCGACCGGCAGATACGCGATGAACTCCGGCTCGGACTTGCCCGCGGGCAGGCGCACCGCGACGACGATCGGCTCGCGCTCGCGGACCTTGTTCCATTCCACGCCCGCCTGCGCGAACGCCAGCATCAGGCTGTTGCGGATGGGGACGGGGTTCCCGGCGCGCTCGGCGATGGCGCTGACCTTCAAGATCGCGTCCTCGAGCGCGGCCATGGACGCGATCCGGACCACGGCGACGGTGTCTGAGGGTACGAGCGTCAGCGGCTCGAACACCGGGACCGTCGTCTTCACTGCGACCTCGCGCGCGGCCCGGCCGGGTGCCACGCTCGCCTTGGTCACGGCACGGGCCGCCCCAGGCGAGGCGGCATCGGTGGCGGAGGGCTCGGTCGTGCCACCGCAGGCGGTCAACGAAACAATTGCGGCGAAGAGGAGGGCACGTTGCATCATGGGATCGAAGACGAGAGAGGCGAATCGCCCGCGCCCAGGGACCCCCTCGGAAGGGGGCGCGCTAGGGCGCGTTCAGTCGTCGCCATCGGGTCCCCGTGCCCCGGGACTGGACTTGAACTCGAGGAGTAGGTGGCTGGCCCGCGATGTGTCCGGAGTTGATGCAGGCCTGATCCATGCGTGTCTCGCTCTGCCATAGAATGGGACGCATCCATGCGCCCAAACCCTGAACTCAACGTCCGGTCCCGCGTCGCCCTTTGGTCCACCTGGGTGGGCTCCGCGCTCGCGCTGGCGGGCCTCGCGCTCGCGGCAGGCCAAGCGTCTCTCACGACGCCTGGCGACGGAGCGAGGCAGGGGCCCCAGACGGCGAGCGCGCCCGAGCTAAGGCACCTCGTGGTGTTCCATACGAACGACATCCACGGCCAGGTCTTGCCGCGGCCCGCGACGTGGCTGAAGGACGTCGACCCGCTGCCCGATTCAGGCGGGCTCCCGCGCCTGGCGGCGACCCTGCGGCGCGAGCGCGCGGAGGCCGAGGCGGACGGCGCGGCGGTCCTCGTCGTCGACGGCGGCGACTGGTTCCAAGGGACACCGGAGGGCAACCTCGACCAAGGCCGCGGCTTCCTCGCTGCGCTCGCCGCGGCGGGGCATGACGCGCTCGTCGTGGGCAACCATGACTTCGACCACGGCGTCGAGGTCCTCACCGGGCACCTTGCGGCCGTCGGACTGCCGGCGCTGCTCGCGAACGTGCACGACGCCGCGGGCGCGCCTGTGCCCGGGACACGCGACGCGCTCGTCTTCGAACGCCTCGGGCTGCGGATCGCCGTCGTCGGGCTCCTGACGCCCGTGACGCCTGACATCACGCATGCGAGCACGAGAGAGCTCACGTTCGAGGACCCGGTCCAGGCGCTGACGCGCGTGCGCGCCGCGCTCGGGGAGCGCGTGGATTGGATCCTGCCGGTCTGCCACCTCGGCGTCGAGAACGAGCGCGCGCTCGCCGCTGCGCTGCCCTGGCTCGACGTCGTCGTCGGCGGGCACTCGCACACGTACTTGCGCAAGGGCGTCGACGAGGGCGCGACGCTCGTCGTGCAGGCTGGCGACAAGGCCAGCGTGCTCGGGCGCGTCGATGTTTGGTTCGACGCGGACGGTCACGTTGTGAAGAAGTCCGCGCGCCTCATCGACCTGTACGAGGAGCCCGCCGCGGAGTTCCGGAACGCCTCCGTCGATGCCTTGTGTCAGGCGCTCGCAGGGCGCGCGGCGGCCTCGATGGACGAAGTCGTCGGCACGCTTACAGCGCCGCTGGAGCAGTCGCGGCGCCCGCTGGTCAATACGACCGCTGGGAACTTCATCACCGACCTGATGCGCGCGCGCACGGGCGCGGACTGCGCCGTGCACAACCGCGGCGGCATCCGCACCGCGCTGCCCGCGGGGCCGGTCACGCGCCGTGACCTCTTCATGATCCTGCCGTTTGCGAACCACCTTGCCACGCTCGAGCTCGACGGCGCGACCTTGATCGAGATCATGCGGCGGTCGGTCGAGGACGCGGACGCGCGCCCGCTCGAGTTCAGCGGCATGACGCTCGTTGTGCGCATGGAGGAGGGCCAGCCGCGCTTCGTCGAGCTGCGCATCGGCGGCGCCGTGTGCGAGCCCGCGAAGCGCTATCGCATGACGACCAACAGCTTCTTGGCGGACGGCAATGATGGCCTCAAGGAGCTCGCGTCGGCGAGCCCGCGCGAGCTCGACTTCATCTTGCTCCGTGACCTCCTCGAGCAGGCCTTTGCCGGTCAGGCGCTGACCCCGGCGAACGACCAGCGCTATGAGGTCCAGAGGTGAAGGCCGCGCGCCTCGCGTCGGGCGTGTGCTGCGCGCTCCTATGGTCGGGGCCGACGCCCGCGTTCGCAGCAGCGCCGAGGCCCGTGCCGGCCGCCGCGCAGACCCTCGGCGAAGCGGCGCAGGGGCTCGAAGCGCGTGAGGCGCGCGAGCGGCGCAAAGCGGCCCAGGACCTCGGCGCGATCGGCACGCTGCCCGCCTTCGCGCTCCTGCTCTCAAAGGGGCTCGAGGACCGCGAGCCGATGGTGGCGGATGAAGCGCAGTGGCAGCTCGGCCGGGTGGCCTCGCCGCAGGTCGCCGCGCTCGTGTTCGGACGGCACGTCCTTGGGCACCGGGACGCGCTCTTGCGGCTGCGCGCGGCGGAGGCCCTCGGCAGGATGGAGGTCTCCCTCGATGCGGCGCTCTGGGCGTCCGCTTTGAAGGAGAGGGACCCGCGGGCGAGGCGCGCCTTCCTCGAGTCGTTGGGGCTGCACGCAGCGGCGCAACGGGTGACCGGGAAGCTCGACGCGCTCCGCAAGGCCGTGGCGCGGGAGGCGGGCCGTGGCAACGAGGATGCGACGCGGGGCGCGGCGTTGGCGGCCCTCGCGCAGCTCGATCCGAGCGATGCGCGCAAGCTGGCGGACGAATGGGCGCGCGCCAAGGAGCCGACGCTGCGCGCCGCCGCGTTCGAAGCTTGGCTCGCGATGGACCCGGCCTCAGCGGTCACGCACGCGGCCGCGGTCTTGGACGATGCGCACGGGCCGCTGCGCGCGCGCGCGGTGGCGGCGCTCGTGGCCCACGGCAGCCGGGCAGCCGTGAACGAGCTCGTCGGCCGCCTCGAGCGTGAGGACTCTGTGCGCGTCCGCGCAGCGCTCCTGGCGGGGCTGCGCGGCCTCTCGGGGCTGCGGCACGGCGCGGACCCGCGGCCGTGGCGCGAGTGGCTCGAAGCCTTGCCCGCGGATTGGCACGGGGCCGCGGACTCGGCCAGCGCGCCAGGCAAGGGCGACGCGGCGCTCGACGCGGGCGACGGTCGCTCGACGACCTTTGTCGGGCACGCCGTGCGCTCGGATCGCGTCGCGTTCCTGATCGACATGTCGGGCTCCATGTGGACCGAGGCGAACGGCGCGACGCGCAAGCAGCGTGTCGAGCATGAGCTCGCCAAAGCGCTGCGCGCGCTGCCGTCGACCGCGCGCTTCAACATCATCCCGTACGCGGACCTGCCCGCGCCCTTCGAGAAGGGCCTGATCGAGGCCTCGGCGGCCAACGTCGAGCGGGCCATCAAGGCCTTTGAGCGCAGCACCCAGCGCGGCAAGGGCGACGTCTGGGGCGCGATCGTGAGCGCGCTCGACGACCCGGAGGTGGACACGCTCGTGATCCTGACCGACGGCGCGCCGTCGGGCGGCGAGCGCTGGAACGTCGAGCTCATGGCGCACCTCTACGCGCGCGAGAACCGGCTGCGCTACGTCGCGGTCGACGTCGTGTTGTTCGGCGCGAAGAAGAACCTCGTCAAGCTCTGGCGCGCGCTGGCCGAGGCGAGCGGCGGTCGGGCGACCGAGGTCGAGCTCTGACCCGCGCGGGGGCGCTCCGCTGCGGGTCAGTCGCGGGCGCTCCGCGGGTCGCCGAGCGCGCCGGGCCTCCCGACCTGCAGGCCCCCCGCATTCGCGCTCGAGCCAGCGCGGACTGGCGGCGTCGAGAGTCATCGCCCGCAGGCCCGGGTCGACGGAGAAGCGCTCCTGTGGCGCGTGGGCCTCGCCGCCCGCGCGCCTGTCGCGAGCGACCGCGTTCTGGATGCAGCGCAGCGGGTTGCGCTCTCAGCCCACGCCTTCTACGGTGCAGCGCGTCCCGACTGCCACGGAGAACCCATGAAGATCACACTCATTCGCGTCGCTGCGCTCGCGCTCTCGAGCGCGATCTCGACCGCCCAGACCCAGGTCTATCTCGATGCCGACACGCCGGCCACCGGCAGCTTGCTGCAGACCCAGCCGCTCCTCACGGCCCTCGGAACGATCCGTTTCGTAGGTGAGGTCCGCGCGACTTCGGACCCGGAGCTCGCAGCCGCTGGCTCCGTCGGGAACGTGTTCGACATCAACGCGCCAAACAGCGATGCGGAGCTGTTCTTCGATTTCGACGTGGCGGCGATCACGTTTATCTACGGCGGCAACACCGGCGGCATCTTGCTCGAGGCCCGCGACGCAGCGGGCGCAGTCGTCGACAGCTTCTACCAAGCGGACACGAACGCGGGCCAGCCTGCCGGGCCCGAGACACTGATGGGGGCGGGGATTCGGAGCCTCTATTGGGTCGACCCCGGGTTCAGCTTCGCCGCCATCGATAACGTCACGATCGACACGCAGGGCGGCGCCCTCGGAGTCAACTACTGCGGCCCGGCGCCCGTGAACTCGACTGGCGCGTCTGGGGGGATCTCGGCCACCGGCAGCGCGGTCGTCGCTGCAAACGACGTCACGCTCATCGCGAGCGCCTTGCCCACGAACAGCTTCGGGTTCTTCCTTGCGAGTGAGTCGCCCGGCTTCGTTGCCCATCCAGGCGGGAGCCAGGGCAACCTGTGCCTTGGCAGCCCGATCGGGCGCTACGTCGGCGCCGGACAGATCCAGAACTCCGGCGCCGCCGGCACGTTCTCGTTGGTCCTCGATCTGACGCAAACGCCGCTACCCAGCGGCATCGTCGCGATCGCAGGTGGCGAGGTCTGGCGCTTCCAAGCTTGGTACCGCGACGCGTCTGGCGGCGCGGCGACCTCGAACTTCACCGACGGGCTCGAGATCGGTTTCATGTAGCGCGCGCTGAGGCCGCCGGCCCTGCTCGCGCACGGGCCGTGAGCGTGTCCTCAGGAGGTGTACGAGAGGACCTCGAATTCGAGCCCGTCGCCATCGGTGAAGTAGAACCGGCGACCGGGCTCGTAGTCCTGGTGGTGGTACGTCTCGAAGCCGGCCTCGAGGACGCGCTCCTCCGTCGCGTCGAGGTCGTCGACCTCGATGCCGACGTGGTTGAGGGGGCGCCGCTGTGCGTCGGAGCTGGCGCCGAGCTCTGGCGCCTCTGCCGGGGTGTAGAGCGCCAAGTAGGTCGCCTCGCCGCCCACGTGGACGGTGCGGCCTCCATTCAGGCTGGGGCCGCTCCAACGGATCCTCCAGTCGAAGAGCCGCGCGAGCAGCTGGGCGGTGGCGTCGGGGTCGAGGACGGTGACGTTGAGGTGCTCGAGGCGGGCGGTAGACATGGAGTTCTCCTTGGGTGATGGGACAAGTGGTCGTTCGGAGCCACCTCCTGGGACTTCAAGTAAGGTTGAACTCAAGGGGGGAACCCGAGGATCTCATTCCAGGACGTCCGCCTGGTCCCATATCACGGGCGCTGCGCTCGTCGACCAGGCCCGCCGCGCTCGAGCGCCGTTTGGACGCGCCGGTTGGGCCTGTGTCTAGCCAGCTTGATCCAGCAGGGCTGGCGCCAGCACAACCGATCGGCGCCTACGGGCCGCTCGCGCGCGAGCTCGTGGGTCTCGCCCCGCAGCCGCGCGGGGGACCCCCGGGTATATGGAGTGTTGCTCCCCGTCGCTCGCCCGACGGCTCGGCGAATTCCTGGGATCACGCGTGACGTCCGCGAGCCGCCCCGGATGACTCGCCTACGGCGCTCCCAGGGCGGCATGAACGCCCGTCGGACCACCATTTACGCCGCTCTTCTTCCTGTCCTGCACGCCCCCCCGAGGGACTGGCAGTCCACTCAGTCCGCTCTGCGGGCCACTCCCTTCGCTCCACGCTCCCACATGTTCTTCACCCGCCTCGCGACCCTCGCCTCGGTCGCCACACTGGCGCTCGCGCCGCTCAGCCACGCCTCGACGGTCCAGGACGGTCAGCCGACGCTGACCGAACCGAACGTGATCGCCGGCACGATGGACATCACGTTCGAGACCCGTACCAAGCTCGATGTGTCGGGTGACCTCAAAAAGGGCTCAGCCGCGATCGGCGCCAAGGACACCTACACGCTCGATGTGCAGGTCGCGAAGACGACCGAGTTCTCGGGCACGATCCAGCGCCAGCCAAAGCTCTACAGCAAGATCCTGGGACGCACCAAGCAAGACGCCGAGCTCACGTACTCGGTCGACCTGACCGTGATCAATCCGAACGACGCCAAGCAGAAGCGCACGGTCGGCAAGTGGGTCGGCACTGTCCCTATGAACCCAGAGACCGGCGCCTACGACCTGGCTGGCGGCAAGGCGAAGGAGAGCCCGCTGCGTGTCTCCGTCGACGCCGTTGGCCGCGCCCAAGCGTTCCAAGAGATGTTCTCTGGGCGCTTGATGGGCAAGTCCGAGAAGAAAGAGAGCCTCGGCAGCTCTGTCTACAAGCGCGTGATCGGGAAGCGCACGGTCGAGGTCAAGGTCTTGAGGAGCGACCCGATGCGCTTCGAGAGCATGGTCTTGGCGATGGGCCCGGCCATGAGCTATCCGCGCACGACCGTGAGCGGCCGCCTGGACTACGACTACGAGACCGGCAACTACTTCACGGACGGCATCACGTTCCGGTACACGCATGACGGCCAGGAGTACGAGGACCTGGTCACGGGCTCGATCAAGTGGGTCCAAGAGAAGGACTACGCGACGAGCGGCAAGAGCTACTACGAGTTCAACTTGCGCTTCAACGAAGCCAAGCACATGTCGGCCGCGGGCGAAGGCGCGGCGTTCGAGTCGATGAGCGAAGAGGACGCGTTCTTCGCGATCGACACGTCGATCCCGGCGCTCACGGGGCGCATCAGCTACGTCGACATGATCCCTGGCGAGGACGAAGCGCCGACCTCTAGCAAAGTCACCTACGCGCTCGACGCGAACAAGCTGACGAAGCAGCAGGTCATGAACTTCTTCAAGCTCTGGTTGGTCTGCGTCGGCCCCACAAACGACGAATGATCGGCTGATCGACCGCGTGGCCACGGTCGCGCCCATCCCTGGGCGCAGCCGTGGCCGCCGCTCAAGCCACGCCCGCTGCTTACTCCACGCCCGCTGCCTACTCCACGTCCGCTGCTAGTGTCCCGAGTCAGAAGTTCACGTCCGAATTCGCGGCGCCTGCGCGCCCCTGGCGGCGTTGCCGCTCCTCGGAATAGCGCAGTGGCTATGCCTTCGTCGCGGCGCCTTGCCAGCAACACGCAATCGACGCGACTTCAGACGCGAACTTCTGACTCGGGAAACTAGCTCGCAGCCACTCCGCCAGACGACCATGACCCGCTCACTCTATCGCCGCCTCTCGCGCTCCGTCACGCAGCCTGCGGAGCTCGCGTCCCGCCGCCAGTTCCTCGCCGCCTCTAGCGCTGCGCTCGGCGCGACGCTCCTCTCGAGCTGCAACCTCCCCGGCCGCCGCTATGGTCCCTCGACAAAGCGCGTGGTCGTCGTGGGCGGCGGCTTCGCGGGCCTCGCCGCTGCTTATGAGCTCGAGGCCGCGGGCTACGACGTCACGCTCGTCGAGGCCTCGTCCAAGGTCGGCGGGCGCGTCCGCACGACGACCGAGTTCGTCCCCGGGCGCGTCGTCGAGGTCGGCGCTGAGCTCATCGGCTCGAACCACCCGACTTGGATGACATACAAGGACCGCTTCGGCCTTGAGATGTTGGAGCTCAGCGAGAGCGAGACCTGGGAGCAGCCCGTGCTGCTGGACGGCCAGCGCCTCACGCGCGAGGACGCTGCCGCGCTCTTGGGCGAGATGGACGAGGTGTTCAACGCGAACATCGGGCCGCTCGCCGATACCGTGAACGCCGACGAGCCTTGGCTGACGCCGGACGCTAAGGCGCTGGACCAGCGCACGACCGCGGAGTGGATCGCTGGCCTCGAGTGCTCGGACCGCTGCAAGCGCGCATTGACGATCGAGTTCACGTCCAACAACGGCCAGGACACGACGCGGCAGAGCTTCCTCGGAAACCTGGCCCAGGTGAAGGGCCACGGCACGGCCGAGAGCTACCGCGACGAGAGCGAGGTCTATCGCTGTCTCGGGGGCAACCAGCAGCTCGCGTTCAAGTTGGCGGACACACTGAAGAGCAAGGTCCTCGGGCTGCCCGTGCGCACGATCGACTACGCGCAGAAGAGCGTTGTCGTGACATGCAACGACGGCCGTACGATCGAGTGCGACGACGTCGTCCTGGCCGTCCCGCCCAGCGTTTGGTCGCGCATCGACTTCAAGCCGGGCCTGCCGGCGTCGCTCACGCCGCAGATGGGCCTCAACGTGAAGTGGTTCGCGCAGCTGAAGTCGCGCTTCTGGCAAGCGAGTGAGCAGGAGCAGTACGCGTTGAACGACGGCATGGTGCACATGACCTGGGACGGCACCGACGAGCAGGGCGGCGGCGAGGACGACATCGTCTTCGTCGCGTTCTCCGGCGGGCCCTCGGCCGCGCGCGCGCGTGCGCTGCGCGGCGCGGAGCAAAAAGAGGCTTACGTGCGTGAGCTCGAGGCGCTCTACCCCGGCTTCCGCGCGGCGCTCTCGGGCAAGACGTTCTTCATGGACTGGCCGGGCGAGGCCTGGGCGCAGGCGAGCTACTCGTTCCCGGCCCCGGGTCAGGTGACGTCGCATGGCCCCGTCATGCACCAAGGCCTCGCGGGTCGTTTGCACTTCGCCGGCGAGCACACGAGCTACCGCTTCGTCGGGTACATGGAGGGCGCGCTGTACTCCGGCGCGTACCTCGCGCGGCGCATGGCGATCCGCGACGGTTTGGTGAAGTGAGCCCCCGTTCGCGGCCCGCAGCGCGCTCACCGCAGCGTGCTACAGCCGCTCCTGGGTCCGGCACATCGCCTTGTCCTACGTCGGGCGCATGGAGCTCGGGCTCTGGGTCGTGCTCGCGTTGATCCTCGTCCCCTGAGCCCTCCGGTCGAGTGCAGGCGAGCGAGCAGCTGAGCGGCGGCGCCAACGCCACGACCTAGTACTTCAAGTGAGGTTGAACTTGAGCGTCCTGTGAGCTAGGGGCCGTTGCAGGGCGCGATGGAGCGACCCCCGAAGCGCCCCCTGCATGGACTCCACCTCCTCCCACATCACGATCGGAGAGCTCGCGGAGCGCACCGGCCTCGCGACGTCTGCGCTCCGCTTCTACGAGTCGAAGGGCCTCCTGACCGCGACCAGGACGACCGGCGGTCAGCGGCGCTACGCCCGCGCGGACATTCGGCGCGTCTCCTTCATCCTGATCACCCAAACCCTCGGCTACTCCCTGGCTCAGATCGCAGATCAGCTCGCGCAGCTGCCTGAGTCCCAGCCGCCCACCAAGCGCGACTGGGAGCGCCTCGCCCATGGCTTCCGCCGCGACATCGACGAGCGCATCCGCGGGCTCCAGCGCCTGCGCGACAAGCTCTCGTCCTGCATCGGCTGCGGCTGCCTCTCGCTGCAGTCCTGCAGGATCTACAACAAGGCCGACGCCGCTGCCGACCATGGCCCCGGCCCGCGTTACCTGATGGGCGATTCGCCGCAGGGCTAGCGCCGAGGCGGACGTCCTTCGGACCCAAGCTCGCGCACGGCTCCTGAGCGACCTAGGCGCGCGGCGGGGGGCGCGGGCGCGCGCTGGCGCCGGTCCGCGCGGCCCGGATTCGCCGGTCAGGAGCCGCTCACGGGGCGCCGGCGGTATCCTGTTCGCCCCATGCAGCCGACGACGACCGCACCCGAGACCATGCCGCACGGCAAGGTGACCTACGCCGTCACGAACGGCGTCGCCCTGATCACGCTGACGAACCCGCCGGCCAACGGCTATTCGTACGAGATGATGCGCGACCTCGACGAGGCCGTCCTGCGCGCGCGCTTCGACGCCGCCGTGCACGTGCTCGTTATCGCTGGCGCGGGTGAGAAGTTCTTCTGCGCCGGCGCCGACATCTCGATGCTCGACGCGGTCACGCCGACCTTCAAGTACGCGTTCTGCCTGCACGCGAACGAGACGATGCTGCGCCTCGAGCACACGCCGAAGCTCGTCATCGCCGCGCTCAACGGGCACTGCGTCGGCGGCGGCCTCGAGATCGCGCTCGCCTGCGACCTGCGCGTCGCACGCAAGGGCTCGGGCAAGTGCGGCCTGCCGGAGGTCGCGCTCGGCGTGCTGCCCGGCACCGGCGGCACGCAGCGCCTCGCGCGCATGGTGGGGCGCTCGCGCGCGATCGAGTTGATGACCACCGGCCGCACGTTCGACTTCGACGAGGCCGAGCGCTTGGGCCTCGTGGACAAGCAGCTCGAGGTCGCGGACGACGCCACCTTCCTCGCGGCCGTGCTCGAGTACGCGGGCACGTTCTGCCCGCCGCACCGCGCGTCGCTCGCGGTCGGCCTTATCAAGCGCGCGGTGACCAGCGGCATGGAGGTCCCGCTCGAGTCGGGCCTCGCCCTCGAGCGCGAGCTGCAGCAGCGGCTCTTCACGTCCGAGGACGCCAAAGAGGGCATCAACGCCTACGCGACGAAGCGCAAGGCCGAGTTCCAAGGGCGCTGAGCGCGAGCGCCGGATGCAGACGGTCCACATCACCGCGCACGGAGGGCCCGAGGTCCTCGCGCTCGTCGACACGCCGATCCCGGCGCCGGCGCCCGGCGAGGTGCTCGTGCGCGTGCTCGGCGTCTCGCTCAACCACCTCGACCTCTGGGTGCGCCGCGGGATGCCCGGCTTCCCCGTGCCGTTCCCGCGCGTGCCTGGCTGCGACGGGACCGGCGAGGTCGTCGCGCTCGGGGCCGCGCTCGGCGAGGGCGCGCCGCGCCTCCAGGTCGGCGACCGGGTCCTGATGGAGCCCGGCTTCGCCGACCCCGCGAGCCCCGAGGCGCGGCGCGGCGAGGACCACCTCGCCGCGGACTACGGCGTGCGCGGCGAGCACTGCGATGGCTTCGATGCCGAGTACGTCGTGCTGCCGGAGCGCTTCGTGCGCCCGCTGCCCGCCGGCCTCGACCCCGTGACCGCCGCCGCCGCGCCGCTCGTGTTCCTGACGGCGTGGGGGATGCTGCACTCGCGCGCGCGCATGCAGCCGGGCGAGACGGTGCTCGTGCTCGGCGCGGGCTCCGGCGTCGGGTCGGCCGGGATCCAGCTCGCGCGCCGACACGGCTGCCGCGTGTTGACGACCGCTGGCTCGGAAGAGAAGCGCGCCCTCGGCGTGTCGCTCGGCGCGGAGGTCGCGCTCGACCATCGCGACCCCGATTGGCCCAAGGCGGTCAAGCGGCTCACCGGCGGCCACGGCGCGGACATCGTGTTCGAGCACATCGGCCCCGCGACGTGGGCGGGCTCGCTGCGCGTGCTCGCGCGCAACGGGCGCCTCGTCACGTGCGGCGGCACGACCGGGCCCTCGGTCGAGGTGCAACTGCCGCACCTCTTCATCAAGAACCAGTCGATCCTGGGCTCGACGATGGGGCCGCGCGCAGCGTTCGGGCCGATCCTGGAGGGCCTCGCCACAGGCGCGCTTCGCCCCGTCATCGACCGTGTGATGCCGATGTCCGAGGTGCGCGAGGCGCACCGCATGCTCGAGGCGCGCGAGGTCTCGGGCAAGCTCGTCCTGGTGCCGGGGCAATGACGGCGACGCAGCGCAGGCGTGGGGCCGCGCAGAAGGAAGCAAAACGAACATGAACGCAAGTGACATTCGAACCGCCTGCGTGCTCGGCGCGGGCACGATGGGCCACGGTATCGCGCACGTGCTCGCCGCCGCTGGGATCGAGACGCGGCTCTTCGACGTCGCGGACGCAGCGGTGCAGGCTGGGCTCGCCAAGGTCCGCGCGAACCTCGACAAAGGCGTCGAGAAGGGCAAGGTCCTCGCCGCGGACCGCGACGCCACGTTGGCGCGGCTCACGGGCGAGACGGACCTGGCGGTCGCAGCGCGCGGCGCCGACGTCGTCATCGAAGCCGTGCCCGAGCGCATCGAGCTCAAGCAGCGCATCTTCGCGCAGCTCGGGGCGCTGCTGGGGCCGGAGGTGCTGCTCGCGACGAACACGTCGTCGCTGTCGATCAGCTCGATCGCGCGCGCCGCGGCGCACCCCGAGCGCGTCGTCGGGATGCACTTCTTCAACCCCGTCCACATCATGAAGCTCGTCGAGGTCGTGCGCGCGGAGCAGTCGTCCGACGCGGCGGCCCGCTGCGCGCTCGACCTCGCGACGCGGATGGGCAAGGAGCCGATCGACGTCCGCGACGCGCCAGGGTTCGCCTCCTCGCGCCTCGGCATCGCGATCGGCATGGAGGCCATCCGGATGGTCGAGGAGAACGTGGCGAGCGCCGCGGACATCGACAAGGCGATGACGCTCGGCTACGGGTTCCCGATGGGACCCCTGCGCCTGACGGACCTCGTCGGGCTGGACGTGCGGCTCGCCATCGCGGAGTATCTTGCGCAAGAGCTCGGGGCGCGCTTCGAGCCGCCGCGGCTCCTGCGTGACATGGTCGCGGAGGGGCGCCTCGGCAAGAAATCCGGGCGCGGCTTCTACGAATGGTCGGAGTGACCCCTGTCGCTCGCAGGCGCGCGTCGCGGCTGCACCGCGGCCGGTTGGACACGAGCGCGAGGGCCGCAGCGCCGGACGGAGAGGCTGCGGCGAAGTGGATTGCGGCTGAATGGAATGCGGCCGGGCAGAACACGGCCGGGCAGGCTGAACGAACAAGAGCATGAGCGACTCGAACGAATGGCAGGGCGACCCGACGCCGAAGCGCAAGGGCCCGCCGATGTGGATGATCCTCAGCGGCTGCGGGTGTTTGATCCCCGGCTTCCTCCTCGTCGCGCTGGTCGCGTGGGGCATGCAGTTCATGGGGACCGCGACGTCTCCGCGCGCGGCCTATGAGGCGCTCGCGGCGACGATCCCGTACGACGAGTCGCTGATGGGGCGCGCGACGGGCCTGGCGGACGATCCCGGCACGCGCGAGCTGGAGTCCCACGAAGCGCCCGAGTACCAGCTCGTCTTCGGGATGGAGATCCCGTTCACCGGCGGCGTGGGGATCTTCTCGTTCCTGAAGGGCGCGCAGGGCGACGACGGCGCGTCGTTCGCGGACGACGCGGTGGTGGCGACGATCACCAAGGTGCCGTCGAAGCAGTCGGGTGACGTGCTGCGCGGCGGCGACGACGGCGAGCCGTTCCAGCTCGAGTTCCAGGGTGTGACGCTCTCAGGGATGCGCTTCCCGGAGATGACCAGCGAGGTCATCGTCCAGTTCCCGAAGGGGACCAAGAAGGTCAAGGGGCCGGGCCTGTCGCTGCGGTTGCTCTCGGACCTGGCGGACGACCCCGAGGACCCGAAGTCCAAGGTGTTCGATGTCCTCCTGACCATGCAGCGCCCGCAAGATGGCGGGCAGCAGATCTCGGACGAAGAGCTGCGCGCGTTCCTGGCGCCGTTCCACATCGGACCGGACCGGTGAGCGCGAGCGGCGCTCCAGCAGCAGAGGATGCACCTATGGGCGAGTCGATCTCAACCGTTGATCCCGCCGCGACGCCTCGGCCGGCCGAGCCCGTTGTCCGTGAGTCGGGCCTCGGGGTCATCGGCGTCGCGCTCGGCGTCCTGCTGCTGTTGGCGTGCGTCGGGACGCTCTACATGCTGGGCCGCTCGGGCGCGCAGCCCCTCGACGCGCAGGCGGTCCTCAGCGAGCGCTTCGAGCGCGCTGGCCCTTTCCCCTTCGAGCTCGCGGTGCAGGGGGCGTCGCGGGAGTCGGGCGGGCGTGAGCTCGTGCGGCTCGAGTCCCCGCGCGCGGCGACGGTGACGCCGGCGCGCCCCTGGCCCGACGGCGACGCCGCGGCGGCGCCGGATTGGGACGGCTTGCCCAGCGTCGAAGGCGCGGCGCCCGTGCGCGCTGCCCTCGCGTGGTACCCGCTGAAGAGCGCCGAGAAGGTGATGCGCGAGCAGTTCACGGCGCTGCGCTTCGATTCGGGGCACGGTGGCGACGGCGGTGGCGGTGGCGGCGCTAGCGGCGGGCACGGCGGCGGCGGCTCGACTGGCGGGCACGGCGGCAGCGCGACCTCGGGCGAGCCCCCGAAGGCGCCTGGGCCCAAGCTGCAGGACGCCGGGACGGTGTCGTGGGCGGGCTACGCGGCGCCCTACGTGCGGCTGAGAGAGTTCGAGCTCGACGGCACCAGCGGGCGCTTCCAAGAGACCGTGCGCGTGAACCTGACGACGGGGCCGCGCTGCTGCGTGCTGTACCTGCGTTGGGCGCCGGGTGAGCTCGGCAGCCGCGAGGCGACGTCGGAGCTCCTCGCGTCCCTCGCGCCTTGATCGGGCTACTCGGTCGTCGGCAACGCCGCGGTGAGCCCGAGGGCCCGCGCTAGGTCGACGAGGTCGCCTGGGACCTGGGCTTCGACTGTCAAGGAAGCGAGCGCGACCCTGCGCGCGTGCAGCGCCTGGCGCGGGTGCAGGGAGCACTTGGGGGCTCGATACCAGCCCTCGCCCACGAGCGGGTGCCCGAGGTGCGCGAGGTGGATGCGGATCTGGTGCGTGCGGCCCGTCGCGATGCGCGCCTCGATCGCGGCGTGGGACGGGCCTTGGGCGAGGACCCGGAACGTCGACGAGGCGGGCTTGCCGTCCACGGCGACGCCGAGCGCCCCTGGGGCCACCTCGCCGATCGGGGCCTCGCACGCCAGCGCGTCCCAGCCCGGGGCGCCGTGCACGAAGGCGAGGTAGAGCTTCTCCGCGGCGGGCTCAGCCAGCTCGCGCTTCAGGCGGGCGACGAGCGCGCGCTCGGTCGTGAAGAGGTTGACCCCGCTCGTGTCCGCGTCCAGCTGGTGGACCGCCCAGACAAAGCCCGCGCCGCGGGCCTTGGCCCGCTCCAGGAGCTGCCATTGGAGGCAGTCGGGGTCGTCGAGGGCGCGCCCGGACGTCGGCAGGTCCGGCGGCTTGTCCACGGCAATGACGCCGCCCGCCTCCCAGAGGATCCGCCGCTCGAGCTCGTTGGGGGACATAGGGGAGGAGTGTGGGCCATAGGAGGGGTCGTCCGGTACCCTCTTCGCCCCATGATCTCCCTCAACGGCGTCGCAAAGAACTTTGGTCGTCAGGCGCTCCTCTTGGACGCCGGGATGCAGCTCGATCCCGGCGACAAGGTCGGCCTCGTCGGGCCGAACGGCTCGGGCAAGTCGACGCTCTTCCGCTTGCTCGTCGGCGAAGAGCAGCCGGACTCGGGTGAGGTCATCGTCCCGAAGCGCCTCTCGATCGGCTATTTCCGCCAGGACGCGGCGGACGCCACCGGGCGCTCGGTGCTCGAGGAGGCGATCGCGGGCGCCGGCCGCCTCGGGGCGCTGCACCACGAGCTCGGCGAGCTCGAGGCGGCGATGTCCGACCCCGAGCGCTTCGACGAGATGGACAAGATCCTCGAGCGCTTCGGTGACGTGCAAGGTGAGTACGCGCAGCTCGGCGGGTACGAGCTCGCGTCGCAGGCGCGTGAGGTGCTCGCGGGCCTCGGCTTCGAGGAGTCGCAGATCGAGGGTGACATCGGCGCGCTGTCCGGCGGTTGGCGCATGCGCGTATCGATCGCCAAGGTGCTGATCGGCAAGCCGGACGTCTTGCTCCTCGACGAGCCGACGAACCACCTCGACATCGAGTCGATCCTGTGGCTCGAGGACTTCCTGCGCAACACGGACGCGACGCTCTTGATGACGTGCCACGACCGCGACTTCATGAACCGCGTCGTGACGCGGATCGTGGAGATCGACGCGGGCGAGCTCGTGAGCTATGGCGGCAACTACGACTTCTACGACCGCGAGCGCGAGGTGCGCGCGGCGCAGCAGGACGCGGCCTTCACGCGCCAGCAAGCGATGCTCAA
The DNA here is from genome assembly GCA_041398605.1 of Planctomycetota bacterium. Classification (GTDB taxonomy): domain Bacteria; phylum Planctomycetota; class UBA1135; order UBA1135; genus JAWKUK01. Next base: position 187,644 of record JAWKUK010000010.1, read on the forward strand.
GAAGGAGGAGCGCTTCATCGAGCGCTTCGACAAGCACGCCGCGAAGGCCGCGCAGGTGCAGTCGCGCGTCAAGAAGCTGGACAAGATCGAGCGCCTCGAGCCGCCGAAGAAGCGCGTCCTGATGCCGTTCCGCTTGCACACGCCGCCGCGCTCGGGCAACGACGTCGTGACGATCACCGGCGTCAAGAAGAGCTACGGCGCGCGCGTCGTCTATCGCGGCCTCGACCTCGAGATCAAGCGCGGCGAGCGCTGGTGCGTGATGGGCGTCAACGGCGCGGGCAAGTCCACGCTCTTGAAGATGATCGCCGGCGCCTTGCAGCCGGATTCGGGCCAGGTGAAGCTCGGCGCGTCGTTGAAGATGGGGTACTTCGCGCAGTCGGCGCTGGAGATCTTGAACCCCGACCTGACGGTGTACGAGCAGATCGACCACGCGTTCCCGACGGCGACGACGCCGTCGAAGCGCAACTTGCTGGGGTCCTTCGACTTCCCGGGTGACGAGATCGACAAGCCGATCCGGGTGCTGTCAGGCGGCGAGCGCTCGCGCCTCTTGTTGGCGCAGATGCTGTACGACCCGCCGAACTTCCTGGTGCTGGACGAGCCGACGAACCACTTGGACCTCGCGACGAAGGAGATGCTCGTCAAGACGCTCCTGGAGTTCGACGGGACGATGATCTTCGTCTCGCACGACCGCACGTTCTTGAAGGGCCTCGCCAACCGCGTGTTGGACCTCTCGGGCGGCGGCGAGAGCACGGCGGAGCGGCCGCTCGTCTATCCCGGCCCCTACGAAGAGTGGGTCGCCCGCACGGGCCACGAAGCCCCCGGCGTCCACCACTGATCGCGTGCCGCGCCCAACGGGCCGCAACCGGTCCGTTGGGCACGCCAGGCCCATCGGGCGCAGCGGCGTTCGATCAGCCGAAGCGCACGCTGTAGATCGGCGGCAGGTTGTTCGCGACCGTCTGCCAGGTTTCGCCGCGGTCCTCGCTGACGTAGAGGTTGCCCGTCGTGCTGCCGAACGCCAGGAGGTCGCCCTCGTTGTGCAGCGCGTGGCGATACACCACGTCGTACGTTTGCTCCTGAGGGAGGCCCTTGCGCAGCTGGGTCCACGTCGCGCCGCCGTCCTCCGTGCGCGCGACGAAGAGGCTGCCCGCGACCGTCGTGCGGTGCATGTCCGACTTGCCCGGTACGAGCCAAGCGGTCTGGCCGTTCTTGGGATCGACCGCGACCGGGAAGCCGAAGTGCACCCCCGACTCCTTGTCGCTCACCATCCGCCAGGTCGCAGCGCTGTCGTCGCTGTAGAAGACGCCGCAGTGGTTCTGCTGCCAGACATGGTGCGGCGCCCCCGGGCACAGCGCGATCGCGTGCGGATCGTGACCAGCCCACTCGTCCGTCGGATCGGGGCCATAGTCCATCACGAGCCCTTGGTTGCGCACGCGCCACGTCGCGCCGCCGTCGAGCGTCTCGAAGACGCCGGCGGTCGAGATCGCGACGTAGATGTGCTTCGGGTCGCTGGGGTCGACCTCGATCGAGTGGATCCCCGGCGCGAACTCACCCTCTGCCGCCGGCGTCCCGAACCAGCGGGTTGTGCCGTTCCCGGGGCCGTTGGTGAGGTCGCCGCCGCGTGACTCGTGGTCCCAGAGCCCGCGGTTCAGCGCGAACGTCTCGCCGCCGTCATCGCTGACAAAGAGCCCGCCCGGGATCGTGCCCACGTAGATGCGCCCGTCGCCGCCAAACGCGAGGCACCAGAGCTTCAGGAGCGTCGCGTCGCGCAGCGTCGGCGCGCCTTCGCCCGGGCCAGTCTCACTCGGCGGCGGCGGCAGGTAGTGCCGCGCGCCCTTCGGGTATGCGATCTGCGGCGCGTCCGACCAGGTCACGCCATCGTCCGTGGAGCGGGAGAGCTTTGCGCCCCAGTGCCCATGGCCGAGCGCGGCCCAGAGCGTCTTGGTGCGCGGGTCCCGCGCCACGAAGTTGACCCCGGCGCCGCTATGGCCCGAGAGGCGCGGCTTCCAGGAGCCGCCTGATTTCTCAATGAAGAAGGTGCCCTTGCGGGTACCGACGAGGATTCGGGTGCGCATCGTAAGGTGAGTTGGATGGTGGAGACAGTCAGGGGCGGACCGGGCGCGCGCGGGCAGCGCGGCCAGGTCCTCAGCCCCCGCTGAGCGCTTGGATGATGTGCACACGGGCCCCCGCCGGGACCACATCCGTCAACGTCGCGCGGTCGCGAACGCGCTCGCGGTCGACGAAGACATTGACGTGCTGGCGCAGCCGGCCGAGCTCGTCGCACACATAGAACTTGAAGCCCGGCGCGAGCGCTTCCATCGCCGCGACGACGTCGGCGACGGTCTCGCCGTCAACGTCCAGCGTGCGACCTTCCAGGTCCGGAAAGAACTGGTAGAGGTGTCGGGTCAGCTCGACTCGCGTCATGCGCGCCAAGATAAGGCGGCCGCGCGTTTTTGGGCAGGCTCAGGCCCCGAGGGCGCGATCGAGCACCTCGGCCAGGTGCAGGACCTCGACGTCGAGGCCGGCTCGCGCCACGCCGGTCAGCCATTGCTGATGGCATCCCGGGTTGCCCGTGACGAGCACCCGGGCGCCCGTTCGACGCAGGTCGTCGAGCTTCGTGTCCAGCACCGCCAAGGAGTCGAGCGGCCGTAGCATCGAGTAGATACCTGCCGACCCGCAGCACGATTCGGCGTCCGGCAGCTCGACCCGCGTCACGCCGGGCACCGAGTCCAAAAGCTTGCGCGGCTCCGCGCGCACTTGCTGGCCGTGGCAGAGGTGGCACGGATCGTCCCAGGTGACACGGCCGCCGAGATCGAGCGCGCGCAGCTGCGGCTGCAAGCGCGCGAGCACCTCCGGCCGTCCGAGCACTTGCGAGAGATCGACCACACGCGCGGCCAGCGCCGTCGCGCGCGGCGCAAACGCCGCGTCGTGCTCGAGGACGCGCCCGAGGTCCTTCAAGTGCGCCCCGCAACCCGCGGAGTTGATGACGATCGGCGCGTCGAGCGGCGCCGCGGCCTCGAACCGCTCGACGGTCGAGCGCGCGAGCGCGCGCGCGCCCTCCAGGTCGCCGTTGTGCGCGTGCAGCGCGCCGCAGCACACGTGCCCGTCCGCCTTGGAGACGTCGAAGCCGGCGGCGGCCAGGACGCGCGCCGTCGCGCGATTCACGCGCCCGAATAGCTCCGGCATCACGCAGCCTTCGAGCACCAACACCGTCCCGGCGCGCGCGCCGCGCGCCGGCGTCGTGATCGGTAGCAGCCGCCGCTCGCGGGACGGAGGTACGAGCGGCATGTGCCGCAGCATCCCTCCGCGCGCGCCTTGCAGCCGCGCCGCCAACCGGACGAGCCCAAGCTGCTGCGCGAGCCGGAGGCCCAACGCGGCGCAGCGCAGCGCGGCGCGCCGCGGCAAGACCCAACGGAAGCCGATGTGCCTCAGCGCGCGCACCAAGCGCCCGCGCGGGTGCGCTGCCTCGAGCGCGCCGCGTGTGTGCTCCATCATCGCGCCGAACTCGACGCCTGCGGGGCACACGCTCTCGCAGTGGCGGCAGACGAGGCAGAAGTCGAGCTCTTCGCGCACCTCAGGCGTCGGCGTGAGCCGCTCTTCGGCGATCGCGCGCATCATGTGGATGCGCCCGCGCGGGCTCGCGGACTCGCGGCCCGACAATTGGTAGGTCGGACAGGTCCGCAAGCAGAGCCCGCAATGGATGCAGTCGAGGCTCCGTGTGTAGTCGACGAGGCCCTCGCCATTCGCGCCGAAGCGCGGCGCGCCCGCCGAGCACGCGTGCATGTCGTCTGTCGCTTGGCTCACGTCGGGGCTCCTGCTCGATGGGCCGGCGCGAGCGCGCGCGGCGCGAAGATGGACCGGGGGTCCAGGCCGATGGACACGGCGCGCTCCCATTGATCGGCGTCGCGCGAAGGCGCCAGCGCCGCGAGCGCGTGCGCGACTTCAGGCGCGCCGCCCAAAGCGCGCACACGCGCGCGCAGCGGCTGCAGCCGCTGCGTCAGGTCGCGCAGCAGGCCGCGCGCCGTGGCCGTGCCGGCGGGCGCCGGCAACGCGAGCTCCAGGGCCGCGACCGCGGGCCAAGCGACGACGTGCGGTGTCACGGCGAGCCCCGGTCCGAGCTCGGTCGTCCGCGGGAGCGACGCGCACCAGTCCAACGCCTCGCGCGCGACCGCCGCAGCGGCAGAAGGCATCGAGGTGACCCTCAGCGCGAGCCCAGTGTCGCCCGCGCCGAGCCCCACGGACGCGGCGAACGTGGCGCGTGTGTCGCGCAGGTCCGCGGCGCCCGCGCGCGCGGCAGCCCCGGTGAGCGCTCGCGCGCCGAGCTCACCGATGAGGGCCCGCATGTCGTGCTCGACCTGCCGCGCGCGCCCAGCGAGGTGCACCGCCAGCGTGTGCCCGTCGCGCAGGACGTTCGTTACGGCGATCGATTGAGGCAGGGCCGCGCCCCTGCGGACGCTCTCTGCGCGCCGCAGCGCATCGTGCACGTCGAGGCCGTCGACCAGCAACAGCGCTTCGTGCTCGGGCTTCGGCACGAGCCGCAGCGACGCCTCGACGAGGACACCGAGCGTGCCGCGCCCGCCGACGTGCAGGCGGAACACGTCGAAGCCGGTGACGTTCTTGACTAAGCGCCCGCCCGACCGCGCGAGGGTGCCCGAGCCCGTCGCGACGAGCGCGCCGAGCACATGGTGGCGTACCGGGCCGTGCCGAATGCGATCGGGGCCGCTCGCGCCGCTGCCGAGCACGCCGCCCAGGGTGGAGCGCCCGCTGCCAATGCCGCCGACGTCCGCCTTCCAGCGCACATCGGGCGTCAGGTCGTGGCCGCCCTCGGCGACGACCTCCGCGAGGTCGCGCCACGGCGTGCCCGCGCGCGCGGTCAGCGTGCCATCGCCGGGCTCGTACTCGACGACCCCTGTGACTCGCTGCATGTCGATGAACAGCGTGTCTGCCAGCGCTGGCCCGTGGAGGTCCGGCCGACAGGCGGCGATCCGCGTGCCACCGCCGAGGGGCACGAGGCGCGGGCCGTGCTCGACGGCCAGCGCTTCTTGGATCACTCGGCCGACCGCCTCCGCGTCCTGCGGGAGCGCGCGCCAGTGCGGCGCTGCGCCTTCACCGCGCACGACGTCGATGTCCCGCGTCGCGAGGCGCGCCGCGAGCTCTTCGACAGCGGCGTGCGTCACGGTTGCCCCTCTGGCGCTGTGGTCAACGGCGGGCGTGTCTTGACCTCACGGCAGCCGCGGACCGGGATCAGCTTGCCAGGGTTCAGGCGCCCTGTCGGGTCGAGCGCGCGCCGCGCGCGCGTCATCTCATCCAGGTCGACGTCGCGGTACACCATGCACATCTGCTCGCGCTTCTCGAGCCCGACGCCGTGCTCGCCGGTCAGCGCGCCGCCGAGGTCGACGCAGCGCTGCATGATCAGGTCCCCCGCTTCGAGCACGCGCCGGACTTCGTCTGCGTTGCGCCGGTCGTAGGAGATGTTCGGGTGCAAGTTGCCGTCGCCAGCGTGCAAGACGTTCGACAGCTTCAGGCCGCGCTCGCGCGCGACCTCGGTCGTATAGCGCACGATCTCGCGCAGCTTCGTGCGCGGCGCGACGACGTCCGCGACGTAGAGGTCCGGCGCGATGCGGCCCATGGCGCCGAACGCGCCCTTGCGGCCAGCCCAGAGCTTCTTGCGCTCATACGCGTCCTTGGCGCGCCGCACCTCGAGGGCGCCGCGCCGCTCGCAGATCGCGAGGATGTCGTGCACCGTCGCGTCGAGCTCCTCGTGGCCGCCGTCGACATCGATCAAGAGGACCGCCTCCGCGTCTTGCGGATAGCCCGCGCGCAGGACGCTCGCTTCGACGGCTTCGATCGTCAGCTTGTCGAGGATCTCGATGGCCGATGGCTCGAGGCGCTCGGCGATCATGTCGCTGACGGCAGCGCAGCACGAGTCGAGGTCCGTGAAGATCGCCAGCAGCGTCTCGACCTCCTCGGGCTCGGGCACGAGGCGCACGACGACCTCCGTCGCGAGCCCGAGCATCCCCTCGCTGCCGACGAAGAGCCCGATCAGGTCGAGCCCGTCGTCGTCACCGCCTGGCCCGCCGAGCTCGAGCACTTCACCGGTCGACGTGACAACCGTCAGCCCGAGGACATGTCGGCCGGTGGAGCCGTAGCGGAAGCAGTGAGGGCCGCCCGAGTTGTTCGCGACGTTGCCGCCGATCGTGCACGCTTGCTGGCTCGATGGGTCGGGCGCATAGAAGAGCCGCTCGTGCGCGCACGCCCGCGTCAGGTCGACGTTGACGACCCCTGCTTGGACGCGCGCCCAGCGATCGACGCCGTCGACGTGCAGCACCTTCCGCATGCGCGCCGTGCTCATGACGGCGCCGCCGGCGACGGGGGTCGCGCCGCCGGAGAGCCCTGTGCCTGCGCCACGCGCCACGACGGGCACGTCTGCCTCGGACAAGAGCCGCATCGCGGCCGCGGCTTCGTGTGTGTGCGCCGGCAGCAGCACGACCTCCGCGAGGCCGCGCTCGAGGCTCAACCCGTCGCTCTCGTAGGAGAGGCAGCGCGCCGGGTCCGCGATCAGACCTGCGTCACCGAGGAGCGCGCGGAGGCGCGCGAGCAACTTGGAGTCGAGTGCCATGCGGGGTGGGGGAGTGTGCACCCTTTTGGCGCGGACGGCCACCGTCCCGGACGACTCTTTGTGCGCCTCGGACGACTGCGCTTCACGCCCGGGGGGCGAGGCGCGCCGCGCCGATCCAGCCGGCGTCCGCGCCGAGCTGTGCGCCCGTCACCTGGGCCGGGGGGCGCCCATAGGCGCGCTCGCGCAAGACCTCTTCGATGCCTGGCCGCAAGGCCTCGAGCGCGCCGCCGAAGCCGCCGCCGACCACGAACAGCGGGACGTCGAGCAGCAGCACGGTGTCCGCCATTGCCTGCCCGAGGTCGCGGCCGATCGCATGCATGAGCTCGCGCTCGGGTCCCGGGCCTCTTTGGGCTGCGGCCGAGATGCTCGGGAGGTCGTCACCCAGGCCGCGGTTGCGCGCCCTGGTCATCGCAGCGGTCGCCGACGCGAGCCGCTCGATGCAGCCGTATGCGCCGCACTTGCAGCGGAGCTCGCCGTCGTCGGGTTGTTTCGCCGCCTCAGGCCGGACGGAGATGTGGCCGAACTCGCCAGCCTTTCCGCTGGCGCCGATGAAGAGCTTGCCGTCGAGGATGATGCCGCCGCCGATGCCCGTCCCGAGGGTGACAAAGACGACGTCGCGCGCGCCCTGGCCGCCGCCGAGCCACTGCTCGCCGACCGCCGCCGCGTTGGCGTCGTTCTCGAGGTGGATCTGCTCCAACGGCACGCCGAGCGCTTCGGCGATACCTGCCGTGAGGCTCACGCCGACCAGGTTGGGCATGTTGGCGCTCGCGTCCGTCATGCCCGTCTCGCGCTCGAAGAGGCCCGCACAGCCGACGCCCAGGCGCCCCTCGAAGCCGAGCTCGCGCGCCAGGCTCGCGCAGCGCGCGAAGATCTCGGCCGCGGGCACGCTCGGGTCGAAGTCGCGCGCGCCACGCGCGAGCACCTCCCCGCCCGTATCGATCGCGCCACCCTTGATCGAGGTCCCACCGATGTCGAGGCCGACGAGACGTTGACCGTTCACTTCTTCTTGGTCGCCTTCTTCGACGGAGGCTTGGTGGCGTCCGCCGACTTGCTAGCGGGCTTCTTGGATGCGCTGGCGGGGGACTTGGCCGGCGCCTTTGACGCGCGCGACTTCGCCGCGGGCTTCGACGCGGTCTTGGAGGCCTTCGGCGCGGTTGTCGACGGGTCGGTGGCCTTCTTCTCCTTGACTTGCTTGGACTTACCCTTCGCGGGGGGCTCCGCCTGCTCCGCGGGCTCTTTGGGCGGCTCTTTGGGCGGCTCCTTGGGCGGCGCGGTCTTGGCGGCCGCGGGCTTGGCCTTCTTTCCAGCGCTGGGGGCAGCCTTCGTCGACTTGGCCGCGGCCTTTGCCGCGGGCACCGACTCGGGGCCGTCCAGAGCGCTCCCGCCGGCCGCTCCTGCTGCGGCGCCCGGGTCAGCCTTCGCCTTCGCCTTGCCCGTCGCCGCCTTCTTGGCGACGGCGGCTTTGGCGCCCTTGTTGGCGTCCATCTTCGCGGTGAGCTTCTCTTCGCGCTCCGAGCGCTCTTCCGCGCTCGCAGCCCCGCGACGGACAACGGGCGTCGCGGGCGCGTTCTCCTCGTCGCCGTCGAAGTTCGACGGCAAGGTCGGGTGAATCTTCTTCGGGCGGGGCGGCGGCGGCTCGGGTGCAGAGACGACGTGCCGCTTGACCTTCTTCCGCTTGCGCTTCTCAGCGCCGGTCGCGAGGCGCACCGCACGGCGGTACGCCTCGTCGTACTCACGGCCGCACTCCTGCCACGAGAAGTCGAGCTCCATGCAGCGCTTGACGATGGCCTTCCATTCGGTGGCCTTCTTGTACAGCGCTCGCATCGCATCGACGCCGGAGACGAGCGAGTCCGGCGTGTACGAATCGAAGAGGAAGCCGGTCCCGCGCTCAGGGGCGGGATCCGCGGTCGGCGCCGCCCCCGCGCCCCGCGCGACGCCTGCGTTCTGCGCGGCCCCCGTGTCTCCGTCCTCGGAGAGCTCCGTGATGAGGTCCTCGAGCCCGCTCTGTGCGTAGGCGATCGGGGTCACGCCGTAGCGCAACGCGATCGCGCAGAGCGACGTCGACGCGTGATAGTGACCAGGGAGGAGCAGCGCGTCTGCGGCCCCGAGCAACGCGTGCGCGGTGTTGACGTTGTAGCCCTCGATCAGCTTGCAGTTGCCCGCGAAGGTCTGCTCGAGGGTCCGGATTCGATCGAGGATCTCCGGCGCACCGGGGCCCATCATCACGAGCTCGATCTCGCGCTCGAGCATCGGCGTCAGCGCCTCTGCGAGCACGTCGAAGCCGCCGTCCGTGTCGAAGCGTGAGATCACGGCAACGAGCGGCTTCTTCGGGTTGTTCTCCAGCTTCAGCGCGTCCTGCAGCGTGGACTTGCACTTCCGCTTGCCGACGGAGGGGTCCGCCTGGGTCGCTGAGTAGGTCTGCGCGAGCAACGGATCGTTCGAAGGGTCCCAGGCGCGATAGTCGATCCCCGCGCGGATGCCGACCAGGTCCTCTTCGCGGCGCTGGAACGTGTCTTCGAGGCCGTCGCCGCGATTGAGCTGCTTCAGGCGCGTCGCCATCGTCGGTGAGCTCGCGCCGACGATCGTCGCGAATTCGGCCCCCGCCTTCATGAAGTTCACGCGCGCCGAGAGCTCGATGCCCTCCGTGAACCTGAAGTACTGCGACGGGATGCCGATCTTCGGCAGCACTTCGCGCTCGAAGGTCCCCTGCATCGCCAGGTTGTGGATCCCGAAGACCGTCGCCGACTTGTCGAGCGCGTGCCCCTTGCCGTGCTCGAGCTGCTTGATCAGGGGGAGGAGGCCCGTGGTCCAGTCGAACCCGTGGATGACGTCGGGCAGGAACCCGAGCTGCTGCGTGCCCTCGAGGACGGCGCGCGCGAAGAGCGCGAAGCGGCGCCAGTTGTCCGCATACGGGCCGCTATCGTCGCCGTAGGGGTGGCGCTCGCGGAACAGGACGTGGTCGACGAGGACCACCGGCAGGTCACGCACGTGGCCGCGGTGCAGCTTGATCTGGGCGACGCCGTCCCCGTCTTTGACGCGGTAATTGGCGACTTCGCGCAGGCCGAGCACGCGGACGTCCTCGACATCGATCGTCCAGGGCAGGAACACGAGGACCTCGTGCCCTTGCTGCATGAGCGTCCGGGGCAAGCTCTCCGCGAACTCGGCGAGGCCTGTGCGGCGGACGAGTGACTGGAGTTCTGGTGTGGCGAACGCGACCTTCAAGGCCGAGAGCAATCGTTGTCGAGCCGTGGCGAACCTGGTCGCTGCCGACGACGAGCCCAGTGCGGTGGGACCCCAGTGCGATGGGGACGCGCCAGGCGACGCTGACAGAGAGCCAGGGGGGGTGGACCGGAGGAGCTCGTCCAGGGGCTCGGATCCAGGAGAATCTGGACCCCTAGGGAGTTCCGCCCTCGCGGGAAGGAGCCCGGATGAGGGGCGCCCCGACGCAAGGACGACGCACCCTAGTGCAGGGTCGCCGTCCGATGCGAGGGCGCGCGCTCACAAATTATCGTAAGTGCAGTGCGGGCAAGCACTTACGTCATTTGGATCCGCCGGATTGCGCGTACACCTCGAGGGCCTCGGGCAAGAGGCCTTGGATCTGCTCGATGCGCTTCCCGTGGCTCGGGTGGGTCGACAGCCACGCTGGCCCGGAGGCCCCGCTGGAGAGCGCTTGCATGCGCTCCCAGAAGCGGGTCGCTTCCCGCGGGTCGTAGCCGGCTCGCGCCATGTAGCGCAGGCCCGTCGCGTCGGCCTCCAGCTCGGCGTCGCGCCCAAACGACAGGTTGGCGAAGCCGGTCGCGTATTCACCGAGCGCCGCCGCGGTTTGCTGCGCGTTCGGCGTCTCGAAGATCAACACCGAGGCGATGTGGATCAACGCGCTCGCCCCCATCTGGCGCGTCATCGCGCGGGTGCCATGTCGCTGCGTCGCATGCGCGATCTCATGGCCCATGACGACCGCGAGGCCGGCCTCGCCCTGCGCGATCGGCAGGATGCCGGTGAAGACCGCCATCTTCCCGCCAGGGAGACACCAAGCGTTGACCATCTCCGGCTTGTTGACGAGGCGGGCCTCCCACTCGAACTGGTTCGCGACGTCGGGGTCGAAGTGCTTGGCGGCCTCGACGAGCCGCGCGGTCACTCGCTGGACCATCTCGTAATCCTGGCCTGACGTGATGACGCTCTCGCCCTGCAGGAGCTCCGGATACGCCTGGAGACCGAGGGCGGCGTCCTGCTCGATCGGGATGAGATTGAGCTGCGACAGCGTCGCGCAGGACAAGGCCGCGCAGGTCAGCAACGCGGCGGTGAAGCGGAGCGGGCGAGCGAGGCCGGAGGCGATGTAGGTCCTCATCGTGGGATCGGAGTCTAGGGGGCGAGCGCGGACGGCGTCGATCGGCCTTCACTCTTTCGGGCCGGAGGCGGCACTATACGCGGCCGCGACTTCGGTCGCCGCCCAGCCCCGCGCGTGCCCCCCCGGCGCCGCTTGATTTCGACTCGACACCATGACACGACGCCCTCTCCTCCTCGTTGTCCTCGATGGCTGGGGCCACCGCGTCGAGCGCGAGTCCAACGCGGTCCTCGCCAACGCGCCCTATTTCCACGAGCTAGCGAGCCGCCATCCCCGCTCGCTCCTCACGGCGTGCGGGCGCGAGGTCGGCCTGCCGATCGGCGTCATGGGCAACAGCGAGGTGGGGCACACGAACCTCGGCGCAGGCCGGGTCGTTTACCAGGACGTCTCGCGCATCGACAAGGCGATCGATGACGGTGAGTTCCAGCGCAACCCGGCGTTTGCCGCCGCGTGCAACGCCGCGCGCACGAACGGCAAGGCGCTGCACCTCGTGGGCCTCATCTCCGACGGCATGGTCCACGCAAGCGATCACCACCTACGGACGCTGCTCAAGGTCGTCGCGCAGCACGGCGTGCCGAGAGAGCGCGTCTTCGTGCACCTCTTCACCGATGGCCGCGACACGCCGCCGAACTCGGGCGTCGGCCACGTCGCGCGCGTCGTCGAGGCCTGCGAGGAGGCCGGCGTCGGGCGCGTGGCGAGCATCATCGGCCGGTACTTCGCGATGGACCGGGACAAGCGCTGGGACCGCGTCAAGCGCGCTTGGGACTTGCTCGTGCACGGCGTCGGCACGCGCGCCACGGACCCTGTCGCCGCGATGCGCGCAGCCTACGCAGCGGGCGTCTCTGACGAGTTTGTCGAGCCGCTCGTGTTCGGCGAGCCGACGGAAGGTCGCTTCGCCGATGGTGATGCGGTCATCTCGTTCAATTACCGCGCGGATCGGATGCGTCAGCTCTGTGAGGCGCTCGGTACGCCGGGCTTCGACGGCTTCGAGCGCGGGCGCGTGCCCGCCTTGACCCTCGTGACGATGACGCGCTATCGCGAGGACTTCGCGTTCCAGGTCGCGTTCGCGCCCGTCGACTTGAACGGCATCTTTCCCGAGCTCGTCGCAGCGGCGGGGTTGCGCCAAGAGCGCGTGGCGGAGACCGAGAAGTACGCCCACGTCACGTACTTCTTCTCTGGCGGCCAGGAGCAGCCGTACTCCGGCGAGACGCGCATGCTCGTGCCGAGCCAGCGCGTCGCGACGTACGACCTCGCGCCGGAGATGAGCGCCGAGGGCATCACGACGCACCTCCTCGCGAGCCTCGAGCGCAACGAGACCGACGTCTACGTCGTCAATTTCGCGAACGCGGACATGGTCGGGCACACGGGCATCTACGAGGCCGCGGCGCGCGCCGTCGCCAAGATTGACAGTTGCCTGCAGCGCATCGTCCCTGCCGCCCTCGCGCGCGGCGCGACGGTCGGCATCACCGCGGACCACGGCAACTCCGAGCAGCTCTGGGACGAGGTCCACCAGCAGCCGCACACCGCGCACACCTTGAACCCTGTCCCCTTCTTGCTCGTCGACGAGGCGCATCGCGGCGCCAAGCTGCGCGAGTTCGGCATCCTCGCGGACGTCGCGCCGACGTTGCTCGAGGTGCTGGGGCTGCAGAAGCACGCGCGCATGGACGGGCGCTCGCTCCTCTCTTGACGCGCCGTCCGCGTCCGCGCGCGCCCCTCGCACGACCCCATGAGCACGCCTGACACTCGGACTCCCGTCGCCGTCCTCGGCGCCACTGGGATGGTCGGGCAGCGCTTTGTCTCGCTGCTCGATGGGCACCCTTGGTTCAAGCTCGCTGAGGTCGCGGCCTCGACGCGCAGCGCGGGGCGGCGCTACGCGGATGCGGTCGTCTGGGCGTCGCCGGGCGAGGTCCCTGCGTCAGCCGCGGACCTCGTCATCGAGGCTGTCGACGAGGAGCTGCCGCAGCGCCTCTCCTCGCCGCTCGTCTTCTCCGCCCTCGACGCCGAGGTCGCGCGCGAGGTCGAGCCCGCCATGGCGCGCGCCGGCAAGCTGGTCATCACGAACGCCAGCGCATTTCGGATGGACCCCCGTGTGCCGCTCCTCGTGCCAGAGGTGAACGCTGAGCACCTCGCGCTGCTCCCTGGCTTCGGTGAGGCGAGCGCCGCAGCGCCGCCGGCCGCGGCGGACGCCTGGGGCGGGAACGGCGGCGCGCTCATCGCGAACCCGAACTGCTCGACGATCGGCCTCGTGCTCGCCCTCGCCCCGCTCGCGCGGGCGTTTGGCGTCGAGGCCGCGCACGTCGTGAGCCTCCAGGCGCTCTCTGGCGCGGGGCGGCCGGGGGTCTCGGCGCTCGACGCGCTCGACAACGTGATCCCCTTCATCGCCGGCGAGGAGGACAAGCTCGCGACGGAGCCGGGGAAGATCCTCGGTCGGCTGGTCGAGCATGGGGGAGCGCGGCGGCTCGAGCCCGACCCCGTGGTCATCAGCGCCCAGTGCAACCGGGTCCCCGTGCGCGACGGGCACACGCTCTGCGTCAGCGTCCGCCTCGGCGACCGAGCAGGGCGTGCCCCGTCACGCGAGGATGTCCTCGCTGCGTGGCGGGAGTTCCGTGGTGCGGCGCCAGTCCCGGGTCTGCCGAGCGCGCCGCCGATGCCTGTGGTCTACGACCCCGCTCCAACCGCCCCTCAGCCGCTTCTGCATCGCGAGGTGGGGCGCGGGATGACTGCGGTGATCGGGCGGCTGCAGCCTTGTCCCGTTCTAGGATGGCGCTTCGTATGCCTCACTCACAATACGCTCAGGGGGGCCGCCGGCGGCGCGCTCTTGTGCGCGGAGCTCGCGCTCGCCCGCGGCTGGCGGCCGACGGCGCGCCCCTGAGCAACGGAGACCCAGCGCGCCGGTCGCCCCGCGCGCCGGTCGCCCCGTGCGCCGGTCGCCCCGTGCGCCGGTCGCCCCGTGCGCCGAGGCCGGCAGCGCTCCGAGAATTGGACACCCGGCGGACGCCCGGCGCCAGCCTCCGCGCGAAGGCCATGCTACTCTCGTCAGGTCCCTGCGCGCTCTCCCTCTGCACCCGCCTCCCCTTGGCTGTAGAGGACGGAGTGCGCGATCGCATTCGATCCCCATGGCCTTGCTCGCCCCGATCCCCGGACCTCTGGCCCTAGCCCAACGTCTCGTCGCTCGCTCGCTTGCGCGTCCCGGGAGCGGGCTCGCTTGGGGCCGGTGCGTCCTCGCGCTGGCGATCGCGTTGGTCCTTAACGGTGCTGCGCGCGCGCAAGGAAGTGTCGACCTCGCGCCGATCTTCGCGCCGCCGACACCTGCGGAGATCCAGGCCGTGCGCGTGGACTGGCTCAGCCGCCAGGACAGCGTCAATGGGTTCCGTGTCGAAGCCGCATACACAGAGCCGATCTCGACCGCCTACTTCGAGATCGTGAGCCACGTCGTCGAGGGCTTCCGCCACTATGGCGCGATCCGTTATCCGCTGCAGTATGTGCCTGGCGGAAAGTACCCGGTCCTCGTCGCGTGCCACGGCGGAACGATCGGGGTCGCGGTCGAGGAGGTCGCGAACCTCCTGGTGCACTTCCCCGGCCAGTGTGTCTCGGACCAGTTCTTCATGGTCATCCCCAGCTACCGCAGCGAGGTGCTAGGGACGTCGATGGCGGGGATCTTCCAGTCCGAAGGCACGTCGTCCTGGGCCGATCGCGACGTCGATGACACGCGGGCGCTCTTGAGCGCGGCGCTCGACCACCAGCCGGACATGGACCGCGCACGGATCGCGGGGTGGGGGATCAGCCGCGGGGCGACGGTCGCGCTGCTGCTGTCGATCCGCGACCCGCGCGTTCGGCGCGTGGTCGACATGTTCGGGTTCACCGACCTCTCTTTGCCGAGCCTCGTGGGGCTGGTCGATGGGATTGCCAATCACGGCTTCGCGTCGGCGGGCCTCGGCGGGCTCGTCTACGACGCCATTGTGGAGCCCTATGTCCTGGGGCAGGCCTCGTTGGCCGAAGCGCGCCTCGCTTGGATTCGTCGTTCGCCCAGCTTCTTTGCGTCGGCCTTGCCAACGCTTCAAGCGCACCACGGCTTGATGGACGACTCCGTCGACGTGACGCATACGCAGGCGCTGCTGGACGCGCTCGCCGCGGCGGGCGCGAGCGCCGCCAATGCGCAGGGGTACTACTATCCCACTGGGCAGCACGGTCTGAACTCCATGCCTGGCCACGGGCCGATCGTCGAGCCGTTCCTGTGTGATCTGAACGCTGGCCCTGTCGGGTACTGCGGGCCGATGACCTTCCACGGCGGCGGCTTCAGCGCTGGGATCGACTATGCGGGCTCGACGTCATTGCAGGCGCGTGACTTCGAGCTCATCGTGCACAACGCCCGCGCGAACGGCGCTGGCCTGTTCTTCGTGTCGCCATCGATCGGCTACGTGCAGAGCGGCGCGGGCTATCTCTGCCTTGGCTTCGGCGCCCAGCGGCTGGGGCTCGCGCTCTCGGATGTCAGCGGATTGACGCGACTGCGGCTCGATCCGGCGCTCGCGCCGGTCGGAGCGCAGTCGCTGCTCGGCGCTGGCTCGACGGCCTATTTTCAGTTCGTCTTCCGTGACTTCGGCAACCCGAACGGCGCGTGGAACTTCTCGAACGGCCTCGCAGTGACCTTCCAACCCTGACGTCTCCAGCCCCGACGTTTCGAGCCCTGGCCCTTCAAGCGCTGGCCTCGGCCGCGGCGCGCTGGTGCCGCGCTGACCGCTGATCTGATCGCCCTCCTCCCGTGCCCATCCATCGTCGTCAGGTCCTCGGGGCCGGCTTTGCTGCGCTCGCGCTCGGCAGCGCGCGCGCGTTCGGCGCGCGAATGGGTGCACCTCCCGGAAGGGGGCGCCTGAGGGACCCCGGGGCCCTGGGCGACCCGCGCCTCGCGCTCACGGACTTGGGCGCGACGGTCCGCGTGGGCGGCTTGCCGTTTGCCCCTTGGTTCACGGGCGATGACTTTCCCGACCCCGAGTCGGTGCCGTTCCACTACTTGGGCGGCGGGCCCTTGCCCGCGCCACAGGAGCGCGTCGACGTCGCGATCGTCGGCGGCGGGCTCTCGGGGCTCGCGACGGCGTACATGCTCCGCGAGCGCAGGCCGGTGCTCTTCGACCTGCGCCCGAGGTTCGGCGGGAACGCGCTCGGGGAGACCTGGCGCGAGGCGCGGTATTCGCTTGGTAGCGCGTATGTCATCACGCCGGATCGTGGCTCGTTCTTGGAGCGGCTCTATACGTCGCTCGGGCTGACCTCCGTACAGCGGACGAGCGCGCCGCCGGATCCCGTTGAGGTCGGCGGCGTGGTCCGCAGCGACTTCTGGAGCGGCGCGGGCACGAGCCCGGAGGAGGCGCGGGTCTTCCGGCGCTACGCCGAGGTCGTGACGGCGATGGCGGAGGAGCGCTACCCCGAGATCCCGTTGGCCCAGGACGTGGCAGAGGCCGACGCCGTGCGCCGCCTCGACCTGCTCCAGTTCCGTGAGGACCTCGAACAACAGATGGGCGTCGCGCTGACGCCGCGCTTGGCTGCTGCGGTGCAGGGCTACTTCTATTCGTCGTTCGGCGCGGGCATGGAAGAGATCTCCGCGGCCGCGGGCTGGAACTTCCTCGCGGCGGAGGAATACGGGCGCCTCGTGTTCCCGGGCGGCAATTCAGCCTTGGCCGGCGCGCTGTGGGACGGGCTGCGCGAGTCTGCGTTGAGCGGCGGCGAGCCCCAGCGCCTCCTGCGCCCCGGGTGTCGCGTCGTCGACGTCCGCCGGGACGGCCACTCCTACCGGGTCACTTGGATCGATCAGCAGGGCGCGCCGCGCGCGCTCCTCGCACGTCAGGTCGTCATGGCGGGCGCGAAGCAGATCGTGAAGCACGTCCTGCAGGACGTGGCGACCAAGGACCCGCGCAAGATGGCCGCGATGAACGCGGTCGAGACGATGCCTTACGTCGTGGCGAACGTCCTCCTGGACGCGCCCGTGCAGCGCGACTTCTACGACCTGTTCTTGGTCGGCGACGAGCTCGCGTTCCCGATGACGCCTGGCGCGTTCGAGGCCGCGTCGCGCCCGGTGGACATCGTCAACGGCAACTATGCGCTCGCGTCGGGGACTCCGCGCAGCGCCCTGACGTTCTACTGGCCACTGCCGTGGTTCACGGCGCGCTTCAGCTTGCTCGTGAACGACCCGTGGGAGCGCTACAGCGCCGCGAGCGTCGACACGGTGCGCCACGGGCTGGCGCTGCTCGGCGTCGCCGACAGCGCAGTGCGCCAAGTGCGCTTGACGCGCTGGGGGCACGCCATGCCGCTCGCCCGCCCGCGCTTCATCGCAGGCGGCCACGCCGAGGCGCTCGTCCGCCCGTTCGACGGCGCCGTGCACTTCGTCAACCAGGACAACTGGGCCCTCCCCGCGGTCGAGAACTCGCTGTTGGACGCCGCCGCAACGGCGACGCGTGTCCTCGAGGCCCTCGCGTAGCCGAGCGCCGCCCTCGACGTCAGAGCTCGCTCAGCCGCTTGCCCGCGACCGCTTCTTTGACGACGTCGTCCATCAGGACCGCGGCGAGCGGGATCGTCGCGCGGTCCAACGCATCACGCGCCGCTTGCACCGCCGGCAAGTCCTGCGAGGACTGCGCCGCCTCGGCCGCCGCGATCGCGTCCACGAGGTCCTCGAAGGTCTCCCGGTCGAGGCGCGCCTTCGCGACGCCCAAGTTCGCGTGCGTGTGGCGTAGCATCGTGCCGATCTCCGCCACGAGGTCGATCCGGCGGCGCTCCTCGAAGTCCTCCTTCGCGCGCTCGTAGGACTCCGTCAGCATCCGGTCGACGTCGCCGTCCGCGAGGCCGTGCATCGGCTTGACCTCGATCGAGGCCGTCGTGCCCGTCGACTCTTCCTTCGCCGTGACCGTCAACAGCCCGTCCGCGTCGATGTGGAACTTCACCCCGACCCGCGGCATACCGGCGGGCATCGGCGGGATGCCCTTGAGCTGGAAGCGGCCCAGCGTGCGGCAGTCCCGGGCGAGCTCGCGCTCGCCCTGCACGACATGGAAGTCGATGCCGGATTGCCCGTCGACGTACGTCGTGAAGCCCTCTTTGACGCTGCACGGGACCGTCGAGTTGCGCTGGATCAGCTTTGCTACCGCGCCGCCGACGGTTTCGATGCCGAGCGACAATGGCGTCACGTCCATCAGCAGGATGTCGCGACGCCCGCCCATCAAGACCTCGGCCTGCGCCGCCGCGCCGAGCGCGACGACCTCGTCCGGGTTGAGGCCCGTGTGCGGCACGCGCCCGAACGTCTCTTCGACGCGGCGCCGCACGTAGGGGATCCGCGTCGAGCCACCGACGAGCACGACCTCGTCGATCTCGCTCGCTTCCAGGTCTGCGTCGTCGAGCGCGCGGCGGCAGCAGGCCAATGCGCGCTCCACGAGCGGCTCCATGAGCGCCTCGAACTCCGCGCGTGTCACCGTCCGGCGCAGCGCGACGCCGAGCTCGGGCAGCGCGAGCGCCAGGTCGGCTTGCGGGTCCTGCGACAGCGCGATCTTGCACTTCTCCGCCGCGAGGCGCACCGCTTGCTGGTAGGTCGCGTGCGAGAACACGGAGGTGTCCACGCGCCCCGCCAGCTCGCGTTGCGCCAGCGCGATCAGCGCGCGGTCGATGTCATCGCCGCCGAGGTGCGTGTCGCCGTTTGTGCTGAGGACTTGGAAGACCCCGTCATCGATCGACAGGATCGAGACGTCGAACGTGCCGCCGCCGAGGTCGAACACGACGACCGTGCCCTCCTTCTTCTGGTCGAGGCCATACGCGAGGCTCGCAGCGGTGGGCTCGTTGACGATCCGCAACACCTCGATGCCCGCCAAACGCGCGGCGTCACGCGTCGCTTGCCGCTGCGCGTCGTCGAAGTACGCGGGCACCGTGATCACGGCGCTCGCGACTTCGGCGCCGTCCAGGGCGCGCGTCGCTTGTTGCACGACCGCCCGCAGGATGAACGCGGAGAGCTCCTGCGGCGTGAACACGCGCCCGCGCAGGTGGATCTGCACGAGCTTCGACTCGGTCTCGGTCACCTTGAACGGCACGCTCGCGAGGTCGACGTCCAGGTCGCTGAGGCCGCGCCCCATGAAGCGCTTGACCGAGAACACCGTGTGCTCCGGGTCATCGACCGCCAGCGCCCGCGCGGCGCGCCCGACGACGAGCGACCCGTCCGGCCGCACGTTGATGGCCGAGGGCACGAGCGCAGGCTCGCCCTCCACGCGCAGGACCTCGGGCCGGCCGTCGCGCCAGATCGCCGCCAACGAGTTCGTAGTCCCGAGGTCGATCCCGATCACCACGCGCCGCGGCGCGTTGTCGAGGACGTTCAGTTCGATGTAACCCATGGGTCGTGTGTCCGGCGCGTCAGCTCGGTTGCCCGACACGCAGATCGCGCAGGCGGCGGAGGGCGCGATCGAGGTAGCGGATGGCGTTCAAGGTCCGGCGCACGTCGACGAGGGCGGGCGCGCCCGGCGACGGCAGCGGCGTCAGGGCGGCGGTCACCTCGCGCAGCGCCTGCGCGCGCTGACCCGCCAGCTCGGCCTCGAGCGGCGTGAGCGCGAGCCGCTCGGTGCTCCCAGGGGGCGCGCTCGCCCCCTCGTCGAGCACCTCGTTCCACTCGAGCACCTCCATGAGGAACTCCTGGGGCATCTGGCGCTCTTGCTCCTCGGACGGCCCGCCGAGGCTGCGCACGATCCAGTCCGCGCGCCGGACGTCGTCGCGCAGGACCTCGTGCGCCTCGTTCAGGCGCGCGCCGTGCGCCTCCGCGAGCGCCCGCATCGTCGGCCCAGCCGCGGCGAAGAAGTCCGGGTGCACGAGCCGCGCGACCTTGCGCACGCGCTGCGCGAGCTCCTTCTGGTCGATGTCGTAGGCGACGTCCAGGCCGATGACCGAGAACGGCGACACCTCGGTCGACGGGGTCATCATCGTGCCGCAATCGCCGCAGGCGAGGGGCGTCTCGAGGCCGGCGCCGCAGGTCGTGCAGGCGTGGGGGACCGCGACGGGGTCGCCGACGGACTCGGGTTCGTGCGATGCGCTCATGGGGCGGAAATGATGCCGCCGCGCGCCCACTGGTGGGGCCTCGCGGCGGCGAATCGAGCCACGGGGCCCGAGATCAGACGCTGAACGACTCGCCGCAGCCGCAGCTCTTCGAGGCGTTCGGGTTCGTGAACTTGAAGCCGCGGCCCATGAGGCTCTCCTCGAAGTCCACGACCGTGCCGTTGAGGTAGAGGAAGCTCTTCGGGTCGCAGATCACCTTGACGCCCTCGACCTCGTTGACCTGGTCGGTGGCCTTCAGCTGGTCGTCGAAGCCGAGCGTGTACGAGAAGCCGGAGCAGCCCCCGCCCTTGACGCCGACGCGCAGCGCGGTCTCACCCGGGAGGTTCTGGTCGGTGACGATGCGGCGGACTTCCTTGACCGCGCGGTCTGTGATTCCGATCGCCATGGCTCAGGACCCCTTCTGCGCGACCGCAGCGTCGCTCTCGGCCTTCTTCTTGAAGTCGGTGATCGCGGCCTTGATCGCGTCCTCGGCCAGGACCGAGCAGTGGATCTTGACCGGCGGCAGCGAGAGCTCTTTGACGATCTCCGTGTTCGAGATCGCCATCGCCTCGTCGAGCTTCTTGCCCTTGATCCACTCCGTCGCGAGCGACGAGCTGGCGATCGCCGACCCGCAGCCGAAGGTCTTGAACTTCGCGTCCACGATCGTGTCGCCTTCGACCTGGATCTGGAGCTTCATCACGTCGCCGCACTCCGGCGCGCCGACGACGCCCGTGCCGACGTTGGTCGAGTTCTTGTCGAGCGAACCCACGTTGCGCGGGTTGTTGTAGTGGTCGAGGACTTTGTCGCTGTAGGCCATGGTGCTGTCTACTTTCGTGCGTCGGATGCGGAGCGTTGTGCGAGGAGTGGAAGGGAGATCAGTGACCCGTCCATTGGACGGTCGAGAGATCGATGCCCTCTTTGACCATCTCGTAGAGCGGTGACAGCTCACGGAGGCGGTTCACGGATTCGATGACTTGCGCGGCGGCGTAGTCGACCTCTTCTTCCGTCGTGAAGCGGCCGAAGCCGAAGCGGATCGAGCTGTGCGCGAGCTCGTCGCCGACGCCCATCGCTTGCATGACGTGGCTCGGTTCGAGGCTCGCGGACGTGCACGCCGAGCCCGACGAGACCGCGAGGTCCTTGATGCCCATGATGAGCGACTCGCCCTCTACGTAGGGGAACGAGAGGTTGGAGCAGCCCGGGATCCGCGCCTCGCGGTCGCCGTTCAAGTGCACGTGATCGAGGCTCGCGAAGATCTTGGACTCGAACCGCTCGCGCAGGCTCGCGGAGCGGGCCATGTCCTGATCGAGGTCCTGTTGGGCGATCCGGCAGGCAGCGCCGAGGCCGACGATGCCCGGCACGTTCAGCGTGCCCGAGCGCATGCCGCGCTCGTGTCCGCCGCCGTCCATCTGCGCGACGAGGCGCACGCGCGGGTTCTTGCGCCGCACGTAGAGCGCGCCGACGCCCTTCGGCCCGTAGAGCTTGTGCCCGGAGAGGCACAGGAGATCGATGTTGTCCTGTTCGACGTTGACCGGGATCTTCCCCGCGGCCTGCGTCGCGTCCGTGAAGAAGAGCACGCCCTTCTCCTTGCACAGCGCGCCGATCTCGCGCACTGGGTTCAGGGTCCCGACCTCGTTGTTGCCCCACATGAGCGCGACGAGGATCGTGTCCGGGCGCAAGGCCGCGCGCACTTGCTCGACCGTGACGCCGCCCGTCTTCTGCGGGTTGAGGTACGTGACCTCGCAGCCGTCCTTCTCGAGGTGCTTGCAGGTGTCGAGCACCGCCTTGTGCTCGGCCGAGCACGTGATGATGTGCTTGCCCTTCGCGGCATACATGTCCGCGACGCCCTTCAGCGCGAGGTTGATCGCTTCGGTCGAGCCCGACGTGAACACGATCTCCTTCTCGTTCGCGCCGAGCAGCGCCGCGACCTCGCCGCGGGCGCGCTCAACGGCCGTCTCGGCCTCCCAGCCGAACGCATGGCTGCGGCTCGCCGCGTTGCCAAACGCGTTCGTGAAGTAGGGCAGCATGACCTCCAACACCCGCGGATCGACGGGGGTCGTGGCCTGGTAGTCGAGGTAGATCGGGAGCTTCAACGGAGGTTTATCGAAGGCCAGGGGCTTGCGGGAGGGCCCGCGCGTGGACGTGGAGGATCGCCGCGGGCTCGTGCTCGGACGCAAAGAGGTCGGTCGGGTTCACGGAGCGGTCGGCGAGTGATCGGAGGCTGACCCCCTCGAGGAGGTTCCACATCCCCGTGCGCAGGCGCTGCAGCGGGGTGCGGATCGGGCACACATGCTGGACGTCGCACGCCCCAGAGGCCTGGAGCGCGCCGAGGCCCTCACAGCTCGTCAAGGTCGGGCGCCCTTCGAGGGCGGTCACGATCTCGCCGAGGGTGATCTCGTCGGCCGAGCGCGTCAGCGAGTAGCCGCCGTGCGCCCCGCGCGTCGAGTGCAGGAGCCCGGCCTGCTGGAGCGCCTTCAGCGCTTCCGCGAGGAGCCGCTTCGGCACCGGGTAGCGCTCGCCGATCTCGGTCGAGCTCACGACCTCGCCTTCCCGGTCCGTCAGGTGGACCAGGGCGATCAGGCCGTACTCGGTGCGTCGGGTGAGCTTCAGCATGGTGCTGGGCGGGGCAGGGTCCTGCGCTCCGCTCAATCGGCACTATTCTAGTGCGGATTCCAGGCGAGGCCAGGGGGGATCGCTGGATTCTCGTCCTGGGACCCCCCGATTCCGCGCCCGGCGGCGCCGTCTGGCGAGAGGCCTCAAGCAGCGGGTCAGGGTGGGTCGATCCATTCCGAGTCATGTCGGACGAACAACAACCCCCGCGCTGCTTCCGCTGCGGCGGACCCGCCAACGAGCTCAACGAGATCGAGGAGGGTGTCAACTGCCCCGCGTGCGCGGAGCGCCTCATCGAGTCGGTCCAGGGAGTGTTCCACGAGCCCTGGGACCGCCAGGGCTTCACGCCTTCGGAGGAGGAGCGGCCCCACGCCGAGGCCGAGCTCGTCGAGCGCGAGCAGCCGCCCCGCGCGCGGGGCGGCGCACCCCGCCCGCTGCCGCCGACCGACGACCACGGGCCGCGCCGGGCTTGAGCCATCAGGCGGAGGGGGCCTCAGGCAGGCCCGCCTCCGACCGCTGAATGGCTCACCGCCCGCCGAGCGCCGGCGTCTTCACCGGCGGCGCCGGGCGCTGCGGCAGCTTCGCCGGCTGCGTCGCGCAGAGCTTCAGCACCTCTTCGACCGCCCGCTCGAGCTGCGGGTCGCGCCCGGCCAAGATCGACGCCGCGTCGTTCTCGACGACGATGTCGGGGTCGACGCCGTGGCCCTCGACGGCCCATTGACCTTGGGCGTCGTTGTTGCCGAACTCGGGCACGTTGCACGAGCCGCCGTCGATCAACGGTCCGTGGCTCGTGATCCCGACGACGCCGCCCCATGAGCGCTTGCCGATCAGCGGGCCGAGCTTCGACGTCTTGAACATCCACGGGAAGATGTCGCCGTCCGACGCGGAGTTCTCGTTCAGGAGGCACACCATCGGCCCGGTGAACACCGCGCTCGGGTAGGTGCCGACGTACTCCGAGTTGCGCGAGAAGCCCGTGGACAGCAGCGTGCGCCGCAGGCGCTCGAGCACCATCTGCGAGACGTTGCCGCCGCCGTTGTTGCGGTCGTCGACGATGAGGCCGTCCTTGCGGATCTGGCCGTAGTACCACTTGATGAACTCGCGGATGCCGTCCTCGCCCATGTCAGGGATGTGCACGTACGCGAGGCGCCCGTTGGACAACTGCGCGACGCGCTCTCTGTTGCGCAGCACGAACGCCAGGTAGTTGAGCTCGCTCTCCGAGGTGATCGGGTTGACCTGCACCTTGCGCGCGGCCGCCAAGTCCGCGGTCGCGCCGACGGTCAGCTCGACCGGGCGCCCCGCGCGATGGCGCAGCACGCGGTACGGGTCCGTGGCGCCCGTGAGCTCGACGCCGTCGACGGCGAGGAGGTACTCGCCCTCCTTCACGTCGACGCCGACCTCGGTGAGCGGCGAGCGGTAGCGCTCCTCTTCGTTCTGGCCCGCGAGGATGCGCGCGATGCGATACCGACCGGTCGCCGGGTCGAGCGCGAACCGCGCGCCGAGCAGCGCGACGCGCGGGCGCTCCGGGGCGTACCAATCGCCCCCGGTGACGTATGCGTGCCCAATGTTGAGCTCGCCGATCATCTCGCTGATGACGTAGTTGAGGTCCGAGCGGTGGCCGACAAACGGCAGCAGCGCCTCGTACTGGGCGCGCAGGCCGTCCCAGTCGTAGCCGTGCATGTTCTCGACGTAGAAGAAGTCGCGGAAGCGGCGCCACACCTGGCGGAACACCTCGTCCCACTCCTCGCGCGGGACGCCGTCGACGTAGAGCTCGCCCGTCGAGACCTCCTTCTTCGAGTCCGCCGCGCCCGCCTTGGCGTCGTACAGCGCAAAGCCGCCCTGCGCTGCGACGAGCAGCTTCGTGCCCGCCGGGCTCAGCGTGTAGCCGCCGATCCCGTCGACGAGCGCGCTCGCCTTGCGGGACTCGAAGTCGAAGACCATGAGCGCGGTCTCGCGCTCGCTCTCACGCCCGTAGTAGGGCGCGCCCGAGCGTGTGTAGAAGAGGTGCCCTGCGTTGGCCGTCAAGCCCGAGAGATTGTCCGCCTCGATCGGGAGGCGCGTGACGCGTTGCGCGAGCCCGTCGAAGTCGATCGAGATCGGCGTCGGCTGCTTCGGCGCCGCGTCGCCGTCTGCCTCCTCGCTCGCGCCCTGCTTCTGGTCGCTCTGCGCCTTGTCCGCGCTCTCGAGCGCGACCTCGTCGCTCTCCGGCGGCAGCGGGTGCCCGACGTCCTTGCGCAGCGCGAGCGCGTAGATGCCCGTCGTGCGGTTGACCGCGAAGTTCCACTCGAACCCCGTGAAGAGCTGTGGCGCGAACTCGCGGTCGGAGAGGTAGTAGAGGTACTTGCCCGCGGGGTCCCACACGGGCTCGTACTCCGCGAAGAGCTCGCCCGTAATGCGATGCGATTGGCCGTCGGCTGTGCCCCAGATGTACAAGGAGCGCAGGCTGTTCTCGTCGGTCAACGAGAACGCGAGCCACGCGCCGTCGGGGGACCAAGTCGCGTCACCGACGCCGCCGCCGAGGTTGCGCGCGACCTCCGTCACGGCCTTCGACGCGAGCGTCAGCACCCGCAGTCGATTGGACTTGTCATGGAACGCGATGTGCTCCCCGGTGGGGGACCAGCTCAGGCCGAACAGCATCTGGTCGCCGCCCGTGGTCAGCTGCTCCGCCGGGGTCGCCCCGTCCTGCGCGACGAGCCACAGCTCGTCCTCGCCCGTCGCGTCCGAGATGTACGCGATCGAGCGCCCGTCCGGCGACCACTGCGCTGCGCGGTCGTGCGCGCCGCTGGAGCGTGTCAGGTTGCGCGTCGCGCCCTTCTCGATCGGCGCGGTGAACACGTCGCCGCGCGCGGTGAACAGCGCGCGCTCGCCCTTCGGGCTCAGGCCGAAGCCGTCGATCTGGTCGGCGGCGGAGACCCGCGACGGGCGGCTCGCGAGCCCGTCATCGGGCACGAAGATCGACAGCGCGCGGTCGCTCTTCGAGCGTGTGTCGTACACGCGCAGCGCCCCCTCGCTCTCGTAGACGATCTCGCCGTCCTCGCCCTTGGAGGGCCAGCGCACGTCCCAGGTGCGGCTGTTCGTGAGCTGCGCGACCGCGTCGTTCGCGGGGTCGAACTCGAAGAGGTTCAGCGTGCCAGTGCGGTCCGAGGCGAAGTACACCTTGTCACCGATCCACATCGGATCGCGCTCGGTGCGCACGTGGTGCGCGACCGGCGTCTGCGTGGACGCCGCGAGGTCGAAGATGAAGAGGTCCTGCGCCCAGCCGCCCTCGTAGCGCTTCCACGAGCGGAAGTCGCGCGTCAGCGGCGAGTACACCACTTTGGTGCCATCGGGTGAGAGGTCGCCGCCGCCCGCGACGGGCATCGGCAGCGCCGACGCTGGGCCGCCGACGATCGGGACGGTGTAGAGGCGCGTATCGGTGAGGTCCCAGCCCTCGCGCATCGAGCGAAAGAGCACGCGCGACGAGTCCGGCGTCCAGCCGTACACCTGGTTGTCGTAGCCCCAGCGCGGCGGCAGCGGGCCACGCGCGGGATAGAACGTCAGCTGCTCGGGCACGCCGCCCGCGAGCGGCACGACGTAGACCTGCTCGTCGCCGTCGTACTGGCCGGTGAACGCGACCCACTTGCCGTCGGGCGAGATCTTCGGGAAGAGCTCCAGGCCCGGGTGCGCGGTCAGCCGCGTCGCGGCGCCGCCGCTCGATGACGCGCGCCACAGGTCGCCCGCGTAGGAGAACACGACATGCTCGCCGTGGATGTCAGGGAAGCGCAGGAGCTTGGTCGCTGGGCCGGCGGCAGTCGCCGTCGCTCGCGCTTGGAGCGGTGTCGGCGCCGGAGCGGGCCGCGCGGCGGCGGCGCTTGCGAGCAGACCGGTCGCGAGCATGCGCGTCGCGAGGCCCGCGACGAAGGCGTTGGGGCGAGGAGAGTCCATGGCGGAGAGCCTCCACCCGGACCCGCCATCGGTCAACCTGCGTCAGGTGAGGGTCCTGCAAGTCCCGTGTTCCCCGGCTTGAGTCGCGTCAATCCGCCGCAAGTCGCCCACGCAGGTCGTCCGGCAGGAGGCGCGGGCGTCCCGATGCGAGCTCAATGCAGGCGAGCTCGACCTCGGCGTCGACGAGCGCGAGCCCGTCGCTGCGGACCACGGTGTAGGCGAACGTCGCCGATGCGCCGCGCATGCGCGCGAGGTGGACCGTGACGTCGAGCTCGTCCTCGTAGCGCGCGGGCGCTCGGTAGCGCAGGTCCGCGCGCCGGACGGGCAACCCGATGCCGCGCGCCTCGATGGCGGAATAGGGCAACCCGAGCGCGCGCAGCCACGCCGTGCGCGCGTCCTCGAGGTAGTGCAAGTAGGCCGCGTGGTGCACGACGCCCATCTGGTCCGTCTCGCCGTATCGCACGCGCACGCGCAGCGTGAAGGCGGGGGCCGGTCGAGCGCCCGTGTCGGGCTGGGCGGCCCGCTCAGGGTGAGGGGCGGGCTCGCCGCCCTTGGTGTCGTCGCTGGTGTTCAAGGCCAACGATGCTACCGGGGCGGCGCGCCAGGGTCACATGCGCTTCGACCCAGCCGATGGCGCGGCTGAGCTCGGCGGCTCAGCAGGTCCCGGCGCTCGCCAGGGGCTGGAAGAGCGAGAACAGCGCGCCGGTCGGGTCCGTGAGCATCGAGAAGCGCCCGACCTCGGGGATCGGTTGGCACTCCATCATCGCCTGGGCGCCGAGGGCCTTGGCCTGCGCGGTGGACGCATCCAGGTCCTCGACGAGGAAGTACGAGACCCAGCATGAAGGCGCGCCAGGCATCGGGTGCTGCATCATGCCTGCAGCCTGCTTGTCACCCGCCATCTGCACGTAGTACTTGCCGGCGGGCCCCATGTCCTTCGTCTGCGGAGTCCAGCCGCTGAGCCTGGTATAGAAGGCCTGCGCCTTCTCAACGTCCGTGCTGTACGTCTCGTTCCAGCAGACGCGGCCCGGGACCATCAGGTCAGGGTCGGCGCCCAGGGACTGTGGGTTGCCCTTGTAGAGCGAGAACATGCCGCCGGTCGGATCTCCGACGACCGAGAACCGCCCCGTCATCGGGATGTCCGTCGGCGGCACGCAGACCGAGCCGCCGAGCGCGGTCGTCCGCTGCGCCGCGGCGTCGACGTCGTCGACGCTGAGGTAGGGCATCCAATGTGCCATTGGGATGCCCTGCTCCTCGACGATGCCGCCGATCGGGCCGGGGCCGCAAAGGATCATGCGGTAGGTGAAGCCCTGCATGGGCACCTCCTGGATCTGCCAGCCGAAGAGCGCGCAGTAGAAGGCCTGGGCGCCCGCGGCGTCCTTGGTCATGAGGTCGAACCAGACGAAGCGTCCGGGCCAGTTGGACTGTGTCTCGGTCATGTGCTGTGGTTGAGGGGGGGCGTGGGGCGCGCAGAGGTGCAGTCGCACGCGCCGGGCTGGGAGACGGGGAAACGGGGAGACGGGGAGACGGGGAGACGGGGGGGCGCGACGATCGAGCCCACCCGCTCGCTGGCCAGGACGGAGCGCGCGGTCCGTTGACGCTGGCCCAGCGGTCGGCCCGCGACCGGCGGTCGGATCCAATCCCCGGACGAGAATCTACTGCGACCTGCGGCGGTCGCAACCTTCGCTCGGGAAGCACAGGCCCGGCCTCCCCGTCCCCGCCGGGTGGTCGCGCTCGGTTGCCCATCCTGTTAGAACTCTCCGTTCGCATCCGCGTCCAACGATGAAGCCGCACGAACAACAACGGACTGGCGATCCGACTGTCGCCACCCTGCTCTCCTGGCTCGTGCCGGGTGCCGGGCACCTCTACGTGGGTCAGGTCCACCTCGCGCTCATCGGCTTCGTCGTCATCGAGGCGCTGTATCTCGCTGGCGTGTTGCTGTCGCACGGCATGTTCCTCGAGTACCTGCCGCCCGAGATGCGCGGCCGCTTCGCGGCGGCCCTCACCCCCGAGGCCGGCAACCTCGGCGCGCTCTTGTTGCACGTGCGGCAGTACGGCTTCGGCGGCGACGAGCCACGTCCTTGGCCGGCGTGGATGGACCTCGGGACGGCGTTGACGGCGACGAGCGGCATCCTGAGCATCCTGTTCGCGAGCCATGCCAACCTGCTGGCGCGGCTGCCGCAGGGGGGCACCCAGCACCCCGACGCGCGGGCACAGCGCGACCCTGCCCTGTGCGCGGCTCTCACGTGGGTGCTGCCCGGGCTCGGTCACATCATGCAAGGACGCAAGGCGCGCGGGGTCGTCGCGCTCGTCCTGTTGGTCGGCCTGTTCGGGCTCGCGACGATGCTCGCGCATGGCGCGAACCTCGACCGCGAGCGGCACTTCTATTACTGGGCCGGACAGTTCTTGCTTGGGCCGGTCGCCCTGGTCACGGAGTTCGCCCACGGCCACCCGCGCCTCGAGTCGATCCCGCAATACAAGGACGCAGGCATCGTGATCGGCTCGATCGCGGGGATGCTCAACGTGCTGCTTATGCTCGATGTCTACGGCTACGGCGAGGACCGCGCGCTCGGACGCGAGCGCGCCGCCGACCCGGTGTCCGATCAACCGGTGCAGGAGGCGCCCAGCGTTTGATCCCATGGACGACCTCAGCACACACGTCCTCCTGTTTCTCGTGGTCTCCGCGGTCATCGTTGCGATCAGCAGCATGTTCTCCGAGCCCGAAGACGGCCCGGCGCTGAAGATGTATCCCCGGCGGCTCCTGAAGTTTGTCGTCGGCTCGGGGCTCGTGCTCGCGGTGATGCTCGTTTGCGAGCACACGTTTGCGTCGATCCATTGATCGGGCCCCGGGGCATTGGGCTCGGGGCATCGGGCGCGAGGTTCGCGTCCTGGCCCGGGCTCGCTCCTATCCACGCACCCGCCCTGTGAGGCTCGCATGAACCCTGGTTTGCAGCTCGTGACGGAACTCTACGCCGCGTTTGGCGCCGGCGATGTCCCGCGCTTCCTCAGTCACTTGCACCCCGAGGTGGTGTGGAACGAGGCCGAGGGGTACCCGTACTCGGACGGCAATCCGTATGTCGGCGCGGACGCGATCGTCGCGGGCGTCTTCATGCGCCTCATGGCTGAGTGGCAGGACTTCCGCGTCGAGGTCGGCGAGATCGTCGGCGGCCCCGAGGTCGTCACCATGTTCGGCCGCTACAAGGCCACGCACGCGGTGTCGGGCAAGGCCCTCAATGTGCAGGCCGCGCACACCTGGTGGGTCCGCGATGGCAAGGTCGTGCGCTTCCAGCAGATGGTCGATACGCTCGCCTCCGCGGCGGCCGCCAGCCCAGACTGACGGGGCGGGCAGGACTGCGCCCGCATGTCCGCTTGCCCGCTTGCCCGCTTGTAGGGTCGTAGGGGGCTGCCCAAGCCCCATTCCCGGGGGCTGAGTGACCATTTGGAGGCATTCGGCGCCACAGAATGCCCAGCACTGGTTGAATGGGGCATGACCTTCACTTCAGCAGTTCGGCGCGGGCTGGCCACGTTCTTGTTCGCCCAATGCGTTGCCTCGGTCAGCGCTCAGACGATCTACCGCGTCTCGGCCGCCGCGCCCGTCGGTGGCGACGGGCAGACGTGGGGGACGGCGTTCCAGAGCTTGGACGACGCGCTCGCGCTCGCGAGCGCGGGCGACCGGGTTTGGGTCGCGGCCGGTCTCTACCGCCCCTCCGTCGAGCGCTTGCCCGGTGACCCGCGCAGCCGCTCGTTCACCCCGCGCCAAGGCGTGTACCTCTTTGGCGGCTTCGCGGGCACCGAGCTGAACTTGGTCGACCGCGCTGGCCTGTTCCGATCGACCGTGCTCGACGGGGACCTCGGTGTCCCGGGTGTGGTGTCGGACAACGCAACCAACGTTGTGCGGCTCGAGGGCAATGGCGCACGACACTGGGTCGATGGCTTCACGATCACTGGCGGCAATGCTGACCAGACGGGGCTCGCGCGAGGCGGCGGCGCCATCGCGGCCCAGCTCGGCGAGAAGTTCATCCGCAACTGCAGCTTCTTCGGCAACCGCGGCCGCGTGGGCGGCGCGCTGCTGTCGCAGATCAGCATCATGCACGTCGAGACCTGCACGTTCGTGGACAACAGCGCGACGGAGTCGGGCGGCGCGCTCTACGCGACGAGCTCGTTCACGGTGACGGACAGCCTCTTCGCGCGGAACGTGAGCGCCGGCCGCGGTGGCGCCGTGTACGCGAACCAGGGCGGCTTGGACACAGAGAACATCCCGATCACGCGCTTCCAGAACTGTGTCTTCCACGACAACATCGCGAACAATGGCGGCGCTGCGTTTGTCGGTGACCCCAACGGCGTTGTCTCAGCGGGCAAGGTGGTCTGGAGCGGCTGCACGTTCTACGCGAACCTGGCGCTGACAGGCGGGGCCGCGATCGCGACGAACGCGACCTTCTCGAACGCGACCGACGTCCGGCTCTTCAATTCGATCGTGTGGGGGAACCTCTCGCGAGCGGGGACCATGCTGGGCGGGGACGCGTCGCACTACAACGACGTCCGTCACAGCGTCATCGAGGGTGGGTGGCCGGGGTCCGGGAACCTCAACAGCGATCCGCGCTTCGTCAACGTGACGGCGCGCAACCTCCGGCTTGCCGCGGGGTCGCCAGCGATCGATTCAGGTGACAACGGGCTCGTCCTGCGCGACCGCAACGACCTCGATGACGACGGCGACTTCAACGAGCGCGCGCCGTTCGACATCACCGGCGCAGCGCGCAACATGGACGACCCGCAGGCGGCGGACACTGGCGTCGGCAACGCCCCGATCACGGACATGGGCGCGTACGAGCGCCGCGGGCTGTAGCTCGCCGCGCTCAGCGGCGGCGTGAGTAGAGGCCGCCCGGAGCTCGGTGGACGTGGCCGTCCAGCTCGAGATCGACCAGCGCTGCCAACACCGGGCCGACCTCGGAACCGGCCCGCGCCGCGAGCTCGCCCGCGGTTTGGGTCTCGCCTTCGAGCGCCAGGTAGAGCGCGCGCCCCAGCGTGCCGTCCGGCGGCATCGGAGCCGCCTGCGCGTCGTGTCCCTCGCTCGCGCGGCGCGTGAGCGACGCGCCGAAGAGGTCGTCCAGGAGCTGCTCTGGGGAGCCGACGGGCGTCGCGCCGTCGCGGATCAGCGCGAGCGCGCCGTGGGACATCGGGTGGTCGACGCGGCCCGGCAAAGCGAACACGGGGAGGCCCAAGTCCACCGCAAAACGCGCCGTGATGAGCGAGCCCGAGCGCTCGGCCGCTTCGATCACGAGCACCGCCGCCGAGAGCGCTCCGATGATCCGGTTGCGCAAGGGGAAGTGGTGCCTGCGCGGCCGCACGCCGAGCTGGAACTCCGACACCACCAGGCCTCGCGCCAGCACCGCGTCGGTCGTCGGCCCCGTTGGCCACGGTACGTCCACCCCCGAGCCGAGGACCGCGATCGTGGCACCGTTCGCATCGAGCGTCGCGGCGTGCGCGGCCGAGTCCACCCCGCGCGCGAGGCCGCTGACGACGGCGAGGCCCGCGCGCGCGAAGGCCGCCGCGAAGCGGCGCGCTTGCGCTTCGCCGTAGGGCGTTGGGGCGCGCGTGCCGACGATCGCGATCCGTGGCCAGGCCGACAGCAGTCTGCGCTCGCCCCGGAGCCAGAGGGCTGAGGGCGGGTCTTCTACGTGCTCCAGGGCCTCGGGCCAGTCCGGGTCGCACGGCGTGATCCGAGTCGGCGCCTCTGCGAGTGACCTCGCGGGATCCCGGCCGTCCGCGTCGCAGGCGCTGATCGCGTCCGCCGTCGAGTCCATCGGGTCGAGTGGTGCATTCACGAGCACTCGACCGCTCGCGTGGCGCGCGGGTTGCAGGCCGCGCGTCCAAAAGGTCGCGTGTTACTTGCCGCCCTCGGGGTCCTTACCTCGATCGCCACGCTTCTTGTTGCGCGCGTACGTGCGCTCGAGCCCCCAGTGCTGCTCCCACGCGGTCAACGACTCGGCGGCGAGCTTTGGCATGGCTTCGAGGACCTTGAACGACCTCTTGTTGTCGTTCCACCAGGCGACCCAGCGGTCCTGGTTCTTCCCGACGTCGACCCCGAGCAAGACGTTCAACGCCAGTTGGAACTCGCCGATGTGCGGCGTCACCTTGCGCCGATCCGTCTTCGTCATCAACTCGAACAACGTCTCGACCGCGCGCTTGTCGCGGATGTTCGCGAGGCCAAGGATCCGCGCACGGATCACCAGGTGGTGGTCCGTCTCGAAGAACTTGTCCGTCAAGAGCTCGATCGAGCTCGGCTCGCCGTGGCGCGAGATGCTCTTGAGCAAGAGGACGTAGAGCTCAGGTTCGTCGGGGAGCGTCCGGCGGTTCTTCTTCGCGTATGCATGCAGCGCCGCGAGCGCGCTCGGGTCCTCGATCTTGCCGAGCAGGTCGATCGTGAAGTCACGCACCTCCGTGGCGTCGTCGCCGAGCGCCTCGGTGATGGCCTTGACGACGTCCCGATGGACGACCTCGGCCGCGAGCTGCAGCGCTGCGATCCGCTGCGCGGGCTCCTTTGCGCTGAGCCCCACCTTCAAGGCCTTGACCGCTCTCTCGACGACCTCCTTGGCCGGCGGCGCCGGCACATCGTCTTGCAATGCGGGCGAGCTGGCGGGCGCCGTCGAGTGTGGCGGCGCAACGCGCGCTTCCGCGCCTGCGCCAAGTGCCATGAGAAGGACGCTTAGGTTGGTGATCGATCGCATGCGACGGGATCCTCGGGACGAGCTCGACGATACCAGGCGCCGCGCATCCTGGGGCGCGCGCGCGCCCGCTCGCGCTATCGTCGCCCCGAAACCCTCGAATTCACCCCGGAATGTCGAGCGCCATGTCTCGGGCCGCCACATTCCACGCGAGGAGCTGCCAGCGCCCGCCGGCCCAGCGGAGCCGTCCGACGCGGCCTGTCCCGACCTTGAACGAGCCCTCCGCCCGACGTCGAGCGAGCTCGCCTGGCACGAGGTCCAGGAGGTAACGCATGACCCCGTTGCTCGAGACGAGCAGGACACGCTGGTCGCCTCGCCAGGGCGCCGCGGCTGCGGCTTGGGCCAGCTCTGTCGCGAGGCCTTGCACCCGCGCGCGCACGTCCTCCTCGCGCTCGGCGAAGGCCGCCGGCCAGTCGGCTTGGTCGGCCCAGCGCTGCAGCGCGGCGCCATCGCCGCGCGCCTCGATCTGCGCGCTGGAGAGGCCCCCCCAAGGGCCGTAATCGATCTCATCGAGGCGCGGGTCCGCCTCGACCTGCGTGTCGGACCAACCGGCGACGAACAGCGCCCGCTCCGCGTGCCCGCGCGTGCGCTGCAACGAGCTCGCCAGGACGCGCTGGGGCCGCCAGCCCCGGCGCACGAGGAGGTCGCCCAGCGCCTCCGCCTGCGCGAGGCCCTGCTCGACCAGCGGCAGGTCTTCGTTGCGGCCGACCCACGTGACGGTGTCGCCGGGCCCGAACGTGTTGCCGTGCCGCGCGATGACGAGGTCGAGCGCGCTCACGGGACGAGCTCGCCCTCCGCTGCGATCGCCGCTTCGACGCGGGCTACGTCCGCCGGGTCATCGATCGCGATCGTCGAGCGCCCGCGCAGGTCCACCTCGACGACGCGGATACGCAGGCCGTGCTCGAGCGCGCGGAGCTGTTCGAGGCCCTCCGCGAGCTCCAAGGGCGTCGGCGGCAGCGCGACGACGCGCGCGAGCGCCTCGCGCCGGAAGCCGTACAGGCCGATGTGCTTGCGCACCGGCGCCTGCGCCCTGTCGCGGCGGAAGGGGATGATCGCTTTCGAGAAGTACAGCGCGAACCCGTCGAGCCCGACCGTCACCGTCGTGCCACCGACCTCGCCCGCGGCCTTCGCGGCGGCGAGCTTCTCGACCGCGGCCTCCGGCAGGATCGTCGCCGGCGTCACGATGTCCGCGACGCGCGCGTTCGGCGCGTCGGCCTCCGCGGCGAGCGCGTCGACGACCGCCTGCACGACCCAGGGCGGCGTCAGCACCGCGTCGCCCTGCAGGTTCACGACCGCGTCGGGCGTGAAGTCGAGGGTCGCGATCGCGGCCTCCGCGCGCTCGGTCCCGTTGCGGCACGACTCGGGCGTCAGGACGGCCTCGCCGCCGAACGCTGCGACGTGCCGCGCGATGCGCGCGTCATCGGTCGCGACGAGCACGCGCTCGACGCCTTGCACCGCGCGCGCGACGCGCCAGACACGCTCCAGGAGCGAGCGTCCTGCGACCGGGGCCAGCGGCTTGCCAGGGAAGCGCGTCGAGCCGTAGCGCGACGGGATGACGACGACGGTGCGCATGCGCCGCAGACGTTACGTTGCCCCGCGCTCCGACGCGAGCGGATACCCTGCCCCGATGAGTCGAGCGATCGTGCCCGTGGCCCCCTTGGTGCCCGCTGAGTCGCGGTTTCGCTTCCTGCGCCTCGCGCCGGACGCGCGCCGGGCCCTCGTCGGGAACACCGGCACGTTCGACGAACACTGCGCCAGCTACTTCACCGGCGATGGGCTGATCGACCGCTTTGCGCGCGCGCTCGGCGCGCGCAGGGCCGTCCGCGTGAAGGAGCTCCTCGAGTCGATCGAGTTCTTCGGCGTCGCGCGCCGTCGCGTGCGCGCGTCCAGCGTCGCGGACCTATGCGCGAGCCACGGCCTCGTCGGCGCCATGTACGCGCTGTTCGAGCGCAGCGTGGAGCGCGTGCTGCTCGTCGATCGCAGCGTGCCGGAGAGCCGCGCGGAAGTGCTCGCGGCTGCGCACGAGGTCGGCCCTTGGACCGTGGAGAAGCTCGTCCCGCACGACGGGCTGCTCGCGCGCCGCGGCGCGGAGCTCGCGCCGGGGACCGCGCTGGTCGCCGTGCATGCGTGCGGCTTCTTGACGGACGAGGTGATCGAGCTCGCCGTGCGCCTCGGCGGCCCGGTCGGGCTCCTGCCCTGCTGCCGCCCGCACCGTCGTTCGCCGGCGCCGACGGTGCTCGCCCGCGAGCTGGGCGCGGAGACGGCGTTCGATGTCGACCGCACGTACCGGCTGGAGAACGCCGGCTTCACCGCGCGCTGGGACGCGGTGCCCGCGTCGATCACCCCGATGAACCGCGTGATCCTGGCCTGGCCACGGGCGCGCTGATCGGCCCTGTTGCGGCGCGATCCGTCGGGAGCGGCTCAATCACCCGGCGGCCGGACAAGGCGCGTGCGCGGCTCGTCGTCCACGTACACCTGGAGCGCAACGAGCCGCCCGGCGGCGTCGCGCTCGAACCCGAAGGTCAGGTACTCGGAGCCGATCAAGATCATCCGCGCGTCCCCTGTCAGCGTGGCCGGCGGCGTGCCCGGGCGCGTGCCCGGCGGCGTGCCCGGCGGCGTGCCCGGGGGCGTGCCTGGGGGCGTGTGGGGGGGCGGGGCCGCGCCATCGTCGGGCGCGATGCTGCCCGCGCGGCGCAGCTCCGGCCCACGCCAGCGGTTGGCCTCTGGGCGCGGGCGGTCGGTCTGGAGGAACCCGTCCTCGATCCAGAAGCGGCGGCGCGGGCCGTCGGGCGGGTCGTTATCGGCGATCCAGTCGCCCAGGACTTCGGCGAACTGGGCCTCCAAGCGCGCATCGGTCGCGGCGAGCTCGTCCCTGGTCCGGTAGAAGAGGGCCGCGACCGGCGGGGGCTCGAAGTCCGCGCTCGAGAGCAGCGGCGTGGCGTCTCCCGCTGACCGGACCTCGGCCGATGTGAACGTCGCGGAGGTCATCTCGCCCTTGTCCGCGTCGAAGATCGTCCAGCGCGTTGGCAGCAGCAGGCCTCCCAAGGCGCGGTAGTCGCTATAGGTCCATAGCGGCAGCCCAGGCCCCTCTTGCCCCGCGAGGAGGCCCGACTCGACCTCGAAGTAGAGCGTCCGCGCAAAGCCCTCCCGCGTCGCCGCTGCGACGACGTAACACGCGCGGTGATCAAAGAGCGCGACGCCCCGCAGGGCCCGACGCGGATACCAAGCAGTCGGGTCGCACAGGCGCCCGATGTCGCCGCCCTCCCGCAACGCGGCGAGCGCGTCGCCGCGCAGCTCCTGCGCCACTTCGTTCTCGCCGATGATCCAGCCGCCGACCGCAGCGCATCCGAGCTCGAGGTCCGCTTCGACGGCGAGCCCTGCCGCCGAGGCCTCGCGCGCCGCGACCGTCGTGGCGGCGTACTCGCGCCACTTGAAGCCGAGCCCTGCGGCCCAGGTCAGCACTGTCGTGCCGCGCCGCGCCGAGTTGCGCATGCTGCGCGCGGCGCCGCGCATGCGGAGCGCCGCCGGCGCAGCGGGGCTCGATCCGCCGGCGAGCAGCGCACGGCGATGGCGCGCGAAGACCTCGTCGCTCGAAGGCAGCTCCGCGCGCAGGGCAGCGAGCGGGTCGCCCTCGGCTCCAGGCTGCGGCGCGTCCGCCGCCATTCGATGATCGAGGCAGATGAGCCGGCCGAGGCTGCTGCGGCAGAGGATGCGCCCGGCGCACAGGACCGGCGTCGACCACGACGTACCGTCGGCGAAGAGCGCGCGCCGTGAGAGCTCGGTGTACCCGGACGGCGTCGCCTGGGCGATCACGAGCTGGCCCTTGCCATCGAGGATGACGAGCCGCCCGCCGGCGATCGATAGGGCCCCCGTGCCGAGGCCGCGGTGCGACCACGCGACGTTCCCCGCGAGGTCGATGCACTTCAAGAGCGCTTCGTCGAAGCCGTAGAGGTGCTCGCCATAGCGCACACAGCCCGACATCTTGTTGCGCATCACGCGCGAGGACCAAAGCTCCGTCAATGCTCCCTCTGCGTAGCGCAGCAGCGCGCAGCCACGCTCGTAGCCGCCTGAGATGAAGACTTGATCCCCGATCACGACCGGCGTCATCGGCGCGACGGGCGGCGCCTTGTCCCAGCGATGAAAGGCGCGCTCTGTGCCGTCGGCGAGCGCGATCACCGCGAGCCCATCGCCGCAGAGCGTCGCGAGCAGCGGCTCGAATGGCGCAGGTCGGGCGGGCGCGGCGTCCGCGTCCTTCAGCCCTCGGGCGTGGAACGGCGCAGGCGTCGAGTACGCGCTGCCGTAGTGCCGCTCGGTGCGCCAGCGCAGCGCGCCCGTCGCGGCATCGAGCGCGACGACGACGCCGAGGTTCACGACGACGACCGGCGCCGCGTCGGGGACCTCGAGCCAGACCGGAGACGCCGCGAAGCCCCAGGTCGGCGGCGTCAATCCGAGGTCTCGGTTCGCCTCGACGACCCAGAGCTCCCGCCCCGTCGCTGCGTCGTAGGAGGCGCAACGTCCGAGGTTGCTCGTGACGAAGACGCGCCCGCCCGCGACGGTCGGCGTCGAGAGCGTCCCGCCGTCATGGGAATTGTCGCGCAGCTCGCCCGGCCATGTCGCGCGCCAGAGCACCGCGCCTGTCTCGAGGTCGAGCTTCACGAGCGCGTCGACGCCCCCGCGGTCCTCGCCTAGCCCGCCTTCGTCGTGCGGAGCATCGCTCGAGTCGTCGTCGCGCGGTCCGCCGCCATCTGGGCCCTCGAAGCCCAGCGTGTACACCGCCCCCGCGACGACGGCGCACGACGAGTGCCCGACGCCGACCGCGCGCTCCCAGAGGGGGGCGTCGCGGCCGACGACACCCCAGTCCGACTCGTCGGTCGTGCCCTCGCGCTCCGGGCCGCGCCATTGCGGCCAGTCTGTATTGCAGAGCGTCGCCCCCGCGCCCGCCAGAGCGAGCACCGCGTGCAGCGCGCACGAGAGCGCGCGCGGGAGCGATCCGTTCGCAGGGCTTCGCATGGGGGCGCGCGCGAGCGCTCAGGGCGCCGAGTTGGACGGTCGCGCTGCGCGGAACATCAAGAACCCGAGGAGCGCGAGCACCCCGGCGCCGAACCAGTTTCCGACGAGGTCGTCGCCGCCTGTGGCGCCAAACGGCAAGCGCGCCAGGAACGCCAGCCCCGGCACGAGGCCCGAGTCCTCGTCGTATCCCGGCAGGAAGCCCTGCATCGCAGCCAATACGCCGACGATCGCCGCGCCCGCGATGAGGCCGGAAGAGAAGAGCGTGCCCTCGGGCTCCTCTTCCGCGTCCGGGACGCGCTTGTAGGCGCGATCCGCCAGCTTGCGGACGAGGCCGCCCAGGAACACCGGCGCGGTGTACTGCAGCTTCAGGTACAGGCCGACCGCAAACGTCAACGAGCTGATGCCGAGCAGCTCCATGAAGAGCGCGATCGCGGCGCCGATCAGGATCAGGTCCCACGGCAGCTTCTGGTCGAGGATGCCGCTGATGACCGTCGCCATGAGGCTCGCCTGTGGCGCGGCGAGCTCGTCGCCGCCGATGCCGTCGAAGCGACGGAACTTGACCTCGCGCGTCGCTGCATCGACCAGGTAGCTGCCCGGCTCGAGGCCCGCGCCTTCTGGCAAGTCCGCGAGGCCGAGGCGCGTCAAGGTGAGCGCCGCACCCGACGCGTCGACCGTCCCGTCCTCGGCCCGCACGCGCGGGTGCACGGTGCCGCGCCCTTCCAGCGCCTCGGGCGTGACCTGGAACGCCGCAGCGATCGGCTCGTCCTTCGTCTTGGAGAGGTTCAAGAGGTACGCCGTCGAGCCGACCGCGAGCACCGACGTCAGCACGCCGATGACGAGCGCGCCCTGCTGCAGGATCGGCGTCGCCCCGACGAGGTACCCCGTCTTGAGGTCCTGCGAGCACGTGCCCGCTTGGCTGACCGCGATGCACACGACCGCGCCGATCGTCAGCGCGAGCTTCTTGTGAATGGGGTCCGTCCAGCCGAGCATCAGGAAGATGCCGCACGTGCCCATCAGCACCGCGATCGTCATGCCCGACAGCGGGTTGCTCGTCGAGCCGACCTCGCCGGTGACGCGCGAGCTGACGACCGAGAACAAGAAGCCAAACGCCAGGATCAAGCCCGCACCCAAGAGCGGCACGTCGAACATCGGCGTGAGCCAGATCAACGCCACGAGGCCGAGCGCGCCCGCGAGCAGCACCGGCATCGGCGTATCGCGGTCCGTGCGCGCGCGCCCCGCGGCGTCGCCCTTGGAGAAGAGGCTCGCTGCGGAGCTCCAGAGCGCTGAGCGGATCGCAGGCAAGGCGCGGATCAACGAGACGATCCCGCCCGTGGCGACCGCGCCAGCGCCGATGTGGCGGGCATAGGCGCTGTAGATCTCGCTCCAGCCCATCTCTGCGATGGGCTTCGTGCCGAAGCCGAACAGCTCGGGGTTGCCTGCCCCGAACGTGTAGATGAGCGGGATGATGATCAAGGCAGACATCAACGAGCCCGCGACCATGATCAGCGACGTGCGGTACCCGATGATGTAGCCGACGCCGAGCAGCGCGGGGTCGAAGTCGCAGCCGACGTAGGCTTTGTCGAAGTACGCGAGCTTGCTCTTCGTGACGAGGGCGGAGAGCTTCGCGCCGACCGTCGCGTAGACGCCGCCGAAGATCGCCTGCGCGGCCTTCAACAGCCCGCCGACGCCCATCCCGAAGAACACCTTGCTGGCGGACGTCCCGCCGAGCTCGCCGACGCGCAAGATCTCGGCGCAGGCTTTGCCTTCCGGATAGCGCAGCGTGCGGTGCTCCTTGACGATGAGGTAGCGCCGCAACGGGACCATCATCAAGACGCCCAGGATGCCCCCGACCAGCGCGATCACCGTCGTCGTCCCGATGTCCATGGGGTACCCCAGGAACACCAGCGCGGGGACCGTGAACACGACCGCTGCGGCCACCGATTCGCCTGCCGAGCCGGCGGTCTGCGTGATGTTGTGCTCGAGGATCGCGCGCTTGCCGTTGCGCGCGTGGAGGACCGCGATCGCGATCACGGCGATCGGCACGGACGCCGAGACGGTCAAGCCCACCTTCAGCGCG
This sequence comes from Planctomycetota bacterium, assembly GCA_041398605.1. Lineage (GTDB taxonomy): Bacteria > Planctomycetota > UBA1135 > UBA1135 > JAWKUK01. Next base: position 227,981 of record JAWKUK010000010.1, read on the forward strand.
AGGTAGGTCGACGCGACGCCGAAGACCAGGCCGAGGAGCGCGCCCAGCACGACGGCGCGCGGGGTCAGCTCCGGCTGCGCTTCTTCGGCCGGGACGAGGGGGACGAAGTGGGGGGATTCGTCGGACATGGGAGATTCGGTGGTCCGAAGTGTGGTCCGGAAGGGGGGTGGTGCGCGCGGACGCACGGTAGGTCGGCGGGCGGGGCGCGAGGATATCGCTTCGGGACGCCGGCCTGCGCGCGCGCGCCGCAGGTGCCGGCGGCGGTTGGCCCTCGGCGCCCCGCTCGCGTAACCTAGTCGGCTTCACGGACTCTAGCCATGGCCCAACGACACAAGATCTTCATCGCAGGCGCAGGCGGCATCGGCCGCGCGCTCGCGCTCATGCTGCTCGACGAACGCTCGTTCCCGTGCGAGGTCTTGCTGGGGGACATTGCGCTCTCGCAGGCCGAGAGCGCCGCCCGCTTCGCGGACCCGAACGGCGCGACGTGCGCGATGGAGATGCCGCTGACGGGGACGTCACCGGCGCTCGATCAGGCGCTCGGTTGGGCGGACGCGATCGTCGACTGCCTGCCCGGGGCGGAAGCGCCGCGGATGGCGCGCCTCGCGCGGCAGCACGGCTGTCACTACCTGAACCTCACCGAGTACGTCGCCGAGACCGAAGAGGTCGAGCGCATCGCCGCGGGCGCTGACACGTGCTTCGCGTTGCAGTGCGGCCTCGCGCCGGGCGCGATCAACGTCATCGGCAACCACCTCGCGAGCCTCGCCTTCGAGCAGTGGGGCGTGACGTCGCTGGAGCGCATGCGCATGCGCGTCGGCGCGCTGCCGCGCAGCGCGCACGGCCCGCACTTCTACGGCTGGACGTGGAGCCCCGTCGGCGTCGCGACCGAGTACGTCAAGCCCGCGACGGTCGTGCGTGACCACAAGGTCGTCGAGCGTCCTTCGCTCTCCGAGCTCGAGCACTTGATGGTCGAGGGCCAGCTGCTCGAGGCGGACCTGACCTCGGGCGGCGCGGCGGACTTGCCCGCGGCGTTCGCGGCCAGCGTCGCGAACCTCGACTACAAGACCCTGCGGTTCCCTGGGCACTACGCGTGGGTCGAGTCGCTGCTCGCGGGGATCCCCGAGGGCGCAGGCCGGCCCGCTGCGCTGCAGGCGCAGCTCGAGGCCATCGTGCCGCACTGCGAGGACGATCAAGTCGTCGTGTACGCCGACGTCGAGGGCCTGGACCAGCACGGCGCGCGCCGTGTCATGCGCGTCGCACGCGCGGTCCCTGGGATCACGGTCGCGGGGCGCCACTTGCGCGCGATCCAATCCACGACGGCGGCTGGCGTCGCGGAGACGCTGCGCCTCGTCGTCGCGCACGGCTGGAAAGGTGTGCGGCACCAGTCGTCGTTGCCGACGCTGGAGTACCTCACCGGCCCGTTTGTCGTGCGCGGTTACGGCGATCTGCGCCCGATCTGACGCCCGCCGTGCGCTCAGGGCGCGGCCAGAGAGGGCCCTTGAGACCGCTCGGAGAGCGCGCCCGAAGGGCCCCTTGGGGCCCCAGGGGGCGCGCGGTCGAGGAGCTCGTTGAGCAGCTGGTTAAGGAGGTAAGGGCTGGCAAGTCAGCGCTCCCGACCGATATTCATGGTCGGGGCGCTGCCGAGCGCGTCCGCGAGGGCTCTGCTTGACTGACGCGCTGCCTACGAACCCGCCACCGGAGCCGCCGTCGCAGCGCAAGCGACGCCGGTGGCCCGCGCGCGTCCTACGTGGCCTCTTGGCCGCCGGTGTACTGGCCGCGCTGCTGGTCATTCTCGCGTACCTCACGCGGCAGCACACCTTGCACCCGCTGATCGTGCGGATCGCGCCTTGGGTCGCCGCGCGCTTCGGTCCGTACGAGCTGTCCCTGGACGAGGTCGAAGGCGACTGGTGGTCCGCGTTCGAGCTGCACGGCCTCACGTTCGTCGAGCGCGGCGAGGCTGCGAGCGTCGAGCGCCTCACGCTCGAACGCGTCCGCGTGGAGGGTGGCGTGCTGCGCTTGCTCACCGGTGACCTCTCGCGGCTCACTGGAGTCACCTTGGCAGGGCTCGACGCGACGCTCGACCTGCGGCCTTCGGACGAGGTCGCGGCGCCGGTCGTGCTGCCTTGGTCGACGAGCTGGCCGCTGCTTCACGTCGAAGACGCTCGCTGCGACGTGCGCACCGCGGCCGGCCTCATCCAGGTTCGGGGCGCGCGTTGTGTCGCCCGAGACACATCGCCGCTCGACGCTGGGGTCACGTCCGCTGGCGGCAGCGCGGTCGTGACACGGACCGCGGCGCGCGAATGGACCTTCGAGGCGGACGTCCAGCACGAGGCGCTGACCGCGCATGCGACCGTCGTGCTGGCGGTCGCACGCGGCGCCAAGGTCGTAGATGGCAGCCTCAATGTCGTGACCGAGCTCGCGCTCCCCGCCGGGTCGCCGCTCGCGCCCTATCTCGTCGTTGCGGACCTTGCGTCGTCCAGCGCGGCGGGCCTGGCTGCGCAGGCGCAGGTGACCGCGTCCACGGCGACCGCGTCGGCGCACGCCGACCTGCGCTCGGATCGCATCGAGGTCAGCGGCGCGCTCGTCGTGCCTGAACGCGGCCGCGTGGAGTTCACTGGGCGCCTCGGCGAAGCGGGGGGCGCGCCCTCGCTCGCGCTGTCGACAGAGGGGATCGCGCTCGAAGCGCTCATGGCTGCGCCGCTCCGCGCGCGCGTGACGTCCGACCTCTCGGAGCTCGGGTGGCTGGCGTCGCTCGATCCGATGCTGCGGCGCGTAGAAGGCCAGCTCGACGTCGAGGTCGACGTCGCGGGGACGCTGCGCGCGCCCGAGCCGCGCGGTCGTGTCACGTTGCACGACGGCCGCGTACGCGCCATCGACCTGCCCGGGCTCGACGGCCTTGAGCTGCGAGTCGAGGTCACGCCGACTCGGGTCGAGCTGGTCGAGGCGCGCGGTGAGCTCGGCGCGGCGCCCCTGCGCGCGTCGGGGACGCTGGCGCTCGCCGCGCCTTATGCGTTGGACGTGCGGCTCGCGGGCGAGAACGTCCTGCTCGCGCGCAGCGCCGATGTGCGCCTGAGAGCCGACGTCGCGCTCGCGGCGGCCGGGCCCTTGCGCACGCCGGCGGTGACCGGCTCGATCGCGCTCGTCGGTTCGCGTGCGCGGCTCGAGGTCGACCTCCTCGGCGCGCTGGAAGGCGCGCTGCCGCGGCGGCGGGCGAGCGGCGCGGGAGGCGCGAAGGTCGCTGGGCTCCCCGTGCCTGCGCTCGGTCCCGCCGGCGGCACGCTCGATGTGGCGTTGACGACGCGCGAGCCCGTGCGCGTTGAGGGGAACATCGCGCGCGGCGCTCTGCGCGCGGACCTGCGGCTCACGGGCGACACCGCGCGGCCGATCCTGGTCGGACAGGTCTTCGCGGACCCGCTGGAGCTCGCGCTGCCCGCGGCCACTGTGCGCTATGAGAGCGGCGCAGTGCGCTTCACCGCGGACCAGCCGAACGTCCCGCAGCTTGAGCTGTTCGGAGAGGCGCGCGTCGCGGGCTACGACGTGCAGGTCAATCTCTCCGGCGCGTACGATGAGCCCGAGGTGCGGCTCTCATCGACCCCGCCTCTCAGCGCTGAGCAGCTCCTGCTGCTCGTCGTCTCCGGCCGCCCGCCGTCCGAGGCGCGCCAGCTCTCATCGGCAGGGGAGGCGCTCGCTGTCTACGTCGCGAAGGACCTCGTTCGTAGCTGGTTCGACGACGGCGGCTTCGACGAGCGGCGCTCATTCTTGAGCCGGATCGAGGTGGTGACGGGCCGCGACGTCTCGAAGTCGGGTGTCTTGACGCTCGAGGCGACGTACCTCGTTCGAGAGCGCGTCGCTGGGCGCGAGGGCGGCGTCTACGCGGTCATCGCGCGCGACGCATACGAGGACTACAACATGGGCCTGCGCTTCGTAGTGCGCTTGCGATGAGCGGTCCCTCGACGATGGCGCGTGTCGGCGCTCTGTGCGCCTGCGCGACTTTGATGGCGGCGTGTCGATCGACGGACGGCGCGCGCACGACACCGGCGCCCGCAGCGCGTCCGCTGGAGCGCGTCGTGACACGCGACTTCGGCGCGTTGGAGCTCCGCATCACCGGCATGCCTCGCGACCTCGAGCGCGTCATCGATCGCGCGACGGGCGAGCTCATGCGGCGCTACGAGGAGTCAAACGGCGCCGAGGCCTACCTCGACGACGCGGCCTTCGAGCTGGAGCTCGCGCTGCGCGTCGCCGGCCATCCGCGGGCTCTGGTCGAATACCGGACGATCTGGGACGGCGGCCAGCAGGTGGCGGAGCTGATCGTCGACGCTGGGCCGCGGGTGCTCATCGGTGAGGTCCAGATCGCGGGTCTGGCCGGGACCCCGATGGACGCGCGCGAGGTGCGCGGCGCGCTCGGCGAGCCAGAGCGCGGGCTGTTGGGGGGGCAGGGAGAGTGGCGCTACGACCAGGACCGCGCGCGCCGCGCGCCGGACCGCTTGCAGCGCTCGCTCGAAGCCGTCGGTTACCTCGACGCGCGGGTTTCGATCGAGGCCCCTGACCTCGACGACGTGGTTGCGTCCGCCTCCGGGGACGCGTCGGGCGCGGCGGCGCCGCAGCGGATCACGGTGCACGTCACCGTCAGCGCCGGGGCTCGTTATCGGCTCGCTGGCGTCGAGCTGAGCTTCGATGACGAAGTCGAAGGGGGCGACGAAGACGGCGCGGGCCCGGAGGATGCGTCGCGCCTCGATGGTGTCGAGCCGGGCGCGGCGCCTCAGTCCGTCACTGAAGCAGAGGGGCCCGTCACCGAAGCAGAGGGGCCCGTCACCGAAGCAGAGGGGCCCGTCACCGAAGCAGAGGGGCCCGCAACTGAAGCAGAGGGGCCCGTAACTGAAGCAGAGGGGCGCGCCGTGGTGGCGCTGCGCGCGGCCTGCGCCGGGATCGCTCAATCGGTCGAGGGGGCGAGCGCCGAGCGTCCGCGCGCCTTCGAGCCGCGGCTCGGGACGGTCTTGTACGGGCGCCTGGTCGAGGAGCTCGGTCGACGCGGCTACCCTGACGCCGTCGTCTCCGTCGAGCCACGGATCGACGCCGCACGCGCGCGCGTGCGGCTCGTGGCGGACGTGAAGAGAGGCCCGCACGTGAGCATCTCCGCCGTCCGCTTCGAGGGCGCAGAGCGGACGCGGAGGTCGTTCCTCGCGAGCCGCGTCGCAGCGACGGCGGGGCGCGTCTATGACGCGTCCGCTGCGCGCGCCGATGTGCGCCAGCTCTACCGCACCGGGCTGTTCCGCGAGGTCGCGTCGAAGTTGGTCGGCGAAGGCACGGAGCGCGAGCTCGTCTTCGAGCTCGTCGAGCGCTCCAGCCGCGAGGCGTGGATCGAGCCGGGTTACGGCTCCTATGAGCTCTTGCGCGCCAGCGCGGGCTTGCGCGAGCGCAACCTCTTCGGCACGGGGCGCGCTTGGCGCGCCGAAGGCACCGCGGCGCTGCGCGCGCTGCGCTTGTCCTCGACGCTGACCGACCCGTGGCTCTTGGGGCACGACCTGATCGGCGACCTGCGCGTGGAGTACGATCGGCGCGACGAGCCCTCGTTCGTCCGCTTGCAGCGCGGCGTCGGCCTGTTCGTCACGAAGGAGTGGAGCGCGTCGCAGGCCTCGAGCGTCGGCTATCAGCTGAGGCGCTCCGAGGTGCGCAATGTGACGGTGGTCGACGCCGTGCTCGAGGACGACCCCGACGTCATCGACCTGTCCTCCGTGCGCTTCACGCACCGCATCGACCTGCGCGATGACGCGTTCGTGCCTTCGTCGGGGACGTTCACGGAGCTCGCGTTCGAGTACGGCAGCACCGCGTTGGGCTCCGAGCTCGATTTCTATCGCGCGAGCGTCACGTTGTCGGGTTATCACGCGCTCGGCGCCGAGGACGTCCTGGCGGCGAGCTTCCGCACCGGGGTCGTCATCCCGTTCGGCAACGATGACTCCATCCCGCTGCAAGAGCGCTACTTCAGCGGCGGCGAGAACAGCGTCCGGTCGTTCAGCGAGAGCGCGCTCGGCCCGAAAGATCGCGCGGGCGAGCCGATCGGCGGCGAGGGGTACTTCACGCTCGGCGTCGAGTGGCGCCACGCGCTGACGCAGCGCCTCCAGGGCGCCTTGTTCGCGGACGCGGGGCAGCTCTCGCTCGACTACCAGGACACATACGAGCTGAGCGACCTCCGCTCCGGCGTCGGCCTCGGGCTGCGCTATCTCCTGCCGATCGGCCCGCTGCGCGTCGACGCTGCGGTCAACCCCGACCCGGCCGGGGGCGAGGACACCTGGGCCGCGCACTTCAGCATCGGCATGGCATTCTGAGGCATGCGGCCGCCTTCCTTGGGCCGGGCGCGATTGACGTGAACCGCCTGGGCGGGCGCACGTTGTCCTGGCATGAAGTGCCCTCGTGTCCGACCGCTCATCGCCATCGTCGGCCTCTTGATCGGGGCGCTCGGGGGCGCGCCCGCTTCGGCGCAGCTCGTGACCCGTGGCGCGACCTCGGAGGTCGTGGAGCTGACCTCGCAGACCCTGGCCGCCACGCTCGAGGACGGGCTCGCGCGGGTGGCCGTACGGCAGGTCTTTCGCTACGGCGGGCCGCGTGAGGTCGAGGCGATCTATACGTTCGCCTTGCCCTCGGACGCGGCGCTGACGTCTCTGGTGATGACGACCGCGGAGGGGCGCCTCGAGGGCGTGCTCGCTGAGCGCAAGCGTGCGCGCAAGGTCTACGACGACATCGTCCGGCGCCAACGCGACCCAGCGCTGCTCGAGCAGGTCGCGGACGGGCGCTTTCGCCTCTCCGTGTATCCCGTCGCGCCGGGGGTCGACACGATCATCGAGCTTGAGTACATCCAGCGCGCGCCGCTGTTCGAGGGCGCGTTCCACCTGACGCTGCCGCTCGGCGGCGACACGGCGCGCGGGGCGGCGACGAGCGCGACGGTCGAGGTGCGCTCCACTGCCGAGCTAGGCGAGGTCACGGCGCTCCTGCCGGACGCACAGGTCGTCGTCGACGGACCGCGCCGCGCCGTCGTGAGCTGGGAGGGCAGCGCCGCTGAGGCGCCGCCGTCCGGCTTGAGCGTCACCGCGAAGCTCGCAGACGGCGCGCCCTCGTTCGCGGTCGAGACCTATCGCGACACCGACGGCGAGGCCTGGTTCGTCGCCGTCTTCTCGCCGGGGACGCCGGCGGCAGAGGACCTCTTGCCGCGCGACGTCCTGCTCGTGCTCGACACCTCCGGCAGCATGCGCGGGCAGAAGCTGGCGCAAGCGCAGGCGGCGGCGCATTGGCTCGTCGATCATTTGGGCGAGCGCGACCGCGTGAACATCGTCCGGTTCAGCACCGATGTCTCCGCGGCCTTGCCGGCGCTCACGCCCGTGACGCCTGAAGCGCGCGAGGCGCTGCACGCGGCGATCGACGCCTTGACGGCGCAGGGCGGCACGGCGCTCGGCGACGCGCTCGCTTACATCGCGAGCATGCCGCAAGTGCAAGGCCGAGCGCGCACGGTGGCGCTCCTGACCGACGGCCGGCCGACGGTCGGCGAGCGGGACGCGGCGGCGCTAGTCGGGGTGGCGCGCCGCATCGGCGATGCGGGGCTCCGGCTGCATACGTTCGGGGTCGGCGAGGACGTCGATGACGGGCTCCTGCGCGGCGCTGCGGCCGCGGGGCAAGGGCGCGCCGAGGTCTTCGCGAACGCGCTGGAGGTCGAGCCGCGCCTGCGCCGCTTCCTCTCTCGGACCGCGGCCCCCTTGCTGCGCGACCTGCGGCTCTCCGCGCGCGGCGTGACGCTGAACAGCGTCCACCCGCGCGTCGCCGGGGACGCGTATCTCGGGGAGCAAGTGGTCTTGACCGGGCGCTTCAGCGGCGCGGGGCCGGCGGCCTTCGACCTCGTCGGTGATGGGGCGGACGGGGCCTGTCGGTGGTCGGACACCTTCATGATCCCGGAGGCCGCGGCTGGGCGCCGCGCGGTCGCGCTGCAGCACGCAACGCTGATGCTCGCAGACCTCGCGGAGGCCGAGCGCATGCGCGTGGGGCTCACCGACGCGGCCTATCGCGCTGCGTCCGAGGCCTGGCGCGCGCTCGATCGCGGGGCGTACTCGACCTCGGATGAGCTGATCGAGGAGATGGTCCGCACCTCCTTGTTGTACGGCGTGCAGTGCGCGTACACCTCGTTCATCGCGGTCACCGAAGCGGACGCCGCGCGGCTCGCAGTGGTCGACGTGACGCCGCCGGCGGGTGAGAGTCCGTTCCAGGACATGGCGTACAACGACGTCATCGGGGTCGGCGGCGGGGCGGGCGGACGGTACTCGGGGCGTTTCGCGAGGCGGGACATCAAGGCGAGCGGCGGCTGGTCCAGCGCTGGCGCCGTCCATCTCGCGCTCGACTGGTTGGCGCGCGCGCGCTGCGACGGACCATGGACGCTGCGCGCCGATGCGCTCGCGCTGTTGGCGCTCCTGGGCGATGGTCACACCGCGAAGCGGGGTGACTTCCCTGACACGGTCTTGGCCTTGACCCAGCAGCTCGTCGCGCGCTTCGACGTCACGACGTTGGACTTTGTCGACCCCGAGGGCGCAGGCCGCGTCGAAGGGGACGCTGCGCTCGATCGCTTGCTCGCGACGCTCGCCCTGCTCGAGGCGTACGACCTCACGAAGGCGCCGCTCTTGCGCAAGTCTGCGCAGCAAGCGCTCGCCCGCGCACAGGAGCTGCTCGCCGCGCCCAAGGACCTCTCACCTGAGGCGCTCCTCGTAGCGTTCCAGGTGCGCGGTGCGGCCAGCGCCGCGCGCTTCTCGGTTAAGGGCCTCGCAGAGCTCGAGCTCGAGGTCGCCCGGCGCTTCGAAGCGGGCGACCCCTCGTTGCTCGTGGCGGCGGCGCGGCTTCGGGTGGTGGCGGCAGGCGCCGAGCGAGCGGCATGGGCCGAGCGCGTCGCGGAGCAGGCGATCGCTGCGTCCGATGCGGATGAGGGCCCGCGGGCGGCGCTGCGCCGGTGGCTGATCACGGACGCGCTTCGCGCCGCTGAGACCGAGGCCTGGGCGGCCTACCATTCACACAGCAAGCGGCGCATCTTGGAGTCGCAGCGCTCGGACGGGGAGCTCGATGGGGCTTGGCAGCCGCCGTCGACCGGTGCTGACCGTTCGGACGTGGCCGCGACGACCGCCGCCAACGTGCTCACCCTGGAGTCGCCCTATCGCCTGTGAGTCCCTGCGCAGCGCGTGGAATCTCGAACGAGGGGGTTCCCGAGGCGCAGGTGCGTGGCTTAGGAACGCCGCGCGCGCCACGTTTGTGGTCCGCCATCCCGCGCGACGGCGCGGCGAGTGGTGAATGCGGATTCGTACTTGGGGCGGTCCGCAGCGCTCTGGCGGTGTCGAAGACGCGAGGTGCAGTGATGCAGCGGACGTGGCAACGGTTGGGGCGCATCCCGGTGCGCAAGCGCGGTCGGCGCGACGTGGGGGCCCCCGATGGGCTGGGGCGCGGCCTGCTGCGCCCGGCGCCAGCGGATCGGCAGCGCGAGGGAGCGCAGCGCGCGCCCGGCCCGGCGCCGGGTCACCCTCGTGGGGCGCCGGGTGACCCTCGCGGGGCGTCGGGCCAGCCTCGCGGGGCGCCGGGCCAGCCCAGCGGGGCCCCGCCGGAGGGCCTCGTGCTCGGCCGGCGCGCGGCGGCGCGCGGCGCGCGGCTCGGGTTCGCAGGGCCCGGGGACGCCGCGCACCGCGGGCAGCCGGGCCAGGGCGCCCCGCCCGAGGGCACGCTCGTGCGGCTGCCCGAGCCCGGGCACGGCATGGTGCTCGCGGGCACCGGGCAGGGCAAGCTCGTCAACGTCATCGCGCCCAACGTCCTGATGCACGAGGGGCCCCTCTTCGTCATCGACCCGAAGGGCGAGATCGCGTCCGTCACCGCGCGCCACCGGCGCAGCGTCGGCGAAGTGATCATCATCGACCCGTTCGAGTGTGTCCCGCACCTGACGCAGGGGGCGCCGCCGGGCGCGCTCAATCCGTTTGATCTGGCGCGGCTCCCCGGAGTGAACATCGATGACGCTGCGGAGGCGCTGGCGTGGGAGCTCACGGTCGGGCACGAGAGCGCACGCGATCCGTACTGGGTGCACGCAGCGGCGAGCCTGATCGCTGGGTTGATCGCGGGCGTCTCGGAGGACCCCGATCCGGCTCAGCGGGGGATGGGGCGCGTGGTCGACCTGCTCGCGGCGGAGGACGTCATCTACGACCTGGCCGTCCTCCTCGAAGTGCAGCGCGTCAAGGGAGACTTTGCGCGCTCGCGCATCGCGCAGTTCCTTGCGACGCCCGGCGATAGCCACGCGGCGACGCGCGGTTGCGTGCTGAACAGCGCGCAGCAGGTGATCCATTGCTTCGAGGCGGAGAGCGTGCGGCGCGCCGTGAACACCTCGAGCTTTGCGCTGGAGGACGTCGTCGAGGGCGAGCGCCCGATGACGGTCTACTTTGTCTTCCCGCCGGCGCGCGCGCTCTCCCATCGCGGGCTCCTGCGCATGTGGGTGACCACGCTGCTGCAAGCGCTGATGCACCGCGCGGAGATGCCGTCCCTGCAGACGCTGTTGGTCGTGGACGAAGCGGCGAACTTGGGCACGCTGGACCAGTTGCCGCTGATGCACAGCTACGCCCGCGGCACGGGCACATCGGTCCTGACCGCCTGGCAGTCGATCGGCCAGCTCATGGACCTGTACCCCAATCAGTTCCGCACGATCTGCGAGAACTGCACTTCGATCCAGGCGTTTGGGCTGCACTCGACGGCGATCGAGGCGGCGGCGACGTTCTTGGGCGTGCCTGGAGGCGTCCTGCGTGATCAGGCCCCTGACGAGCAGCTCGTCGTCATCGGCTCGCGCGAGGGCGAAGTGCTGCGACGCGTCGACTATCGCACGGACCCGGTCCTCGCGGCGCGCGCCGATTGGAACCCGCGCTACGCGCGGCGCGGCGGGTGGGCGCCGCCCGCGCTCGCGAAGCAGCCGTGCGCGCACAGCGGGCGCGCCGCTCAATAGCTGTGCGCGTCGACCTTCACCTTGCCGCGGAACGTCCAGTACACGATGCCTGTGTAGGTCAGCACGCACGGCATGCCGATCGCAGCGATCAGCAGCATGATCTCCAGCGTCTTCGTCGATGAGGCCGCGTTTGTGATCGTGAGGCTGTGGGCTGCGGGGGAGACGCTGCTCGTGACGAGGTTCGGGAAGAGCGCGACGCCGAGCAGCGCGACGAAGGCGGCGACCGTCGCGCACGACGCGGCGAAGGCGAGGCCCGCGCGGCGCGCGCGCAGCGCGAGGCCGATGCCAGCGACGGTGATCAGGTTGACCGCGGGGATGGCCCAGAGCGCCGGATAGTGCGCGAGGTTGGCGGTCGCGGTCGGGACCGTCGTGAGCGCGACGGCGCTCGCGACGACAAACGAGGCGATGAAGATCCCGTAGGCGATGCGGATGCGCGGCAGGACGCGCCCTTGCAGCGCGCCCTCTGTCTTCAGATACAGATAGAGCGCGCCGTGCAGCGCGAAGAGCGCGACGGCCAGGACCCCGGCCATCACCGTGAAGGGGTGCAGGAGGTCGATGAACGTGCCCGTGAACTCGTGCCGCTCGTCCAGCGGGATGCCGCGCATGGTGTTCCCGACGGCGACGCCAAAGAGGAACGTCGCGAGGACCGAGCTGCCGAAGAAGACGAGGTCCCATGACCCGCGCCAGATGGGGGACTTGCGCTTGCTGCGGAACTCGATCGAGACCGCGCGTAGCACGAGCGCGAACAGGACCAAGAACAGCGCGTCGTAGAAGGCCGAGAATACGGTCGCGTACGCCTCGGGGAACGCCGCGAAGAGCGCGCCGCCGAACGTGACGAGCCAGACCTCGTTGCCGTCCCACAGGGGGCCGATGGAGTTGAGCACGAGGCGCCGCTCGGCGTCGGTCCTGGCGACGAACGGCTGCAGCATGCCGACGCCGAGGTCGAAGCCGTCCAGGATCGCGTACCCGGTCAAGAGCACGCCGAGGAGCCCGAACCAGATCAGCGCGAGGGTCTCGGGGGCGAGGCCAGTCATTGCGCGCCCCCGCGTTGCGTCGTCGCCGCGTCGAGGGCAGCGGCTGCGTTGGGTGAGCGCGGGTCCGGCGCGTCGCCGTCATCCGGCTCGGCCGGCCCGTGCTGGATCTTGTCGTGGAGCAGGAAGACCCAGAGGGCGCCGAGCAGCAGGTACAAGAGCCCGAAGAGCACGATCGAGCGTACGACTTGCTCCGAGCGCACAGCGCGGCTCACGCCCGCGGTCGTCGCGAGGCCTGCGATCCGGGTCACGCCGTCGGCGTCGGCGACTGTTTGGTATTCGATGAAGCCGTCGGCGTCGCGGCGCGGCGCGCCGGCGTCGTCACGGGCGATCGTCGGGTGGACGATCCAAGGCTGGCGCCCTGTCTCGGCCGCGATCCAGCCGGTCTGGTTGGCGAGGACCGCGGGGATGACCGCGAACACGAACACCCACAAGAGCCAGCGCGAAGAGAACAGGGTCCCACGGCGCAGGCGCCAGGTCGCGAAGAGGCAGAGCGCGATGAAGAACACGCCGCAGCCGACCATGACGTGATAGGTCAGGAAGGGGATCAGCGCGCGCGGGCGGTGCTCTGGCCGGAACGCGTCGAGGCCGAGCACGGGCGTCGTCAGGTCTTCGTGCAGGAGCAGGCTCAGCCCGCTGGGCAACGTCAGCGCGCCGCGCAGGGTCTGCGCTTCGTCGTCGGGCAGGCCAGCGAGCGCGAGCGGCGCGCCGCCTGTCGTCGTCTCGTAGAGGCCCTCGAACGCGGCGAGCTTTGCGGGCTGGTGCTCGTACACCATTTTCGCTTGCAGGTGTCCGCTGAAGGCCAGCGCCACGGAGGACACGAGCGCCAGGCCGAGCGCGCCACGGAAGCTCCGGCGGGCGAAGTCGAGGTGGCGGCGGCGCAGCAAGTACCAGGCGCTGATCGACATGACGAAGAACGCGCCGAGCACGAACGCGGCGAGCCACACGTGCACGAGCCTGTGCAGCGTCGAGGGATTGAGCACCATCGCCCAGAAGTCCGTGACTTCGGCGCGCATCATCGTCTCGCCTGCGACGACCCATGGCGCGCCGTCCCGCAGGATCGGGACGATGTGCGACCCCGCGGGGGTCTGCTGCCACGAGTTGGCGATGACGATCCAGACGCTCGAGAAGATCGAGCCTAGCGCGACCATGATCGTCGAGAAGAAGTGCAGCCGCGGCGAGATGCGGTCCCAGCCAAAGACGAGCAGCGCGAGGAAGCCGGACTCAAGGAAGAAGGCGAAGATGCCCTCTGCCGCGAGCGCGCTGCCGAAGACGTCGCCGACGAACCGCGAGTACGTGGACCAGTTCGTGCCGAACTCGAACTCCATGACGATGCCGGTCGCGACACCGATGCCGAAGTTGAGGGCGAAGACCTTGGTCCAGAAGCGCGCTGCGCGCTCGTAGGCCCTGTCCTTCGTCCACACCCATCGTCCGTCGAGGTAGACGAGGACGATCCCGAGCCCGATGGTGAGGGGCGGGAACAGGTAGTGGAACATGATCGTCAGTGCGAACTGAATCCGTGACAGCAGCAGGACATCCATGACGGGGTGATCATGGCGCGAGCGCGTCGCGGTGACCTCCGCGGATCGGAGATTCGACCGAGGGCTCCGCCCTTTCCGCGACCCGCGGTCGCAAGCCACCCGTCGCGATGTCGAGCGTGCCCTCCGAGACACTCCCACCACGCGCGCCGGGCCGTGTACGCTGCGAGGGTTAGGTCCCGGGTAAGGTACCTAACCCTCGCAGCGCACACGGCCCGGCGCAGCCAGCCCCCTCATTCGCGGGCGCTGGCGCCGATCCAGCCTTGGGCGTGGTTCAGACGCTCGCAGGCTCGGGCTTCGGCTCCGGCGCGTTGTCGAGGAAGATCAGCGTCGCTTCGCCGTTCTCCGTGCCCGCGTCGATCCAGACCGTCTTCGCGGTCTCGAACTTGCCGCGCAACAGGTGCTCGGCCAGCGGGTCCTCGATGTGGCGCTCGATCGCGCGGCGCAACGGGCGCGCGCCGTACTCCTCGTGGAAGCCCTTCTTGATGAGGAAGTCGAGGGCCTCCGTCGTGAGCTCGATCGTGATCTCGTGCTCCTTCAGGCGACCGCGGACCTCGTCGAGTTGCAGGTGCACGATGCGCTGCAGGTCCGAGTGGCTCAGCGGGTTGAAGACCACGCACTCGTCGACCCGGTTCAGGAACTCGGGACGGAAGTGGCGCTCGACCTCGATCATCACGTCCGACTTCATGCGCTTGCGCTTGTCGACCTCGTCCGTGGAGGCCTGGTCGAAGCGCCCGAAGCCGAGCTTCGCGCCCGACTTCATCGCGTGCGAGCCCAGGTTGCTCGTCATGATGAGGATGACGTTCTTGAAGTCGATGTGACGGCCGAACGAGTCGGTCAAGCGACCCTCCTCCATGATCTGGAGGAGCATGTTGAACACGTCCGGGTGCGCCTTCTCGATCTCGTCGAGCAGCACCACCGAGTAGGGGCGACGACGCACCTTCTCCGTGAGTTGGCCGCCCTCCTCGTAGCCGACGTACCCGGGGGGCGCGCCGACGAGGCGGGAAGCGTTGTGCTTCTCCATGTACTCGCTCATGTCCATGGTGATGACGGCGTCCTCGTCACCGAACATGAACTTCGCGAGCTGCTTGCAGAGGTACGTCTTGCCCACGCCCGACGGGCCGAGGAACAAGAACGTGCCCATCGGGCGGCGCGGGTCCTTCAGGCCCGAGCGCGAGCGGCGTACCGAGCGCGCGATCGCCTTGATCGCGTCGTCCTGGTGGATGACCACCCGACCGAGCTCGTCCTCCATCTGGAGCAGACGGTCGGCCTCGGCCTTCTCGAGGCGCGTCAGCGGGATGCCCGTCATCTTCGAGACGGTCTCTTGGATCACGTCGGCCGTGACCTCGCCGACCTGCTCCTTCTCCTGCTGCTCCTTGCGCCACTTCTCCTGGACCTCTTCGCGCTTCTTCTTGAGCTGATACGCGCGGTCGCGCACCTCAGCGGCGCGCTCGAAGTCCTGGCCCGTGACGGCCTCGTCCTTCTCCTTCTCGAGGCGCTCGATCTCCTCGGTGATCTGGCGCAGGTCCGGCGGCGGGACCATCGCCTTGATGCGGACGCGCGCGCCCGCCTCGTCCATCACGTCGATCGCCTTGTCGGGCAGGAAACGGTTGTTGATGTAGCGGTTCGACAGCTCGACGGCCGTCGCGAGCGCCTCGTCCGTGTAGGACACACGGTGGTGCGCCTCGTAGCGGTCGCGCAGGCCCTTGAGGATCGCGAGCGCCTGCTCGGCGGTCGGCGGCTCGACGTTGACGGCCTGGAAACGACGCTCGAGCGCGCCGTCCTTCTCGATGTGCTTGCGGTACTCGTCGAGGGTCGTCGCGCCGATGCACTGGATCTCGCCGCGCGACAGCGCCGGCTTCAGCACGTTCGACGCGTCGATCGCGCCCTCGGCGCCGCCCGCCCCGACGAGCGTGTGCAGCTCGTCGATGAACAGGACGACGTCCTTGACGCGGCGCACCTCGGTCATCACGGCCTTGATGCGCTCCTCGAACTGGCCACGGTACTTCGTGCCGGCGACCATGAGCGCCAGGTCGAGCACGACGATGCGCTTGCCGCGCAGGATCTCCGGCACCGTGCCGTCGATGATCTGCTGGGCGAGGCCTTCGACGATGGCCGTCTTGCCGACGCCGGGCTCACCCAGGAGCACCGGGTTGTTCTTCGTACGGCGCGACAGGATCTGGATGACGCGCTCGATCTCGTTCTCGCGGCCGATCACGACGTCGAGCTTGCCTTCAGCGGCGAGCTCCGTCAGGTCGCGGCCGAAGCTGTCGAGGGCGGGCGTCTTACTCTTCGAATTCGACGGGCTGGGACTGTCCTCACTCACCGAAGTCTCCTCATCCTCTTCGTCGGATGTGTCGGCGCCGAGGAAGTCGAGGACCTCCTCACGCACGTCCTCGAGCTTGACGCCGAGGTTCAAGAGCACTTGGGCGGCGATGCCCTCGTTCTCTTTGATCAGCCCGAGCAGAAGGTGCTCGGTGCCGATGTAGTTATGGCCGAGGTTGCCCGCCTCTTCCATGGAGAGTTCGAGCACCTTCTTCGCACGGGGAGTGAACGGAAGCTGGCCCATCGTCACCATGGACGGGCCCGTCTTCACAATCTTCTCGACCTCCATGCGGATCTTGTTCAGGTCGATCCCCATGTTCTTGAGGACGTTGGCGGCGACGCCGCTGCCCTCTTGCACGAGGCCGAGCAGGACATGCTCGGTGCCGAGGTACTCGTGGTTGAACCGCTGCGCCTCTTGGCGTGCGAGGTTCATCACTTTCTTGGCGCGGTCGGTGAATCGATCGAACATGGGCTGACTCGTGCTTGGTTCGCGGTGGTGCGGTGCGAGGCGCGTCTTCGGAGGGCCCGGACGGACCCGCGGGGGGACCAGAGGGCCGGTCTCCCGGAACCCTGTGGGTTCTCCATCATCGACCTTCAAGGTCGCTGAGTTGACCGCTTCGGTGGGAAGGCAGAAAAGATTGCCCCATGGGGGGCGCGCGACCGCCTCCGGAGGGTCGTGCAGGATGACGATCCGATCGCCCCGGCACCAGCCCAGAGCGCCCGGAGTGGTCCCTGGCTCGCTCAGACCGTGCGTTCCGCCGCTGCCGCGTCGCCAGGCGTCGTCTTCCCGGGGCCCGCGTCGCCAGGCGCCGCGCTCGCGGTCGTCGTGGCCTCGAAGCGCTGCAGCTCATCGCGCAGCCGCGCCGCCTCTTCAAACGCCTCGGCGGCGATGGCGCGGGACAGGGAGGCGCGCAGCTCCTCGAGGCGCCGGGTGCGCTCAAAGGCGCGCTCGTCGACGCCCGGCAGGCGGCCCACGTGCTGGCCGGCGCCGTGCATGCGCTCCAGCAGCTCGTCGAGGTAATCAGCGAAGGTCTCGTAGCAACGCTGGCACCCGACCCGCCCGCGGCGCCGCAGCTCGTCCAGCGAGGTGCCGCACCCGTCACAAGAGCGCGTCGGCTTCTTCTTGGTCGCCTTGACGGCGGAGAGCTGAAGCAGCTTCCAGACCTCGTCGATCGTCGTCTTGACCTGCGCTTGCTGGCTCGGCAGGCCTGACTTCTGCGCGCAGACCTCGCACATGTGGTGCGTGGTGATGTCGTTCGAGGCATGTCCCGGCGCAACGAAGTGCCGCACTTCGTCGATGTGGACGGTCGCCGATTCCTTTTCGCAGCGCTGACAGAGCATGGTTTGGGTTGGCGTGAGCGCCGGATGAGGTGTAGTCCCGAATCCCCGAGACGTCAACCGGTAGAGCCGCGGCCCGTGTCTCCATCGGGGGGCGGCAGCGCGGCTCGGAAGGCCTGGGCCCGGGCCTCGAAGTTCGGCCAGGCGTCGAAGGACGCGCAGGCCGGGGAGAACAGGAGGGTCCCTCCATGGGGCGTCCCCGCCAATCCGCGCTGGGTCGCGGCGAGCAGGTCGTCCGCTCGCTCGTAGCGCGCGCCGGCCGCAGCGCACGCGTCCGCGAGGGCCTCGGCCGCCGCCCCGAATACGACGGCCAGCGCGCCCCGGGCCGCGAGGGCCTCCGCGAGGCCGTCCAGCGCCAAGTCGCGCTTCGCCGCGCCCCCGAGCAGCACGGTCAGTGGCCCCGCGGTCGCCGGCGGCAGCCCCTCGAGGGCCGCGAGCGTCGAGTCGGGGGTCGTCGAGACACCGTTGTCGATCACGCGCACGCCGCCCCGCACGCCGAGCTCTTCGACGCGGTGGGGGAGCCCGACCAGCCCGCCGACGCGCGCGGCGAGGTCGCCCGCCGAGACGCCCATGCGGCGCGCCGCAGCGAGCGCCGCGAGGACGTTCGCGCGCTGGAAGAGCCCCGGCACGGCGAGGTCCGCGACGCGCCCGAGCACGTCCTCGAAGAGGAGGAAGCGGCCGTCTGCGAGCCGCGCGTGCGCCCGCGGCAGCGCGTCCGCACCGCCCGCGCGCTCAGCGCCGTCATGGACCAGCACGTCCACTCCGTCCGCCTCGGCGCGGTGGAACGGCGGGCGCCCTGCGACCTCGCGCGGCAGGAGCGCTGCCCCTCCCGGCGCGACGAGTTCGAGGATCCGGGCCTTCGCGCGCGCGTATTCGGCGAGGTCTCCGTGCCGCTCGAGGTGGTCGGCGAGCAGGTTCGTGACGATGACGACGCCGGCCGCGCGCGGCAAGGAACCCCGGGGCGGCAGCGCTTCGAGCTGGTACGAGGACAGCTCGAGCACCACGCGGTCGCGCGGCTCAATGCTGTCGAGCAGCTCGACGAGCGAGCCGCCGATGTTGCCGCCGAGGTGGACCCGGCGCGCGATCGGCGCCAAGAACGCGGCCAGCCAGGTCGCCGTCGAGCTCTTGCCTTGGGTGCCTGTCACCGCCACGATCGGCGCCGGGCAGCGTTCGAGGAACAGCGCGACTTCGCTCGTGATGCGGGCGCCGGCCTCGCGCGCGCGCCGCAGCCATGGGTTCGAGGGCGGTACGGCGGGGTTGGCTACGACGAGGTCCGCGCCTTCGAAGTCGCGCGCGGTGTGCTCGCCGAGGTGCACCTCGACGCCGCTGTCCGCGAGCGCCGCGAGGGCGGGCGCGAGGGTCGTGGCGTCGCGCAGGTCCGTCGCCGTGACGTGTGCGCCTTGGCGCGCCAGCCAGCGGGCTGCCCCGACCCCGCCGCCAAACAGCCCGAGCCCCATCACCGTGACCCGCTTGCCTGCTAGGGCGTCGACCGCTCGCGCGGGGCGCTCGGGGGACGCCGTTGCCTCGCCCCCTGGCTCGCTCGGTCGCTCGGCGTTCACGGGAGCGGCGCTCCGTCGCCGGGGGCGGCTGGCGCTGGCGCTGGCGCTGGTGTCGCATCGTTGCGAGAGTCTCCGGGGACCCCGGTCCCCCCTGCGCCGCTCGCGCCCCGGCGCGCGCGGCGCTCGTCTGCCGCTGCGCGCGCAGCGTCGCGCACCTCGCCTGCGCGTTGCACGAACTCCGTCGCGGCGGGAATGGCCTCGATCCCGTCGTCGGGTTCGAGCGCGACGGGGCGAGGACCACCCGGTCTTCGAGCCCGAGCGGCAGGATGACCTCGGTGAAGAGGTCCCAGGGGAAGCGCGCGTGCCAGGGGCCGCGATGCGAATGCGCTCGGAATGGGTGCGGTAGCCGGGCATGTACAGCGACAGCCTGCGCTCGCCGTAGTGCCCGAACGGGTGCTCGAGGGGCGTCCGCCCGATGACGGTCTCGTCGAGCCGCACGATCGCGCCCGGCGGCACCGACTCGATCACGAGCATCCGGGTCGGCCGGCAGCCCGCGGTGACGCCGGCGAGGGCTGCAGCCCCGAGCGCGAGGGCCGCCAGGCGCGCGACGCGACTGGACCTCGGGGCTGAGCCACACGGGGCCGGGCGCGGGTCAAGCTGCTCCGTCATGGCCTCCATCCTGACGATCGCGGCCGCGCGCTCCAACAGCCGACGTCGCGGAGTCCGATCGAATTCTTGCCTGCGCGGACTTCGCCGGCAGGGGGCGCCGCTCAGGGCCAGCCTCGGGCCCGACGGTCGAATCCACTGCCGGATCCGCTCCCGGGACTTCGAGGGCCGCCGGTTCTTCGAGGGCCACCGGTTCCTCAAGGCCCGCCGGTGTTCCTCCGGGCGCAGGCCGTCGGGACCCTCCCAAAGGTCACGGCGAAGGGTCGCCTTGAAGGGTCCCCGCGAAGGGTCCCCGCGAAGGGTCCCCGCGAAGGGTCCCCGCGAAGGGTCCCAGAGGGCCCCGCGAAGGGCCCCCAGTGGGGGCCCTTCGCTGGCGGAGAGGGAGGGATTTGAACCCTCGGAATCCTTTTGGGATTCACCGCATTAGCAATGCGGCGCATTCGGCCACTCTGCCACCTCTCCAGCGAAGGCCGGAGAGGATACCGGCGCGACCGGATCGGAGCAAGGGGCGTGACCCGCACGGGTTCCGTGGAGTTCAATGGAAGGAACACCGCTCCTGAACGAAGGATTGATGATGCCCGACCCCGCCCCCCCCCTACACACGGACACCCCGCCCGCAGGGCAGGTCGCGACGGGTTCACGGTGGGCGCAAGGGCGCGCGTTCCTTCGGCGGCCCCTCGGGACCTGGGCTGGGCTGTATGTGGCCGCCCTGGCGATCCTGGCCGCGCTCCTCGTCCGGCACGGCCTCCAGCGCGCCGCCGCGAGCGGCGAGCCCTTCGACGCCCTGCGCCTCCTCCGGCACCTGGGCCTCGGCGCGCTCGCGCTCGTCCCCTGGGCGGCGCTCCCGGGCGAGCTCTGGTTCCATCGCAAGCGGGTCGCGCCGGCGCCGGCGCGCGAAGCGGTCGGCCAGGCGGCCTTCCGCGTATGGCTCGTCAACGTCTTCGTGGCGACCCTCGTCGGCTCGCTGTGGCTCTTCCAGCTGCCGCCCGACCACTCGCCGTGGGTGCGCCTCTACGTCACCGTCGCGCTCGTTACCAGCGTGGCCCTCATCTCGCTCGCGCCGGGCGTGGTGTTCCTCGCGATCCTGCGCTGGGTGCGCAACTGGCGCGCCGTGGCGTGGTGGATCGCGTTCGCGGGCGGCCTCTTCCTGGCGCTCGTCTACACCGACACGGTCGTCTATCGCTTGTTGCGGTACCACTTCCTGTCGAGCGCTGTCGTCAACGTCGCGTTCACGCCGGGGTCAGGCGACTCGATCATCCTCGGGGCCTACGTCTGGACGACCGCCGGCGTCATCATCAGCACGCTCGCCGTGGCCGAGTTCCTGCTGTTCAGCGCGTTGGCGCGGCGCATCACGCGCCTCCTCGAGGGCGGCCACGCGCCACACTTCCTGCTGCAGCCCCGCGTCGTCATCGTGGCCGGCGTGCTGCCGTCGCTGCTGTTCTCGCAGTCGGTCTACGCCGCCGCGGACATCTCGGGCGACCGCGACGTGCTGCGGGCGACGCGGCCCATCCCCGTCGTGCCGCGCGTGCGGCTCGGCATGATGCTGGACGACGAGGGCGAACGGACGCCGCGCTTCGACATCCTGCCCGACGACTCGAAGCTCGCCTGGCCCGCGGCGGCGCCGGAGCTCGACCCCTCGCGCGCAGCGTCGCGCACCGCGCGCGGCGGCATGCCGAACATCTGCATCGTCGTGCTCGATTCATGGCGGCGTGACATGTTCGATTCCGAGCTGACGCCAGAGCTCGAGCGCTTCAGTCGCGACGGCGCGCGCCGCTTCGTAGATCACCTCTCGGGCGGGAACGGGACGCGCTACGGCCTCTTCACGATGCTGTACGGCTTGCACGGCTCGTACTGGTTCCCGGTCCTCGAGGAGCGGCGTTCGCCGGTCCTCATCGACACCTTGCAGGCGCTCGGCTACGACATCCGCGTGTTCTCCAGCGCGTCCATGAGCTTCCCCGAGTTCCGCGAGACCGCGTGGGTGAACCTGCCGCCCGAAGCGATCACCGACCACTTCGGCGACGGCCTCGTGTCGTGGCAGAAGGACGAGCTCTTGGCCGAGGCGTTCGAGGGGTGGCACCTGCAGCGCGAGCGCTCGAGCGACGAGCGCCCCTTCTTCTCGTTCCTCTTGATCGACGCGCCGCACCAGCCGTACGCGAACCCGGGCGGCCCCTATGCGCCGGCCGTCGAGGCGTTCGACTACATCGAGATGGGGCAGACCACAGACGGCCCCGAGCTGCCGATCCTGCAGGAGCGCGTGCTCAACACCTACAAGAACTCGGTGCATCACGCCGACGGCACGGCGGGGCGCATCCTCGACTCGCTGCGCCGCCGCGGCATCCTCGACGACACGCTCGTCATCGTGACGGGCGACCATGGCGAGGAGTTCTTCGAGTGCGGCTTCTGGGGCCATACGAGCGCGTTCTCGCCCGAGCAGGTCGAGGTGCCGTTCCTCATGCGCGGCCCCGGCATCGCGCCGGGCGTCGAGATCCGGCCGACGTCGCACCTCGATGTCTCGAGCTCGCTGCTCGAGCTGCTCGGCGCCGAGCGCGCGCGGCGCGGCGACTATTCGCTCGGCGAGAGCCTCTTTGATCCGCCGCAGACCCGCGCGCGCGTCGTCGCGGGCTGGAGCGACATCGGGTTGTGGACCGAGTCGGGGATCTTCGACCTGCCGCTGCGCGCGCCGACGCTCGCGGGCTGGGGCGAGGAGTATGAGTGCTACGACCGCCATTGGAACCCCGTGCCCGATCCAGAGGCCAGGTTCCGGCGCGAGCACGGAAAGCTCCAGACGATGGCCGACGAGTGTGTGCGGTTCCTGACGCAGGCGCCCCGCTGAAGCGGTGGTGGATCCGGCGGGCGCGCTCGGTAACCTAGGCGCCCCGACGCGCCGGTCGCGCGCGGCCCATCGCTCCATGAGAGACGCCTCGTCCGTCGAACTGCGCCACCTTCGGACCTTCGTCACGGTCGCGGACACCGAGAACTTCACGCGCGCCGCTGAGCGCCTCGGCATCACGCAGCCGAGCGTGTCGATCCAGGTCAAGGAGCTCGAGACGGCCCTCGGCGCGCAGCTCTTCAGTCGGCTCGGGCCGCGCGTGGCGTTGACGCCCGCCGGCCGCGCCTTCCGCGCGCGCGCGGCGCTCGTGCTGGCGAAGCTGAACGACGCGTGCCAGGCGGTCCAAGAGACGGAAGACCTCAAGGCCGGTCATATCTCGCTCGCGGTGATCCCGCCCCTGAACGTGCCGTGGATGCCGCGTGTGCTCGGGCGGATCGCGCGCGAGCACCCTGGGCTCGCGGTGACGTTGATCGAGAAGTCCGCCGATGACCTCGAGGGCACCGTAGAGAACGGCCGCTGCGACCTCGGCGTCGGGATCCTGTCGCACGCGTCGCCGAACTTGCGGTATGAGCTGCTGCGGAAGGACGAGCTCGTCTTGCTCGCCGCGCCGGACGGGCCGTTTGCGCGCCGGCGCAGCGTCACGGCGCAGGATGTGGGCGAGGAGCGCCTCGTCGTGCTGCCGGAGACCTACGTCCTGCGCCAGCTGACGGCGGACACGTTCCGCGCGGCGCGAGTGCTGCCGAAGATCGGCCTCGAGGTCGACACGATCGATGCGCTGCTCGCGACGGTCGTCGCGGGGGGCCTCTGTACGTTGATGCCCAGCGTCGTGCTTGAGGGGCGCGAGAGCCTCGGCCTGCGCGCGCTGAAGCTCGACGGTTGGGGCTGCGAGCTCGACCTCGGCATCGTCTGGCCGCACGACGGCGTCGTCAGCGCGCCCGAGAGCGTCTTCGCCGAGTGCTTGCGCGAGCACGTCGCGGGGAAGAAACGCCCGCGCGCGCGGGGCTGAATCAGCGCGCGTCGTCGCGCGGCGGCGAAGCGGGATATTCGAAGTGCAGCGCGTCCCAGTCGGAGAGCGCGGTGTATCCGAGGCGCGCGTAGAGACGATTGGCGGTCGGGTTGTGCATGTCCGTGTACAGGCACAGGAAGCGCCGCGGCGCGAGCGTCCCGGTGCCATGTTTCGTGACCGCCGGGTCGCCCTCGAGCAGGCCGCGCGACACAGCGGCGACGAGCGCTGCGGCGTAACCCTTGCCGCGCTGCTCTGGCGGCGTGTAGACCGAGTTGATCGACGCGCTGTGCGCCAGTGGGCGCGCCCAGGCGGTCATGCAAACGGGCTCGGGGTCCTCCCAGAGAAAGACCCGGCCCTCCGCGAGCTGCGGTACGTGGGTCGGCGGCGACGACGTCTCCGGCGCATCGCGCACGTCGATCGCGAAGCGCCACATCCAGTGGCGCACGAGCTCGAGGTCTGCCTCCGTCGCGCGCCGCATGCGACCCGAGCAGGCCCCTGGCTCACGGAGCTGGTCGAGGCGGTGCAGCCGCATCGCGCTCGTCGCGCGCACCCGGGCCTGGGTCGCTGCGCGCCACAGCGGCTCGAAGCGCGCGAGCAGCGCGCGTGTCCCGAAGACGCGGGGCAGCCGCGGCGCGTGCGCGGCGAGCGCGACGGCCGCGTCCCGCCAGGCGGCGTCGGACGCCGGCGCCGGCCCCTCTGCAATGAGGGCGCGGTCGGCGATCGTCTTCACGACGAGGGCGCGGGGCTCGCTCGCCAGAGCCAAGACGCCGAGGAAGAGGTCGCGCTCGACCAGCGCTGCGCGCCCGTCCGCGACGCGCGCGGTGAGGTCCGCGATGAGGCCGAGCGGCATCCCGAAGTGCGCCTCGTCCGCGGCGGCGAGGGCCTGGGTCGCCGCCAGGAATGCCCGGGGCTCTCTGAAGGTCGTGAACATGGCTCGGGTCTCCCCGTCGCCAATGTACCGAACTCGCGGCGCTGAGCTGGACGCGCGCGCTCGATGCGCGCCGGCTCAGCGCGCGCTGAGCTCCTGCGCCGTCCAGCGCGCCCCGCGCAGCTCGCGTCCAGCGCCGCGCCCGGTGTCCTGCACCCAGCAGGCCTCTAGAGTGGGCGCCTCTCCGAGCGTGCTCGCCTCGAGCGTCAAGAACACGCGCGGCTCGCGCGCGCTCCAGAGCAGCGCCGGGTGGGGGACATCGAGGCTCGGAATGACCCGCTCGTGCAGCGGCGAAACGATCAGCTGGTCCAGCACGTAGCCCGCGCGCGCCTTCGACTCGGGGTAGCGCAGGTGGCGCGAGACGTGGATGTCGCCGCCGACCAGCACGACGCCCGGGATCACGTACTCGCCGATGAAGCGCTCGAGGCGCTCGCGCTCATAGGGATAGCTGCCCCAGTCATCGGACTCACTGTTCTCTTTGTCGTCCCAGATCATCCCCGACGCGATCACCTTGAACGGCGCGGTCGAGGCCAAGAGCCCGTGGAACAGCCATTGCCACTGCGCCTCGCCGAGGAGCGTCGGGCGCGGGTCCGTCGCGCTCACCGGGGCGGTCCGTGCAAACCAGCGCGCGTCGAGCAGGAAGACCTCGATGGGGCCGCGCCGGAACGAGGTGTAGACGCCGCCTTCGCCGTCCCCGTCGTTCACGTGCGCGCGGTACTCGACGAAGGCGCGCCGCGCCTCGGCCTTGCCCGGCAGCGTGCCGTCCGAGTCGTTCTTGCCGAAGTCGTGGTCGTCCCACGTGCCCCAAACGGGCAGCGTGCGGGCGAGGCACGCGAGCTCTGGGACCTCCAGGAAGCGCCGGTGCTTCTCGCGCGCGACGTTGAGGTCCGTCGAGTCGATGTACGGCGTGTCGCCGAGCAACACGAGGCCCTCCGCGCCAGCGAGCATGATCGTCGACCAGACCGATGAGGGCTCGGACGCTGCGCACGAGCCGAGCGCCAGCTTGACCCGGGCCGGCGTCTCCGGGGCCGGCGCAGTGCGGAACCTGCATGTGGGTCCTGCGGCGAGGACCTCCGCGCCCTGGCGCAGCTCGTAGCGGTAGTCGGAGGCGGGCGCGAGGTCACGCGCCTCAAACCGCACGCAGCGGTCGTGTTCGTCGCGCGCCTCGCCCTCGATCGTCTGGATCGAGGCGCCGTGCTCGAGCGTGATCGCGCAGCGCCCGACCCGAGGCAGGCGGGCCCAAAGGATCGCTCGCGTGTGATCGACATGTCCCACGACCGGCCCCACGAGCGACGCCTCGTGCGGCCCTCGAGCGGCTCCGCAGCGGGCTGCGAGAGCGGCGCACGGGCGGGCCCTGTCGAGGGCCCAGTGGTCGGCTCCGCGGCGGCGGGCGGCGTCCGCTCCGCGGCCTGCGGCGCAGCGTGCAGCGGCGCGAGGGCGAGCCAGCCGAGCGCGGCGAGCGCGCGGGCCCAGCGCGGTGTGCGTGTGGTGTCCATGCCACCAAGGTGCAGTACGTCCATTGGCCGTAGGGCGCAGCCTTCGTGAATTGTTCGTGGAGCCTTGTCAGAGCGCGCGCTCGCGCGAACGAGGGGCGCCGCGCTGGGGCCCTCTGTCGCGGGCCGGCGTCGACGCAGGCTCCGGCCCCCCGATGCCGTAATCTTGTCGCGCCGCGGATGGAAGCGCGTGCGGACCTAGCCCCTTGAAGCGCCACCACCTCGCCACGCTCGGAATCGCCGCGCTCGCCGCGCTCGTCGCCTACGGAGTGCGCAGCGTGCACTCCATCGCCCGCGCCACTGGCGGCGGGTGCATCGAGTCTGTCGACGCGGACTCGCAGTACCACGCGCGCAGGGTCGCCCGCGCGCTCGACACCGGCGGCGCCGTCGCGGCCAGGGATCCGCTCCTCGCGTGGCCCCTGTACCGGTCGCCGGCGGACGGCGGCGAGGGCGGCGCGCCGATCCCTTGGCCGCCCTACTACGACGCGGCGCTCGCCGCCGTCGCAAAGCTGCGCTCGGGGCAGGGGGCGGCGTCGCCAGACGCCCCCGCGCCCGCGACCGACCGCGCCGATGACGCTGACCGGGCCGACCGTGCTGACCGGGCTGACCGTGCCGACAGGGCTGACCGGGCCGAACGTGCTGACCGGGCCCGTCGCGTCGCCGCGGACACCGTCGCACGCGCCCCAGCATGGCTCGCTGCGCTGACGGCGGCGCTCGCTGCGCTCGCGGTCGCGTCGCTCGCGCGGCCGCGCGCGCCGCGCAGCGACCTCGGGGGCGAGCCAGGTGGACCCATGCGCGGCGCGAGCGCCGCCGCGCTGGTCGGCGCAGCCGTCGGCGGCCTCGGCGTCGCGCTCTCGTTCGCGCACCTGCGCTATTCGTTCGTCGGGATGGGCGACCACCACACTGCGGTGAGCTGCCTCTACGTCGTGCTCCTGATGATCGTCGCCAGCGCGTTCGGACCCGCGGCGCTCCGCGGCGTGCGCATGTCCGCAGTGCGAGGCGCGCTCGCGGGCCTCGTCGCCGGCGCGATGATGGGGACGTGGGTTGCGTCGCTCGCGCTCCTCGTGCCCGTGCAGGCGGCGCTCGCTTGGCTGGTCCTTCGGCCTGGTCGACCTGCACCCGTCGGCCTCGCGCTGTTCGCCGCGAGCTTCCACAAGGCGCTCGTCCTGGCGCTCGTGCCGGCGGTGCTCCTGAGCCCGGGGAGCAGCGCGCACCCGTTCGACGTCGTGAACCTGTCTTGGTTCCACGTTGCGTGGTTCGCGGCCTCCTGGCTGGCCTTCTCGCCGGTCGTGTTCCTGCCGGACTCCGCTGCGCGGCGTGCGCCTGCGCTGCTCGCGGGTGCGCTGCTCGCGGCCTTGCTCTTCGCTGCCCGCGGCGGCGCGCGCGAGGCGCTCGAGTGGGCGACCGCGGCCAACGCGTTCATGTCTTCGATCGCTGAGTCCCAGCCGTTCGGGTCCTTCGGCGCCGCCGCCAAGTGGCTCGGGCACGGCGCGTGGCTCGCGGCGCCCGCGCTCCTCATGGCCTGTGTACGCGTCCTGCGGCGTGAGGACGATCGGCTCGTTCCGTGGCTCTTTGCGCTCGCGCCGCTCGTCGTCGCGGCGTGTCTGCAGCGCCGCTTCAGCGAGGCGCTCGCGGCGCCGCTCGCGGTCCTCATCGGGTGGTTCGTCGCCGCGGTGTGGCGCGCCCGCGGCCCGCGGCTCGGCGCGGTCGTCGCTGCGCTCGCGCTCTCGCACGTCGGGACGCTACAAGCGACCTGGATGCGGCTGCGCGCGCCGTCCCAGGTCGCGACGGACGTGTCGCGGGCCCACGACGCGGTCGCCGAGGCGCTCGGGTACCTGCGCGGCCTCGAGCCGAGCGCGCGCCGCGGCGTGCTGGCTGAATGGGACCACGGGCACGCGATCGAGTGGTGGGGCGAGGCGCCGACGGTCGCGACGAACTTCGGCCTCTATCTCGGCTTGGACGGGTTCCTTGATCCGTGGCGGTTCTTCTACGGCGTCGACGAAGGCGAGGCCGAGGCGCTGCTCGAGCGCCGCGACGTCAGCCACGTCTTGGTCACGCGGGACGCGCAGCGCAACCGCCTAGCCGCGTGCGCGGCGCTCGGGCGCGGCCCCTCGACGACGGCGGCTGGCGCCGGACGGTGCTGGCGCGGCTCTTGGCGTCGGACCCCGGCGACGCCGAGTCGCACCCGGGCTTTCTGCGCCTCGTCGCGGCCGGCTCGCGGGCGGGCGCGCCCTACGCGCGGCTCTATGAGCGCGTCGCAGGCGCGCGCGTCGTCGTGCCCGGGACGCCCGGGGAGTCCGTGACCGTGCGGATGCGCGTGACGGACGGCGCGGGGGGCTTCCTTTGGTCCACTTCGGCGACGATCGGCCCTGCGGGCGAGGCCGTCCTGCGTGTGCCCTATAGCGTCGAACCGCGCCCGGAAATGTCCCCGGTCGCCGCCTCGGATGCCGTGTCCGCAGGCCGCGCCGTCCGGGCGGAGCTGGTCATCGGAGGTCGTCCGCAGGCCCTCGACATCCAAGAGTCCGAGGTGCGACTCGGGCTCCGCGTGGTGACGGTGCGGTAAACGTGCCGGCCGGCGCTTCGGCCATCCTCGCGACAGGCCGATAAGCGGGGGCCGATCATTGGGGTCCGATACGAGGGCCCCGATGAGAGGGGGAGGAAGACGAACTTCTTTCTTACAGGGAGATTGACGATCCCTGTCGTAGATGACGTGTTCTGCGCGGGTATCCGTTGCCCCGCCGCCCCGACTGCCGACTGAGGTCACCGTGATCACCGCTTGCCTATTCTCGACCACCGCGTTGCTCCTGGCACCGGCGCCCCAGGGCGCCTCCGACGAAACGCGGCTGGTGCCGCACCGCGAGCTCGCTAACGAGTTCCTACAGAAGCACGGGATCGACCCCGCGGCCGACCCGACCAGCACCTCGATCGAGGCGCTGCTCGAAGAGCAGTTCTTCCACGCGAAGTTCGGGCTCCTCGACATCGCGATGGACGCGAGCCTCACGGAGGACAAGCGCAACTGCGAGGACTTCATGGCGATGGCGCTCGCCGTGACCCGCCTCCAGGCCCACTTCGTCGAGCAGGCGAACGCGACCGACGCCGCAGGCAAGCAGGCGCTCGCGGACGCGAAGGCGCTCGTCGCTTGGGTCGGCGGCCAGCGCGGTGACGCGCTCGCGGCCGCGGCCCAGGGCAAAGCCGGCGACCTGTTATCGACCCTCGCGCCGCCGCCAGCGGTGCGGGACGCCGCCGCGCGCTTCGAGACGTACATGCTGAGCGGCGCCGCCGTCGGCGCTGCGCGCGAAGGCGTGCAGCCCGAGGTGATGCTGCTCGCGCCCAAGCGCCGCGACTTCCATGTGTTGCTCGGCCTCTTCGGGTGGCTGATGCCTGACTTGCAGGGCGTCTATTGGCACGACGGCACCATCCCGTGGACGAACACGTACTTCAACGCGGTGACCGTCGTTGCGCTCGAGTATCACACCGGCGACAAGGCCGCGGGCTCAATCTACGCCGGCATCGACACGAACGCGCGCAACCCCACGGCGATGCAGCAGCAGGTCGTGCAGCTCGCCGCGAACGCGATGTTAACGAACCTCTACGGCGACCGCATCCCGCCCGCGCTCGTCGGCGCGATGGCGATCAACGCCGTGATCGACCTCTTCGGCGAGTGCGCGACGCGCGTCGATGGCGACCTGCGCGAGCGCCGCACCGAGGCGCGCGAGGTCTTCATCCCGGGCGGCCAATCCGAGGGCGGCATGCTGCCGCCGAACTTCGCCAACAGCCGCTTCCGCGGCGAGGAGGGCAAGGACCGCTTCGTTGCGCCGCTCAAGGGGTGCCAATCAGCCGGCGGCACGCAGGCGAAGCAGGAGCGGAAGAAGGGCAACATCGAGCACTTTCAGATCCTCGATGACACGCAGGCCAAGCGGCTCGTCGTCTCGGCGCCGCTGCTCGGCACCCCGGCGGCCGCGATGCCGCCGCTGCCCGAGGCCTACTACTCGGACGGCGCCGAGTTCTTCCGCGCCTATCGGACGTGCTTCCTCTTCTGGCTCGAGACCCAGGGCGGCGGCAACAAGAAGAAGTCGGACGAGCTCTACGGCGTCCTCCTGCGCGAGCTCGCGGCGCTCGACTCGTCGGCCAACCTGGAGGCGGTCATCGAGAAGGTCTACGGCCGCCCGTTGAGCAGCGCGAAGCCGGGCAAGAACGACCTCGAGGGGCGCTTCCTCGCCTGGCTCGCGAAGCAGTGAAACGAGCGCGCTGGGCTGGTCCGAGAGCGGCGCCGGGCCCCTGATCGCCGCGCGGCGATCAGGGGCCCGGCTCGTTCACGCGCGTCGCGACGTGGGCTCAGGCGGCCTTGGCCGAGCGCTCGCGGGCGAGCATCGTCCACTCGAGCAAGACCGGCACGAGCACCAGGGTGAAGACCGTCGAGACGACGAGGCCGCCGACGACGACCGCGCCGAGGCCGCGGTAGAGCTCCGAGCCTGAGCCAGGCATCAGCACCAGCGGCAACATACCGCCGACCGACGTCAGGGTGCTCATCGCGATCGGCCGCACGCGCGTGCGCACGGACTCGGCGATGCCGTCGCGGATCGTGTACCCGTCGCGCCGCACGAAGTGCAGCGCTTGGTGCACGATCAGGATCGCGTTGTTGACGACGACGCCGGCGAGGATCACGAAGCCGAGGATCGTCAGCACGTCCATGTTCTGCACGGGCATGTAGCGGTCGCCGAGGCTCCACTGGTGGACGATCCCGAGGCCGATGAAGCCGCCGAGGGTCGCCAGCGGCACGCTGACGAGGATGACCAGCGGATAGAGCCAGCTCTGGAACAGGACGACCATCAGGAGGTAGACGACCGTCAGGGCGAGGAAGAGGGAGCTCGACAGGAGGCCGACGAACGAGCCGTCCCCGGCGAGGGCCTGCTTGATGTCCGTCAGCTTGCCGGCCGAGCCCGTGAAGCGGACCTCGACGTCGGGCGCGATCGCGCCACCGGCGCGCAGGCCCGCGACGAGCTCTTCGACGCGCCCGAGCGCCGCCTCGAGCGGCATCCCGGCGGGCGGTGAGAGCTCGAGCGTGATCGCGCGCTGCCGGTCGACGCGCTTGATGCGGTCGGCCGCCGTGACGCGCTCCACGTGCGCGATGCTGCCGAGGTCGACGACGCGGCCGTCGGGCGTCGCCATCGGCGTCGAGAGCAGCGCGGGGATCGGGTCGGCGCCGCGCGACGCGGGCGAGACGAGCTTCAGGTCCTTCAGCTCGCCTTCGATCTCGAACTGGCGCGGGACGAGGATGCCGTCGCCGTTCGCTTGTACGGCGTAGCCCAGGTCCTGGCGCGTCAGGCCGACCTCCCGCAGCCGCTCGTCATCCGGCGTGAAGCGCAGCTCGGGCGACGGCAGGTTGAACGTCGAGGGGTCGGGCTGGATCGCGTACGGCCCGAACTCCGGGATCAGCGCGCCCATCAACGCGCCCGCGGCGGGGACGATCGTGTCGAGCTCGCGCGCGGTCAGGTCGATGTTGATCGCCGAGCCCGTCGTGCCGCCGGTGCGGAACAGCGGCAGTTGCAGCGCGAACGTGAACACGTCCGGCGCCACGTCGGGCCCCGCGGCCCATTGCAGCAGCGCGGCGGCGTCGGTCGCCTTGCGGCTGTCCGCGGCGATCGCGCCGTGGAACATGCGCCCGTCGATGCCGACGAGGAAGTAGTGGTCCAGCGCGGGCGGCAGGATCATCTCGCCGGTGCGCGTCGGGATCTCGGTGCGAGCGTCGGGGCCGAGCGCCGCGCCGTCACGGGCGACGGCCTCGATCTCGAAGCGGTCGCCCGCGGCCTCCCAATAGGGCCGCACGCGGGCCTCGATGCGGTCGCCGATCTCGGCGAGCTGGTCGAGGTTGTATGCGGGCGGCGGGAACAGGATGCCGAACGCGATGTTGCGGTTCCCGGTGGGCAGGTAGTCGAGGGGCGGCACCAGGACGCGGATGCCGAACACGGTGAGGAACAAGAACGCGCCGACCGTGATCGCGCCGCGGGCGCGGCTCGCGCTCAGCCACCGGAAGAGGCCTCCGATGCCCCGGGGGAGGTCGCCCAGCGACGCCACGGCGCGCTTGAAGCGGCCGAACGCGGTGTGGGTCTCGACGTGCGCCCGCGCGGCGCGGCTGCGCTCGCGCTCCGCGAGGCGCGCGGCGAGGCGCTCAGAGAGCAGCGCCGCCGCGGCTGACGGGATGACGGTGATCGAGACGATCAGGGACAGCCCGACGCTGGCGACGATCGCCAGCGCGATGTCGCGGAAGAGCTGGCCCGCGGAGTCCTGGATCAACAGGATCGGCGCGAACACGACCATCGTCGTCAGGGTCGAGGCGACGACGGCGCCCGCGACCTCCTGGGTGCCGTCGATGCAGGCCTCGCGCACGCTCTTCTTCATCTCCAGGTGCCTGAAGATGTTCTCGATGACGACGATCGCGTTGTCGACCACCATGCCGACCGCGAACGCCATCCCGGCGAGCGAGATGATGTTGACCGAGCGCCCGAGGCCCACGAGCACGACGACCGCGACGACGACCGAGATCGGGATCGCGATCGCGATGATGCCGACCGTGCGCAGCGAGCGCAGGAACAGCATCAAGACCAACATCGCCAGCGCGCCGCCGACGAAGATGTTGTTGCGGACGAGCGCGATCGCGTCCTTGACGTAGGTGGTCGAGTCGTAGGTCTTGACGAGCTTCAGTGAGCCGTGGATGTCGAGGCGCGAGGCTTCGAGCGCCAGGAGGCCGCCCGGCGCGTTCAGCGCCGCGAGCTCCGCGTCCACGGCGTCGATCGTCTCGAGGAGGTTCGCGCCGGCCTCGAGCTGGAAGTTGAAGAACGGCATCAGGTGCCCGCGCGCGCGGGCCCAGTTGGTGCGCTCCTTGAGGCCTACGCGGACGTCGGCGACGTCGCGCAGGAGGACCGTGCCGGCGGCCTCGCGGCGCAGCACGAGCTCTTCGACCTGGCGCGCCTCGGTGAAGCGCCCGACGGCGCGCACGCGCACGTCGTTCTTGCCCTCGGTGAGCTTGCCGGCGGACCAGTTGCCGTTCTCGGCGCGCAGGATGCGCACGAGGTCGGCGTACGTCACGCCGCGGTCGGCGAGGCGCACGGGGTCGACGAGGATCTGCAGCTCGCGCTCGCGCGCGCCGAGCAGGCCGACCTCGGCGACGCCAGGCAAGCGCTCGAGGCGCGGCAAGAGGCGCTTGGCGGCGAAGTCGCGCAGCGTCGTCGGGTCGAAGTCGGGGTCGCTGCATGCGAGCCCGACCCACGAGATGTAGTCGACGGAGTCGGGGTCGACGTCGACGACGACGGGCTTGTTGACGCTCTCGGGGTACCCGGGCACTTCGGCGAGGCGCAGGTCGACCTCGGTGCGCGCGTCGGCGATGTCCGTGCCGGTGCGGAACTCGAGGCGGATCTGACCTTGCCCAGCCTGGCTGGTCGAGGTCATCTGCAGGAGGCCCGACAGGTTGCCGAGCCGCTCTTCCTGCGGCTCGATGACGTCGGTCTCGATCTCTTGGGCCGAGGCGCCCTCCCAGGTCGTCGTGACCGCGATGACGACGGATTGGACCTCGGGGGTCATCTGGATCGGCACGCGCAGGAGCGCGACGAGGCCGGCCAGGAGCGAGAGGATGATGCCGACGCTGACCGTGATCGGTTGCTCGACGGCGAGGCGAATGAAGCGCATCGTTGGGGGACCTCAATGCGGCGCGCGGTGAGGCGCGCGCCTGCGGCCGGTGGTTCAGCGATTCGCGCCGAGGGGGGTGCGGTCGACGGTGGCGACGACGGCGGTGCCGGGGAAGAGGCGCTCGTTGCCTTCGGTGACGACGAGCGCGCCCGCTTGCAGCGCGCCGGGCTCGATGGCGACCTCGCGGTCGGCCTCGAAGCGGATGACCACCGGCACCATCGCCGCGGTCCCTTGCACGCCGGCTTCGCCGCCTTCACCCATGACGACCATGACGGCCACGCCGCTGGGGCGGTAGACGAGCGCGTCCTTCGGCACCATCAGCGCCTCGCTCGTCGCGCCGATCGGCAGCCACGCGGACGCGGAGACGCCGGGGGAGAGGCCTTTTGAGCGATCGCTCGCCGCGGGGTCCTGGACGAGGGTCGCGATCAGCGGGAACGTGCGCGAGCGCGCGTCGACGCGCGGGACGATGCGCGGGGCGACGGCGCGGCGCGGCGTGCGTTCGGCGCCGACCTCGATGACGAGGTCGTCGCCGAGCGAGCCGAACAGGCCGAGCAAGCGCTCGGGCACGTCGAGCCAGACTTCGAGCGCGCTGGAGGACAAGAGCGTGACGACGGGGTCGCCTGCTTTGACCCACTCGCCGAGCTCGACGTGGCGTTCGACGACGACGCCGTCGAACGGCGCGCGCAGCGTGGCGTCGTGCAGGCGCACGTCGGCCAGCGCGAGCTCTGCGCCGAGCGCATCGAGCCGCCGCGCGGCCGCGGTGGCTTGCGCTTCTGCGACGGCGAGCAATGTCCGGGCGCGGCGCAGGTCGCGCTGCGAGACGGCGTCGTTCTTGGCGGCGGCCTCGAGCCCGACGAGGTCTTCGCGCGCGTCGGTGACCTCGGCGGTGCGCTGGATCTGGGTCGCCG
Organism: Planctomycetota bacterium; assembly: GCA_041398605.1. Classification (GTDB taxonomy): domain Bacteria; phylum Planctomycetota; class UBA1135; order UBA1135; genus JAWKUK01. Next base: position 262,216 of record JAWKUK010000010.1, read on the forward strand.
CGGCCGCGGCGGAGGCGGCGACGAGCGACGCGCGCGTGGCCTCGAGCCGCCGTGTGTCGACGACGAGGAGCGTGTCGCCGGCGGCGACGCGTTGCCCTTCGCGCACCTCGAAGCGCGCGACGGGTCCTTCTTCGAGGGCCGCGAGGACGGCCTCGGACGCGGCGCGTAGCCCGCCGATGACGCGCTCGCGCTGGACGACCTCCCGCGCCTCGACGACCCGCGCGGTGACGGGCGCGGGCGGACGCTCTTGGGCGTAGGAGGGAGCGGAGAGGCCGAGGAGCGAGAGCGCGAGGGCGCTGACGATGGGTGAGCTGCGTCGCATGGGGGAGTCCCGTGATTAGGCGCGAAGCCAGCAAGGTACCAGGGGCCCGCTGAGAATCCGGCGCTGCGACTCCGAATCTCCCGCCCCCACGACCGCCGCCACCGCGGCAGTTCACCTCACCCCGCGGGCCGAGGTGGCGTTCGAGCGCGCTTCGCTCTTCGCGAACAGCGGCGGAGACCAGCAACGCCAGGGTCGGTCGCGGGGCCCGTGGGCCGGGAGCCTTGTGTGCAGCCCCTTAACCAACGGCGCTAGAGGACAAATCGGTGGGTTGCGTTGGGCCTCGTCAAAGGGAACGGGCCGCGCGCTTCCCCGTTCCAGGTGCAGCCGTAGTCGCCGAGCGGGAGGCCGCGATAGAGCACGCGCGTGGCGCCGCCGCCGGCGTGCACCTCCCGCAGCACCTGCCCGTTCGCGATCCACCTTTCGACGTCACTCCGATCGAAGCGGAGCGCATCGAGCAGGCCTCCGGCGGGGAGGGTCAGCTCGAGCGCCGCGGTCTGGTGCACTTCGATGACATTGAGCCCCGGTCGCAGCTCGTAGCGCCGCGAGCGCTCGAACAGGCGCGGGTCGTGGAGGACGAGCTGTGGGCGGCTGCCGTACCGGAAGTCCAGGCCCGGCACGCTCCCTTCCCCGTCGGACATCATCAACATCCCGAGCTCGACGGGTGCCGCGGATTGCAGCGAGACCCGGTGCCAGGGGAGCGGGGCGCCCTGGGCTTCGAGCCGCACTTCGTAGCGCTCACTGCGGCCCACAACGACCTCAACCCGGTCGCCGGTGCCCGCGGGGGCGTTCAATGGAAGGTCGGTCTGGACGGTCCCGTCGGGCAAGTGGATGTTCGCGACGAGGTCGTCGCCGAGCCCGACGGGGGCGTCCACCCAGCCGCGTTCGTCTGCGACGAAGACCATGCCAAAGCGGCTCGCGTGGCGGGTCGCGCCGACGTACATGATCGCGTCGGGCTGTGGCACACGGTCCTCGTCGAGCACGAGCCATCCGGCGCGCGCACCGAGGCGCAAGCTCGCTGAACTCGGCCCCGGCCGCGCGAGCGGCAAGCTCGTCGCGGCGAGCAGCGCGTCGGTCTCTTCAGAGATCTCGATGATCGAGGCCATGGCGGGCCCCGCGCCCCAGGCGTACGCGCGCACTGACCGCGACTCGACGCGGGCGACGCTGAACCGTTGCAGCCCGAGCGCATCCACCGAGACGACACACAGGTTGAGGTTCCGAGCGACGAACGCGTGGTCCCAGTCCTCGACCTCGATCTCGACCGCGACGGCGTCGTCGAGGTCGATCGTCAGCGGGTCGTGATCGAGCGCCATCCCAGGCAAATCGATGCGCAGGTTGACCCCGTCCGGCGCGAAGAGGTTAAGGGCCAAGTCGGGCTCGCCCTTCGGCAACTCCACGAACGCGACCCCATTGGCGTCGAAGGCGACGGGCTCGGTGTCCCAGCCTTCGCGGATCTTGTAAGCCGTGGGCGCAGCGCTGCCGGTTCCCGCGAGGCGGACCTCCAGGACGTCGATCGGAGCCATGGCGACGTTCCCGACGTCGATCGTGCCCGAGCCCTCGGCGCCCGACAAGCCCACGACCTGCGTGCGGTATCCGGGGGCCGAGACAGCGAGCTGCCCCCGCTCCATTGCGACCGTCCGGAGCTCGAATCGCCCTGTGCTGTCAGACCGCGCGCTGAGGGGCGAGGCCTCTGCGGAGTCTGACTCGGGTCGCGCCGATTCAAAGCCCTCGAGCGCGTGCAGCGCAATCGTCGCGCCCTCGATTCGACCGCCGAAGACGCCGTCGTACGCAGTCCCGGTAATGAGTGTCACGACCTCGAACCCGAGGCAGACCTCCTGGTCTCCCTCGTGCGTGACCGTCGCGCGCGCAAGCGCTGAGCAGGCGCCGCTCTTGGCAACGCCAATGAACTCCCAGTCTCCAACGCCAACCTCGATTCGGTGCTGCGCACCTGTCGCCTCGACGGCGAGCTCGAACCAAGTCGCCTCACTCGATCCCGGCGCAAAGCTGCGGCAGACGACTCGCGTGATCGGGGTGTTGCTCGGTGTCGTTCGGATGTCGAGCCGTTGTGGGCGCTCCTCCGCGAGCGCGGCCGAATCACTTGGCTCGATACCAGCGCGCGCCCCCGTCACTCGCGTGAACGCGCGCTGTTCGGAGCGCCGATCGGCCTCCGCTTGACGGTGACCGCCAGTGGAGGTGGTCGAGCCGATCTTGGGCCCGGACTCGACCTTGTGCTGGGACCGTCCGCTGTCCTCGCCTGTCTCTGCGGGTGCCTCGGGCTTCGGCAGCACGAGGAGCGCTGCGACGAGGACCCCGCCCCCGATCGCCAACGCGCGCCACTTGCGATTCGACATCACTCTTCGCCTCGTTCTGGCGGTTGCATCGTTCATCCCGCGGGGGGCGCGGGCGGAGTTTGGGGCGAATTCGTATTGTTGATCGTCGTGCGCACTCGGCGCTTACGTGGCGCGCCTCCGCCAGTCACGCCGACCATTGACGGAGCGCTCGCTGCCCCTCCAGACTGACATCCAGCGGTCGCCATGGAATCCACGAGGAACAACAGCAGACAGGCCGTCAAGCAGAGCGTTGAGGGTGCTTGTGTCATGGCGTTAAGTTGCATGCAGCGCGTCCTTCACCAATTCGAGCCAGAGGCCGCGGTGATCGAGCTCTTTCAGGCGGTCCCCAAGCCAGCTCAGCGCGCCCCTCGATCTCTGGGCACTTTGAGGCAGGAATCGCTGCAGCTCCGCATGCGCGGTCGCGAGCTCGCGTTGCTCCGCGTCATAGCTGCGCTCTAGCAACCAGGCGGCCTCGCGCGTCTCGCCCGTTCGCAGGGCCGCGAACGTGCCGAAGACTGCTCCAAGGGTGCGCTCGCTCGAAGTGGAGCGCCGGGCGCAGCGACGATGGACTTCGAACCACTCCTGAAGGCGGCCGAGGGCATGCAGGGCGCTCGCCAGGCTCAGGTCGATGGAACCGCTCAGGCTGGGATTGAGCGTCTTCGATGCCGCCGATTCGAGCGCGCGAACGGCCTCGCCCGGCGATTCCAAGATGAGGCTCGTGCACCCGTGGAAGCAAAGGGAGCGCGCATCGGGCCTGAGCGCCAGGAGCGCCTCTGCCTGCAGGCGGGCAGTCGCGCGATCCTTGCGCCGGCGCTTTGAGGTCGGGCCCGCGACATTGACGAGATAAGGCTGGCCGATTCGGTTGAACGAGTGACGCAGCGCGCGCTCGAGGCCCTCCGCGGCCTCGTCACGATAATGGCGCGCGACAGTGCTGCTGGCTCGTGCGCCCCCTCGGCGCACGGCTTGCAGCATCGCCCCGATGGCGTCGTGCTCGATTGCGCCTGTCACTCCTGCGATGTCCGGTCGCCCTCGCGTGGCGCCGAGAGGACCGTACGAAGGACGCTTCGGAGCGCCGACCAGGCAGCGGTCGCAATGTCGCGGTCGCGCTTGAGGTCCGCGCGCTCCCCAGGCCAAAGGGTTCGCAGCTTCGGAGAGGTTGTGCGTAGCAGCGACAAGATCAGGCGGCGCTCAGCGATGGGGCGAGCACGGAGCGCCTCGGTGACTAGCAGCGCCATATCGCATTCGACTCCGATCGCGGCAGTGACAGCGCGGACGACGGCTTCATTTGGGGAGCGTTCGTTCTGGTGGGTGGCGTGCACCTCGAGCTCTCGTTGGAGATTGCCTGCCCGCTCTGCGATATCGGCCGGCGTCTTGAGCAGCCCTTCATAGGTCGCGATGACGAGCGCTGCCGGATCGATCAAGAGCGCGAACTCTGCTGTCAAGGCCGCTGCCCGTGGCAGTAGCCCGAGCGGATCGTGTGCGACGACCTGCTCGAGTGCGTCGCGCGGGTCAGTCTGGATGAGCGCTTCAAGGCGACGTAGCGCGTGTGCGAGGTCGAAGATCGGCTGCATTGGAGGGCCGGGGCAGTGCGGGGCTGTGCAGGGCACGTGCGAGAGGGGAGCGTGCGAGGGGCAGTTCGTCGGCAGCAGAGCCCGCCCTCGCGCCACGATGCTGCGGTGGGGCGCGCCAGGCGTCAAATAGGCGCGCTTCCTGCGGCTGGGACTGGTCCTTGGGCGTGCGTGGTTTGGGGCCGTGGGGGCCGGCGCTACACTCGCGGCGATGGCGCTCGCACCTTCGCTTCAGTTCCTTGGCTGGGCGGGGAATCCGCTCGCGCTCGCGGCCGACGCGCTCGTCGAGCGGTACGGCGAGGGCCTCGGGCGCGTGCTCGTGACCGTGCCCGGCGCGCGGGTCGGGCGCGGGCTCGCTGGGGAGCTGCGGCGGGCGGCCGCCGAGCGCGGGCTGCGCGCCTGGACACCGCCGAGGGTGCTCACGCAAGGGCGCCTCGTCGACGAGCTGCTCGAGCTCGACCGGCCGACCGCGGACCGCGCTGCCCGCACCTTTGCCTGGGAGCGCGCCCTCGTCGAGACGCTCGGCGCCGGCGGCGCCGCCAACGATCTCTTCGAGCGCGTGCCCCCGCGCGAAGACCGCGTCGGCTGGTGGCGCCTCGCCGAGCGCGTGCGGACCCTGCACGCCGAGCTCGCCGACGAAGGGCACGACTTCGCCATGCTGGCCGCGCCCACCGACGGCACCACGACCGAGCGCGAGGTCCGCCGTTGGGCCGCCCTCGCCAAAGTCCAGAAGCGCTGGCGCGAGCAGCTCGACGCCTGCGGGCTCGCCGACCCGCACGACGCGCGCAACGCCGCGCTCGCTGCCGAGCACATCGATCGCGCGCACGCGATCGCGCTCGTCGGCATCGTCGACGGACCCGGGCTCCTGCGCCGCGCCCTGGAGCTGCGCGTCACGCTCGGCGCGCCGCCCGATGCCTTCGTCCTCGCGCCCGAGCGCGAGCGCGAGGGCTTCGACGCGCTCGGGTTCCTCGTCACCGAACACTGGCGCCAGCGCGCGCTCCACCTCGCGCCCTCGGGCGCCGCGCCGCTCTCACGCTGGCACGTCGTACGGGGCCCCCTCGACGAGGCCGAGCTCGCGGCGCGCATCGTCGCCCACCGCGTCGGCGGCGCGGCCGACCCCCTAGGGGACCTCGGCGCGCGCGGGGACCTCGGCGCGCGCAGGGACCTCGGCGCGCGCAGGGACCTCGACGCCAGCGACGTCACCATCGGCGTCGCCGACGAAGCCGCGACGCCGTTCCTGGAGCGCCGCTTCGCCGCCGAGGGCGTCCGCGCGCGACCCGCCGCCGGCGAGCCGCTCGAGCGCACGCCCCCCGCGCGCCTCCTCGCTTCGTTCGCCGCCTGGCTCGACGGGCGCGCCGCCGCGACCGCCGCCGAGCTCCTGCGCCACCCGGACCTCGAGCGCGCCCTCGACCGACGCCTGCAGCCCGCAGGCCCGGCTCCAGAGGCAGGGCTCGCTGCAGACCTCGCCTCGAGCCTGGACGAGACGCCCGAGCCGCGCTCGATCCCGGCCCTGCTCGATCGCGTGCGCATCGCGCACCTGCCCGAGCGCCTCGACGTGGACTCGGAGCTGCCCATCGGGGTCCATTCCGAGGATCGCGCGCCGCTGCTCGCGCTCTTCGGGCACCTGCGCGCCCTCGCCGGCGCGCTGCTCGAGCCGCGCGCGATGCCGCTGCGCGCGGCGCTCGAGGCCGCGCGCGCGCTGCTCGTCGACGTCTATGACGGGCACTCGCTCACAGACGAAGGCGAGCCCGCGCGGGTCACGCGCGAGGCCCTCGCCGCGATCGGCGAAGCGCTGTCCGCCCTCGAGCACGTGCCCGCGCCGCTCGCCGGCGAGGTCACGCCGAGCGCGGCGCTGGAGCTCTTGCTGCACGCGCTCCGCGGGCGCGCCGTGCCGCCCGCGCCCGACGCCCAGGACGTCCCGACGATCGAGCTGCTCGGCTGGCTCGAGCTGCCGTTCGACCCTGCGCCGGTGCTCGTCGTGACCGGCTTCGTCGACGGCAGCGTCCCGACCGTGCCCGGCGCCGATCCGTTCCTGCCCGACTCGCTGCGCGGGCGCCTCGGCCTCGAGGACGACGCGCACCGCACCGCCCGCGATGCGTACGTCGCCGCGACGCTCGTCGCGACGCGCAGCGTCGACTTCGTCTCGCCGCGCCGCACGCGCGAGGGCGAGCCGCGCTTCCCGAGCCGCCTCGCCTTCCACGCCGACCCCGAAGAGGTGCTGCGTCGCATGCAGCACGCGCTGCACCCCACGCCGCTCGCAACGAGCGCGACGCCAGCGCCCCGCGCGCGCTCGGCCGCGCCCTATACCCGCCCGACGCTGCGGCCGCGCGGCGTGCCCTCCGTCTTCGCCGTCACGGACTTCGCCGCCTATATCGAGTCGCCGTATCGCTACGCGTTGGAGCGCCTCCTGCGCCTGCGCGAGGTCGACGACGGCGCGCGTGAGCTCGACGCCGCGAGCTTCGGCGACCTCGTGCACGACGCCTTGAGCGTCCTGAGCGAGCCCGCGCTCGCGACGTGCACCAGCGAGGCGAAGCTGCACGACGCCGTCCTCGCGCGCCTCGATGGCATCGCAGAGCTCAAGTTCGGCCGCGCGCCGCTGCCGGCGGTCGCGATGCAGATCGAGCAGGCGCGCCTGCGCCTCATCGACTTCGTCCCGTGGCAGGCGCAGCGCGCGCTGCAAGGTTGGGAGGTCGTGCACACCGAGTGGGCGCCCTCCGAGCGCGCCGTCGACGGCCAGATGCTGCGCGCCGTCCCTCTGCCGATGCCGCGCAGCCAGCCCGCCGCGTGGCTGCGGGGCAAGATCGATCGCGTCGATCGCCACCGCGCGACGGGCCGCATCGCGATCATTGACTACAAGACCGGCAAGCGCGCCAAGAAGCCGGACGACGCCTACAAGGCCACGTCGCGCAAGAAGGACGCGGAGCGCGAGTGGGTCGATCCGCAGCTCGCGCTGTATTGCCTGCTCGCCAGCGAGCTCCTGGGCTCGGACGAGCGTCCGCCCGACCTCGGCTACCTGTCGCTGACCCCCGACGGGTCGGTGTGGAGCCCCGCGCCCGATACGTGGCACTCCGGCGACGTGATCGGGTCGGCCGTCGAGCTCGCGGTCCACATCGTCAGCGAGGTGCGCGCGGGCGCCCTCGACGCGCTGGGCAACGTGCGCCACTTCAAGGGCCTCGCAGCGGACCTCATCGGCGTGGGCTTTGTCGTCGCGCCCGAGGGCGACGACGATGAGACACTCGAAGGCAGCGCCGCTGGCGCCGCGAGCCACGGAGGCGAGGCATGAGCGCGCCGCACAGCCTGCTGCTCGCCTCCGCGGGGACCGGCAAGACCTATCGCCTGGCGACGCACTTCGCGGCGCTCTTGGCGGCGGGCGTCGAGCCTTCGCGCGTGCTCGCGACGACGTTCACGCGCAAGGCCGCGGGCGAGATCCTCGACCGCGTCCTGGCCCGGCTCGTCGAGGCCGCGACCGTCGGCGAGAAGGGCGAGGGCGCGCGCGCGAGCCTCGCCAGCGCCGCCGAGCGCGTCTACGGCGAGCCACAGCGCCTCACGCGCGAGGCCGCCCTCGAGCGCCTCGCAGGCCTCGCACGTCAGGTCGGGCGCTTCCAGGTTCGCACGCTCGACTCGTTCTTCATCCAGGTCGCGCGCCTCTTTGCGTACGAGCTGGCGCTGATGCCGGAGTGGCACATCGCCGACGACATCGAGGACGACGCGCTGCGCGCGGAGATCCTGTCCGAGGTCATCGCGGCGCTCGGCCCGAACGAGCGGGTCGCGCTGCTCCAGGCGATCGCGCAGGTCGGCGCGCCGACCGCGTCGCACTCGGTCTTGATCGAAGCCGTGCACGAAGCGCTCGAGCTGCACCGCGAGGCGCGCCCTGGCCAGCGCGCGGAGGCTTGGGCCGTGATCGAGCCCAGCGCGCCGCCCGACGCCGCGGAGCTCGACGCCGCGGTGCGCCACTTGATGACGTTCGAGCTGCCGCTGACGAAGGCGGGGAAGCCGAACGGCAACTGGGAGAAGCTGCGCGCCAAGACGAACCCGATGCTCGAGCAACGGGACTGGGGCGCGTGGTTCGACGGCGCGCTCGCGACGAGCGTGCGCTCGGGCAAGCTCAGCTACCACAACGTCGCGGTCCCCGACTCCGTCGCTGAGGCGGCCCGCGTCGTCGACCGCGAGGCCTTGGCCGACGTCACCGCGCGCCTCGTCGCGATGAACGTCGCGACGGGCAACTTGTGCGACCTCTACCTCGCGCGCGAGCGCGCCGCGAAGGACCGCACGGGCGCCTATCGCTTCGAGGACTTCCCGCGCGCGCTCGGCGCCGGCCCCGCGGGCGCGGACGACGAGGAGGGCCGCGCGCTGTGGCTCGCGGACCTCGGCTATCGCCTCGACACGCGCGTCTCGCACCTCTTGCTGGACGAGTTCCAGGACACGGCGCCGCTGCAGTGGCGCCTCTTGATGCCGCTCGCCGAGGAGCTCTTGGCGGGCCACGACGAGGACGGCCAGCCGCGCACGTTCTTCTGCGTCGGCGACGTCAAGCAGTCGATCTATGGCTGGCGCGAGGCCGAGCCACGCCTCTTGGGCGAGATGCACCAGCGGCACCCGGTGCTCGTGCCCGAGGCGATGACGGAGAGCTGGCGCTCGTCCGACGTCGTGCTCGACACGGTGAACCAGCTCTTCGCGAAGCTGCCGGAGCGCGAGGTGTTCGCCGGCGACGAGCGCGAGGTGCTGCGCGCGCGCGCGGCGGATTGGAGCGCCGGCTTCACGACGCACCGGCGCGCCGGCGGCGCGGGCCCGTGCGCGGGGGCGGCGCGCCTGTTGGAGGTCGCGGTGACCGAGCGCGAGGGCGGCAAGCTCTCGGCGGGCGAGGCCAGCGTCGCCGTGACCGTCGAGCGCGTCGCGCAGCTCGTCGAGCGTGTGCCCGAGGCGACGGTCGCCATTCTCTTGCGCTCGAAGAAGGACATCCCGCGGCTCCTGTTCGGCCTGAGAGAGCGCGGCATCGATGCCAGCGGCGAGGGCGGGAACCCGCTGACCGACGCGGCGCTCGTCACGCAGGCGCTGGCGCTCTTGCACCTCGCCGACCACCCCGACGACGGCGTCGCGGCGCTGTCGGTGGTCCATTCGCCGTTCGCGGCGCGCTACGGCCTCGAGGGCGCGCGCGTCGACGGCCGGGCCGAGCGCACGCGGCTGCGCGCCGTTTCGCGCGCGGTGCGGCGCGAGCTCGTCGAGGTCGGCTACGGGGTCTTCCTCGAGCGCCTCGCGCGAGCGTGCGCCGCGGACGCGTCCGACTGGGATCAGACGCGCTTTGCGCAGCTCGTCGAGCTGGCCCTCGCCTACGACGCGCGCGCGGGCCTGCGCCCGACGTCGTTCGCACAGCTCGTGCGGCGTCAGCGCGTCGAGAGCCCGACGGGCGCGCGGGTCAAGGTGATGACGGTTCACGCGTCGAAGGGGCTCGAGTTCGACGCGGTGTTCCTGCCGCAGTTGACGGGCAGCTTGACGGGTCAGCGCTCGACGCTGTTGTCGTGGAAGCGGGGCCCTTTGGAGCCGATCGACGTCCTGTCGCGCGCGCCGAAGAAGGAGGTCATGGCGCTGCGACCGGACTTGCGCCAGCTCGCGGACCAGGTCGATGCGCGAACTCTGATCGACGAGTTGTCGGTGCTGTACGTGGCCACGACGCGCGCGGTGCATCACCTGGAGCTGATCGTGCCGACGTCGGCCAAGACGCGGCCGGCGGCGGCGCCGGTGCGTGTCATGGAGCTCGTGCGCGAGGGGCTCGTCGGAGAGTCCTGGGGGGCGCGCAGCACGGACGCTGACGCGGCCGGCGACGCGACCGAGCCCGACCCCGGCTACAGGGTGCGAGAGCTTTGGCGTCACGCGGACTCGGACGAGACCTGGCGCCCTGCACCGGCGAAGCGAGACACGCCCACTGGGCCAGCGCCGCTCGCGCCGCGCGCGTTGACCCTCGCGCCCGCCGCGGCGCCGCGGCAGGTCCGCTATCGCACGCCCTCGGGCGCGGAGGCGCGCCGCATGGACGCGGCGTCGCTGTTGGCGCCGCCCGAGCGCCGCGCGCGGGACCTCGGCACGCTCGTGCACAAGCTGTTCGAGGGTGTCGAGTGGAGCGAGGACGAGGCGCGCGGCGAGGTTGAGCTGCGCGCGGCGTTACGCCGTCAGGCGACGGACACGACGCTGATCGAAGAGGCGCTGGCGAGGTTCCAAGCGGCGTTGGCGCGCGCTGACGTGCGCGCGGCGCTGTCGCGCGAAGCGCTGCAGCTCGGGCCGGACGAGCGCGCGGAGGTCTTGGCGGAGCGCTCGTTCGACGTGGACCTGTCCGAGGGCGAGGCGACCGCCGCGTGGCGCGGCGCGATCGATCGCCTGGTCTTGGTCCGCAGCGGCGACCGCGTCGTCCGCGCTGAGGTCCTCGACTTCAAGACGGACGCGGTCGACGCCGCGACCGTGGCCGCGCATGCCGCGCGCTATCAGCCGCAGCTCGAGGCCTATCGCCGCGTCGTGGCGGAGCTGTATGCGTTGTCGCCAGAGTCGGTGCGCGCGACCCTCTTGTTCGTGACCGCCGGTCTGCGCGTCTGAGCTGGCCGCCGGCGTGGCGCAGCGACTACACTCGTGGTCGTGGTGACCACATTTGGCCTTGCGGAGCTCTTGCCCCTCGCGCGGGACATGACCGCGTCGCTCTCCAGCGACGATCGGCTGCGTCGCCTGGTCGAAGCGGTCCACCGCGCCTTGCCCAGTGACGCGGTGGCGCTGTTGCGGCTCGACGGGGAGGACCTCGTGCCGGTCGCGGCGCGGGGGCTGGTCGAGGACGCGCTCGGCCGCCGCTTCCCGCGCAGCGCCCACCCGCGCCTCGACGTGATCTGCGCGGGCGAGGGGCCGACGCTCTTCCCGGCGGACAGCCCGTTGCCGGACCCCTACGACGGCCTCGTCGCGGGCGCGCACGGGGGCGCTGACGCGGACGCGGCGTTGCTCGGGCGATCGGTGCACGCGTGCCTCGGCTGCCCGCTGCGCGTCGAGGGCCAGCTCGTCGGGGTCCTGACCGCGGACGCGATGGCGGCTGGCGCGTTCGACGGCGTGCCCAGGGAGTTCCTCGAGCACCTCGCCGCGCTCGCGGGCGCGGCGCTGCGGACGGGCGCGTTGATCGACGCGTTGGAGCGCAAAGCCGCGCGGCACGGGCGCGTCGCGCAGGACCTCGTGCGGGACGCCCTCGCGCGGCGCGGCGACATCTTGGTCGGCGGCAGCGCTGTGGTGATGCGGCTGCGCCAGGAGGTCGAGCTCGTCGCGCGCTCGAGCTTCGCGGTGTTGGTCACAGGCGAGACCGGGGTGGGGAAGGAGCTCGTCGTGCGCACGCTGCACCAGCAATCGCGGCGCGCGGACCAGCCGCTCGTCTATCTGAATTGCGCGGCATTGCCCGAATCCGTGGCGGAGAGCGAGCTCTTTGGCCACACGCGCGGCGCCTTCACCGGCGCCGCGGAGGCGCGGCAAGGCAAGTTCAAGGTGGCTGACGGCGCGTGCCTCTTCTTGGACGAGATCGGCGAGCTGCCGCTGCACCTCCAGCCCAAGCTGCTGCGCGTGTTGCAGGAGGGCGAGCTCCAGCCCGTCGGCTCGGACCGCACGGAGCGCGTCGATGTGCGCATCTTCGCGGCGACGAACCGCGACCTGGAGGCCGAGGTCCGCGCGGGCCGTTTCCGCGCGGACCTGCTGCACCGCCTCGACGTGTGTCGCTTGCACGTGCCGCCGCTGCGCGAGCATTTGGCGGACATCCCGGCGCTGGCTGGGCACTGCGCCGATCGCGTCCGCAAGCACCTCGGGTGCGGGCCGATCCGCTTCGAGCCGACTGCGCTCTGCGCGCTGGAGGCGGGCGAATGGCCGGGCAACGTGCGCGAGCTGGAGAACGTCGTCTCACGGGCGCTCTTGCGCGCGTCGTCGCGCGTGGCGCCGGGCGAGGTGGTGCTCGTGCGCGAGGCGGACCTCGATGTGCGCCGCAGCGCGGGGGCGGGGGCGGGGGCGCCTTCGAGCCGCGCTGCAGCCGCCGACCCGCCGACTGAGGCGGCTGGCCCGGCGGCGGATGCGGCGCCTCGCGCCGAGCGCTCGGCGGCGGTCGCGGCGCAGCGCGCCGAGCGCTCGGCGGCGGTCGCGGCGCTGGACCGAGGCGACGCGCTGCAGGTCACGCTCGCGCGCTTCGAGCGCGAGGTGCTCGCCGTCGCGATCGAGCGCGCGCGCGGCAACTGGGCGGCGGCGGCCCGCGCGTTGGGCGTCGATCGGTCGAACTTGCACCGCGCGGCCAAGCGCCTGGGGCTGAAATGACCGCCCCGGTGTCCAACTGACACGGGTGATGCGTGTCGCGGTGACTACGCCTGGCCCGCTTGGCCCCGTCCGGCGCCGGCATGGCATTTGCCCCGGATCGGTCGACCCCAGGCCGCTTGACCTCGCTCGGGGCGACCTCACCGCGCCGCGCCGCGTCGCGCGGCGGCCCACCTACACGACACCATGGATACCAGCCAATCGACCCCGTCGCTCCATGCGGCGCGCATGCTCGCAGACCTCGCCGTCGAGCACCCGGCGGCCTCGCGCGTGTTCCATCGCCACGGGCTCGACTTCTGCTGCCATGGGCGGGTGTCGTTGCAGGCCGCGTGTTTGAAGGCGGGCCTCGACCCGGCGGTGGTGTTGGCGGAGCTCGAGGCTGCGACGGCCGGGGCTGGGGAGGGCGCGAGCTTGGCTCTGTTGCCTTCGCCGGCGCTCATCGAGCACATCTTGCAGCGCTTTCACGCGGACCACCGCGAGGAGCTGCCGCGCTTGGCCGAGATGGCGCGCCGTGTCGAGCGTGTGCACGCGGACAAGCCGGCGTGTCCGGCGGGGTTGGCGGCGTACCTCGACGAGGTGGCGGAGTCCCTCGACGAGCACATGCAGAAGGAGGAGCAGGTCCTGTTCCCGATGATCTTGGCGGGCCGCGGTCGCCAGGCGGCGATGCCGATCTCGGTGATGGAGGACGAGCACCGTGACCACGGGATCCATTTGGCGAAGCTGCGCAAGCTGGGGCACGGTTATGTCGCGCCGGAGGACGCGTGCAGCACGTGGCGCGCTTTGTACATGGGCCTCTTCGAGCTCGAGCGGCTGTTGATGGAGCACATCCACCTCGAGAACAACGTGCTGTTCCCGCGCGCGCTGCGCGGCTGAGCGCGCGACCTTGCAGGCCCTCGCGCGATGGACCTCTCGTTCCGGCATGACCTGTGGTGGGCGCTCTTGCCCCGCTCGCCGCGTGACGGCGGGCGCGTGGAGCTGTGTGTCGTGCGCCCGGCGCCGGGCGAGCGGCGCCTCGTCGACGTGTTGGAGGTCGCGCCGGGCTGCGGCGCGGCGGGGGACCATTGGCACGCGGACGCCGACCGCTCGCTGGGCGCGGAGCTCGCGCTGATCAACGCGCACGTCGCGCGCGCGGTGGCGCGCGACCGCGACCACCCGGGCCATACGGGCGACAACCTGCACGTGGACCTGGACCTCTCCGAGGCAAACTTGCCGGTCGGCAGCCAACTCGCGATCGGCGCGGCGCTCTTGGAGGTCAGCGCGGACGTGCACCGCCCGTGCGCCAGCTTCCACGCGCGCTTCGGCCGCCTGGGCGCCCAGCGCGTCGCGCGCGCCAACCGCCGCGGCCTCCGCGGCCGCGGGCTGCTGTGCCACGTCCGCCGCGCGGGCGCGATCCACCTCGGCGCCCCGATCCAAGTCGTCCGCCGCGGCCCATAGCGCACTGATACCGCCCGTCCGAGCGGACCTAGTTGCGTTGGTGAACATCGCCAACCCGTACCTCTGCGTGTTGAGGGCGTGACGGCCATTCAGCGGGCCGAAAATGGCGCGTCCCCGAAAATTCTCAGGTTCCGTGGCGGAGGCTAGTCAACGTCTTCTCCGTTGAGGGCATGCGCGTGCCTTCGCCAATAAGTAATGCACATCCATCATGGCTGAATCTTCGAGCGACGCAGGCCGATTATGATCTGGAAATACGTCAGGTCCGGGCTGGTATTTCTCGTCTGCCTTAACGGTGGCGCATTTTACCGTGGGAAGAGCGTGGATCGAGAAGCAGGCCCAGGTTGAAGCGAAACGTGAGGCCGGGGACGTTCTTCGAAGAGATATCGTGGAGAAAGAGAGGTATGCAGAAGCGCTCGTGCGGCTCCATGACCAACTGCGCGGGATTTTATTGCCCTTGATTTCATGGAGACGGCCTCAATCCCGAACTAAAGCTGAGGGGGACGTCTTGGTTATTCAAGGGCTGCGTGGACGCAGCCACCTACGCGTAGCCACGTGAAGCGGTGAACTTCCCGCGAGCGTGAAGAGACTGACGGCTGACGTTTCTGGCGTCGCCGACGCCTTGGCCTTAAATTCAGTCTTCACGCAGAAGGTCGCAGAGAAGATCGTCAACCTTCCCGTCGGAACTGTGGCTGCATGGGTGTCGGAGATCGAGCCCTCAAGCGGGTGGGTGCGCTGCGAGGGCCAGTCCATTCATCAAGGGATTAATGAAGGCAGCTGGAGCACAGGACTCTTGACGACGTTTCCACGGGGAGACTGCCTGATTTACGTGGCAAAATTCCTTCAAGGCTGGTATACGGATCCCGCCGGGGCGGGAATCGTAAGCGGGGCGCGGAACGAGTACCGTCACCGTGCCGCCGCACACTCACGGGGCAGGATCACTTCATGCTCAGGATGTGAGGGATGTACGACACCCAAAGAGATGCGACCCCCGAATCAGCGCACTGAGGGCTTCTTTGTCGCGGACGTAGCTGGCGCGCACATGCGTGGTGCGAAGCATAACCACGATATAGAGGGGGATACGGGCCCAGTTCGAAATGCGACGGAGAGAACTATCGAATTGACCCTCCGAATGTTAAAGGCCTATTTTATCATTCGTGTCCTCTGAGATTGCTGGCGGGGTCGGGGGTGGGTAGAGCTACGCGCTGTTGTGTGGGTATCCGCATGGTGTGTGCCGACGCTCAGGAAGAGGGGGCGCAAGCATGGTCGCAGGGCCATCCTGATTGCTTCTAGACGCGCGTGCTAACTGGATTCCAGGAAGGTGCGTGCTGACGATTCTGGGGGCGCAGCTGGGCAATGAGGGCGGCCCAGTGAGTTGTGCATTACGCCACCGAGGCCGGCGAAAAGCCACTGTAGCCGCCTTGGTCGCTGCGCTTGATATCGCACCGGAAGTACGCGACGAGGCCCGCGCGCGACGCTGCGCTGAGGAGACTTCCGCGCTGGAGCAAGGCGGATGGTGTTACGGTCAAGGGCAACGCTCCATAGAGGCCAGGAAAAGCTGCCGGTTTTCCAGCCGCCACTGCAGCCCGTGGTCTCCAGGCGGCCACCGTTTGGTGCGACGGGGAACGCAGTCAAGCCGCGCACTGCGAGCCATTCAGCACCAGGGCTCCCAGCTTCTTGTCGCCTGAAGGGCTGGCTTGCGCGCAGCGCGTAGTCGCGGGATGCCGTGCAGTCCCAACCCATGATCGGCAGCGGCTTATCGTTCGGCCACGGGCCCAGTAGGGCGGCCGCGATGTCGCTAGCGACGGTCTCGTCAACGAGCTGGCGGACCATATCAAGAAAAAAGCTGCTTCCCGCTGTGAAGTGGAGCGCAGTGGGCTTGGTGTTCCCATTGTTGTCTTGAACGATTTCGCTGCCGAATGCAGCGGCCCAGTCGACACTGCGCCGCTCGTCCGGAGCGGCCTTGGCGACCAGCGCCAGCAGGTAGTCCCGGAACTGTGCCGGGGTTGCCTTAAGGTCCTGCTTCCCATCGTACTCAAGCAGGAGCGCTGATCGCCAATGCAGTCCCTTCGGTCATTGTCAAGGAAGGTCGCGAGCGCCTGGGCGCCTGTCTCCAAACCGGGGACATCGTACCGGGAGCACCGCTCGCCAGCCACCTACGTCGCGCCAGGCGAGGCTGGCGTCACCGCGCGCTGTGAGCGCCGATAGCGCACCAAGGGCGGCGAAGAACCCGGGCGGGTTGGATCCGTCGAGACCAGTGCAGAGTAGCTCGCCTATCGGGCGTCCTTCTTCGCTACCTCGGACTCGCTTTGGCGGTGGTCCGCGAGGCGTAGGAGCATCCGCCAGCGCATCCCCACCATCCGTAACGTCCAACGAGACGCCAGAAGGCGGGAGACGCCGGAATCGAGCCGCTCGAGTCCGTGGCGTGTCGATTTAACAACGTGAGCACCATCGATGACGGCCTCGACCTGGAGCCTCCGCGGGGTCTGGAACACTGGTGCGAACGGGCGGCAGTGGCCATGGTGCGCTGCGATCAAGTGGAGGATGGTTCTCCTCACGGTCCGCGCCTGCTCCAGAAAATGCCCTCGGGGCGGCGGCAACCAGCGCCACAGAGAGCAAAGCCGTGGCGCGCTCCGCTTGGATAACCGGACCGCTCCCGAGCCATCATCCGAGCAGAAGGACCGACGAGCGTCGCGGACTTGGCGAGGCTCCAGCCCGCCTGCGGCGGGGGACACGCGAGACCACGAGGCGCCTTCCCTCGGCTCTCAAGTACCGGGCACGGTACATCTCACCGAGCGACACGCTCGAATCATCGCACTGCGCGAGCCAGTCCATCACCGGAGCCGCAATCGTCCGGCGACGCTTCGGCGCACCCGGGTCGGGTGAAGTGGGCGCGGTGGCACAGGCAGTGTCGGAGCGAGTGTCGCCAAGACCGCCTCATGTAGACGGAGCACGCCTCGCCCCGCTGTGCAAGTGCCGTGGCGTCTGGTGATGTCCGCAACGGTCTCATCGGCGGTCGGGTCCCATGTGCCGCAGGTGATTCCGCCGTAGCTGGCTGGCACGACGATCGTGTCACCGGGCCGCAGCTTCAAACCCTGCATGACAAAGCCGTCCTCTCCGCGCCATATCAGGTAGGGGCGTGCGGAATCCTCCGGCACACTCCACTGGTGGTCTCGTCCGCCCTCGACGTCAGGCGACACCGGTCTCGCTCGACTCTGAGAGCCACGCTCGAGCTGCGGCGATGGGTACAGCGAGCACCTCCCCCTGGCAGGCGGGGCAGCGCAGTCTCAAGAATTCCAAGCAGCCGCTCTAGGCTCACCTCGTCGGACGAGGCTGCATCAAGATCTGCAGCATCGACGTCGTGGCACGCCACGATCTGAAGGCCGGCGGCAACGGGACTCGGGTCATGTAGCCAGAGTTGCTGATCTCTGCCCGCCGAGGGTCGTCGCTGGTTTGGGCCCAGGTATCGAGGTGGCTCGGAGCAGTACCGGCGCGTGGGCCGAGGTGTGGTGAGACTGGAGGAGGGCCGGGGCAGCGCGCCGAGCCCAGCCTGACGACCCTGGCCTCGTCCGCGACGTCGCTCAGCCACGTCCACGTCTCGCCGATGGAGTCGCCGTAGACGGGGTCGTTGTCCATGGCCTGTTTGACGCCGACGATGACACCCTGGGGCATGTCCGTACTCGCCCACACGGTCGAGCCGGCCGCAGCGCTGCCGGAGCGCGTCGATGCTGGCACATTCGGTAATCAGGACGTCAAAGCTTAAACTGCAGCCATTTGACGCACCTGTGGCTGTCGTGACTACTCGGCTGGGGCACCAGCGGGAGCGGTCGCGGATCCGGACGCGAATATGGTCATCGAGCGTCGCTTCGAGTGTCTGGCGGTCGATCGGGCGCATTCGCCTGCATGAGCAGCACTTTTGGAGACCTGCCTTCAAGGCTGCGTGCGCTAATCTCCTCGAGCGGTGGCGACACGATTCACGACGACCGCAACAAGGCGCCTCGGTCGCGAATGCTGCCCCCTGGGCGACGAGGTCTCGAACCAACTGCCTGCGATCGGAGTGAAGCAGTTTCGCGGGCTTGCGAGCCTCAAGACGCTGTCGCAGCACGTTGTGCGTGCGGTCTTCGTCGTCGAGGCCGAAGGGGACCGTAGCGTCGGCTCGTTCACCTGGAGTTGCGCTCATCTCGACGAGGTGGTCGCGGTGCCACAGGCGACTCGGCCCAACTTCGTGGTAACGCTGCGCGACAGCCCGGAAGAGTCTCGTGAAGGCCATGAGGACTTCATCGAGCAGGTAAAGGCAGTCGGCGCCCAAGAGACCGGCGTGCACGGGACGCATGGATCGCGACACGCCGTAGCCCCTAAAGAGCAGTCGAGAGCCGACTTGGTCGACGGTGGATACCACAGGGCTGGTCCGGCCGCCGCGCCCATTCCACAGAGCGCGAACTCCACCCTCGTAGCAAGGCGCTCTGGAGGGGAGGGCCGGTGCCTCCTGTAAGGAGCCGAGCTGCCGGCGACAAAGTGCAAGCACAGAGCCCTGGGGGCCTCAGGCTGCTTGCGCTCCAGGTCCATGGCCCTCTGGTGCGCCTGATCTACGATGGTTCTACGATCTACTACATAGATGATGCGTCGCGGCGCCTGTGGGCCTGCGGTGCCAGCCCTTACGGCGAGCGCGGAATACGGGCGACATCGATGGCCGTATCTTCCGCCTGTTGGCAAGTCGAGCAATGCCGGCCATCCCTCCGCGAGCACGCACTGGGCAAGCCGCGGCGCTGCCAGGGAAAGGGCGGGTTGCCTGTCAGCCCCTGGAAAGAAGGCCGCTGCGGCCCGCGGCGCCGAGGAGACCCTGTCAGCCATGGTCCGTCTCCGGACGGAATAGGCCGAGCCGAAGTATCGGCCCGCCCCGAGGAGCACGGGGCCCTGCACGGGCTCAGGGGAACTCGAGGACGGCGTGGGTCAAATACGGCGTGGTCAGCCCCAACCTCCCGGGAAAGGGCAGAGCCGCGCCTTGGCGGCGCCGGCTAGGGGTGCAGCGGGCAAGATCTCGACTACAGTCGGCTCGGGAAGTCCGATACGCCGGCATCGCGGCGACCGTGGTTTCGGCGCTTCGCATGGCCGCCTCACCGGCCTTGCGGTCGCGGGAGTACAAATCGCCGGGGTGGTGGTCGAGCGCCATGGGCGTCGCAGAGATCCAGCGGGTCGCAGCGCGGCACCAGGTCTCTTGGCGTAGTGTGCGTGCGAAGGTTCCCCACTCCGCTCGCTCCACTTTGAGGACGCCAGCTGCACCGAGGAGAATGGGGAGTTCGGGCGTGTCTTCATCGTCGTCGCGGACCGCGTCCTCCCATGCGGCGAGGGCGCGATATACAGCGCGGCGAGGCCCGCGCCTCGGCGGCGCGGCAAGACCAATGCCACCCCGAGGATATGCCCCGACGCGTGCTCGTGGCCCACGAAGTGCAGGGCACGATGGCGATGTGGTCGCGCTGGGAAGGCGCGCCGTTGGCGATGTGGCCTGAGAGGACTTCGGGGATCGGCTCCTCCGCGTGGGCTAGGAGCGCTCGGCGCAAGCTGCGTGCAAGCGCGGGTCCGGCCGTAGCGGGCAGATCGGGCCCAGTCACCCTGCGAAGCACGGCACCCAGTTGTTTGAGAACGCGCTTTGGATTGCGGAGGGCTTGGCGCCGCGCTGCCCGGTTGCGTAGCGCTGAATGACAAAAGGCAGGACGCGAGGCTCCTGCTCGCGGTGGAGGGAGTGTGCCTGCTCTAGTGCCTTGAGTTGCCCCGCGCGAACAACCCGGAGGGGCTCTCCGCCCTCGTCGTCTGGGAGCCATGTCGGCGCCACCTCGGCCGCATCCACGAGGCGGATGGCGACTAAGCTCGAGGAGTGCCCCAGTCGTACGACGCGAGTCACGAGCTCAGCCAGGGCTCGGCGCTGGGGCGCCGTAGGGTCAGCGTTGGACCAAACGAAGGTCACGACGGGATCAACGGGACCGACGGACGGGAAGGTCCGGGGTTGCCGCACGCGGGCTGTCGGGAAGCGCCTGGACTGCGTCCCGCATGGTCCTGGAGTGAGCTTAGTGGCACTCCGACCGCGCTGACGATCGCATCTTGTAGGCGGGCAGTGGACTTGGCGACCAGCTTCTCTGCCCTTACGTTGGCCTTGATGTTCCTGCTGCGCGATCGCAGGGCCCGGCTTGCGCCGCGAGAAGTCGTCGTGCATAGGCACAACGTCCTTGGTGACGGCGGCGTTGCTGACGGGGACAAAGACCGTGACCACTTCACGCGCGTCGGCGGTTGAAGCGGCGATGGCCGGTGGACCTTGAGCCTCGAGCCAGACTAGGGTCGTCCGTTCGTCGGGGTCGGACTCCTCCGACTCCGCCCATGTCGCCACGAGCGCCGAGAATAGGCGCGCAGGGTGGGGGGGCCACTCAGCCTTGGCGCGGTCGTTGTAGGCGGTCGCGACGTAGCGACCGGTCACGAACCGCACTTCAATCGCGAGGCTCATCAGTTGTCCTCGACGTCACCTGTCACCGATAGCGCGCGCGAGCCGAGGATCAGAGCGGAGAGCTTCGGAGCTGGTGAGGGTCAGTGGCTCGTTCGACCAGCCCATGCCCACGGCCGCGGCCGCGGCGACTCGCCTCGTCTGCAGCGAAACCGCCGCCGCCAAGGCGGCGCCGGATCATTCCCCGCCGTCGCGATCGAGGATCTCGAGCACGAACGGCTCAGAGGGGTATGAGCGAGCGTGGAGCGCAAGTCGTAGCCGTAGTCACGCTGGAGCGCCAGGCCTGGTGAGGGGCCGTGGCGGCGAGCGATACGCGCAGCGCTCTCTGTCGCCTGGCGGTCTGCCGCAGTTAGGGACGAACCATCAACGCGGGTCGAGAACCGCAAGCGCTTGAGGCCAGCCAGTGACAGCACTGGCGTGACGCGTGGGGACATGGTGGACGCCGCCGGTTGCCGCGCTCGATGCTAGGGGGATGTTGCCGTGGATTGACCTTTGCTGGAGTGCCCTTGTCACCGCCACCCTTCCCTTGCGGTCGAAAGGCTTAGGTGCACCCTCGTGCTTAGCTTCGTCAGGGTTGGGCGTCCAGTCGTTGGGGTCGTTTGATTCGTAGACGATCCCGCCTTGTGCTCGATGCCAGCGGGATCAATGCGCCTGGAAGCACAATCGGGGACCGCGTTGATGCCCACGATTTCGGAGACCATGCACCTTTGGAACTTACAGCCCAGGCCTCCACGGGGCCCTGTGGAGTCCCAGACGCCAAAGATGATCGCAGTCGGGCAGTGTTTGAACATCCCCGTGGCATTGGTCACGCGGGCATCGAACACTCTCCTTCCGGCCGCAGTGAGCCGGAAGGGCGTGCCGTTCGAATCGACGTTGTCGCGGAGCAGCGCGTCGGCGATGCGGTGGGGGGCCTGTGGCAAGAGATTTGTTGCAGGTCTTCAAGCCCTTCTACGCCGCGAAGTCGACTTGAACCACGGGGAGGGTGATCTGCCCACGCTTCCAAGCCTGAGGAGGGCCTCCTCGATGCGGTTGGTTTATGAGGCGACCGAGTCGAGCAGAACAGTGCGCACCGTCATCTCACCGACAACTCGGTTTCGAAGGCGTACTTGCCTCGGCGCGGCCCTCCTTGACGTAGGTGGGAAGACCTTGTCTCCGGGCCGCCGGCGGGTTCCAAGCGAGTCGTGGAGCGGATCGCCGGCGCTCCGGAACTGATCGCGCTGACGAGGTCGTTCAGGGTCAGGGTAGATTCCATGAAATTGTGCCCGGGCGTTGTGGATGAGGCCCTGAGTGCGCCGCATCCTACCTTCAGTCTCAGAGAAGAGTCGAATTCCCTAGGTTTCAAGTCGGAGCGGAGACCCATCTCGTCCCAGACCTTACACCAATCGTCACCGTGGAGTCACGACAGAGACGACCAAGATCGTCCGACGGTGACTCTCCTTGCCGCCGTCTTCGCTTCCGAATCTGCCACTGACTTCAGGTGGACCGGGCAGGGCCACCGGCCGAGCAAGCGATGAGTGTCCGATAACCGCTAGAATGGGGCCGTGCGTCTGGATGGACGCGTGAAGCGACGCTACGCCACTCCCGGAGAAGTGAACCGCAGCCACCCTTCAATGGGGCCGCGTCCGGATGACGCGGGAAGGGAGCTGTTTCGCGGAAACGCATCCCACCGCTGTTCCTTCAATGGGGGCTGCGTCCGGATGGACGCGGAAGGCGTAGCGGCAACGCGAGCGACGGCTCCCGATCATTGACCTTCATCGGGGCCGCGTCCGGATGGACGCGGGAAGGGCTGCTCTTCCGTGCGGAAGACATGCGAGACCTCGACCTTCTCAATGGGGCCGCGTCCGATGGACGCGGAAGGCCGGAAAGCGCGGCCTGCTCCCCCTCTCTCAACCCCGCCCTGCTCCCTTTCAATGGGGCCGCGTCCGGACGGACGCGGAAGGCCCCGTTCTCGCCTGACCGTCTTGCAGCATACTCCCGAGCGGCCTTCACGGGGGCTGCGTCCGGATGGACGCGGAAGGGGCTCCGGCCACGGAGACGCTACGCGGACGGTAACCCTTTCAATGGGGCGCCGCGTCCGGATGGACGCGGGAAGGTGCGAGCTATGGGTAGGGTGCGGGGCCGGTGCACCTTCACGGGGGCTGCGCCGTCCGGATGGACGCGGAAGGCACTGCTGTAGTGTGGTGTAGATCGAGCGCCAATCGACCTTTCACGGGGCCGCGTCCGACACCGCGGCGACAACAGACGCCACGACCCCGCACGCAAGCGACCTTCGAGGCCGCGTCCGGATGGACGCGGAAGGGTGAAGATATCAGGATCGTCGTGCCCGGTGATGAGGTCACGCCTTCAATGGGCCGCGTCCGGATGGACGCGGAAGGAACCCGAACCGGAGATCAGGAACAATGGCAAGGACACCTCATTTGGGCCGCGTCCGGATGTGACGCGGAAGGGTCACACCGACCCGGAGGAGGCCAGCGCAGCGCTCGCCTTCAATGGGGCCGCGTCCGGATGGACGCGGAAGGGGGGACGCGCAGGGAGGTGGATGATGATGGTGCTGAGGTCACCTTCACGGGGCCGCGTCCGATGGACGCGTGAAGGCGCTATAACCGTGGCAAAGGCCACAGCCACAGCTCGGCCTTTCACGGGGCTGCGTCCGACGGACGCGGAAGGGAGGTGGATGAGCCGTGATCCGAATTGCCTACGACCAGCTTCAATGGGGCCGCGTCCGGATGGACGCGGAAGGCAGGAACCCAGGCGCACCGACTGGGTCCCATTCGTGTCGCTTTCACGGGGGCCGCGTCCGGATGGACGCGGGAAGGTATCGCGCATCGTCACTCACCAGCGCCGCGCCTTGCTTCAATGGGGCCGCGTCCGGATGGACGCGGAGGTCGGCGCCGCAGGCACGCCTGGAGCAACGAACCTCGACGCTAATGGGGCCGCGTCCGGATGGACGGGAAGGTGCCCGGACCCGGTATCGCCGGAGCGCGCACACAACGCCGCTTCAATGGGGCCGCGTCCGGATGGACGCGGAAGGTCCACGGCGGCGGGCTGTGCTAGGACTAGGGCATGCTTCATCGGGGCCGCGTCCGGATGGACGCGGAAGGCTACTCCATGGGCGGCGGTCACACCCTCGGCCCGAGCTTCACGGGGGCCGCGTCCGATGGACGCGGGCGGTCAAGCGGGCTTGCCTTGGCCGATGGAAAGTGTAGCTTCATGGGGCCGCGTCCGGATGGACGCGGAAGGTTACATTCGGTCCCGTCACCTTTGCCGGTGCCGCTTCATGGGAGCTGCGTCCGGATGGACGCGGAAGGTTGCTATACCCGGTCCTGTCACCTTTGCCGGTGCCGCCACGAAGGCGTCCGGATGGACGCGGAAGGGGATATGGCAACGGTGACGGCACTGGAGGGCTAATCGCTTCACGGTCAGTGTCCGGATGGACGTGGAAGGCCTTAGCGGGATATGAATCGGTCGCCCTTTAACCAGGCTTACGGGGCCGCGTCCGGATGGACGCGTGGTACGCTCAAGCAGCCATCGGGAAGGCCTGCGTGACCGAATAGCTCAATGGGCCACGCGTCCGGCGGACGCGGAAGGTTCGTGCGTCGCATCGTTGTCGACTCCGGCTTTGCCGGCTTCACGGGGCTGCGTCCGGATGGACGCGGAAGGGGGGGCAACGGCTAACCTCCCGGTTGCATGCCCGATGCTTCAATGGGGCCGCGTCCGGATGGACGCGGAAGGGACCCGAGAACAAGCACGCGGACGGCTGGCACGTCGTGGCTTGCCGGGGCCGCGTCCGGATGGACGCGGAAGGTAGATGTGGCGACCCGATCGAACGAGTCTCCCATGGCTGATGGGGCCGCGTCCGGATGGACGCGGAAGGCGGGCGGGAATCCGGCCGCGTGGCGACACCCTATAGCTTCACGGGGCCGCGTCCGGATGGACGCGGAAGGCTACGCGGACGGACACGGCGACGGAAACGCACGGGACTAGTTGATAATGCGCCCGGATGGACGCGGAAGGGGCGACGTATACCTTGACCCCGTACTCTATCGCGCGCGCTTCACGGGGGCTGCCGCGTCCGGATGGACGCGGAAGGAACGTCGATTCGCCACGAATCCGATTCGGCAAGCTTAGCTTCAATGGGGCCGCGTCCAGATGGACGCGGAAGGGTTCGAACGTCGATCCATTGTGAATTGCCGTCCTGGCTCGCTTCAATGTAGCCGCGTCCGGATGGACGCGGAAGGTCGTCCGATGGCGCCATGGCCCGAGTAGGGTCCTACATTGCTTCACGGGGCCGCGTCCGGATGACGCGGAAGGATGATATCGACGACGCGAGCGTGACGACGACTGGGACGAGCTGACGGGGCCGCGTCCGGATGGACGCGAATAGCCTGGTTCGGGCTCGGTCGGACGCTTATAGCAGAAGCGCTTCAATGGGCCGCGTCCGATGGACGCGGGGCGCGGCTCCGAGCGGGAGCCCGCCGGGCCTTCGGACCCGGCTTCACGGGGCCGCGTCCGATGGACGCGAAGGCGCCCAACCCCCGCGCGTTGCGAGCCCGACGAACCCCGCTTCATCGAAGCCGCGTCCGGATGGACGCGGAAGGTCAAGCGGGGGCTTGCGTTGGCCGATCAATTGGTTAGCTTCACCGGGGCCGCGTCCGGATGGACGCGGAAGGTCGTATAGATGCGCCCGGCGGAGCGGCGCACGGGTGAGGGAGCCAATGGGGGCCGCGTCCGGATGGACGCGGAAGGCGTGATCCCCTCCTCTTGGGGCTCGTTATCCGGCATAGCTTCACGGGCTGCGTCCGGATGGACGCGGAAGGGCTGCCCACTAACGAGCGCCGGACCGATAATGATCGCTTTCTCGACAGGGCCGCGTCCGGATGGACGCGGAAGGCTGCATATCCGTCTGGAAGCGCAGTGTTTTCTAGGGAGCTTCACGGGCCGCGTCCGGATGGACGCGGAAGGTTGGGCGCCCGCCCCTTCTTCGGGGTCAGTCGTGTTGTTGCTTCAATGGGGCCGCGTCCGGATGGACGCGGAAGGCGAAGGACTCGCCGCACAACATCGCGATCAAGGTCAGGCTTCACGGGGCTGCGTCCGGATGGACGCGAAGGCCAAGACGAACGATCCGCCGCTATTCGTCGATCCGGGCCAGCTTCACCGGGGCCGCGTCCGGATGGACGCGGAAGGCGAGTGGCTCTGCGAAGAGTGCCACGCGGACTACATGCTTCATCGGGGCTGCGTCCGGATGGACGCGGAAGGCGCGGATCTCGTCGGCGAGCGTCGAGCAATGGGAGGCGCTTCAATGGGGCCGCGTCCGATGGACGCGGAAGGGCCAACCAGGGAGCGACCCTTCATTGGGCGAAGTAATGCTTCATCGGGGCCGCGTCCGGCCGGACGCGGAAGGCCGGCCGATGAACAAGGAGGCGACGCAGACCTGACGTTTATAGCTGCGTCCGATGCACGTCGCGGAAGGATCAACCACGCGTGTGCCTGTCGGTTAAGATGTTGCTTCAATGGGGCCGCGTCCGATGGACGCGGAAGGCGTGGACCTTCGATTTACGCGTCTCGCCTGGATTACAGCTTCAATGGGGCCGCGTCCGGATGGACGTGGAAGGCGCGCCTTGCAAGGCCGGTCGAGCAAATCACGCGCGACGCAAGCTTCATCGCCGCGTCCGGATGGACGCGGAAGGCTCTGTATCAGTTCAAGGCAGAGGTCATGCTCGACGCGCTTCAATGGGGCCGCGCGTCCGGATGGACGCGGAAGGCGAGCGTCACTCGGTAGAGCGGAGCAAGTCCCTTGACGCTTCTTCACGGGCCGCGTCCGGATGGACGCGGAAGGGGGGAACCCTTATGAAAATGAATGGCGCGACTCGCTTCAACGGGGCCGCGTCCGGATGGACGCGGAAGGAGCGCCAAGCGTAACGTTCTACCGGCGCAGTAGTTAGGGCTGCCAACGCGAGCGCTGGTCGAATCACTGGACCATCGGCTACCCGCGGGGCCTCGCTCGAAACATAAGTCCGTGTTGCCAAAGGCGTTACGTCTGCGAGCGCTCGCCGGGGGTGAGGACGCCACCGGAGCGCTCGCGCGCAACGTGCAGCGATATCGGCTCGAGAGGGCTGTACGCACGTCAGATGATCGTAGGCCCAGAAGAGGTCGTCGGGGAGGCCTTTCCGAGGATCAAGGTGCGGCGTGCCTCCTGCCCATCCAAGGGACCCAGGTCGATCAACATCACGCGATCCTCCGTTTGCACGATCACCTCCTCGAGTTCGAGACGGAGGCGCTCCCGCTCCATCGCATCCAGCTCGCAACGAAACACCGAAAGCTGGAGGCGGTCACCGTGTCCTAACGCGATCCGGTGGACCTTGCGCCACCGACTTGGGTCCGTGATGTCGTACGACAGAATGTAGGCGTGGCGATTGCTCATCGCGTTGTAAAGCCCTCGTAGCGATCCAGCTCACCGGTCAGTGCTCGCGCGAAGAGCCGGCTCTGAACTTCGAACAGCCGACGGTAGCTGATCGCGTACCTGAACACTGGATGGGTGACCTCATGAGACAGGCGACGTTCCCATGCCTGAAAGAACGAACGACGGCCGTCGGGGGTGAGCGCGCATGCACCACCCCGCATGACAAACGACGTTGGACCGACTTCGCCGTTGTTCAGAAGTTGAAGCACAACCGAGTCAGCGACGAGCGGCCGGAACTCTTCCATCAAATCCAGCGCGAGCGACGCGCGACCGAAGCGCGGGCGATGGAATACGCCGACGAACGGGTCAAGCCCTACGGTGAAGAGGGTGGTCGTCCAGTCCTTAGCCAGGATGGAATACGCAAACGAAAGGAGCGCGTTCACCGGATCCAATGGCGGTCGCCGATTGCGGCCGCTCTCATGGAACTCAGCCCAGTCCCGGACGTTGGGTCGCAGCATCCCCGCGAACTGACCGAAGTAGGCTCGGGCCGCCAGCCCCTCGAGGCCCAGCAACTGCCCCGGCGATTCCGCTGAGAGCGCCTTGGTCGAAAGAGCCTTCATCTCCTCGAGCGTCCGCTTCGGCGCGTCTTCGTGGTTGCGTCGCAGGACTGTGCGCTGGTTCAGGATCTTACGCGCGACGAGCCCACGTGCGACGTTGAGGCTGCGCGACTCGTCGGCGGCGACCTCGAACTGCGAAATCCGAAGCCCGGCATTGCGACTGCCGACACTATGAGTCACGCCGTGGAACCAGCCACCCCCCGAGAAGTGACAGATGGGGATGTCGCGCGCCATGAGCTCCGAGATGACGCTCGCCGACACGCTGATGTTGCCCATGAGGCACAGCTGGGAGACATCGATCAGGCGAATCTTGGCCGTCTCGCCGTCCGGCGTCGTCGCGACGAGCGTCTCCCCGCTCTTGCCGATCCTTGTTCCTGGTGTCGACACATACACGGGCAACGCGGGACTGTCTGTTGCTCGGACGGGCCGAGCGGGCGGCTGCACCAGCTCAGCATCGGTCGACGCGGATTGGTTCGTTTCGTCAGGCAGGCAGATGCCGACAAGAGAACAACGGGCGCACTTCGGACTATCGACGAGCGGAGGTGGCGGCGTCCGCAGCGACGCGGCTTCCCGCGCTTGGCGCGCGGCTCGCCGGACGTCATCGACGAGGGAGTCGTCGACGTTGATGGAGATTCGCCGCTTCGACGCCGCGTAATACACAACCGCCTGTTCGCAGCGCTTGCCGGCGCACCGTAGCAGCAGCGCTTGCACTCCGACCTGAATCCGGTCCGCCTCCCAGGGGGTGCCATTCGGTGGGACAGAGCCCTTCTTGTAGTCGACCGGGATCCACGCATCGCCGTCACGTTCAACCATGTCGAGTCGCGCGGTTAGCCCTTCGTCCTCGCTCGACAGTGTGAGCGACGTGATCTCGGCATCCGGGCGATCTCCCGCGCGCTCGAATGAGCCGCGGGCCTTGTCGACGCGCTTGTGGACACCCTCGCCAACAACGGTGTCGTGACTGGGTGCCCACTCCATGTCGACCCATTCGAGATAGAAGAGCCGCGGGCAGTACGTGTACTCGTTCAACATCCGGGCCGGCAAGAGCTCCGGAACTTCACGTTGGAATTGCTCGTTCATTGGCCGCATTCGATGGTTAGGTGGAGGTGTCTCCAACTCCGATCAATGCTTAAGCCGGCGAATAGTGCGAGACGCGAAATTGAGAAAGTCCAGTCTAAATCAACTCTGAGACACTTGCGCGCATCGCCAGGTCTACTACGAGGCACGTTCACGTCGTGCTTCGGGCCAGGTCGAGGTTAGACCGAGGATGGACCATTCGAGACGCGCCCTCAGAGGCCATGGGCGGCTAGATGCCGCGCGGGTGCACGGGTCGATGGTCAAGTTGGCGGAGGCGGAGGGATTCGAACCCCCGGTGGGTTGCCCCACGTCGGTTTTCAAAACCGGTGCGATCAGCCAGGCTCTGCCACGCCTCCGTCCGAGCGGGCTCGGAACGCCGGGAGGGTAACCAATCGGCACGGCCAAGGGGAGAGCGCGTATCCTCATCCGCCGCCGATCCCACGGCGAAGACCATCCCATGAAGCTCAACGTGATTCTGCTACGGCCGGCCCTCGGGGCGGCGCTCGTCCTCCTACTCGCCGTCCTTGGCGCCTCCGCGGTCCGCGCCACCGTTGGCGCCGCTGATTTGGGGCCCTTCGGCCTCCGCGCCTCCGACACCGTCAACGTCACTTGCCCCGTCTCCGGGCAGGCCGTCGACGGCTCCACCGTCGTCGAACACAACGGCAAACGCATCGGCGTCTGCTGCGCGCGCTGCCAGGCCGCCGTCGCGGCCTGGACCACCGAGCAGAAGGACGCCTACCTCACGCAGCTCGCCGACGCCGGCAAGCCCGCCCAAGAGAAGGCGCCCGCCGCTGCCCCCGCCTTCAGCGAGCCCGACCTCCTGACCACCTGCCCGATCGCGGGCGGCCCGCTGGGGGACAAGCCCGTCGCCGTGACCCTCGAAGGCCGCACCGTCCGCGTCTGCTGCGGCAAGTGCAAGGCGGCTGCCGAGGCCGATCCCAAGGGCACCCTCGCCAAGGTCGACGAGCTGATCGCCGCGCAACAGCGCGCGCTCTACCCGCTGGACCACTGCGTCGTCATGCCCGACGAAGCGCTCGTCAACGCGGACGGCGGCGACATCGCCAAAGAGGTCGTCATCGGCAACCGGCTCTTCCGCGTCTGCTGCCCCGGCTGCATCCGCAAGATCCAGAAGGACCCCGCGAAGTTCGCCGCACAGCTCGACGAGGCCGCGCACAAGGCACAGGCCGCGACCTACCCCCTCGACTACTGCGTCGTGAACCCGTCGCACGTCTTCAAGGAAGGCGAAGCGATCACCGAGTTCATGGTCGCCGGGCGCCTCATCCGCACCTGCTGCGCCAACTGCGAAGCCAAAGTGCGCGCGGAGCCGCTGAAGTACGTCGGCCTGGTCGACGCCGCACGCGCGGCCGCCGCCACCGCAAAGAAGTGACCGCGTAGAAGTGACCGCGAAGATGTGACCGTTCACCCGCGCCGTGAGGCGCGGGGCCAGCGAGCCATCAGAGCGCCCACAGCGTCAGCTTCGGGCCCGGGCGCTCGATCGCCCACAGGTCCGTGAGCGGGAAGCTCATCTCCGTCGGCAAATGACCGTCGCGCGCAGGCACCCGGCGGCCTCCGCGCGACGCGTTCGGCTCCAGGGTCCACAGCGGCGCGCCCTCGAGCGCGAGCGGCGCCAACTTCGGCGCCGGCGGCGCACCTGGCTCTGCGCCCTCGATCGCGATCGACGGCGTCGGATCGACCAACGGCGGCTCGCGGCCGTCGTCCGGCGTGCGATCGACCAACAAGAGGTGCGTCGCACCGAGGCCGTGCAGGACCTCGGCCGTCGTCGCGCCATAACGCGCCGCCTCCGGCCGGATCCACGTGCCGCCGTGGCGCAGGTCGTACTCGAACGCGTCCTCCAGGCCGATCGTGTCGAGGCCCGCGCCCCCCGGCGGCGCGCCGCCCGCCGCGAAGGACTCCTTCCGGTGCAGCTCGCGGCCATAGAGCACGCGCAAGGACGCCGTCACCGCCAGCGCGGCCGCGTTGCGCGGCGGGATCGGGCCATACACGTCGATCGCGACGCGGCTCGCCGCCGGCAGCTCCGCCAGCAACGGCAGCGCCAGCGCGCGCGTGTCCGCGTGCCGCAAGACGTACCCGAGCCGCAGCGCCTGCACCAGCGGCACCGCGCACAACACCACGAGCGCGACACGCCCGATGCGATGCGCGGCGAGCGCCTCGCCCGCGACCGCCGCCGGCAGCACCAACAGGGCCGCGAGGGGCAGGACGTACCGCACGTGCTCGTTCGGGTTCGTCATGAAAAACGCGCCCCACGCGAGCGCAAACAGCACGGGCGGCCACAGCGCGCGTCGACGCAGCGCCGGGACCAGCCCCGCGAGCGCCAACACGAGCAGCACCGGGTCATACCCGAACAACGTCCGCGACAGATTCTCGAACGTCTCCGCGCGGAAGCCCAGCGGGATCTGCGTGCCCGCGAACGCAAACGTGTCGTGCGCGTCGGTGACGAGCCCTGCGCCGCGACCTGCTCCTCTTGTCGGGCCGTACTTGATCCAATAGGGGTGCCCCAGCGGCACCGCGATCAGCAGCGCCACGCCGACCGTCGCGAACCCGAGCCGCACGCGCGAGGCCAACGCGCGCCCGCGCCACCCTCCAGCCGCGCCAGCGGGCGCGACGAGCCACGCGAGGCCCGCGATCACGAGCGCCGCGAGGCCCGCCTGCAAGATCGCGAACGAGACGCCCGCCGCGACGCCGGCCCACAAGAGTGAGCGCCGCGACCCCGTGCGCGCGTGCACGATCGCAGGCCACGCAGTGAACAGCAGCGCCGTCGCCAACGGCGCCCACGGGCGCTCCTGCACCGACATGTGCACGTGCAGCAGCGACGTGCCCGCGAGCCAACCCGCGACCCACGCGCCGCGCGTGAGGCCCGCCGCGCGCGCCGCGCCGAACGCGGCCAACGCCGCCAACGACGCCAGCACCGCCAGCGTGACCCGCGCCGGCAAGTGCGCGAAGATCGGCGCTTCCAGCACGCGGTCCTTGAACTGCTCCGTCCCCGACCACCGGCCCGTCACGCGGCCCCACACGTACTCGCCCGCGTACACCGGCAAGAGCACGTACGGCAAAAAGTTCGGGTACGACGAGTACTTGTTGACCGGCGGGATGAGGTCCTTGTCCTTCGCCATCCCGAGCGCGTTGCGCACGATGTGCGTGTCCGGCACGTACGAGTACGGCGCGCCGTGCGCGATCGGCCACAGCCGCAGCCCGAGCGGCACGAGGCACAGCACGACCAGCAGCGCGAGGCGCGCGGCGAGCGACGGCGCAGCGCGCATCAGTCCGATTCGGGCGG
The DNA here is from genome assembly GCA_041398605.1 of Planctomycetota bacterium. GTDB lineage: Bacteria > Planctomycetota > UBA1135 > UBA1135 > JAWKUK01. The sequence continues at coordinate 294,041 of JAWKUK010000010.1, forward strand.
CGCGCATCAGTCCGACTCGGGCGGCGCGCCCGGCAGGTCGTGGTCGTCCGGGTCCGTCAGCGGGTCCGAGGCCTCGTCCGTCCGCGCCTGCTCCAACACGGACTCCGCGACCCGGATCGGCGCGCCCGCGCGCAGGGCGAGCGCCAACGCGTCGCTCGGCCGCGCATCGATGTGCACCTCGGTGACCCCGGGCTCGACACCGTTCAGCACGAGGCGCGCGAAGAACGTGTTGTTGCGCAGGTCCACGACATCGACCCGCGCGAGCTTCGAGCCCAGCGCCTCGATCGACGCCAAGGCCAATTGGTGGGTCAAGGGCCGCGGCAAGGGCTCGTCGGTGAGGACGCGGTGGATCTCGTTCGCCTCGCTCGTCCCGATCACGATCGGGAAGCCGCGGCCGCCGTCGACCTCCTGCAGGAAGATCCACTGCTGGTCCGCGCCCTCGCGTCGGACGACGCGGGCGAGGCGGACGGGGACGAATCGGTCGTTGGCCATTGCGCTGAGGGTAGGTTAGCCGCGGCTACGGCTACAATAGCGCAGCAGACATGTCGACGATTCGCACCGTTCCCGAGCGCCTCCCCGGCGAGCCCCCGCCCAGCCTGGGCGGGCCCGAGGTCGAGGCGCTCTGGCCCGAGAACCCCATCCTGGTCCACGCCACCCGTGGGCACGCGATGGAGTCCGTGCACCGCGGCGCATGGTGCCTCGTCAGCTCGGACGGCGAGGTCCTCGAGGGCCGGGGCGCGTTCCGCGCGCCGGTTTTTGTCCGCAGCGCCATCAAATGCGCGCAAGCGCTGCCGCTGCTGGAGACCGGCGCCGCCGCGCGCTTCGGCTTCGACGACGGCGACATTGCGCTCGCCGTCTCGTCGCACGACGCCGAGCCGTGCCACGTCGAGCGCGCCACGGCGTTGCTCGCGCGGCTCGGCCTGAACGAGGACGCCCTGCAGTGCGGCCCGCAGAACCCAGGCAACGACGCAGCGCGCTTCGAGCTGCGCGTCGCCGGCGCGCGCGGGACGCGGATCCACAACAATTGCTCGGGCAAACACGCGGGCTTCTTGGCCCTCGCCAAGCACCTGGGCGACGACCCGGCGCGCTACCTGGCCGAGGACTCGCTGGCCCAGCGGCACGTGCGCGCCGCCGTGCGCGACATGGCCGGGATCGAGGACTTCGAGCTCATGACCGCCATCGACGGTTGCAGCGCGCCGACGTTCTACCTGCCGCTGGTGGGCCTCGCGGCGGCGTTTGCGCGCGTGACGAACCCTGCGGCGTTGGAGCCCGAGCGCCGCGCCGCGTGCGACCGCATCGTCCAGGCCGTCCGTGCCAACCCGGTGCTGCTCGCGGGGTCGTCGAAGCGCCTCTGTACGGACCTCGTGCGGGTCAGCGGCGGCCGGCTCTTCCCGAAGATCGGCGCCGAGGCCGTGTACGCCGTCGGCGTGCCGGGCGCCGACGTCGCGCTCGCCGTGAAGATGGACGACGGCGGCGCGCGCGGGCTCTCCGCGGTGGTCATCGCCTTGCTGGAGCGCTACAAGCACTTGAACCGCGCCGAGGTCGACGCGTTGTCGTCCTGGCGCACGCCCGTGTTGCGCAACTGGGCCGGCCTCGAGGTCGGCGAGCTGCGCGTCGAGCTCTGACCGACGCCGCGCTGCGCGCCATGGACACACCGCCCGCCCCCCCCGACTTGCCAGACGACGCACACAAGGGCGACGCCGGGCGCGTGCTCGCGCTCGTCGGCAGCCGCGACATGCCGGGCGCCGCGACGCTCGCCGCCCGCGCCGCGATGCGCGCAGGCGCGGGCCTCGTCACGCTCGGCGTGACCGACCGCAGCCTCATCGCCGCCGTCGCCCCGGCGGCGCCCGAGGCGATCTTTGTCGTGCTCGACGGCGAGCGCTTCGAGCGCGGCCGCCTGCCGCTGGCGCTGCGCGACGCGCGCGCCGACGTGCGGCTCGTCGGCTGCGGGCGCGGCAACGATGACACGACGCGGGCCCTCGTGCGCGCGCTCGTCGACGACACGTTTGACGGGCCGCTCGTCGTCGATGCCGACGGGCTGAACGCGGTGTCCGGCGAGCCCGAGCGGCTCGCGACCGCGCGCGGCGTCGTGGTGATCACGCCGCACCCGGGCGAGGCCGCGCGGCTGCTCGCGCGCCCGGTCGGGGCGTCGGAGGTGGAGCGCGTGCTCGCCGCGGAGGAGCTCGCGCGGCGCGTGCGCGGGGTCGCCGTGCTGAAGGGCAAGGGCACGGTCGTCTCCGACGGCGCGCGCACCTGGATCGCGACGACCGGGAACTCCGGGATGGCGACCGCGGGCGCGGGCGACGTGCTCGCGGGGATCCTCGCGGCGTACCTGTGCGCGCCGCAGCGGTTCCCGGGCTACAGCGTGTGGGACGCGGTGCGCGCCGCGGTGCACGTGCACGGGCTCGCGGGGGACCTGGCCGCCGCAGCCGTGGGGCGGCGCGCGCTCGTCGCGTCGGACCTGATCGCGCACCTGCCCGCGGCGCAAGAGGCTCACCGCGCCGCGCGTGAGCCGTGGGCCGCGCGGGCGCTCGGAGGCGCTTCGAATTGAGCGCGGCGCGCGAGCACCGCGCGCGGCTGCGCGCGGGCGCGAGGTCAGCGTTCGTGCCCCTGCCGGACTGCCCGCCCGCGCGCGCGCTCCTCGCGCTTGCTTTGGCAGCGCTCACGTGCGGCGCGCCGCTCGTGTTCGCAGACGCCGCCCCGCACGGCGAGGGGCATGGGCCAGGCCAACGGCCGGCGCTAGGCCCCGCGGAGCCGAGCGGTGAGGTCGAGCGTGAGCTCATCGCGCGCGCCATCGCGCTCGGGCACCTCGAGCACGCCCGCGTCGCGCGGCTCCTGGAGAGCGCGGATTGGACGCTGCGCCACCTCGCGCTCGACGCGCTCGGCCGCAGCGAACGCGCGCGCGGCTTCGCGCGCGCGCACGGAGCCGCAGTCCGCGCGGCGCTCGACGATCCGCGGCCCGAGCTTCGGATCGCTGCGCTGCGCGCGCTCGATGCGGCCACGCTGGCTGCGGCCACGCTGGCGCGGCTCGCGCGCGACGATTCACCGGAGGTGCGGCTGGCGCTGGCGCGCGCGCTCTGCGCCGCGCGCGGCGACGCGGTCTTCGCCGCCTTGGCGCGCATGGCCGAGGGCGACGACGAAGCGGCGCGCGTCGCGCAGCGAGCGCTCATCGTCGCGGGCCAGCTGGGCGCCGTGTTCGACGCGGGCGGCGGGCCGAGTTCGCAGGTCGCGGGCTCGCAGGTGGCGGGTTTGCAGGTGGGTGGCTCGCAGGTCGCGGGTTCGCAGGTCGCGGGCGCGACGACCGCGCATGGGCCGTGGGCGACGGTCGCGACGCTCTTCGAGGAGCTCGTGGCCCTGCCTGACTCGGAGCGCGCGGTGCTCGCCGAGGCGCTCATCGCTCGGAGCGCGGATCCGGCGCAGCGCGCGCTCGCGCTGGCGCTCCTGGCGCACGCGCGGCCGCTCGACCCAGAGGATGCGCAGCGCTTCGTGGACAGCGCGCCGGCGCTCTTCGAGGCGTACGGCGAGGACGGCGCCCTGGCGGTCCTGCGGCGCGTCGCGCGGCTGGGCGAGCGCGGTCCCGCTGGCGGCCTCGCGAGGCTCGCGGACGCGGGGGCGGTGTCCCTCGACGCCGCCACCCGCGCTGCGCTGCTCGAGGTCGCGGTCGAAGGCATGTCGAGCGCCGCGCTCGTCGCGTTGCCATTCGAGCCACGGGCCGATGACGGGGCAGCGTCACAGCAGCCTGCGCCGCTGCAGCCTGCACCGCTGCAGCCTGCACCGCTGCAGCCTGCACCCTTGGACCTCACGCTCGCTGCGCTGCGCGCCCTCTTGGCCCGCGGCGCCGTCGTCGAGCCCGAGGCGCTCGCGCGGCTCGCCGACGCGCGTTCCATCGACGTGCGCGGCGCCGCGCTGACGTTCGCCGAGGACGCGCTGTCGACCGGCCGCGCCGCCGTGGCGCTGCCGCTCTTGATGCGGCTGCTCGACGACCCCAACCCGGCGCTCGCTTCGGACGCGTTCCGCGCGTTGGCCAGGAGCGAGGCGCCGCTCGCGGCTGCTCGCGAGGTCGAGGGCGCCCTCTATCGCGCGTGGCGCGCGGCCGCGCCGCGCGAGCGTGTCACGCGCTTGCGGGCCCTCGCGCGCACACGGCGCTGGCCCAGCTTCGTCACGGAGCTCTCCGCCTATGCCGAGACATCGCACGACCCCGCGTACATCGGCCTCCTGGCGCCGCTCGCCGACGAGCGCGGGTCCGCGCGTCCCTCGAGCGTTGGTTTGCAGAGGACGTCGCTGCGATCGCGGCGGCCGACAGCCTCGAGCAGCGGCTCGTCTTTGACGGGCGCGCGGCGACGCTGGCGCTCGCGCTGGCGGGGCCGCGCGACGCCCTGGGCGGGGCGGGCCCTGACTTCGAGGCTGCGCTGCTGCTGGTGATGCACCGCGTCCATCCCGATGGCCCGGGGACGCGCGCGAAGCTGCCCAAGGCGCTCGTGGGCCTGCTCGCGCGCGATGGGGCTGGGCGCAGCGCATTGCAGCGTGTGTTGGCCCTCGCGGCGCCGCGCGCGCCGCGACGTGTCCGCACCGAGGCCGCGATCGCGCTCGCGAACGCGGGCGAGTGCGCGGCGCCGGAGCGGGTCGCCGGCGCGCTCGTCGAGGCGGTCCTCGAGAGCGAGGCCGAGCTCGCCGTGCGGGCGGTGGATGCGTTGGGCGTGCTCGCGCGCGGCGGCCCCGCCGGCTTCGTTGCCGCGGACGCGGCGCGCGAAGGACCGTGCGCCCGGGCGGCGGCGGCCGCTTTGCAAGCGCTCCTGGAGCGTTGGGACGCGCTCGGCCAAGAGAGCGTGCGCATCGCGCTGGGCCAGTGCGCGGCCGAATGGCCCGCGCACTACCGCGCGCTGCAGCGTGTGTTCGAGGGCGCGTCCGACGACACCGTCGCGGGCGCGTTGGTCGAGGCGGCGGCGGCGTCAGCGCGCGGCGCGCAGGTCAGCCTCGCGGCGCTCGACTGGTTCGAAGCGACGTTGCGCGGTGAGTCCCCGGGCGCGACCTCGGGGGCCGGGAGCGCGGGTGCGGGCGTTTCGGGCGGCGGCATCTCGGGCGGCGGCGTCTCGGGCGGCGGCGTCTCGGGCGGCGGCGTCTCGGGTGGCAGCGTGTCGAAGGAAGGGGCGCCGCGCGCGCGCTTCGCGCCGCTCACGGCAGAGCAAGCGCTGGTGCGCCGCGAGGCGGTCTTGCTCGGCTTCGCGCGCGCCGCGGAGCCGCCGCCCGACGCGGTCGCCGCGCGCGTCTTCATGCGGCCGCTCGCGAGCGCGTCCGAGGACGCCGCTGCCGCGTTCGAGGGGACGCCGCGCGCGCCGGCGGACTTCCGCTTTCGCGGCGAGCTCGCGGTCGGCGAAGCGCTCGCTCGACACGGCTTGCTCGCCGCGCAGCTCGCAGCCACGCCGCAGTGGTGGGACGTGGACGCCGGCTTCCTCGCGGACCTCGCGCAGCGCGCGGGGGGGCGCGAGCCGCGCGCGGCGTTGGCCCTCGCGCAGGCGGCGCTCGTCGCGTGGAACGGTCGGCCCGAGCCGCGCCGCGCGCGCGAGGCGCGCATGGCGCGTACGGACCTGTTGGCGCTCGCGCTCGCTGCTGCGAGCGCGTGCGGACCAGAGGCTGCGCTCGACGGCGCGGGCGCGGCGCGCGCGCTCATCGCTGGCCTCGCCCGGGGGACGATCGAGCGTGGCCTCGAGGCGCGCGACCTGCGCGCGCTCGATCGGTGGACGTTCGAGCGCTTGTTCTCTGTCGATGCGCTCCAGCGTGACGAAGACGCGCGCGCGCGGCTCGAGGCCGCGGAGCGCCAGCTGCGCGCGCAGGCGGCCCTCGCCGCGGGTGACACCGCACAGGCGGCGGCCCTCGCCGCGGAGGCGCGCGCGGGCGGCTGGGTGTCGCGCTCGCGCGCCGCGGAGGCGCTGCAACGGCAGATTGAAGCGCTGCTGGCGGCGCCCGGCAGCGCGCAGTCCGAGGTGCGGTAGTGCGCTGCGAGGGTCAGGTGCGGCGCCGGCAGCGGTCATCTGATCGCGAGGTGCGAAGGGAGCCTCAACTTGACGCGCAGCGAGGGCCTCGGCGGACGTGGAGCCGGGCCGCAGCGCGCTGGGATCGAGTCGAGTGGCAGAATCGAGCGCGGGGGCGTAACGTCGGGGCATGCAGCCTGTCATCGCTTGCGCGCTCGCGCTCACTCCGAGCCCTGCCCAGGTCGGCGCCTACGAGCTGGTGAACTCGTCGGTCGGCCATGGGATGGTCCGCGTCGAAGTCGGGGACCTGGACCAAGACGGGGTGCCGGACCTCGTGACCTCGTCGTTCACGGATGACCGGATGGTCTTGTACCGCGGGCTCGGCGCCGGCGCGTTTGCGGAGGGCGCCGAGCTGACCCGCGACGCGAGCGGGCTCGCGAGCCGCGTGGTCGACCTCGACGCAGACGGGCTGCTCGATCTCGTGTTCGGTCGCCAGGCCGATTTGGTGTGGCTTCGAGGGCTCGGGGGTGGCGCGTTCGCGCCTCTGGCGACGCTCTTGGCCGGCGCGTGGGTCGATGACTTCGAGCTCGTCGACCTGGACCAAGACGGCCTCCTCGACTTCGTGATGCGCGACCCGTACCACGTGCTGGTCGCCTGGGGCAGCGGCCCAGCTCAGTTCGGTGCGCCGGTCAACATGATCTCGAGCGGCACCAACCTGCAAGACTTCGCCGTCGCGGACGTCGACGGTGACGGTCGCCTCGACCTCGTCGCGATCTCGAGCTACGAGTTTGTGTATCCCGGCCCGGTCCTCATCGACGGACAGCTCATCGTCCGGAACCAAACGGCGCCGCGCACGTTCGCGGCGAGCGTCGTTCCGGCCGTTGGGCTCTTCATGACCAACGACCTGTCGGCCCTCGACGTGGACCTCGATGGGGACTTGGACCTCGCGCGCGCTGACGCGAGCGGTCAGGTGAAGTGGTTCCGCAACGATGGGGCGCTCGCGTTCACTGACGTCGCAGCCCCGCTCGGGCTTGCTCCGGGCGTGTCTGAGCTCTTGCCTGTCGACCTCGATGGGGACGGCGACCGAGACCTCGTCTATGCGGCTGAGGGGGACCCCAATAGTCGCCTGGTCGGCGAGCTGTTGAACCTCGGCGCGGGCGCCTTCGCTGCTGGGGCGACCTTGACCGACGCGGGTTATGCCCCGCGCTCCGTGGTGCGCGCCGACCTCGACCTCGACGGGGTCCCCGACCTCGTCCACGTGTCGTTCTCCGATGATCAGCTCATCTGGCACCGCGCGCTCCCAAGCGGGGGGTACGCGCCCATGGTCGAGGTCACGGACCGCTTCCCGGCGTCCACGCCCAAGCCGACGTTTGCGATCGAGGACCTCGACGGAGATGGCGGGGTCGACGTGGTGGCCCTCGCCGGCACGGTGCACCTCATGGAGCAGCGTCCGGACGGCTCGTTCGGAAGGAGCACGCCGACGAGCGTCGACGCGCCCATCCTCGGGTTCCCCGAGCTCGCGGACATCGATGGGGACGGTGACTTGGACCTGCTGCAGGTCCAGTGGCGGCCGCCCAACTTCGATTACGAGTTCGAGTGGGCGCCGCGCATCCCGGGCGGGTTCGGCGCCGCCGTGCCGATCGACTTGGTGCCGAGCGCCCTGGGCGCCGGCGGCCCGCGCACCGTCGATTGGGAAGGTGACGGCGACCTCGATGTTCTGGCTGCGGTCTACCAGACGGGGCAAGTACGGCTCTACAGGAACCTTGGATCAGGCCTGTTCTCCGCGCCGGTCAATGTGACTCAGGTCCCGAACGCGGCGTTGATGCCTGCGGTCGACCTCGATGGGGACGGTCGGCGGGACCTCGTGCTGCAGTCGGTGAACCTCCCCGGCGTGCGCACCTTCGCGCGCCTCCTCTCCGGCGCTGGGCAGCTCGGGCCCCTGCGCGAGGTCGGCGCGCTCGCCGGCGCGGTGCATGACCTGGCTTGGATCGACCTCGACGCGGACGGCGACCTCGACGCCCTCCGCGTGGAGAGCGCCAACTCGAGCGCCCTGGGCGGCGACCTCGCGCTGTATGAGAACCTCGGGGCTGGGGGCTTCGGCCCGCGCACGGTCTTGATCGCCGATCCCACGATCGGTCGCTACCTGCGCATCCAGGGCGTCGATTGGGACGTCGATGGCCGTCAGGACCTGCTCGTTCTGGATCAGTCACGGCGCCGGGTCGATGTCTACTTGCAGACAGGGCCGCTTCAGATCGGCGCGCGCCAGCAGCTCACGACCGAGATGAACCAGGGCGATGGAATCCGGGTCGCGGACCTCGACCACGATGGCGACCTCGACCTCGTGGTCGCCGACAGCGGAATCAAGGCCCTGCGCGTCTTCGAGAACCAGCGCACGGTCGGGCAGTCGTTCTGCAGCAGCTTGCCGAACTCGACGGGCAGGGTCGCCGGGCTCACGGTCGCCGGGTCGTCGTCTGCCGCGGTGAATCACACGACGTTGAATGCGAGTGAGCTGCCTCACTTTGCGTTCGGCTTCTTCATCGGCTCGCTGCAGGCGGCGCCCACCCCGTTCGCGGGCGTGAACGACGGGCTCCTGTGCCTCGCGGGCTCGGTCGGGCGCTACAGCCGTCCCCACGAGATCCGCAACAGCGGCGCGCTCGGGCGGATTTCGCTGACCCTGGACCTCCAGGACACGCCGACACCCACGGGTGCCGTCGCGGTGACGGCGGGCCAGACTTGGTACTACCAAGCTTGGTATCGGGACGCGAACCCCGGGCCGACGTCGAACTTCACCGACGGCGTGGCGCTGACCTACGACTGAGCACCTGCGCGGGGGGGCGCGGCCCAGCGGCGCCCCCCGCGCGCGTCCTGGGCCGTTCTGCCGCGCTCGGCTAGACTGGAGGCATGTCGCTCTCTGTCCGGCACCGACGCTCGCTCTCCTCCCTGCGTGTCCCGGCCCTCTGCGCTGCGGTGCTCGGGGCCACCCCAGGGCCGCTCCTCGCGCAGTGGTCCAGTGACCCGAGCGCCAACCTGGCGGTCGGCGATGCGCCGTCCGACCAGAACCTCGCCAAGCTCGCCGCGACCGCCGACGGCGGGACATGGGTGAGCTGGTTGGATGGCATCGGCAGCGGCTGGGATGTGCGCGTGCAGCGGCTCGAGGCCGACGGCGTCGAGCGCTTCGCGCACAACGGGCTCCTCGTCGCCGACCGCGCGTTCAGCTCGACGCAGGACTACGGGCTCGACCTCGACGTGAACGGCGACGCGCTGCTCGCGTTCCGCGACACGCGGCCCGGGGGGACGCAAGTGACCGCCGCGCTCGTCACCGGCGCCGGCGCGCAGCCGTGGGGCGCGGCGGGCGTCGTCCTCACGAACACGACGGCCTTCATCGGGAGCCCGAAGATCGCCGGCACGAGCGACGGCGGCGCGGTCGTCGCGTGGACCGAGGACAGCGACCTGCGGCTGCAGAAGCTCGACGCCGCTGGCGCGCCGCTCTGGGGCGCTGGAGTGACGTTGACTCCCGCCGCTGGCTCGTACTCGGTCGCTGACCTGCGCGCGGACGGGACGGACGTCGTCGTTGGGTTCGTGCACGCGACCGGCGGCTTCACCGCGCCGCGGCACCTGCGCGCGCAGCGCTTCGATGCGGCGGGCGCGGCGCTCTGGGGCGCGCCCTCGCTGGCGGTGTTCGACGGCGGGTCGCTGCAGATCGGCAATTTCCCCTCGTTCTCGCTCGACGCCAGCGGCGCAGCGCTCTTCGCCTGGTACTCGTCGTCGCCCGCGTTGCAGTGCTACGTGCAGCGCGTTGACGCGGCCGGCGTCGAGCAGTTTGCGCACAACGGCGTCGCCGTCGCGACGACCGCCGGGCGCGTGCGCGTCAACCCGGACGCGGCCTTCGACGCGGCGACCGGCGACGTCTACGTCGCGTGGCGCGAGCAGAACGGGACCCAGTCGCAGCAGGGCGTGTCCGCGCAGCGCATCGACGCCGCTGGGGCGCGGCTCTGGAGCGACGACGGCCTGACCCTCGTCGCGCTCGGGGGGCCCGTCCAGGACCTCGTGCGCGTCGTCCTCGGCGGCGGCGGCGCCCTCGTGGCGTGGTCGACCGCGCCCACGTTCGGCACGGACGTCCTCGGCGGCGCACACGTCACGGCGGCCGGGGTCGTCGACGTGCCGCGCTTTGACATCGCCTCGACGCCAAGCCAGAAGATGCGCCTCGTCGCGACGAAGAGCCGCGTCGGCGCGGGGCAGGCCCTGCTCGCATGGACGGACGCGCGGGGGGACGGGGACATCTACGCCCAGAGCGTCGGCTTCGATGGGACGCTCGGAGGGTCGGGCGTGCTCACCACGAACTACTGCGGACCGGCGGCGGTCAACTCCAGCGGGCTCTCCGCGACGATCTCTGCCTTCGGGAGCCCGTTCGTCGCGCATGACAACTTGTCACTGCGGGCGGACGGCCTGGCGCTCAACGCGTTCGCGTACTTCATCGTGAGCCGCACGCAGGGCTTCGTCGTGATGCCCGGCGGCAGCCAAGGCAACCTGTGCCTCAGCGGCTCGATCGGCCGCAACGTCGGCGGCGTGATCATGAACTCGGGCCCGAGCGGCGCGGTCTCGGTCATGGCGCCCTTGACCACGATGCCGCTGCCCACCGGGCCCGTGGCCGTGGCGCCCGGCGAGACCTGGAACTTCCAGTGCTGGTTCCGCGACTCGGTGGGCGGCAGCGCGACCTCCAACTTCTCTGATGCCTTGTCGCTGACCTTCCTCTGACCCGCGCTAAACTTGCGCGTGTGAGCTCCCCCCGGTCCGCAACATCGATCGCCCTGAGGGCGCCGTCGAGACGCTCGACGACGGCCTCGGCTTCGTCGCCCTCGTCGATCGTATGCGCGAGGACCCCGCGCTCAAGGTCGTCAACAGCGCGCGCATCTCCTACGACAAGCAGAAGGCCGGCTTCGACGAGCGTGACCAGAAGCTGTGCTCGTTCCTGTGGGAGCACGGGCACACGTCCCCGTACCGCCACAGCTTCTACACGTTCCACTGGAAGGCGCCGCTGTTCGTCTTTCGGCAGGCGTTCAAGTACCAGGTCGGCAGCGGCTGGCGGAAATACGAGGTGGACGGCGTGCCGGTGTCGCTCGAGGTGTTCGACGTGCTGTTCGACACGGACAAGGGCTGCTCGTGGAACGAGGTGTCCGGCCGCTACGTCAAGTGGGAGCCCGAGTTCTACGTCCCGCGGGTCATGCGCTCGAACCCGCCCCACGGCAACAAACAAGCGTCGGTCGACCTGCCCGCGGAGTTTGACCACGAGGGCGAGCGCCGCGCGATGCTGGCCGAATGCGAGGAAGCGTTCCAGCGCTACGAAGCCCGCATCGCCCGCGGCGTCGCCAAGGAGATCGCGCGCACGATGTTGCCGCAGGGGCTCTACACGCAGGCGTACTGGACCGTCTCGCTGCAGGGGGTCCTGCACTTCCTCGAGCAGCGCCTGAAGCGCGACGCCCAGTTCGAGATCCGGCGCTACGCCGAGGGCATCGCCGCGCTCGTCCAGGACGACTTGCAGCGCATCGGCGTCGACCTCGACCAGCTACGCGCCTGAGCGCGCGCGGCGCTCAGAAGCGCGCGCCGAAGGTCAGCGCGACGCCGATCGAGTCGACCGAGAAGTTCTGGTTGTTGAGCGTGACGTCGCCCGCGTCGAGGTAGCGCAGCTCGATGCCGACGAGCTGCGCCGGGCGGAACTCGACGGCCAGCCCGCCGCGCACGTAGCGACCGACCGCAGCCTCGCGGTCACGCGTGGGGTCGCCGACGGTGGGCACCGTCTCGGCCTCGACAAAGAGCAGCGCGAGCCCTGCGCCGAAGTACGGCTGCACGAGCGCGCCCGGCCGCGCAAGCGTCATCAGGAGCCCCGCATCGAGCTCGATGGTCTGCGCATGCTCGTCGATGCCGCCGCGGGTCGACTCGTCGTAGGCGTAGCGCGCCCCGACATCGAAGGACACGAGGCCGCTGCCCGCGATCGGGGTCCGGACCGTGACGCCGACATCGAGCTGGTTGTCGAGCGGCGACCAAGCCTCGTCCTGCCGGAGCTGCCGCAGCCCGAGGTGGGTGTCGAGCTGGTAGGGCTGCGCGTCCGTGCGATCCGTGTAGGCGCGGTCGCCGACCCGCGGGCCGTAGTCGCCGCGCTGGGTGTAGGCGCTGTGGGTCACTGGCGCAGCACAGCTGGCAAGCGCCAGCGCGACCAACCCGGCGCGGAACGAGGCGCGGGCCAAGGGGAGGCGAGTCGTAGCAGGCATGACCGTCAAAGTATCGGCGCGAAGAGGCGAGCGGCGCGAGCGCCGAAGCGGAAGAGGAGGGGTTTCTGCGCCAGAGCGTCCTCGGGGAGCTCCGTGCAGCGCGCGAGGTCGGCCTCGAGCACCCGAGCGGCCTCATGGGCGAACTCTCGGTTGAGCACGAGCGCTGAGATCTCGAAGTTGAGGCGCAGCGAGCGATTGTCGAGGTTCTTCGTGCCCACGAGGACCGCTTCGTCGTCGACGAGCACGAGTTTTTGGTGCAGGAAACCTTCTTGATACTCGAAGAGGCGCACCCCGAGCCGCGTCAGCTCGTCGTAGCTGGTCCAGCCCGCGAGCCGCACGAGGCGGTAGTCCGAGCGCGCCGGGATCAGCGCGCGGACGTCGACGCCGCGCAGCGCCGCGAGCTCCAGCGCGCCGAGGATCTGGTGGTCGAACACGAAGTACGGCGAGCAGATCCAGAGCCGGTCGCGCGCGGCCTGAATCAGCGTGATGAACAGGAGCGAGGCGGTCTCGAGCGGGTCGGCCGGCCCGGTTGGCAGGATGAGCGCGACGCGGTCCGCGCTCTCGGACGGCCGCGGCGCCCAGTTCCATTCGGGCACCTCGTCCGTCGCCCAATGCCAGTCCTCGAGGAACGCGAGCTGCACGCCCTGCACCGTCGGACCCGTGAGCCGCACGAACGTGTCGCGCCAGGCGCCCATCTCGCCGCGGCCGAGGTACTCGTCGCCGACGTTGATCCCGCCCAGGAACGCGACCTCGCCGTCCACGACCACGAGCTTGCGGTGGTTGCGGAAGTTGAGCTGGAAGCGGTTGTTCGGGCCGCGGGTCGTCGCGAAGGGCAGGATTCGCCCGCCTGCTGCCTTCAGCGCGCGCTTGAACGAACGCGCGAGCTCGCGGCTGCCGACCTCGTCGTAGAGGAAGCAGACTTCGACGCCGGCGCGCGCGCGCTCGACCAGGCGCGCCAGGAGCTCGCGCCCGATCGCGTCGGCGCGCACGATGAAGAACTGCACGAGGACGTACCGCTCGGCGCGCTCGATCGCCTCGAACAGCGCGTCGAACGTCGCGTCTCCGTCGAGCAGCAGCGTGAAGTCGTTGCCGTGTGTGAACGGCATGTGGACGAGGTGCTCCAGCACCTGGTACGCCTCCAGGTGCTCGGGCAGCTCGACGATCAGGTCGCCGGCCTCCTCGCGCAGCGTCTGCGCGAGGTCATTGATGGGGCCGTAGCCCTCGCGCCGCGCGTCTTCGTAGCCGCGGTAGCGCCGGCGGCCGAAGACCCAGTAGAACGGCAGGACGAAGTAGGGCACGGTCACCAGGGACACGACCCAGGCGAGCGTGCCCTGCGGCGTCCGCCCCGTCATGATCGCGTCCCACGCCGAGGCGAGGCCGGCGAGGTGGACGCCGGCGAGGCAGAGCCCAAAGATCGTGACCTCCATTGCAGCGCGCGAGCGTACGCCAGGGAGGCCGCGGCTCCGCGCGGGAAATGGCGCGCGGCGCCCGGGATCCCGCAGGCCGCCGTCGGGTATGGGTCGGCGCGGCTCGGCGGAGGTGAACCCTCACCGGTTTCGTGCGTTGTAGCCAGGGCGGAGGAGGGTCTACCTTGTGGGGCCCGCTCCGCCCGAGGCCGCCCATGATCGCACTCCAAATCCTTGCACCCGCCCTCCTCGCGCCGCTCCTCACCTTCTCGGGGGCCGCCCCGGGGGCGCCTGCCCAGGACCCGGCGGGCCCCGGCCTCCCGGACGCCAAAGAGGCGGCCGCGGCGCTCGAGCGCGCCTTCGCCGACGCCGGCGTCCGTGTCGATTCGGCGGCCAAGGCGCTGTGTTTCCCGGTCTCGGTGCAGGTCCGCGACGAGCTCCTCGAGTACCTGCTCGTCAATCCGCACGGCGCAGTGCACGAGGCGCTCTTCGTGACGCAAGCGCCGGCCGAGATCTTGAACGCGGCGCTGCTCGCGCTCGGCCTCGAGCGCGGGGAGAACGTGCAATACGTGAAGAAGGACCCGCAGCCGTCCGAGGAGGAGCTCCGCGCCGGGGCGCGGGCGTTCGACATCGTCCCGCCGACCGGTCCCGGCGTGCACTTGTACGCGAGCTGGAAGGAGGGCGATGAGACCTATTTCTACCGCGTCGAGGACCTCATCCGTGACCTCGAGCGTGGGCGCACGATGCGCCGGCATGCGTGGGTCTACCTCGGGTCCCGTTGGATCGAAGGGCGACGCAATCAGGGCCAGCCGATGTACGCGGCCGCGGCGGAGGGCAACCTCGCCTGCGTCGCGTTCTTCAGCCAGGGCAACACGCTGCTGACCGCCGCGTTGCCCGAGTGCGTCGCCCAGAGCTCGTGGCTGCCCAATGGCTGGCTCCTGCCGCGCGTCGGCGCGGACGTGCTCTTGATCGCGTCGCTCGCGCCGCTGCAAGCGGCGCCGGCCTCGATGCAGGCGTCCGTGCCGACGGTGCTGCCCGAGGCGCCCGAGCCCGACGCGGCGCCTGGCTCGTCGGAGGGCGCGGCGCCCGCGGGGGCCGGCGGCCGTTGAGCGCAGCGCCGATCGGGGCCCTGCTCACGCGCGCCGCGCGGCGGGCGCACCATGCCGTGGGCGCGCAGGCGGCGAGCCTGGGCCTCGGGGCCTACGGCGTCGGCGTCGCCTTGGCGTTGCTCGCCGGCGCGCCGCTCCATGGCCCTGGCACGCACTTCGTCGCGCTGGTCGCGGCGCTCGCCGCCGGCCTCGCCTGGTCGCGCGGGGCGCGTGTCCCCGGGGCCGAGATCGCGCGCCGCACGGACGCTGCGCTCGGCCTGGACGGGGCCTTTGTCGCGGCTGTGGAGGAGGAGGCGCGTCAGCCGGGCGGGGCCTTCGCGCGGCTGTGTGCGGAGCGTGTGCTGCGGTCCACGCGGCCGAGCGCCCTGCGCGACGCCGCGCAGCCGCCCGTCGTGCCCTTTGCCGCGGCCCCGATCCTCGGCGCGGTGTTGGTGGCGCTCGCAGCGGCGACCAAGGCGGATGAGCGCGCGCACGAGAGCGTCTGGGGCGTTGAGCTCGCGGCGCTGGCCGCGGATGAGCTCGCGCGCGCGCTCGAGCAAGCGGGGCGCGCGGGGGCGGCCTCGAGCGCGGAGCTCAAGGCGCTCGCTGCGGTGGCAGGCGAGGCCCGCGCCATCGCGGCCGAGGCCCATGCCAAGGGGCGCAGCTCCGCCGCGCAGGGCGCGGAGGGCGCCGGAGCCACGGCCGCGTCGGAGCAAGGTCGAGTTGCAGCCGGCGACTCAGGGAGCCCGGCGAGCTCGGCCGCCCCCGGCAACGCTGAGGCACCGAGCGACCCCGCGGCGCCGAGCGACCCCGCGGCGCCGAGCGATGCGGCGGC